>JAAZXM010000073.1 GCA_014240165.1 Myxococcales bacterium | reverse complement strand
CCGCCCAGCGAATCGCGGTGTTTCCCCTATTGGGGGATGAGATTCTTGCAGCGGGGCTGCCGGGTAGGGCAGGGTCAGGCGGCGCGAGCGCGGCCGGGCCCGCGGGCCCGGCGGGCGCCCCTAGCGGATCGGCCGCAGTGATTGGCCGACCGGCGTCATGCGGGGGGCGGCCCTGAGGAAGCCAGGGCCAGTTGGCCAGGCGTGGGCCTCTTGCTCGGCATGCACCTCATCGAAGACCGTCAGCAACTTGGAGGCGGTTCGCTCCCAGGTGAACTGGCGCGCGCGTTCGCGTCCGAGCTTGGCCAGCGCCCCGGCGAAGCCCGGCGAGAACAGGGCCTGCTCCATGGATTTGGCCAGGGCGGCAGAACTGTGGGGGTCGGCGTAGAGGACGGCGTCGCCCCCCACCTCGCGGAAGATCGGGGTATCGGCCGCCACCGTGGGCAGGCCACTCCCCATGGCCTCGAGGAGGGGGATGCCAAAGGTCTCGAGGTAGGAAGGAAAGACGAAGAGCGATGCGCCAGCGTAGTAGGGCGCGATCTCGGAGTAGGGCACTTCGCCGAGGATATGAATCTTCTCGGAGAGCGCTCCCGCGGCATCTCGGGCCCGGTACATTTCTTCCGAGTATTTCTCGTCCTGCTTGTCGCCGATGATGATGAGATCGGGCATTTCGCGGCGTCGCTGCGCCAATTCGGTATAGGCCTCGATCAGGCGAACGTAGTTCTTGTAGCGGTAGATCGAGCTGACCGAGAGGATGTAGGGGTTCGGGTGGAGGGGTGCGTCCGCTGCCTGGCTGAAGCTTTCCGCATCGATCCCGTGCTGGACGGCCACGCGTTTTTCCTCGGGAAGGCCGACGCTGTCGCCCATCCAGCGCGCCGAATCCTCGCTCACGAACATCACGCGTTCGGCGCAGCGGGCTGAAACCGCAGAGAGGGCGCGCAGGAGAGCAAGGCGGGCTTTCTGATAGAGCGGCCAATGCAACTCTTCCTTGGAGAAGACGTTGGGGTTCTGGAAGCTCGCGATGGTGGGGCAGGGCGCCTTCAAGGGAACCGTTTCACCCGCGGAGTAGTAGAGGTCGGCGTTCCATTCCCGAGCCAGGCGAGGGGCTTCGAGGTAGGAGAAGCGCATGCGTCCCACGATGCCGGTGGGGGGCAGGACTTCAACTTCGAGGTTATCCGCCGCGGGCATGGCTTCGGCCAGCTTCGGGTTGCGGACGAGGATTCGGAAGCGGCTTTCGGGGGCGAGGCGGGCCATTTGTGGCACGACGTTCGCGAGGAAGGAAAAACCGCCCCCGGCCGTGCACATCGATCCGTCGATCATGATCCGCATCGATTGGCCCACTCTTTGCTCCTCTTTCGTCGCCCCTGCGGCGGTCGCGCTTCGACTGGGGACCTTCAGAACCGGCCGCAAAGCCGCCCGATGCCGATGTCCTCGGGTTGAAGTGGTTTAGGGAGTCCGCTTGTGGCGGAAAAATCTGTCCTCACTGTAATCCCCGAGGGGACAAAGGCTCTGGTGCCGTTCAGGCGCCCGAGAGAGGTCGGCACAGAACGCGCTAGTTTGGGCGACCCATCTGCCCACCAAACCAAGGAGAGCCCCGTGCCTGAAGCCTTCATCATTGACGCCTGCCGAACGCCCCGAGGTATCGGGAAACAGGGCAAGGGTGCCCTCGCGCACCTTCACCCCCAGCACCTGGGTTCCACGGTCTTGCGTGCCCTGAAAGAGCGCAACGGTCTCGATACCGCCGACATCGACGACATCGTCTGGGGCACGAGTTCACAGGTGAGCGAGCAGTCCGGTGATCTCGGCCGAATGTCGGCGCTGGATGCCGATTACGACGTGAAGGCCAGTGGGGTCACATTGGATCGTTTCTGCGGCTCGGGAATCACTGCGGCCAATATCGCTTCCACTGCGGTTATGGCTGGAATGGAAGATCTGGTGATCGCGGGAGGGACCGAGATGATGTCCCTGCCCAAGAAGGGCATGCTGCCCATGGGGGCGAACAACCTGCATCTGCAGGAGCTACACCCGCAACCCCACCAGGGCGTATGCGCGGATGCCATTGCGACCCTCGAGGGCATCCCGCGCGAAGCTCTCGATGCTCATGCCGCGGAGTCTCAGCGGCGCGCAGCGGTAGCGATTGACGAAGGGCGCTTCGAGAAGAGTCTGATCCCCGTCCACAACCTGGATGGCAGCCTCGCCCTTGATCGAGAGGAGTTTCCCCGGCCAGGCACCACCGCCGAGTCCCTCGCGAAACTTCAGCCGAGCTTTCCTGCCGTGGCTGACTATCGGCACGAAGATGGTCCTACCTTCCGCGAGTTGGTGAACCAGAAATTCACTGATCTCGATGTCATCCATGTTCACCACGCGGGCAATTCTTCGGGTGTTGTCGATGGTTCCGCCGCCATCCTCTTCGCCAGCGAGCAGTACGCAAAGGATCATGGTCTCAAGCCTCGGGCCCGGGTGGTGGCCACGGCGAATATGGGCGATTGCCCGACGTTGATGCTCAACGCGCCGGTCCCCGCGGCCAGGAAGGTGCTCCAGCGTGCTGGGATGACACTCAACGACATCGACGTTTTCGAGGTCAACGAAGCCTTCGCGGTGGTTTCCGAGAAATTTCAGCGAGATCTCGACCTCGATCGGAGCAAGGTCAACGTCAACGGCGGTGCCATGGCGCTCGGTCATCCGATTGGGGCGACGGGGTCGATCCTGATCGGGACCGCCCTCGACGAACTCGAGAGGCAAGACAAGCAGGTGGGGCTGATCACCATGTGTGCCGGAGGCGGCATGGCGCCCGCGATCATCATCGAACGCGTCTAGTTTCCTCTCGGCTTGGGCAGACTCGGATTCATCTTGAGCGGGCTCTCCAGGAATGAAATAATCTTTCTTGGGCTGCTCTTGCTGGTGGGGAGTTGCGCCCTTTTCTTTGCGGCGCGGTCTCCGAAGAGCCCGTATCCGGATCGTGTCGTTCTGATCGTCGTGGATACGCTGCGTCGCGACCATGTGGGCGTCTATGGGGGCAGGGCGGAAACTCCCCACATCGACAAACTCGCTGCTCGGGGCCAGGCTGCCCCCCGAGCGCTTGCCTCCTTTCCCTCGACGACCATGTCCATGGGAGCCCTTTTCGCCGGCCTCACTCCCAGTATCGAATCGGGAAACTCCGAACGGAGCCTTTCCTGGACCAGCGAAACCTGGTGCGGGCTGTCGCGGGTGGCGCCGCCCGGTTCGAAAACCTGCTTTCCCGCCGGCATTCCGACGCTCCCCGAGCAGATGCGTAGCGCCGACTTCGAAACGATCGGTGTGACCTCGAACCCCCTGCTCTACCGCCCCGCTGGTTTCGAAAGGGGGTTCGATATTTGGGAAGAAGCGGGGGCACCCGATGGCTCGGCTGGGCCTGGCAACGAGGGTGGGTCGCGACTGACCCAAGGCGCATACGGGGGAACAACGGCAGGGTCCGTGCTCTCTGCCGTCCGGGCAGCTCTGGGGAAGAGGTCCCAAGATCGCTTTTTCCTCTACGTCCACTTCATGGATGCTCACGATTTCGAACTCGCGGGTGTGTCCTATGCCGAAGGTGTGAAACGAGCCGATGCCGGTGTGGGACAGTTGCTTCAACTTCTCGACGAGCAGGGGCTTCTGGAGGATTCCCTGGTGGTGCTGACCTCCGATCACGGAGAGAGGCTCGGGGAGAAACATCCAGTGGAGGGTCGCGATCAACATTTTGGGAATCCGCCCTTCGATTATCTTCTCCGGGTGCCGCTGATCAGCGTGCCTCCCCTGTTCGAATTTCCTCACTACGCGGCGCGCAGCCAAGATCTCGCACAGTTGATTCTTGCGAGGGCAGGGGCATTGGCGGGGCGCCCCCCGGTATTCCTCTCGGTGAGTGAGGTTTTCCTGAGCGAATGGGATTGGCAGACGCTGAGGTCGGGCCGCTGGAAGGGGGCCTTTCGGCGCGATGGCAGCCGAGCGCTGCTCTTCGACCTGAAGGAAGACCCCGGAGAAAAAACAGATCTCTCCGAGGTGTACCCCGACCGGCTGAATCGAATGCGTTATCGAGTCTCGATACTCGCCCGTGAGTACTCGGGTTCATCATCCCATCAGGGGATTCAGTCCGCGGAAGTCGAGCGTCTCCGCTCGATGGGCGACATCGAGGCGCTCGACTCGGCGACTCCTCGGGCGGCAGATTAGCCGAGGCGCTTATTCGGCCAAGATCTTTCGAGGCGGAGCAGAGTCGGCGATTCTGGCCAACCGTTCTTTTTTGGGCGATGCTGCCGACCTTTCCGGCAGCTTGGTCCTTGCCTTATCGGGGCGAGTCGGAGCCAAGCAGTAGTACCCGACATGACGCGCACGCGATGGATTTGGCTGATCCTGATCCTTGTCTACACGGTTTTCTTTGGTTGGTACACATCGTTTGGGGGCCCCCTCACCGATGAGGAGATCGCGCATTACGCGGCGCTCTTCGATGAGCGCGAGCCGCCGCTTTCCCCGGAAAGAAAGGCGAACCTGCTCCGATTCATGGAGGAGGATACGGGCGATGACTTCGTGATGGTGAACGTCATCGACATGTACGAAACGCCGCTGCAGATCGAGGGCGTCGAGCCCGGCGAATCAAGCGAAGATGTCGTGGGCAAATACATGGCTTATATGCAGCCGGCATTGTTTGCCCGTGCGTGCCATCCGGTGATCTGGGGTCAGGCGGCAAGCGATGCCGTCGATATCATGAACGCCGAGGGGATGGAGAACTGGACTCGGGGTGCGGGTATGCGGTATCGAAGCCGGCGCGACATGTTGGAGATTTCGAGCAATCCGGCTTTCGCGGGCTCTCATGAGTTCAAGGTGGCCGCCATGGAGAAGACGATTGCCTTTCCCATCGATCCCTGGCTCCAGCTGGGAGATCCGCGCCTGGTGCTGGCATTGCTTTTGGTCGCGATCGGGTGCGGTCTGAGCTGGCGCGAGGCCCTGAGGTGAGCCGCTAAGAACCTCGTCAACCCCGTTGGCCAGGCTCGCCAAATCGATGATAAAGAGTCCCATGCGGATTGCCTGAGTGGAGTTCGAAAGATGATTCAGAAGACGGCGAGTGGGCGCGAGTTCGTTCGAACCCCAGACGAGCAATTTGCAGGCCTCGAGGGGTACGATTTCGAGCCGCACTATGTAGATGTAGATGGCTTTCGGGTTCATTACGTGGATGAGGGCCCGGGGGATGGCGAAACCGTATTGATGCTGCACGGAGAGCCCACCTGGAGCTACCTCTACCGCAAGATGATCCCCCCGGTTGTGAATGCGGGCTACCGGGCGATCGCGCCGGACCTGGTCGGGATGGGGAAATCCGATAAGCCCATCGATAGAAACGCACATACCTTCGAGCAACAGGTGCAATGGGTCTCGGAGTTGATCGACAATCTCGGCTTGGAGCAGATCAGCCTGGTCTGCCAGGATTGGGGCAGCGCGATCGGCTTGAGGCTGGTGGCAGACCGCCCGGAACTCTTTGCCCGGGTCTTCGCCGCCAACGGGTTCGCAGTTCGCATGGATGTCACGCCCCTCGACATCCCCAGGCTCACCGATCGGCGCGAGTACCCGGTGGACCCCGACGCGAAAATCAGGACCTGGGACGATTTCCTCGGTGAGGCGATCAAGTTGATAGGCGAGGATATGTCGGATTTCTTTTGGGGTTGGGTGCGCTTTGCACTTACCGGTCCGGATTTCCTGCCGAGCCAGAACGTGGATACGCGCGGACAGAAGCGGCTGACGCCGGGGGAGATCGCTGCCTACGATGCACCTTTTCCGAGCGAGATCTATATGAACGGTCCTCGGACTCTTCCCTCGATGATGGCGGGTGTGGAGGATGAGCCGAACCTCGAGGCCTGGGAAAAACTCGGACGCTTCGACCGTCCTCTGCTGAGTGTATGCGGCAAGTCCGACCCCCTCGTGGGAACCCGGAAAAACCAGGACATGCTCACGTCGCATGTCCCCGGCGCGAAAGGGCAGCCCCATGCCCGAATTCCGGCTGGCCACTTCATTCAGGAGAACGCAGGTGAACTCCTCGCGGAGCATCTCCTGAATTTCTTGCGCGCGAATCCCATCGCCTAGGCGGATTCTTCGGAAGCCGGGTGCCGGTCCTGCCTACTCGGCTTCAGCTTCGACAGATTCGCCCAGGTCGCGGGCGAGTTCGAGCCGCATGGCCTCGTCCCGGGGCAGGTGCTTTTGCGCGAGGTAGAGGAAAAACAGGGCCGGGATGAAGACCAGCATCGAGAGAGCGATCGCGGAGCGCAATGCGTCGGCATTGCTCATTCCGCCTGAATGAAGCAGGTCTGATAGTTGGCCGATCGCGTAGGGGCCGAGGGCCAGGCCGATGAAGGTATTCACCAGGATGTAGTAGGCGCCAGCCACCGCCCGCATGCGGGGCATGACGAGGTCGCTGGCGGTACTGGGAGGGACCCCGCCCCCACACGCGGCGGGCATGGTCAGAAAGAAATTGATCCAGAAGGCGAAGACGAGGTCATCGGTGTAGACCAGGAGCAAAAGCAGGGGAATAGAACCCAGGATGGAGATGTAGCCGACAATCATCCGCCCTCCGCGAAAGCGGCTCTTCAGATAGTCCGAGAGGATTCCGCCCAGGGTGATTCCCAGAAAGCCGCCAGCGGCGGCTCCAAGGCCGATATACATGCCGATATCAGCCGGCGATACATCGTGAACTCTGAGCAGCAGGGGCGGTATCCAGAAACCAGCGCCATAGCCCACGAATGCTGTCAGGGGAAAGGCGATCATAGTGTAGACGAACGCCTTGGACCCGAACATCATCGCGTAGGTGGCCGGGTCGCGAATCTTGAGATTCTGTGCCCAGGAGAACGTGATGTAGACCCCGATCCCGGTGGCGAGCCATTGACCGATATTTCCCGTCAAGCTGATGAGCAAGACCGCGATGAGGGCAAAGCAGGCGGCTGCGAGCAGGTTCTTCCTAATCGCTCCGGGATGACCCACCAGCAGCTTCAAGTTGAAGGGAGGCAATATGGCCATCAACTCTTCGCCCAGGACCCGGAAGGGCGCCGGATGGGCCGGAGTGGTCAACCCTTCGCTCATGCCTCTTTGCGGTTCGCGCAGCGTGCGCACCCAGATCGCCATCAGGAGCCCGGGGATGCCCACCACCATGAAAGCCACTTGCCAGCCCTTGAGCCCGAAGGGCGGGTTGGTGGGATACGTGTTGGCCCACCAGTCGAGGATCAGGCCTCCAAGGAAGACGCCGATTCCCGCTCCGATATAGACACCCGCGGCGTATATGGCGATGACAGTGGCTCGCAGCCGGCGAGGGTAGTAGTCGGATAGCATCGAATAGGCCGACGGGGAGGCGCTGGCTTCTCCGATGCCCACCCCGATCCGGCAGGCGGCGAGAACGGGAAATGACCTCGCCAACCCCGACGCGGCGGTCATCAAGCTCCAGAAGCCCAGACCGACAGAGATCAGGCTTCGCCGGGTCCAGACATCGGCGAAGCGCGCCAGGGGGATGCCGAAGACCGCGTAGAAGACCGCGAAGACCGTGCCGTAGAGAAAGCCCATCTGGGCATCGGTGATTCCCAGGTCGGCCTTGATGTCCTCGGCAAGAATGGAAAGGATGTTGCGATCGATGAAATTGAAGATGTAGACGATCATCAACACGATGAGCACGTAATTGGCGTAGGCCCCGCCGACTTCCTTTTGGATTCCCGAGTCTTTGCTCATCGATTCGATTCTAGCCGAAAGGCTTGGGGCTGCGCTTTGCAGGGAGGATCAAAGGGTTGGTTTCTTGCTCGGAAGGGCGCGGAACGAATAGCGTGGATTTTTCCACCGCTGTAGGCTTGTCCCCAGATATTGGAGGCTTCCCGGCCGCGAACGCGGATCTGGGCCGAGCGCCATCGAGCCGGGAGGCGACAGCCGTGCAGAAGAGCCTTATCGGTCTTGCGAGCATTGTGGCTTTCCTGGCTTCATGTTCTGAACCCGAGCCGGATCTCTGGCGACCGAAAATTCGCCGCGCTGTGGAGTTCGCCGAGACCGGGTATCAGCCTGGGCCGGATTGTCTGCTCAAGGGTTCGGTTTCGATGCCCGCCCAGGATCTCACGCCATTGAAGGGAGAAACCGGGGGTGCGGAGGTGGATTTCTTTCACGACCTGACGAGAAAGGCGCTTCGCATGGAGGCCAATCTGGTTGTCCCCGACACCGAGGTCGAGGCGGCGCGAGCCTCCGCTTCGGGCGAAGCTTTCTCGGGTAAGGCCTACCGCTGTCCGCACTGAGATCGCCTTCACCCGCGGCGCTGATTCTGGCTGGTTCCGTTCGGGCGTTCTTTCCGTCCACCGCCTTTGCGCCCGGCTTTGCGCTGTTCGAGTGGCTGGGGAGAGAGACGAGGATTTGCGATATTGCTCAGCCCATTCAGAGCACGGCCCAGCCGGCATGAGGAGAGAAAAGTGGACGGACCCCTGAGCGGATATCGAGTCCTCGAGGTCACCACCACCGTCTCGGGTCCCATGGCCGCCATGGTCCTGGCGGATCAGGGCGCGGACGTCATCAAGATCGAGCCGCCGCTGATCGGAGATCCGGCGAGGTTTCTGGGCAGTTCGCGGGAAGGGATGTCCGCACTTTTCGGTGTCTTGAACCGCAACAAACGTTCGCTTTCCCTGGATCTCAAGGATGAGAAGGACGTGGCCATCTTTCGAAAATTGGCCAGCACCACAGACATCATCATCGAGAACTACAGGCCGGGCGTTGTCGAGAAATTGGGCATCGATTACGAATCCCTGGTGGGAGACAACCCTGGGTTGGTCTACGCCTCGATCTCAGGCTACGGGCCGAGCGGGCCCTATAAGAACCGCAAGGTCTTCGATCCACTGATCCAGGCGACCGTCGGCGTCAGCCACGACCAGGGCCAGGGTACGCCTCGAAATGTGCGAACGATCATGTTCGACAAGGTCACCGCGCTGACCACGGCCCAGGTCATCACAGCGGCGCTGCTTCGGAGGCAGAAGAGCGGGCGAGGCCAGCATCTCCCCATATCCATGCTGGACTCCGCGCTCTATTACACGTGGCCAGATCTGATGTGGTCGCGCACCTTGCTTGGGGACGGGGTGCAGCACATCGGGGAAATCGGTGATTGGTTTCCGATCTTCAAGGTCAAGGACGGACACGTTTCCATCGTGCTCGTTCGTGACGATTCGTTCGAACTCCTTTGCGTGTGGCGAAATTCAACCCTCCATCAGGATCCGCGCTTCCAGACCTTCTTGGCCCGGCAGGAAAATACTGCGGAATTGCAGGAAGCCTTGGAGGCGCTGCTTGCCGATGTCAGCGCGGACGAAGTGTGCGAGAACCTGGATGCTTTCGGGATTCCGGTGGCACGGATCAATTCTCTGGACGAAGTTCATGCCGATGCCCAGGTACAGCACGCGGGGAGCCTTGTGGAAACCGACCACCCCGTAATCGGATCCATGCGCTACCCGAAGCCTCCTTTCAGCTTTTCCAGTGAGGACGCTTTTCCGACGCGGCACGCTCCTTTTCTCGGCGATCACACCCGGGAAATCCTGACTGAACTCGCCACCGACGAAGCCGAAATCGAGCGCCTCGAGAAACGCGACGCGGCGAACCGCGAGATGCTTCGCTCGCTCCAGGGCTGAGCGCGGCCCGAGACGACCCAGGGGGTGGAGCCGGTCGCCCGGTGGGTCCCGCAGGAGTCGGCTCGGGACGCGGAGGCCGATGCCGTGGGGGGCGGGCCTGCGAGAAGATGCGCGAAAGGCATCTCCCGAAGGAGATGGCTGTAATTCGACCGGAATCTGAGAGTGAGGTTCGGTGTACGGCGACCCGGACTCCCAAGGGGGTGGGTTTTCCGGCCGGCGCTGGGCGGTTTTATGCGAGAATGGCAGATCTTCCCGCGGAGAAAGAGGGCTCATCCGCCTTGATCGAGCTTCAGCTAAGAACACTTCTGATCCAAGCAGTTGCAGTGCTTTTCGCCCTCGTCACGGGCAGCGTCGCGGCGGCTCAGAACAGCCTTGCCCTGGCGTCGGCGAGCCCCGAGGTGGTGACGGGCGAATCCTTCGAGGTCAGTCTCGAAGCCAACTTCACTACGGCGACGGTTGGGGGCGGCGTCACGCTGGTCTACGACCCCGCGCTCTTGTCGCTGAATTCGGTTGTCTTTGGCGCCGGGGATCCTGATTTTCAGTGCCCGGGTTCCCTGGTGATCGCCTGCCCGGCGGATGCCGACTATCTCTCCTGGGGTGACGTGGCGGGGCTCTCCGGGGTGGTGGGCATAGCCACGCTGAATTTCACTTCTCTTGAAGCCGGGGTGGCCGCGATCGGCTTGCAGCCCGCGACAGCATTCGGGGCTGTGGGGGGCGGGGAAGTCCCGGTGACTCTATCGGGAACCTCCATTACGAGTGACGCGACGGCGCTTCCGATTCTGTCGCCTTGGGGCGGCGTCCTGCTCACGGCTCTGATGATCGGCTCCGGCCTGATCGTCTTGCGGAGAACGCGTCCGGGCCTCGCCGCGCTTCTATCCCTGCTCTTCCTGGCGATCGCTCTGCGGGCCCCCCCGGTCTCGGCGCAGGCGGGTGTCGATACCGATTTCGATGGCATTCACGATTTGGCGGACAATTGCCTTCAAACGGCCAACCCGGACCAGTTGGACAGCAATGGGGATGGCTACGGGAATGTCTGCGACCCGGATCTCGATGGTGACGACGATGTCGACGCGGCGGACCTTGCCCTGATGAAGGCGGCTTTTTTCGGGAGCGATGCCGATGCTGACCTGGACGGCAGCGGAAGCGTGGACTTCCTGGATCTGGGTGTGATGGCCTCGTTCTATGGCGGTGCTCCGGGGCCGCGTTGCGCAGCCTGTCCACTGGGCTCCATTGCCCAGAGCTATTGCGGCAGTGCGCCGCTTGGCCTGGCGATCCCGGATGACGATCCCGTTGGCGTGTCTGACGTTCGCATGATCGGGGACAACGTATTGATCTCGGATCTCAATGTCTCGGTCGTGATCGGTCACGGCTGGGTGGGAGATCTCAGCGTGACGCTCGAGCATGCCGAAACCGGCAGTTCGGTGGATTTGATCGATCAGCCCGGGGTTCCGGCTTCTTCCTTTGGTTGCTCAGGGGACGATATAGACGCCGTTCTCGATGACGAGGCGGCGGCGCCTGCCGAGGAGGCCTGCGCGGCGAGCGCGCCGGCGCTCGCTGGAGAATTGATTCCCAACTCGGCTCTCACGGCCTTCGATGGGGAGAACCTTGCGGGAACGTGGACTCTCACCGCAAGCGACACGAGCCTGGGCGTTTCGGGCACCCTCGACGATTGGTGCCTGATCGTCAACGATCCCGAACCTCCTCCGGCGCCGCCCTCGGTGGAAATGATCGCGTACCGGCCCCAATCCGAGGCCTACGGCGATCCCTTGCAGCGCCGTAGAGTGCCCGAAGGGGAGGAGGAAGGCCTGGGAGCGGGGATTCGGATCAACGGCGACGACGACGATGAAAACTTGATCCCAGATCGAAACGATTCATCGGTGGCCGGCGAGAACGACCTCATCGAGGTGGAGTGGTCCGTAGGCGAGGTGCCGGCGCCCGCAGGGTACGAATATGTGATTCGCCGCACAAATGGGAATATCAAGGTTTGGACCAGCCAGGATAAGGGGATTGCCATTCTCGACGTCAGCGATGAGAGTGTCGTGAACCCGGCTTCCACGACGGGTTCGGTCTGGATCGAAAACCCCAACGGAGGGTCGGCCTCTTTGATCTTCGAAGCGCGGTCTGTCTTCGATTCTTCGGTTGCTTCTGCGGACCAGGTGAACTTCTTTCCATTTACGAGCCTGGTGATCGGGCTCCATGGCGAGTTCCAATTTCCCACTGACCCCGTTTTCGGGCCCAATGAAGGCGTGTCGGTGATGGCCGTCTCGTTGCACGAGGATGGCTACGACTCGCATATGTATGTCGAGAACGATGTCGCGGCTGATGGGTCGGGGCCGGTATACGATGAGATCGTCAGTGCCGTGCAAAACCGGGGCGTCACGTCCATTTCTTTCTTCGGGTTCAGCCACGGTGGCGGTTCTATCTACGACCTATCCGAACGGCTCGACGCCAACAAGGCGAGTATCGGCGCTTTTGATATTCCCTTTACGGGCTATATCGACAGCGTTGAGAACGATTCCGACCTGGATCTGGATCCCGAGGTTCGGCTGCCCGTAGGAACCGCGTACCATGTGAACTATTACCAATCGTTCGGGATTATTCCGCCTTGGGGAGCCTCGGTTCCCGGTGCCGATGTCGATGTCAACGTGACAAGCACCTTCTGGGGTTTTCTACTCGTGCATATCACGATCACAACTTCCGGCGTGGTTCAGGACGGTATCTACAGTCCCCTGGTTGCGAGGACGCCGCGTTAGGGAGAATGGGTCCGGGAAGGGCTCTCATGGAGCCGATCGAAGCCGAAAGGCCAGCTATGATACCCTGCTGGCGAATTGCAAATTCAAGACCAATCCGAATTATCCTGCTCCACGAGTCTTCTTCATTGGGGCTGAAGCGAGTTGTATAACGCAGTCGAGAGGTATCTGATTCGGCAATGAGCGAAGCGGTAGATGAAAATAGGGACATTTCAGGATTGACTCCGTTGGCTCGGCGGACGCTTCTGATCGGCCTATTCGCCGTAACGATTATCCCCTGCCAATACCTCATTCTGAACGGGGCTGCGCCGGGGGATGCCGGCTATTGGTACGTTGCCCTGTGCTTTCCCCTCTTCCCCTTGCTGGCAGCGTTGCGGGGTTGGAAGACGGCCAGAACTCTGCGGGGCCGGGAGCGGCGCGCGTGGACCTTTATCACGATTGCCCTCTTGTGTATGTGCGGAGCCGAGAGCTTCTGGGGATATCTCGAGTACTACTCCCTCGGCGAAACCCCGATGACGGCTGGGGCTACCTCCCTCTATGCGTTTTCACCGATTTTCACCATTGTCGGCATGATGCTCTATCAGGATCCGCCGGAGGTGCCTGGTGTTGCATTCGTGCAGACTGGGAATCTGGGAATCGTCTTCTCCTCTGTAGTCTTTGTCTACTTGTTGATGGTTTACCAGTTGCTTCCGAAAGACGAAGTCGAGTCTCCGGTCGCTATTCTGAAGACGTTCCAGGGTGCCATCATCATGGCATCGACTGTGACCGGGCTGATCCTCGTGCTTCTCCATTTCACCGGGCGCAAACGATTCATCATGGGCATCGTCGTCTTCGGCATGCTCTGTGTCATCGTTGAGTATTTCACTTTCATCTATTTCTTGATGCCATCCACCGGCCCCTCAGTGAATCCCTACCAATCGCTCTACCTGGTGGCTTCGGCCGCGTGGTTTTTCGCCGCTTCAGAGCAGGAATTCGCCGGGTCAGGCGCCATCGATGCCTCGGCGAGTCTGGTGCGCGAAAATCGGGCCAAGCAGTCTGAAACTTTGCTGCCTGCGTTTGGGATTTTGTCGGTCTTCGCCGTTGCGTTGTCCTACGGGGAGGATCTGCGGGGGGAAACCGTTCCCTACTTGGGAGCATCAGTCGTGCTTCTCGTCACTTCTTTGGGCGTTCGCAACTGGTGGGCGCAGCGAGTCGAGGGACAGCTGAACGATAAACTCCGGGATCAGGCGGATTTCCTCTCGAAGGCGAGAGATGCGGCGGAGGCCTCGGATGCGGCGAAATCCAGGTTTCTGTCCTGGGTCAGTCATGAGACGAGGACCCCGCTGAGCGGAATTCTGGGCTTCAGCGAGTTGCTCGAAGATCCTCATTTCGGGAAGCTCAACAAGGACCAGGAGGAGTTCGTCAAGAACATTCGTGAGTCTGGAAATCACCTGCTCGATCTCATCAACGATCTTCTCGATGTCACGAAGATCACCATGGGCGAGGTGAATCTTGCGCTCGACGAGGTTTCCCCGGCCGAAGTCGTTTCGGAAGTCGTGCAGAATATCGAGCACGGCGGCGCAGAAAAGGGGATTTCCATCATCAATGAGGTCGGGCCTGATGCGCCCAGCCTGAGAGTTGATCGGCGGCGTTTACGCCAGAGTTTGTACAACCTGTTGTCAAATGCCCTGAAGTTCACGGAGTCTGGGCATCGTGTTGGCATTCGATGGTCCGTCGAATCCGAGACTATGCTTTCCATCGAGGTCTGGGATGAGGGAATCGGCATTGCTGCCGAAAATTTGGAGCGGGTCTTCGAGGATTTCTACCAGGTTGATCGCAAGCGCGACGAAGCGTTGGGGGGTAGCGGAATCGGCTTGGCTTTGACTCGCCGACTCGCCGCGCTTCATGGGGGCGAGGTTCGAGCGGAAAGCCAGGTTGGGGCAGGGAGCAGTTTTTTCTTGATTATGCCGCTCGCTGGGTTGGAGTCGCAGTCGGACTCCATCGAGCCATCAGCGTTCGACTCGGGTGGGCCGAGTGGTCGGGTCTATGCCCCGGAGGCGCGCGTCCTCGTCGTTGATGATGATTCAGCGAATTTGGGCGTGATTCGAGGACTACTGAGGGTCAGGGGGATCGAACCGATTGTCGTCCGAAATGGAAGAGAGGCGATCGATCTGGCGGGCCGAGAACATCCGCATCTGATCCTGATGGATATCCATATGCCGGGCCTTGATGGTTTCGAGACGTTGGCCGAAATTCGGGCCGATCAGGGCCTCGCGAGCATTCCCGTCGTGGCGATGACCGCGAGTGCAAGTGAAGCGGACCGAGCACGATACGTTCAAGCGGGTTTCGACGCTTTTCTTCCGAAGCCCATCGATTCGGTCAAGCTCGATCGCCAACTCACGCGCTTCGCTTCGGACAGTTCTGCTCAGCAGGCGAGTGGATGAATGCAGGGTGATATTTCCCCTGGCCCCGAGCTTGCTCGATAGACTAAAGCGTTTTCGGTTCGCATTTTTGAAGGAGGATGGATTTCGATGAGTCTGGCTCTCGACGTGACGAGGCTTTCGGGTGCACTGGGTGCCGAGGTGCGCGGGGTTTCACTGGGCAAGGTGGATGCGCCTGTTGCTGAGGAAATTGAAAAGCTGCTGATCGAGCACCAGGTTCTCTTCTTCCCCGACCAGCACCCGACTCGGGAAGAACATGTCGCGTTTGGCCAGCATTTCGGGGAACTCGAGGGCCACCCCAATCTCAAGAATCCTTTCAACGATGACGGCGATGAGGGCATGATTTTCGAGCTGGCCGCGAGTCGAGGAGGGATCGCGGACGAGTGGCATAGCGATATCACCTTCCAGGATGAACCTTCGATCATGGCCATCCTCCATATGGTGAAATGCCCTGAACTCGGAGGCGATACGCTCTGGGCCAATGCCTACAAGGCCTATGAGGAACTCTCGCCGCCCCTGCGCGATCTTTGCGAAGGCCTGACGGCGCTCCACGATGCAGCGCCCCACGGAAAGCCCGAAGCCACGAGCATTCATCCGGTGGTGCGGGTGCATCCCGTGACCGGGCGAAAATCCCTCTTCGTCAATGAGCATTTCACGCGCCGAATTGTGGAACTCAGTGCCAACGAGAGCGATACCCTGCTGGGCTACCTGACCGATTGGGTGTCGAATCCCCGCTTTACGGTCCGCTATAGCTGGCAGGAAGGCACCGTGGCCATGTGGGATAACCGCTGTACCCAGCATTTTGTGCTCAACGATTTCACCGAGGAGCGCATCATTCAACGCGTGACGGTGATGGGCGATCAGCCCCAAGCGGCCGAGCCTCCCCGATGGGAGCCCTTCGTGCGAACCCGGCTCGCCGCGGCGACCAGCCGCTACGATCTCCAGTTGAATCGCCACCTGGGAAGGCAATCGGGCTCACTCGAGGCCAACCGAAAAGAAGGTTCCTAGTCGCGCTGAGGCTCGCCATGGGGGGATTCCCCTGATCCGGGCGCGCTCTTTTATACGCGCCCGAGAATGGCGGCACTCATCCCCGAAGACACGAGTACGTGATCGACGTTCTCGATGGGGTTGGCGGCGGTTCCGCGAATCTGACGGACCGCTTCGGTGATGTTGTTCATCCCGTGGATATAGGCTTCGCCGATCAAGCCCCCATTGGGGCTCAGGGGAAGGCTGCCGTCCAGATCCAGATGCCCTTCCTTGACGAAAGCCGGTCCCTCGCCGGGGCCGCAGAACCCGAAGGCTTCCAAGTGCCAGAATACCGCCACGGTAAAATGGTCATAGAGCATGGCGACCTGGATATCCGTGGGCCCGAGCCCGGTGCGGCCATAGAGTTCGGCTGCGGCGGCGATGCCGGAATCGAAGCGGGTGAGATCTGCGTGGTAGAAATTGGTGACCACTTCCGTTTCGAAGGGGACGGCCTGGGTGGCGTGGACGATACGCGCTCCGGGCTGAGCACAATCCCTGGCGCGTTCGGAATGGGTCACCACGAACGCGACGCCCCCGTCGCTTTCCTGGCAGCAATCGAATAGCCGGAAGGCGGGCTCCACGATCCAGCGCGAGGCCTGATGCTGCTCGAGGGTGATGGGCTTTTCGTAGAAGAAGGCCCTGGGGTTGGTGGCTGCGGCCCGGCGGAGGACCACCGAAACCCGCCCGAAGTCTTCGTTCGTCGCCCCGTAGGTGTGCATATAGCGCTGGGCCTGGATGCCCGTCCATGCGGCGGGGCTCACCGCGCCAAAGGGGACGCTCCACTCGATGAAGCCCGTTCCCGAACCCCGAGTCTCCTGGCTGCCGGAGAGTTGAGCGGTTCCAAAACGCGCTTCCGAGCGTTCATTCATCGCGCGCCAGCCCACCACCACCTCGGCCAGCCCGGATTGGACCGCCGCCATGGCATGGGCAAGGGTGCCCGTGCTGCCGCCGCCGCCATGGGGCACCCGGGAAGAGAAGCGCAGGTTCTCGATTCCGAGAGCGCGCACCAGGTCGACGTCTTCGCTCGAATCGAGGGTGAAGGTGGTCATGCCGTCGACGTCGGCGGGGGAGAGGCCCGCGTCGTCCAATGCCAGTCGGATGGCTTCGCACGCGAGTTGAAGTTCACTGCGTCCGGAGTTCTTCGAGAACTCGGTCTGGCCGATCCCGACGATGACGGCGGAGCGATTATCCATTCGCTGCCTCTGCGCGGGGGCGGAATTGATGGATCCGGGCGCCGGACTCGCCGACATCGATAAAGAAGACCTCGACGGGCATCCCGGTTCGGATCTCGCCGGCCCCCACCTCGCAGAGGTTCGAGAGCAGGCGAATGCCCTCATCGAGTTCAATCAAGGCCACAACGTAATCGTCTCCGAACATGGGCATGGGCGGGTGCTGGGGCCGGATCCAGGCGTGAACGCACCCCCGGCCCGAAAGGGGCACGGCGCTCCAATCGAAGCTGCCGCAATGGGGGCACGCCGGGCGCGGTGGATGCCTGAAGCGTTGGCAGCCGTCGCAGTGCTGGCCGAGTAGTTGGTTCTCCCGCAAACCCTGCCAGAAGAAGGCGCTATCCCGGGATGCCACGGGCTCGGGGCGTGGCCCGAGCGGCGGGGTGCTCATTGATCGGGGGCCCAGGGTGAGGTCGCGGTTTTCGCGCCATCCCCCGCGAGAATGGGGTGAACCTTCTCGTCCCCCACCGCACCCTGCTCGAAGAGGGCGTCGATGGCCGCTTCGTCGTAGCCCAGGTCGGCCAACACTTCCCGGGTATTCGCGCCCACCAGGATGGGGGGCCCCTGAATCCGGGCGGGGGTGTCGGAGAAAGCGAATGCGAGCCCCACCTGGCCGA
>JAAZXM010000072.1 GCA_014240165.1 Myxococcales bacterium | reverse complement strand
GGGTTATAGATTTTCAGTCGCAAAACGCTCCACGTCCGGGGCCACGCGGCCCAGCTGGCGATCGGCTTCCCCGCGATCGTTGACCCACTCGATGTCGCCCACCCCGGGAATATCCACAATGGGCCAGCGATAGGCGGGATCATCGGGGCCCTCGCGCGGGACCACCGCCGTAGAGCCTCCGCAATCCTCCACGGCGTCGAAGTAGAGAATGATCTCCACCGCTTCCGGGCTTTCCCAACGCGGCGGATGGGTCAGGGTGTGGTTGGGGTAGTCGACATGGATCCGCTGGTCGGTGTTGTCGTACGCCCCCCCGGCCTGTTGGCCACGGCCGAATTTGGGCCAGAGATCAGACTGGGTGAGCCGAATCTCGCGCACCGGCACCGCCAGGAGTTCGGCCACCGCAGCGAGCATGCGCGGATGAAGCGTGATCGTATCCACCGGCGGCCGACCGGTGGGAAATTCCATACTGCCCCGGCTGCCGAAATCCGCGACCCTTTCGCGCTCCTCCCGCGTGAGCAGCGGGAAGGTCTCCTCGGCCACGGCTTTCGCTTCGGCCACCAAGCCTTCCGGAAGCAACCCGTCCACCAGGGCGAAGCCCGCCTCGCGCCATCGCTCTCGCTGGCCTTCGGTCAGCACGCCTCCATGTTCACTGGCCGGGGATGCGGGCTCGGGATCCACCCACCGGATGGCCTCGTCGGAGGCCTGCGGGCTTTCTTCTGTCGTCTTCACGAAATCGCTTTCGGCGGCCGAGGCGTCATCTCCTGGCTCAAGCCCCGGAAGCCTCGGCACCCCCATCCAGAATCGCCCGCGCCCGCGCTTCGTCCGCGGGAGCGACCAGCACGCGTACGCCCCGAGCAAAACCCAGGTTCGGCAAGCCACCCCCGGCGTCATCCGAACGAATCCATGCCTGGATTTTTTCCGAAGCAAGGAGCGACACCGCCGCTTCCGCGAAGGATTTATCGGAAAAAGTTTCGATGACCACCTCGATATCTGAGCTCATGGTTCACCCCCATTCTGCGGGATTGGATTCGACCGTGCGCCGTAACAAGCCAAAGACTAGCCCGAGCCCGAGGCAAACGCGGTCTGGCCAGCCCCATAGGAAACGATTTCGTCAAAGTCGGCGCAGATAGTGCACGCTTCGTCCGACTTCGTGAAAGCCGAGCCCCTGGTGGGCGCTCTGGCCCTCCTCGTTCTCCAACTCGGTATCGCTCGCCAGTTCACCGGCGCCGATCTCCCTCGCCCAGCGCACCGCTGCTTCGACAAGAGCCCGCCCGACTCCCTCACCTCGCCTTGGCGGAGCGACGAACCAGCCTTCGAGATACGCAACGGGTGAAGACGAGGCGCCCTCGACGTGCTCCCGGCGAAGCGACACCTCGGCGAACCCGGCCGGACCCGAGAGGGGAGTCATGGCCAGAAAAGCGCCCCCCCCAGAAGCCATGACTTGCAGCATATCGGCTTCGTGAATCCCATCTGGGCATTCGGGCCAAAGCGCCTGCCGCATCGCGAGCCAGGCGTCCCCATCATCCTTCCGAGCCCACCGCACTTCGATATCGATGGCCTTCTTCATGTCGCCTCTCCTGACCGCCTGTCGCCGCCGCGTACAGTTCCCTGAGAGAGGGACCTATCCGGGTGAACCGAGAACCTCTGCAATCTCCTCGATGCAAGCATCGGCGTAAGGCCATACGCCGACCTTGTCCAGGAAGGCGTGGTTGACGCCGTTGTATCGGATCGCCCGAGTCGGAACGCCAGCAGCAGCCAGCTTCCTCGCGTAGGACTCACCCTGATCGCGAATGAAACAGTACTCGGCAGTCAGCACAAGGGCGGGCGGCATGAAGGACACATCCTCAGCCAGCCATGGGGAACAACGCGGGTCGGCCAGAAGTTCCGGCGCATCCACGTAGACCGAGGCCAGAAATTCCCCCAGATCCATTCCATCGGCGCCGTCCTGGGGGCCTAATTCCTCGTCGTGACGACCGGAAAGATCGACGCCGGGATAGATCAATACCTGGTGCGAGAGGGCGGGGCCGTTTCGCTCGTGCGCGAGCAAGCAGCACACCGTCGCAAAATTTCCGCCTGCGCTGTCCCCCGCGACCGAGATGCGAGCCGGGTCGCCCCCCAATTCGGCACCGTGTTCAGCAGCCCACTCGATGGCCGCGTAACAATCTTCCAGGCCAGCGGGAAAGCGATGCTCCGGGGCGAGGCGATAGTCGACATTGATGACGATATGACCGGCCCGATCCGCGAGACCGCGGCCGATATTTTCGACCGCATCCACGCTTCCACCCACCCAGCCCCCTCCGTGGAAGTAGAGAAGGATCGGCAGGTTCGTGCCCTCGGGCAGGTAGACGCGAACGGGAATCTCTCCCCCGGGTCCTGGGATCGAGAGCGCACGGGTTTTGACACGCCCCTTCGCGATGTCCTTGTTCGGAAAACCCATCATCTTGCGCATCAGTCTGACGATGAGCCAATTCGGAATCCACCGCATCAACGAAGGGCGCATGATCCGCCGGCCCTTCTCGATGCGCTCCATTTCGTCGCGAACCTCCGGAAAGGGTTCGCCACCCTTCAGGCCCAACGGGCCCGGACGCATCTCGACCTCGATCATCGGCGGCGATCTCCCCTTGGCGACCGCTCAAGTCTACCGCGCATGGTCCCCGCTTCCCTTCTCGCGGTTTCTCACCGAAGCCCCATGCCCTGAGCGCAACCGACCCACGCCAAAGGGGAGGAGCAGAGCCGAGCCCACGGTCGTGTGGCTCGAGGTCCAAGCTTCTCGTCGGCCAGGGGCGGCGGGCGAAACCCCGCTCGAACTGGGCCCAAGGCCCAAATAAAGAAAACGCCCGGAAGCCAGAGCTTCCGAGCGTCTCTCATTGGTAGCGGGGGCAGGATTCGAACCTGCGACCTCCGGGTTATGAGCCCGACGAGCTTCCCCTGCTCTACCCCGCAACAAAATTGGGCCGTATTGATAGGCGGCGACGCGACCGATGTCAACGCTTACGAGAAGCCGCCACTCCCGGCCGCTTCGGCCGGGCATTGCACACGCCTCAATTTCCGCCGAACTGATCCAGCCCGGTGAACTCGGACTTCACCACCCAATCGTTGGCGCGATCGGCCCGGCTCCAGGAT
Source organism: Myxococcales bacterium (assembly GCA_014240165.1). Classification (GTDB taxonomy): domain Bacteria; phylum Myxococcota_A; class UBA9160; order UBA9160; family UBA4427; genus JAZXM01. Next base: position 15,210 of record JAAZXM010000072.1, on the reverse strand, counting down.
TGCCGCTCCTTGACCTTGAACTCCACGGGATTGGCCATCGAGTAGGCGCGGTAGGTCACCTCGATCACCGCCTTCATTCGGATTTCCGGATCGTCGAAGGACCAGGGCTTGCCTTCCCAATCCGTAAAACGACCCAGGTCGGGTTCGGGCATCTGGGCCAGAAAGGCGTCGCGTTCGGCGGGTTCGATATAACCCGAGGCTTCATCAAATTTCGACCAGCGGACGGAATCGGTGTAGTGCTTGTGCGCATCGCCCAAGGTGATTTCTCGGCCCATGGGATCGTCGGGACGAAACTCACCGAAGGCGCAGCCCAAGAGGCCAGCGGTGAGCGCTCCCCATACGAAGAGGCGAAGTGCTGGGGCGGCGAGTGACATGGGGCGGACTCCTTCGTATTCCCGGGTCAAGCAAAGGGGCTCGGCTCGGCACTGGCCCTGGCCTGGGCTCGGGGCCAGCCGTGATATGCTGATCCCCGCCCGGGTGGGCGCCCCAACCTTTAGATCATGAGCGTGAGAAAGGTCAAGGAATCCCTTGCTTTTGGGCATCGATATCGGGGGCAGCAAGATTGCCTACGCGTACGCGAATGGCCAGGGTGAGATCCTCGCGCGCAGGCGCCGCCCCAGTGAGCCGACCGGGGATGCCCGGGCCGACCTGAGCCGCATCGCCGACGATATCCGGACCCTCCTGGGCGAGGCGGGGGCTGGGCCCGAAGACCTCGTCCAAATCGGCGTTTCGGTCCCCGGGCCGCTGGATGCCCAGCGCCGCCACGTGGTCCGACCGCCCAACCTGCCCGGCTGGGAAACTGTCGCGGTGGTGAAGCGGCTCGAGGAAGAATTCGGCTGCGCGGTGGCCCTGGAGAACGACGCGAACGCGGCCGCCCTGGCGGAGCACCGCTTCGGGGCGGGGCAGGGCGTTCGCGACATGGTCTACCTCACCATGTCGACCGGGGTCGGAGGCGGACTGATTCTCGGAGGCCGCCTTCACCGGGGCCGGGATGGAAACGCGGGAGAGTGGGGACATACCCCGGTGGAGTGGCCCGGAGAGGCGTGCGCTTGCGGTCTTCATGGCTGCCTGGAGGCGTATATCGGGGGAGCCGCCCTGACGCGGCGCCTCCGGGCGCACGCCCCGGAAACTTCATCCTGCCTGACCCTGGCCGGAAGCCGGGACGCGCTCACGCCCGTGCACTGGATCGAAGCCGCCCGGGACGGGGACCAATGGGCGCTGAACGAGGTGGATCGCTTCAACCGCTATCTCGCCCGAGCCATCGTCCACATCGCCTTCAGTCTCGCCCCGGAAGCCGTGGTCCTGGGCACCATCGCGGTGGCGGCGGGGGAAACCCTCTGCTTCGCGCCCTTGCGCGCCCTTGTGGCCGAGCGCACCTGGCCCCACCAGGCACCTTCCCTGCGTATCCTTCCCGCGGAACTCGGCGATGACCTCGCCTACCGGGCAGGCCTGTGCGTCGCGCTCGAAGCCGCCAGCGACGACTGAGCAATCAGCCCAATTTCTGCTCCGAGCGCGCCGTCACCTCTTCGCGCAGGGCTGCGAACTCACCCGCGCCGATGGCAACCCGTGCACGCTCGAGCAGGCCGAGGTAGAAACGCAAATTGTGAAGCGCCGCGAGGCGAGCGCCCAGGGCTTCGCCCGTGCGCAGGAGATGATTCAGGTAGGCGCGGCTATGCGCTTGGCAGGTGGGGCAGTCACAGCGGGCGTCTACCGGGCTGTCGTCGTTTCGGTAACGGGCATTTTTGATGTGCAGCACCCCTTCGTGGGTGAAAAGCAGACCGTGGCGACCGTTCCGGGTGGGCACGACGCAATCGAAGAGATCCACCCCACACGCGACCCCGTCCACGAGGTCCACCGGCCGGCCGAGTCCCATCAGGTAGCGGGGGGCCTCGACCGGAAGCACGGCATGCGCTGCGCGAACCGAATCCCGCCGGGCCTGCCTGCTTTCGCCCAGCCCCAAACCGCCGTGGGCATAGCCGTCGAACCCCAATTCGGCGCAGCCACGCGCCGACCGGGCACGCAGGGTTTCAGAGACGCCGCCCTGGACGATGGCAAAGACCGCCTGGTCGGCGCGCTTGCGAGCCCCAGCGGCGCGCTCGGCCCAGCGCAGAGTGCGCTCCATGGCGGCGTTCATCGCTTCGTTGCGTTCCGGGTCCGGGGGCACGCACTGGTCGAGCACCATGGCGATATCCGACCCCAACCGTTCCTGGATCTCGATCACGTTCTCCGGCGTCAACTGTCGCCGCTTTCCGTCCAATGGGGACGAAAACGTCACGCCCTCCTCGTCGAGTTTCATGCGGTGCGCGAGGGAGGTGACCTGGTAGCCGCCGCTATCGGTCAGCCACGGACCGCGCCACCCCGTGAACCCGTGCAGGCCCCCGAGTTCCGCAATGGTGGCGTCGCCGGGACGCTCATGGAGGTGATAGGTATTCGATAGAAGAATCTGCGCCCCGATGGCCTGAAGATCCGCCGCCGCGATGCCGCGGACCGCGCCGTAGGTGGCCACGGGCATGAAGGTGGGCGTCTCGATGACACCGTGGGGAGTCGTCAGGCAACCGGTTCGGGCGTCGCCGTCCGAGGCCTGGACCTGCATTGCATATCCCTTGGCGTTCAAGAAAATCCCTTCCCAGGCGCAGCCACCGGGCTCGCGGGGCTCATACGATTAGCATCGCGTCGCCGTACGAGTAAAAGCGATATCCCTCGTCGATGGCGCGCCGGTAGGCCTCGAGGATCGGCTCCTCACCCACGAAAGCCGCAACCAGAAGCAAGAGCGAGGAACGGGGCAAATGAAAATTCGTCAGCAGGCCATCCACCACCCGAAAGGGTTCGCCCGGGCGAATAAAGAGTTCGGTTTCCCCTTCACTTGCCGTGAGTCGCCCGTCTGCACCGGCGCAACTCTCGAGGACCCGGGTGGAAGTGGTCCCCACCGCGATGATCCGGCCGCCCCGGGCCCGGGTGGCCTCGACGGCATCCACCGTCGCCTGGGGCAGGGTGTAGCGTTCGGCATGGAGCCGGCCTCGGCTGAGGTCGACTTCGCGCAGGGGCCGGAAGGTTCCTGCCCCCACATGGAGCACGACCTCGGCCCGGCGAATTTCCCGAGCCTCCAATGCCTCCAGCAATTCCCGCGTGAGATGCAACCCGGCCGTGGGGGCCGCCACGGCGCCCGGGACCCGGGCGAAGACCGTCTGGTAGCGCGCCTGATCACTCTTCCGCTGAACCTCGTTCGCTTCCGGGCGGCGGATATAGGGGGGCAGGGGGGCTTCGCCCAAATCGTAGGGTGAGACCCCGGCTTCGAAGACCAGGCTCACCTCGCCCGCTTCGTGGAGCGCGACGATCTCGGCCTCCAGCCGGGTGCCATCGCCCGGCGCCGCAAAGACAAAGCCCGAGCCCACGCGAAGCCGCCCCCGGCACTGAACCAGCGCCCGGTAACGCCGCTCCTCGGACGGGCCCTCGGCGCCCAGGAGCAGCGCCTCGGAGCGGCCCCCGCTCGCCTTCTGGCCGCGCAGCCGGGCGGGCAACACCTGGGTCGCATTGACGACCAGCAGGTCACCGGGACGCAGGAGCCCGGGTAGATCACGCACCTGACCCTCGCCCACTACGGCACCCAGGGCCCGGTCCATCACCATCAGCCGGGCCTGGTCCCGGGCGGCCAGGGGCTGCTGAGCGATGCGCTCGGCGGGGAGGTCGAACGCGAAGCGGTCGAGGTCGAGAGATTCGTCCACGGAGAGGCTACGAACCGCCTTGGGCGGCGGCGACGAGCGCTGCCTCGAGGGCGGGTGCTTCCGCGATGGCGTCGTAGGAGAAGAGCACCTCACCCACCAATCCGGCGGACCGGGCGCGTTCGATCTGTCCCACGGCTCCTTGCGGAGAGCGCGCAAAAAGCCAGACCCCGAGCCCCGACCAGATCCGCTCGCGCTCGGCCGAGCGACCGAAATGATCGAGTTGATAGCCGAGCAGGCGATCGTCCAGGGTGTACGCCATGGGGATGGCCAGGTCGATGGAGCCCGCCTCCAACCAAGCCCACCAATCCTGGGCGAGGCTGAGGTAGGCGCGATCCGCGTAGGCGATCACCGCTGCCGAGATCACCAGCCCGGGCCGCGCTTCACGGCCGCTGCGGGCGATGTCGGCCACCAACTCCGAGACCTTCTCGCGCCGCCAGGCATCCCATTGGTTCGTGTTGACGAGGGCATCCCGGGAAGCCGCATCCGGGTTGGCGTAGGGTCCCCGAAGACCCGTCTCCTGCTGAAAGCGAAGACGCGAGGCTTGCCCGTAGCCAAAGTCGAGACCCACTCCGAAGCGCGAGCCCGGCACGAAGGGCAGCACCCCGGGATGACGGACATAGTCCAGGTGCAGACCGTCGAGTTCCGGGTAGCGGGTCACCAATTCGGTGAAAGTCGCTACGAGACGCTCGGCGACGCCGGGCGACGCCGGGTCGAGATAGAGACCCCGGGTTCCCATCCGGTACCAGGCGCCGTCGGGGTCGGGCACCTCGAAGCCGGGGTAATCGAGCAAAGAACGACCGGCTCGGTCGACGAGGACCGCCTCCGGGCCGAGCACCTCGAGGATCCGGGCATCGCGATTTTGGCTGAGGGAGAGAACATTCACCCAGGCATGCACCCGCAGGCCCCGGGCGTGGGCAGCCGCGATGAGGCTGGCCAAGGTGTCCGCACCGGTCTTCGCCAGCAACTCGCGATAGGGCGTTGCATCCGCAAGATCCGATGCGTACCAACTGCGGCCGCCGCGATAGACCTGAACGAAGAGGTCGGTCACCCCGAGAGCGACGGCCGTATCCAGCAGGGGAGACAGCCGGGCCAGGTCCTCCAGCGGGCGTTGAGACCCTTCGCAGAGCACCCAGAGCCCCCGGGGGCGCGAAATGGCCCCCTGCGAGAGCCCCTCACCCGCCGCCTGCACCCCGGCCTCGGACTCGGTCACCTGAGCCCGGGCAGGGGACCGTTCGCAGCCAGCGGGCCCCATGGCGGCCAGCAGCACGATCGCCAGCAGGACGCTCAAGTACCGGCGTGGAAAGGCGATGACTAGAGGGGGACCCAATGTGGCCTGAACCCTACCCGAGGGAATGGATACCCACAACGGATCGCGGGCATCCGGGGACAGGGGATCTCGGACGGATCCTTGCGGATACTCTGACCGGCGGCTGGCAGAAGGCCCGGGGCAGCGGAGAAGACAGTGAAGAGAAAGTTCATCAAGCGGTTTTGGACGGGGCAGGGGGCGATCCTCATCGTCCTGGGCTTGCTCTGGGGAACGCCGGGCGACGCCGCCCCGCGCCTGGGCCCTCCGTTGAGTTCCGCCCAGCGAAGTGAGATCGAGGGCCCCGCCGCCGACCGCATTCTTCGGACCCGAAGCCAGGCGCTGCTGGGTGATCCCGCGGCGGCGCTGAAGGCCGCCCGGCGGGCGATCGAGAACCGCGACCGCAGCCATGCGATCTGGCTCTTCGAGCAGGTCATCGCGCGTCACGACGTGGTGGCTGACTATGCCTCGCTCCTCCAAGCACGCTTGCTTCTGGAAGACGGTCGCAGCGCTTGGACCGCCCAGGTGGCCGAGGAAGCCCTGCGCCGACATGCCAACTCGCCCGTACGCGCCGAACTCTATGTTCTCCTGGGCAACGCCCGGGCGGATCAACGGGACACGAAAGCAGCACTCGCCGCCTGGCGAGCCGCCCTGGCCGAAAGCCGGGACGAAACCCTGCGGGCCAATGTCCTGCTCTCGATCGCGAGTCAAGAAGAACGCGCGGGGCAGGATCGCGAAGCGGCCACCACCTACACCCTGATCTGGTACGCCCATCCCGCAACCCCCGAAGCCCAGGTCGCCGCTCATCGCCTGGCCCTGCTCGAGGAACTTCTCGGGGAGTCCCGGCGCAATGCCACGGATTGGCGCCGACGAGGCGACCGACTCTATCGCCATCGACAGAACGAAGAAGCGCTGGAGGCCTACGACCGCGCACTTGCCCTGGGACTGGTGGGCCGGGAAGCCGAGCGGGCACGCCAGCAGCGGGCCCAAACTCTCTTTCGCTTGCGCCGCTATCCCCAAGCGGTGAAGGCTTTCGAACAATTCCCCCGAAAGGGCGACATCGCCATCTGGCATGCCCGGTCCCTGGCTCGGGCCGACCGGGTCCCCGAGGCCATCGAGGCCTTCGAGCGCATGGCGAAGGGAAAATCGGACCGTCACGCCGTGCGGGCGCGCTACCTCGCGGGTGTCCTGCTTGAAGGCCGAAATTTCACCGACAGGGCCAACGCCCATTTCCGCAAAGTGGAGCGCGCCCGGAGAAGCGGCGGGCTCAACGAAGCCGCTGGCTGGCGACTGGGATGGTCTGCGTATCGGGAAGCGCGTTACGAAGAGGCGATCGGCCACTTCGATCGACTCATCGAAAGCAAAAAACGCGACGCCATCGGGCAATTGCGCCCGCGCTATTGGCGCGCCCGGGCCCTCGAGCAGGGCGGGGAGCAGCCGCGCGCGCAAATCGAATTCGCCGCCCTCGCAGGGGAGTTCCCCCTGACCTATTACGGCTGGCGCGCTCGAGACCGAACCGGCGGCGTTGCCACCCCGCCCGCGCCGAATCGCAAATTGAGCCGGGGGCGTCAGAGGCTGAAGGCGGAAGATCTCGAAAGGGCGCGGATCCTTCTCGAGGCCGGCCTCCAGGAAGAGGCCCGGGTGGAGGTTCAGCAAATTGCCCGGAGTGCCCGGGGACTGACGGATCGCCTGGACCTGGCCCACCTGGCCAGCGACACCGGGGACTATCACCTCGCCCACCGACTGGTGGTGGACGGCTACTCCGAATCCCTGGCCCGGGGGCCCGTGCCCCACTACGAGGATCTCTGGTGGTACGCCTGGCCCTCCGCCTTCTTGCCCCTGGTGGACAGGGCGACCCAGCCCACGGGAAGCGTTCCCCCGCAACTGGTCTATTCGGTCATGCGCGAGGAGAGCGGCTTTCGCGCCCAAATCGTCTCACCGGTCGGCGCACGGGGGCTGCTCCAGATCATGGTCAAAACAGGCAAGCAGTTGGCCCAAATACATGGCGTAGAGGAATTCGAGGGGGAGGATCTTTTCGACCCGAGCATCAATATCGATCTCGGCGCGCGCTACCTCACGGATCTCGGGCAACTCTTCGCAGGCCGCACCTCGGCGTCCATCGCGAGCTATAACGCCGGCCCCGAGGCGGTGGCGAAATGGCATCCCGAATCCGCGGAAGAAGATGATGAGTGGGTGGAAGACATCCCCTACAGCCAAACCCGCAGCTACGTGAAGCGGGTGCTCCGAAGTCTCCACGCCTACCAGGTGCTCTACTGATGGATCACGGAAGGAGCCCGCAGGCGGTCGCGGGGCGCGGAACCCTCTGGCCCTTGGAAGCCGGGGCGCGCCGTTTCGACGTGGTGGGCCTGGGGGAAAACTCGCTGGATCGCCTGGGACGCGTGGCCCGTTGGCCCGAGCCGGGCGGAAAACAGGAATGGCTCGAGTATTCTGAAATGCCCGGCGGACAAATGGCCAGCGCGCTGGTGGGTTGCGCACGGCTGGGCCTTCGCGTCGCCTACCTGGGCGCCGTGGGCAGCGACGCCGAGGCCGGACGCGTGCTCGAACCCCTGGCCCAGGAGGGCATCGACCTTTCGGGGGTCCGGCGCGTGCAGGGCGCCCAGACCCGCTCCGCCACGATCCTCGTGCGCACGGGCGACGGCGAGCGCAGCGTTGTCGCCCAGCCGACCCTTGGGCTTTCGCTCCGGACGGCTGACCTGGATCGAAGTGCCATCGAGGAAGCCAGCCTGCTGGCGGTCGACCTTTCCGATCCCGACGCCAGCCTCTGGGCCGCGAGCATCGCTCGAAACGCGGGCATCCCCGTGGTCCTGGATGCCGACCGGGTGATCGAGGAGAGCGAGCGCCTCCTGGGCCTGGTTGACTTTCCGGCAGTTTCCGAAGACTTCGCGAAAGCCTGGGCCGGGGTGGCTTCGGCCAGGGAGGGGCTCGAAAAATTGGCTTCGCACGGGGCTCGCCTGGCGGTGATCACTTGCGGCGATCGCGGAGCGTGGGCGGCAGAAGGCCCCCGCCGCTTCTCATGCGCCGCATTCCAGGTCGATGTCCTCGACACGACCGGCGCTGGCGACGCGTTTCACGCGGGGCTGATCTGGGCGCTCTTTCAGCGCCTTCCGGGAGGACTCGCCCTGCGAAGCGCTTGCGCGGTGGCCGGACTTTCGTGCCGCGCCCTGGGCGCCCAGGACGGGCTTCCCGACGAAAAAGCCCTGACGGAATTCCTGGCGATGCACCCCGCCACGGAGCCGGGCGAGGAGGAGAAGGATGACTGAGCGGGCCCTCGATCGCCGTCACCAGGACGGCGCGATCCGCGGAACTGCCCTTGCCCTCCTGATCCTGGTCGGCCTGGGCGGCTGGAACTACCAGAAGAGCTACCGCGCCGATCTCGAGAACCACCGGTCGCTCCCCTTCGCGAACTACTCCACCGACGACCTGCAATCACTCCGATTCGCGTACTCGGAAGAATTGGAGCGCAGCCAGGTCATCTATGGCCAGCGCCGGTCCGCCTTGGGGCGGGGAGGGGGGAAATCGGCGCCCAGCGCCCGATTGGCCGAACGGGTGGCCGCTCTGGAGCGCAGCCAGGCATCCGCGGGCGCGCTACGCGAGGCGCGGGCCGACCTCGCTCAGCACGAGGCCCGCTTGCGGGACGTGGACGCCGAACTCGAAAGGCGCAGACAGACCTTGCCTTTCCTGAGGCTTCACCTCGAAAGACTTCTGCGCCTCGACCACGACCCGGCCCAATCCAGCGGCTAAATCTCGTCGGTGTCCGTAGCCTGACCCGGATCGTCGAAGATTGCGCCCCCGGGATCGGGTGTCAGATCCTGCCCCCCGGTGACTTCGGTGGTCTCGGTCTCGCTCGGCGCGAGTTCCTCTTCTTCGTCGAGCAGGGGCGCCATGGGGCGAACAGCCGGGGCCTTCCTCGGAGCCGGGGTCGTCGTGGAAGAGGCCGGCGGACGATCCCTCTGATCCTCGTTACAACTCGGACAAGTCGGTTCGGGGCGGTTCATGTCGTAGAATTTCTGGCCGCACGCAAAGCAGCTGTACTTATAACCGCGGGTGGGATGACGCGGACCCGGCGGGGGCGGCACCTTGGCCCGGGCGCGCTCCAATTTCTTGAGCGCCACAGCGGCCGCCTGCTCCTCCTTCTTCCGAGCAGCCTCCTCGGCCTTGGCCTTCTTCTCCGCTTCGAGCTTGCGTTTGGCCTCGAGGGCCGCCGCCTTCTTTTCGGCCAGCAGGGCTGCCTTTTTCTTGGCCGCCTCCGCAGCCGCTTTCTTCTTGGCCGCGGCGGCTTTCTTCTTGACCACTGCCGCAGCCTTCTTCTTGGCCGCGGCTTTCTTCTTGGCCGCAGCCTTCTTCTTCGCTGAAGCGGCCTTTTTCTTGGCCGTAGCCGCAGCCTTCTTCTTGGCGGCGGCTTTCTTCTTCGCGGCCGCCTTCTTCTTGGCCGCGCTCACCTTGGCGCTGGCCTTGGGGCGGCTGGCTGCTTTTTTCGGGCTCTTTTTCGTCGGGCTCATGCGTCCATCCCTGTTCCTGTCGATCCTGTGGAAACGAGAATTGCCTTCCCGGCATCCGCCAGGTCACTGAAACCACTCTCCATCACATCCGCGGGCGAATCGATCACCGAGTGATCGACTTCGATTGCCTCCACGCCGGGCGGCACCTCGATCCCGGCTTGCCCCAGCCAGCTGCGATACCTGGCCACGAGCTGCGCTCGGGAAGACTCGGGGGAATCCTTTCCCTCGGCGTTCTTGATCGGAGAAAACTCCTCTTCCGCTCGCACCTCCATCAAGCAAGTTCGCTCGGCCCAGGGCAGGGCATCGAACACGAAGCGCTCCAGCTTGTAGCCGTTTGGGCCGACGGATGCACGGTTTTTGGCATCGGAATCCACCGATTCGATCGCCTTGGGCGAAGCGTGGAAGGGGAGACACCGCTCGCTCTCGGCCGCGATGCGGCGCAGAAAGTCCCGATTGAAGAGGTGGATCGCAATATTGCCAGCCCAATACACCAATTCCCCGTCGTCGCCGCGCAAATCGCGTAAATCCGGAGGGATTTCGGTGTACTCGATCACCGTCGGGCGGCCCCGGACCTCCGCGACGACCCCCATTTTGTCCGCGGCCTCGCGCTTCCGAATCACCTTGCAGGACATCTCGGATCCGATTTCCTCGTGGAGGCCGACGAAAACCGCATCTCCCATCCGAATCAGGGGGTTGTCGACCTGGTAATAGAACAGCCGGTCGATTCCGCGGGCCTCCATATCCTCCAGCGCACCGGACACAGCCAGCGCCAGGGGAGCGCCGCCATGCCCATTCGGGCTCTCGGCAATCCGGTGGGGCTCCGAAAGGATCAGTCGATCCTCGAAGTCCCAGGCGGGGAGCATTCCCTGGCTGAAAATGAAGACATCGTCGGGATTCAGCCCAAAATTCCCCTGTTCTTCGAAAAGCGCCCGAGTCGCTGCATCGGTGGCGGCGCTCGTCATCACGTACCAGGGGATCCGGCATCCGGCTCGCCGGGCCAGGCCACGAATTTTCTGGGCCTGGAGCGCGAAGAGGCAACGGTCGGACACCGGGCCCAAGGGGTAGGCGCCCTTGGGGCCTTCAAAGCCCAGACGGGTTCCCTGGCCCCCCGCAACCACGCACATCGCCACGCGCCCGTCCCGGAGCACGCCCAGCCCGGTCTCTCTCGCCTCGGCCAGGCGACGCTCGTCCTCGCTGCCCTGGGGCAGCCGGATGGGTTCCGGCGCCGAAATCTCCGCGGCGTCGGGCACCGCATCCAGGGCGGCCACCGCCTTGCGCTGTCCCTCGACCAGATCGGCGAGTCCCTCGCTGAGGGCGCTGGTCTGGTGGAGGAGGGCGGCCTGCTGGGAAACCGTCAGCGTGTCCCAGTATTCGAAGACATGCCCCTGGTGGCACGCCTGGAAGCGCTGGCGTACGCGATCGACATCTATCGGGTCGGAAACTGCTGCCAAAACTACTCTCGGCCCCCTCAAAATCGTGGCGCTAATAGCACACACACGCGGACGGGAAAACATCCCCAGGCCGCAGGAGGCCAGTCTCGTGGCCCAGGGAGCCCGCGCAGCGGGTCCAAGGAGGGGGATCCTCAGAGGTGCGCTCCTTCGGTCCCAATTTCCTATTTAACATAATCTATCTTATCGGACCTTATTAAAGGACCTGCAGGAAGACCCGAATCGGCCGATTCGCAAGGGAAAGGCCCAAATACCGCCCGATTCGGGTGGTTCGGGCAGTCCGGATCGCCGGTCCATCCCCAGACGCCGGTGCCTCGCACACACCCCCGGCCACCGCGAGAGATCCACGAGACTCACCGAACTGGGCTGCGTGGACTTCGCTGCGCGCTAGTTCAGCGCCGCCGACAACCGGAGTTCGTCGACCTGGGCCTGGAGGAATTGCGGCAATGTGAAATCCGGCTCCGTGCGCGCCAGTTCTTCGGCCGCACCCAATGCCGCAGTGGTTTCGCCGGCGTGGATATAGGCCCGAATGGCCGAGGCCATGGCTCCGGCGTGAATCGCGTACGTCTTCAGCGCACCCGCGTTGGCATACGCCTCGGCGGCCTCGCTCCAGCGGCCGTCTTCTTCGTAGACCGAGCCCATTCGACTCCAAAGAAATCCCCGCAGGGCATCGTTCTCGCCCAGAGAATCGATCCCCGCCTGGTAGGCGGCAAGCGCCGCGTCGGCGTCGCCCAGGGCTTGCTCCAATTTGCCCACCTCGAGAAAGGCCACCGCGCCGGCGCCCGTGCCTGGATACGCCTCTCCCACGACCGCATAACGCGCGCTGAAATCTTCGCGGATCTTCGTGGCCGCCTCGGCATTGGCGGGCTCGGGAATCGTCACCGAGCCTGGACTCGCCCCCATGGCGAGCCGGTACCCGCTCTGAACCTCGCTGAGCGCGGTATCGGCTTGGTCCGCGACCTCCTGGCCACTGCTGGCCATATATCCCCAGCCCCCGGCCAGAAGCAGCAGACCGGCGGCCCCTGCCAGGAGTTCGCGCTGGTGCTCGCCGAGCCAGAGCACGATCCGATCGCCAGCGGACTCGAGTTCATCCAGGGTCTTGGTGGCGGAACCTTCTTGGGTGGGCCTTCTGCGACGGGCCAATGGTTTCTTCCTCGGTTGATCGGGGTAAACGCTTCTGGTCCTACTGACCTTGGCCGCGCATTGTATCGGAGCCCCGACGGACTTCGACTCCCAATTTCACCTTCACCCGGACCCACAGGAAGATTTCAGGCTTCCGAGGCCTTGCGACCGCGCAGGTGAAGCCGAAGCGCACACCCCTCGAAACCAAAACTCGCGCGCAATTGATTTTCGAGGTAGCGCCGGTAGGACACCTTGACCGAATCGGGATCCGTGCAGAAAATGACGAACCGGGGCGGTTGCACCCCAACCTGGGAGGCGTAGAGAAATTTAAGCGGAGTGATTCGGGGGCCCTTTCGGGCCATGCTCGGCTCGTGGCGCGCGATGGTTTCCCCCAGCCAGCGATTGAGTTCAGCGGTGGGTATCCGGCGCGAGGCGGCGTTCGCGACCCGCCGGACCGCCGGGAGCAGTCGCTTGAGGCCTGCCCCTGTCAGGGCGGACAGCGACACGATGGGCGCATCCTCGATAAATCGAAGACCGTCCTCGATCCCGGCCCTCGCCTTCTTTCGCCCCTCGGCATCGAGACAATCCCGCTTGTTCGCCACAACCACCACCGCCACGCCCATGTCCCGGGTGAGCCGAGCCACATGGGCATCCTGGTCGGTGAGCCCCTCTTCCGCATCCACCACGAGCACGGCGACCTGGGCGCGCTCCAATGCCCGCACCGCCATCAGGGCGCCAATGCGCTCGCCGGTGCCCTCGCGGCGGCCCGGTCGCCTCAGACCCGCGGTATCCACCAGCACGAAGGGCTCGGATTCGTATTCGAAAGCGATGTCGATGGCGTCGCGCGTCGTTCCCGCCTGCTCGGAAACCACCACGCGCTCCTCCCCCAGCAAACGGTTCATCAGGGAACTCTTGCCGACATTCGGCCGGCCCACGAGAGCGATTCGCGGAACTTTCGAGTCCCTCACCGGGAGCTCGGTATCCGGCTCCGCCAGCGCGTCCACCAATTCCTCCAAAGCATCGAAGGCGCCCCCTCCGTGCTCGGCGGAAACTCCCCGAAGCCGTTCGAAGCCCAGGCTGTAGAACTCGAGCAGCCGATCCGAGTGTCGCCGGGGATCGTCGATCTTGTTGACCACCACTGACAGCGGCTTGCGGGTTCGACGCAGGGTGCGGGCGATCACGTCGTCCTCGGGCAGCAGCCCCGCCTTGCCATCCACGACGAAGAGGATCGCATCGGCGTCCTCCAAAGCGGACTCCGCCTGGGCCTGCACCGCCGCGGGCAGGCCTCTTTCCGCCGCGGGGTCGAGCCCGGCGGTATCCACCAGGCGAATCGCCCTGCCCTGGATTTCCAACTCCTCGGCAATGCGATCCCGGGTCAAGCCCGGGCTGTCCGCCACCAGCGCACGTCTCCATCCCGCGTAGCGGTTGAAGAGCGTGGACTTGCCGACGTTGGGTCGCCCCACGATGGCGACGATCGGAATATGCCCGTAAGTGTCCATCTGGCGGGGCACAATAGCTCGCCACCGTAGGTGCGGGAGCGCTTGACAAAAGGACCGTGCCGTCCCTAGGCTCGCCGCGATTCAAGGGGAGGAATCTGCGTGTCTCGAAACCGAGCAGCGGTCGGGCGCCACCCGAAGGGATTCGCCCTTCTCGCCACTGCCCTGATGCTCGTTGTCCTGTGCCCCGCCTCCGCCTCCGCCTCCCCGGACACCCTGCGACGCGGTCTGGGCAACATGATGATGGGGCCCTTCGACATGCTCCTGGCCCCGGTCCAGGGCATCTACACCGTGTCGCGAAACCTCGAGGAGATCGACGATTCCGAAGCGGTTCGGATCGGGTACGCGGTCCCGGGTTGGGCCTGGCTCACGCTCCTGGATTTCGGTTGCGGCATGATCCGTGTCTTTACGGGTGCGCTGGAAACGATCCCCGGCGTGGTGCTCTTTGCCTCGGAGTCCGACGTCGATCCCCTCTTCGATCCTGTGGAGGACGCCCGAGCCCTTTTTGAGTGGGATAATCCGCTGATCGAAGTCGAGAACCCCTGGGTCTACTACAACCCGGTGGTGGCCCCGTTTGCGATCAGGATCAAAATGGGGATCGACTACACCCGCCCGGATTATTAGGCCCCTCGCCCGGTCCAGTTCCCCTGGGCACTCGTGGCTAGAGAAACCCCTCCACCCGATCCATGATCGGCTCTTCCTGGGAGGGATCCAACCAGACGGCCTGATCGACCTTCCGCAGCCAGGTTCGCTGGCGCCGGGCGAAGCGGCGGGTATCCGCCGCCATCGAAATCAGGGCATTGGCCAATGTGTCCCGGCCGTCGGCCACCGGATTGACATGGCGGTAGCCAATGCCCCGCATCGAGCGCAATTCCGGGCCATACCCCCGGGAGCGCAGCGCCCGAACCTCACGCAGCAGCCCCGCGTCGATCATTTTCTGACAGCGCTCCTCGATCCGCTGAGAAACGATCTCTCGGCCCGGATCGACGGCGAGGTGAAGGGAGCGGAAAGCCGCCTCTCTAAAAGAGTGATCGTCTCGGACATCCGAGGCGCGCCTGCCCGCCTGGTGGATGATCTCCAGGGCGCGAATCGTGCGCCGGGTATCGTGGGGATGGATCCCCTCCGCGGCCGCCGGGTCGAACTCGGCCAGTCGGCGGTGTAGACGCCCCGCGTCCCCCGCCGCTTCGGCCTCCTCGGCCTCCGCCTCGAGTTGCCCGCGCAAGACGGGATCCGCCCCCCCGGTGGCAATCAGCCCATTCACCGCCGCGCGGATATACAGGCCCGTACCGCCCACGAGGACAGGCACCCTGCCCCGTTGATCGATATCCCGTATCGCGGCTCGGGCGGCTTTGGCGTAGAGACCCGCGCTGTAATCCACATCCGGGGTAACGATGTCGAAGAGGTGGTGAGGTACCCGCGCGCGCTCCTCCAGGGAGGGCTTGGCGGTCCCAATATCCATGTACCGATAGACCTGCATCGAGTCGGCATTGATGACCTCGCCGCCGAAGCGCTCGGCCAGGCGAATCCCCAATTCAGTTTTTCCCGCCGCAGTGGGGCCGGTGACGATCACCACGGAAATCGGTTTCGTGGAGGTCTCGG
>JAAZXM010000071.1 GCA_014240165.1 Myxococcales bacterium | reverse complement strand
CCCGCGAATATTCCCAGGGCGAGAACGAAAGAGAGGAGCAGGCCGAGAGAGATCGGTCGGGTGAAGATGGCCCGGAGAACCTCGGATTCTGGCTGCAAGCCGAGCACGGTGCTGGCTCGGCGGCGAATCAAATACATTGAGCCAACCAGTAAGAAGACGAGGCCGAGGTAGAAAATGACCTTGCCCTGCTGCCGGCTCAGGAATTTCGCGAAAATATTTCGGTACTCTTTTTGGATCGCAGAGAAGTTCTCTTCGATCCCCTGGGAGCCGATCAGGGCCCAAAACTCTCCTGACCAAAGGGGGGGCGAATCCCGATGAAAGACTTCGCCGACGACGGCCTGCCGCCGGCGCGAGATTCTTTCGAGGTCGCTTTCGATGAGTTGGCCCAGGCTGGCTACGTTGCTCTGCAGTCGGACGCCAGCGGCCTGCTGAGTGTTGGCCGACGCCATGGCTTCGTCGATGGCAGTGTCCACTTCATCGATTTGGAGCACGATTTCACGGCTGACTTCCTGCTCGTCGATAGATGTTCGGGTCGCTATCCAGCGCTTTCGTTGAATGCGAATTTTATCTATGGCCTCATCGACCCTTCGCACTCGTGTGTCGAGATGCTCCTGCTGGTCGAGGAGCTGATCGCTCAACGGTTCCCAGTCGTTCGCCAGATCGTCGAGTTCGGAGACCGAGACGATGCCCGCCTGTATCTGCTCCGAATGCATTCGAAAGCTCTCGATCTCGTAGCGGAGGTCCGGCAGCGCGAGAATGATGTTCTGAATCGTGCCGTCGGGGCTTATCGTTTCGAGCACGTCCGAGAGGACCCGTTTGGATCGCTCGGATTCCACTCCGATATCCGAGATGCCCACGGGCTTGATGCGACTTGACGGCTTCGCCGCGGCGGGAACTTCATTGGTCGGTGGCCCGGGTTCATCGGCGGACGTGCCCGGCGCGTACGAGGGGAACGCAAGCAGCGCGAGAAGAGCGCCGACCAGAATGAAGTGGCCGCGGCGAGGGGCGGGTGAGGTTCGGTGTGCTCGCATCATGCAGGGATTATTCTAGACCCTCGCTCGGCCTTGCGCGCCCCTGGCCCCTTGCCATGGGTTCTTCCGAGGCGCTCGGGCTCTTGTGGTGGGGCTGGGCGATTGACGCGGCTGCCCCAGGCCGCGAGTATCCTCAAAACCTCGCCGTGCCAGGTGCGGTTAGAAAACCGTCGGCCCAGGGGCATTGATGATCGGATCCGAAATCGGCTCGCCTGCGGTTCTCCCGCGGCAAGGGCAGGCCGCCATGGGCTGGTGGGCGGTGCTCAAGAGGGCGTACGTCGCCCTGGCTCTCGCTTTCCTTCTGGCTTCGTCTCTAAGTTGGGCGGAGGCGCAGGAGTCGGGTGCGTCCGAGCTTTTGCTTGCTCCGATTCCCCTGGAAGCCTGGCGCGAGCCGCCACGCGAGGTTCGGCCAGTGGCGCGCTGGTGGTGGCCCGGTGGCAGCGTCGAGGAACCAACTCTTCGGCGGCAATTATTGGAAATTCGCCGGGCGGGTTTCGGCGGGGTGGAGTTGCAGCCGCTGCTGCTGGGTATGGGCGAGGAGGATCTCGCGGCGGATCCGAGGATCCGCAGCGTCGGCCAGCCTCTTTTCTTCGACCGGGTGGGCCAGGCCGCCGCGATCGCCGCGGAGATTGGACTCGATTTTGATCTGACCCTGGGGAGCGGGTGGCCCGGAGGCCTTCCCATCTCTACAGAAAACGCCGAGCGGCAGCTCCTGATGGCGACAATGGATGTCCAGGGGCCGAAGGCATTCGACGGTCCGCTTCCCCCGCCGCCGGGTGCGAGCTATCGCGGCGCGGTGGAGTGGGTGCTCGATGTTCTGGGTCCGCCGGATGCCGCAGTAGAACTCGGGGCTGTGGTCGCTGCGCGCCTGGGCCCCGAGCGTGAGGGGGCTACGCGCCTTGCTGAAATTCGGGTCATCACCGATCACGCGAAAAACGGTTCCCTGGCCTGGGGCGTTCCGCCGGGCGAGTGGCGAATCTTTGCTTTCTATACGAACGCCACGAGCCATTTCGTCATGGGGGGCGCCTATCCCGGGGATGAGTCGGCTGCACTCGTGATCGATCACCTCTCACGGCGCGGCGCCGATGCGCTCCTCGAGGGATATGGCGCGCCTGCCTTGCAGGCCGCCGGGGGCCAGCCCATCCGTGGGGTCTTCGTCGACAGCTTCGAATTGATGGGAGAGTTGCCCTTTACGGCCGATTTTTCCGATGCGTTCCAAAGGCATACCGGCTACGACGTGACGCCCTATCTCCCAACGCTCTTCCGCAGGGGCGGAGAATCCAAATACGCCGAAATGGTCGATGTATTCGGGAGAATGGGCGGCCCGCTTTACGGATTGCCCGAGGCCGGACAGGCTGAAAGGATCCGAGAAGACTACGAGGAAGTGCGCCAACTGCTCTTCGAGCAGAAATTCGTCGCCCGCTTCGCCGAGTGGGCGGCCGCCCGCAACCTCGAGTTCAGGCTTCAGGCCCATGGGGGCTTTGGCGACTACCTGGATACCTATGCCCTTGCGGACGTGCCCGAAAGCGAGGGCTTGTTCGCCGGGGGCAGCTTCGACTTTCTCAAACTCGCGGCATCGGCGGCTCACGTGGCGGGTCGGCGCTGGGCTTCGTCCGAGGCCTTCATCACCATGGGCCCCTTCGGAACGAGATTGGACCGCGACGAGATGCACCTTCTGGCCGGGAGGGCTTATTCCGCGGGCATCAATCGGCTCGTCTTCCACGGCGTGCCCTATCCCTATCAGCGTGTGGACGGAGAGAACTGGTATCCCTTTCCCGGCGGATTCGGTCGAATCCTGGCCGGGCCCTTTGCCATGACCTCGGAAATCGGCGCGGAGTTTCTGGCGGAGTTGCCCGGGTTCAATCTCTTCCTGGCCCGTGTCTCCCTGGCCATGAGTCACGGCGAACCCTCCGCGGAGGTTGCCTGGCTTCGCGCCGACCCCGCCTATCCCGATGCGCCGAGCATTGAATGGGGCCGGGTCGACCCCAAAACTGGTGAATCGCCGACGACCCGTGCATTGCGAGCCCGGGGTCTGGTTCACGATCGCATCAGCCGGCGCATGCTCGCGGGTGCCCAGGCGGGGGAGGGGGAGTTCTCCGTGGGTGCCCGGAGCTACCGGGCTCTGATCCTTGACCCGTTGGAAGTGGCAGAGCCCGCGCTTGTCCATCGCATCGGGGAACTGGCCGCTTCGGGTGTGCCGGTTTTCGCCCTGGGCCAGCTCCCAGAGCGTGCCCCGGGTTGGCGCGATGCGGAAGCCCGGGACCTGGCGGTTCGCCGCGGTGTAGGGAAGCTCGCGCCAAGAGTGATCGACGCGTCGCCGGGGCCAGGCCTCGAAGAGCAACTCGCGCAGAATGTCCGGGGAGAGATCCTCGAACCCCTTCCCGGGGAGAGCCTGAAAGTCTCCATCGCCCGGCGAGAAACACCGGAAGGGGCCATCGTTCTCATCTTCAACGAGTCCTGGTCGGACGAGAAGGCCCGGTTTCGGTTCACCCGGAAAGGCCATTCCCTGATGTCCTGGGATCCATCAACTGGAACGCGAACCGTGCTCCAGGCGCGGGTCGAGCCGGGCGATGAGGTCGCCGTGGAGTTGAAGCCGGCGGAATTGCGAATTCTGACCCTGGCGGAGTCCCCGTAGCGGAAAGTGGGTTGCCGGCTCCGAAAGGCGATCAGGTATTCTGCTGCCAGTCCTCGAGCAGGCCTTCGAGGGTGACGTCCAGAATCGGTTTCATCTCTTCGTCCAGGATTTCGTAGAGCACGCCATCGGTGCTGTGGTTGCCGAAGAAAACGACGCCGCCTTCATCACCGCCGCGTTCGAGATGGGGAAGTCTCTCGCCCACGGTCAACGCATAGTCGCCCGCCCGCCGAACAATAGGGTCTCCCCGGGAACCGTCGGGATGGATATCCCAGAGGTGCTGTTCGCCCGCCATCACCAGGACAGTGGTGGTGGAGGTATGCCGGTGAATGGGGCAGTGTCCGCCGTCTCCCTCCCAGCGAACCAGCATGTCCAGGGTGCCGGCTTCCAGGTCCCAGCCCAGAATCGTGTAGTCGTGGTGAACTTTGTAGGTCAGTTCGGGCCCGCCCGTCACCTTGCGCCATTTGTAGCGGTCGGGGTCGAAGAAGTCCTGGCTCATCGGGGACTGCTCCTCCATGGATTCGTCTGATTACTAGCAGCTATTCACTTCGGATGCCGAGGGCGCCTGGCGTCGCAGATCCCTCGCCTCTTCGACCTCGCGAAGCCCTGGCCATGAATTAAAAAGCTAGCCCGCCAGTCGCCGCTTCAGCACCTGCAGCACTTCCTCGGCGTTCCGCCGGGAGGCGTCGGCGTTGGGCAGTAGGGAGGAGCCGTGAAAGGTCCCCGCGTAGGCGTGCAACTCTACCGGCACGCCGGCCTGCATCATACGCAGGGCGTAGAGGATGCCCTCGTCGCGCAAGGGGTCGAATTCCATGGTCGACACGTAGGCGGGGGGCAGGCCTTCGAGGTTTTCCGCTCGCGCCGGGGCCGCGTAGGGAGAGACTTCTCCCTGGTGATCCGGGCCCAAATAATGGCGCCAACTCCATGCAGCGTTCGGCCGATTCCAGAGCGGCGTGTCGGTGAATTGCTGCATGGAAGGCGTTTCCAATCGGTCGTCGAGTTCGGGAATCTCGAGCAACTGGAAACAGAGTTCGGGCCCGCCCCGGTCGCGAGCGAGAAGCGCGCAGGCAGCGGCCAACCCGCCACCGGCGCTCTGGCCCGAAATGGCCAGGCGTGCCGGATCGAACTCGAGTTCGTCGGCATGCTCGGCCGTCCAGCACAGGGCTGCATAGCAATCCTCGACGCCTGCCGGAAAAGGGTGCTCCGGGGCGAGGCGATAGTCAGTTGAGACCACCACGGCATTGGCTTTTGAGGCGACTCGGTCGCACCAGGGATCCATCATGTCCTTGCTGCCCATCAAAAAGCCGCCGCCGTGAATCTCGAAGAGTCCGGGTCTGCTCGCGTCGGCGCTCGCCTTGGGGCGATGAATTCGCACCGCGACGTCGGGCGATCCCTCCGGCCCGGGGACCAGGCGATCTTCTCGGACGACATCGTCGAGAATCGCGGGAGGCTCGCCGAGGGCGAAGCCCTGTTCGCGCACGGCCTGGATTGCTTCGAGACTGGACAGGTCGGACACAGCGGGGAGGAGGGGAATGAGATCAACCAGGTCGGGGTCGTATTTCCGTTCGCTCAATGTTCTCTCCTGCAAAGGCGGCTCGTACACGAGCACGCGTCGGACGAGCATCGTTCATGAACTTCAGTCGAGGAGTTGGATCCGGGCTCCGGAAAACTCTCCGAGTACGGGTTCGAGGAGAACTTCCTCTCGGACGCACCGCCGGTAGAAGAGTCTCACCAATGCGTCGTCCGCCTGGGCGTCGGCCTCGGCAAGCCACGCCTCCAAGGCGGCATCGGCCGCCTCATTGTCGGCATGGTGCGTGCCAAGGAGAGCGTTTGTTTCGGCCAGGTTCGCCGCCGCAAGGGCGGGGCCGTATCGGTTCAAGCGCTCCAGGTAGACCGCCGTCAGGTGCGCGGTCTGTCCCGCGTAATTGTCGAATGCGTCCTCGGAGGCGGGGGGAGTGAGTCGCAGGCTGAGGTCTTCGTAGATGGGGCTGTGCCGGTTGTTTCCAGCCTCGGGAATCTTGGGAGGCTCCAGAGCAATGCCCTGGGCCTTTGCGATCACCTCCATGGGGGCGCGGCTGTAGACGTGGAACCAGCAGAGGTATTGAATCAAGTCGATACCGGGCCGGGCCTGGGCGAGCACGGGGAGCGTGGCCAGGGGCGTGGTCAGGGAAAAACGCACGGTGTGGTAGTCGATGAGAAAACGATCGATGCTGCGACCGATGAATTCCTCGTAGGCGGCCAGGGCGGGGCGCAGGTCGCCGAGGGGTTCGCTCATGTCTCGGCTGCGCAGTGCGCCCAGATCTTCTGCCGGGTCGCCCAGGTGCGCGAGTTCCAGGTCGATGACCGCTGTGACCCGGCCCTCGTCGAAGAGGAATTGTCCCGAGTCGCCGCAGACAAAGCACGCCGAGTCCGCCGGGGGAGGAACGTTGCGCTTGAGCCAGCGCAGCCCGAACTCGATCAGCGGTTGGGGACGGGTCTTCGCTCGGCGATAGGCCTTCTCCCAGATCGGGAGGTCGGCCAGGGCGAGTTTCTCGGCGTTCGAGGGGGGTGCGAGCCCGGCGCGGAGAAAAGGTTCGGTATCGAGGGAATGGATTTGGGCAAGGATTTCCATGTAGTGGCGCTGGACCGAGCTTTCTTCCTCCTTGTTCTTGGCAGTGGAGAGATCGGCGCGACCCGGCGAGCGCTCCATCAGTATGCCCCGGGGCTCCTCACAGAAACCGAATACGTGGGGTACGGGGATGCCTCCCGCCTCGAGCACTTGGAGGCAGGCCATCTCATGCTCCAGGCCGTATTGCTGAGAATCCGAAACGCCGCGATCTCCCCTGAAGTAGAGAGCCATTCGACCGTCGTCCTGCTCCACTTCGAGAAAGTAGGCAGGCCGCCAGCGCGCTTGGCGCTCGCAACTGACCACGCGCCCGCCCACTTGCTTTTCTACCCAGGCGCAGATCACCGCTGAATCGGTCTGACTCATAGTGGGTTCTCCCTTCGGTGCAGGCTGCGGACGATCCGTCGTCGCTTTCAACCGGCTGCGGTCGTCGTCACACTCTACCATCGGATGCGATTCGTATGACATGTCCGGATTCTTGCAGCGGGCGCGGCGAGGGGACGGGGATTCCGATCCGGCAACGGGGTGATCGCTTCGCTAGGGTAATCGGCCATGGATTGGCCGGTTCTGAGCACGTGTATTTCGGTGAGCGACCGAGAAGGGTCCGGGAAGCCGGGTAGGGCGAAGGGCTCCCGGCGCGTACGAAGCCTGGATTTTTCTGGCTCGGACGGGTCGCCCGGTCTGGCTGCTTCTCTCGCCCCCCTCCAAGGAGGGCACTATGTCGGTTGAAAGCCTGGAGACGGATTATCTGGTCATCGGTGCCGGCGCCATGGGGGTGGCTTTCGCGGACGAGGTACTCGCGTCGGATAAGACGGCGCGGGTGATCTTGGTGGACAAGCATTCCCGGCTGGGTGGGCATTGGAACGACGCCTATTCCTACGTCACGCTCCATCAGCCTGCGGCCTTCTACGGCGTCAATTCCGAGAAACTCGGTCCGGGTGGGTCGGCCCTGGTTTCCGGGACCGAGGTGCTCAGCTACTACGAGCGGGTGCTGGAAAAACTTCGAGCTACGGGTCGCCTTCGCTTCTTCCCGCTTTGTGCCTCGGACGGGGATGCTTCGTTTCGTTCGTTGGCGGATCCCGGCCTCGAATATCGCGTGAAGGTCGGGCGAAAGGTCGTGGATGCCACCTACATGAAGGTGGAAGTGCCCTCGATTCGGCCCCCTCAATATGCGGTGGCCGAAGGTGTCGCCCTGATTTCGCCCAACAAGCTGCCCAAGCTCAGCCAGCCCCCTTCGGGCTATGTCGTGATCGGAGCGGGCAAGACCGGGATCGACGCGGTGCTCTTCCTGCTGGATCAGGCTGTGGATCCCGACCGGATCCGATGGATCATGCCCAACGATGCTTGGCTCTTCGACCGGGCGAAGATCGTCCCCGGGGAGATCACCGAGAGCGCTGTGGAGCGAATAGAAGCATTCGCGCAGGCTGAAAACCTCCAAGAACTTTTTCGGATCCAGGAATCCCAGGGAAGTCTCTTGCGCCTGGACCCGGCGGTTGAGCCCACTCGCTATCGCTGCGCCACGGTGAGCCTGGAGGAATTCCAAAAGCTGAAGCGTGTCAGGAATATCGTCCGCATGGGGCGGGTCAAGCGGATCGAGCCGAACTCCATCGTGCTCGAGGAGGGCAGCATCCCCACTGACAGCGAAGCACTTCATGTGGACTGCACGGCAGACGGTCTGGCCAAGCGATCGACTCGCCCGGTTTTCGAGGGCGACCGCATTACCCTTCAATCCCTGTCCATGTGTCAGCAGGTGTTCAGCGCGTCGGTGATTGGTCAAGTCGAAACCCGCTTCGAAAATGATCAGGAGAAAAACGCGCTTTGCCAGCCCGCCCCTCACCCCTATCGGCCAAAGGATTACCTGATCGCCACCCGGGTGAGCAATCAGAACGTGGCAAGCTGGCTTCGCGCCATTCCGCGTTGGATCTTCAGAAGCAGGCTTTCGATGTTTCACCACGACGGGCTTCTCAAATTCTTGTTGGGCAGCTTCCGGATGCGAAAGTCCATGGCCACCTTCGAAGCCAAGTTGGAAAAATTCATTCGAGAGGAGTATTCAGATGCCGAAAAAACGAACCTTTGATTGCCGCCGACTGCGGTCTGACGCCGGAGTGACGGGCTTTAGTACGAGGCCTCAGACTTTGGGAGTTTTCGGGAGGGCGTGGTTCGGGTTGGCTCTGCTCGTGGCCCCATTCCTGGCCCTGGTTTTGGCCCAGGGCGCATGGGCGGATGAACCCCAGGGCGCGGGCCCCGGGAGCGTGCTCGAATTCGACGCGCAACGCCTGTCGGGCCAGGAGGAATCCCTTTCCCAATATCGCGGCGAGGTTCTCCTGATTGTGAATACCGCAAGCCAATGCGGCTATACCCCGCAATACGATGGGCTGCAGACGCTCTACCAGAAATATCGAGACCAGGGGTTCAGCATCCTCGGCTTTCCCTCGAATGATTTCGGCGCCCAGGAGCCGGGGACCGACAGCCAGATCGGGGCCTTCTGCAAGAGAAATTACGGCGTCGAGTTCCCCATGTTCAGCAAGGTCAAGGTGAAGGGCTCGGAGCAGCACGCGCTCTACGCTTACCTGACATCCCTTCCCGAACCCGTGGGCGGGCCTGTAAAGTGGAATTTTCAGAAATACCTGGTCGATCGGTCAGGGCAGGTGGTGTCGAGCTACGCGTCTGCCGTGAAGCCCCTGGATAAGGGACTCGTGGCTTCGATCGAAAATCTATTGGCGGCCCCGACATCGCCGCCGGAAGCTGGGTCCGAAGTCCAATAGACGCGGCGGGTGGCCTGATGCCCCCGGCTCTTCTTCCCGGGCCGATCTCATGACGGCGCCGGAGAATTTTTTCTTGGAGGTGAGAGATGAGCTTGCGAGTCATTCAGTGGAGTACCGGAAACGTGGGTTTCTATTGCCTGCGATCGATTTTGACCCATCCCGAATTGGAACTCGTGGGCCTCTGGGTGCACAGCGAAGACAAGGAGGGACGCGACGCCGGCGAACTTTGCGGCGTGGCGGATTGCGGCGTCCGGGCGACCCGGGACGCGGATGCCCTGCTGGCCATGGAGGCGGATTGTGTGGTCTATACGGCGACCGCAGACCTCAGGCCCCTCGAGGCGGTGGACGATATCTGCCGAATGTTGCGATCGGGCAAGAACGTGGTTTCGAGTTCGGTCGTCAGCTTGGTCCACCCCTCGCACCTGGGTCCGGAGATTGAAAAACGGATCGAGGAGGCGTGTGCAATTGGTGGCACGAGTTTCCTGACCAGTGGCATCGATCCGGGCTTTGCCAACGACACGCTTCCCCTGACGTTGAGTTCCATGTGCCAGCAGTGGACCCAGATCCGGATCCGAGAGGTGGTCAATTATGCGACCTATAACCAGCCCGAGGTGGTTTTGGGCACCATGGGCTTCGGCAAGGAAATGGACGATATCCCCCTGCTGCTGATCCCCGGCGCTCTGACCGCGGGTTGGGGAGGAGCAGTGCGCGTGATGGCCCAAGGGTTGGGATTGGAATTGGACGAAATCACCCAGAGCTTCGAAACTCTTCCCGCCCCCCGAGACCTGGATACGCCCATGGGGGTGATTCGCGAGGGTACTCGGGCAGCGCTGCGCTTCGAGGTTTGCGGGGTGGTGGATGGCCAGCCCCGAATCGTGGTCGAGCATGTCACCCGAATGCATGACGACTTGGCGCCGGATTGGCCCCAGAGCGAGGGCGGCTACGAGATCTTCATCGAGGGGGTTCCGCGGATGGTTTGCCGACTCGATATGGAAGATGAGCACGGCGATCACGCGGTGGGCGGCGTGGTTTTGAGCGCGACGCGGATCGTGAACGCTATTCCCGCGGTGGTGGAGGCTTCACCGGGAGCGATGAGCGTTCTCGATCTGCCCCTGGTGACGGGGAAAGGGCTCTTGGATCGAAAGTCGGAGATCTGAGCCCGGTTTTCGCCGAAGCGGGCTTCGGTCCGCTTCGGCAGGACGAGGCCTAGGGGCGAATACGATCCGCGAGCGCCCGAATATACTCCGGGCCGATCCCGCAGCAGCCACCGAGGATCGAAGCGCCGAGCTCGGCGCAGCGGAGCATGGAAGTGACGTAGACCTCGATGCTCAATTCCGTTCGAAGGCCGGTGTGCACCTCATTGTCCAGAGTCCAACCCGGGGGCACGTCCTGCATTCGATTCGGGTAGCACCCGATGGGTCGATCCGTGAGAGGACGAAGCTCGGCCAGGGCTGCTTCGATGGCTTGAGTGTGGGTGCAGTTGAAGAGAAAGCCCGCTATCTCGAGGTCGGCCAACCCTTCATGGGCTGCGCTGACGCTTTCGAGGCTACGGAGACCCGCACCCGGCCGTTCGTTGAGACTCCAGGAAACGTAGACCGGCTTGCCCTTACCCAGGGCCAGAGCTTGGCTGGCCGCGTGGCGCGCTTCGTCCGCCGTGGCCATGGTCTCGCAAAGAAAGAAGTCCACTTTATCGGCCATGGTTGTCACCATCTGGGCGTAGATGGGCAAGGCTTCTTCCGGGGCAGGCACGAGGTCTGCGCGGTAGCTCTCGGATAGGGGCGGGAGCGAGCCCGCGACCTCGACCCCGTGCGGGGCTGAATCAGCAGCACGTCGGGCGAGTTCGGCTGCGAGCCGGGTGAGTTCAGCGGCGCGTTCCTCGAGACCCGCCTTGCCGAGGTAGCTTGGAATCGTCGAGTAGGTGTTGGTGGTAATGATCTCGGCGCCTGCTTCGATGTACTCGTGATGAATATCGAGCACCAGATCCGGGTCTTCGACCAGCGCGGTGGCCGACCAGAGGCCGTGGGCCGCCTCGGGCCTGCGGCTTTGAATTTCGCCCCCCATGCCGCCGTCCAGGATGCGAATCATGGGTTCCTGGTCTGTCCCCGACGGTGCTCACCGGAAACTGGGTTGGGCCAGGCCGACTGGGGATGCGTACTCGTGGCTTTCTCGTTTTCGAGGAGGCTCAATTGAAAATCGAGCGCTTTTCGCCGCCGGGCCCAAAGCCGGTTGCTTTCAGATGTTCCATGAACTCGCCCAGGGCCTTGGGGCTCGGGGGTTCGGGACCGTCCAGGCGTTCCGCGATTTCCGATTCGATCACCTCGGGCCAGACCTGGGGAAAGAGCGGGCCCGAGAGCCTGTCGCCGGGCTCGAGCCCGTGCTCCCAGAGCAGGGGCATGGTGGCGTGGCGCGGCGCGAAGACGACATCGTCTCCGCTGTAGCGAAAAGCCAGGGCGCGGCGGTCCCGGCTGTTCGAGGCGTTTCCCTCGGATCCGTGGCAAACCACCGGGCCGAAGATCAATACGTCGCCTGGCTCCATATCCCAACCGAGGAGCGGCTCAAGGTCGCGTTCTTTGCCGAAATCCGGGGCGGGGGGCAGATCGCTGTCCATCATGTACGGGTCAAAGTTCGGGGTGATCGCCTGGTAGCGCTGCTCCCAACGATGCGAAGCCCGGACAAATTCCAGGCCACTCGAAGCGCGGCTCACCGGGTCGAGGGTGATCCAGAAAGAAACGATCTCGCTACCCGAGACCGGCCAGAAGGGAATGTCCTGATGCCACGGTGTTTCGACGGGGCTGCCCGCGCGCTTCACGAAAAATTGCTCATAGAAGAAGTTGATTCGGCGGCTGTTGAGGATCTGGTTGGCGAGGCGGGGCAAAGAGGAGAAGAGAGCGAGGTCGCGGAAACGATCGTGCTCCTTCCAAACGAAGATATCTCCGTGAAACCCCTTTTCGGCCAGATCGAGGGCGCCGGCCCCGAGCACGCTGCCCTGGCCGATGACCTCTTCGATGGCCGTTCGCATATGGTCAATCGTTTCGGAGTCGAGAAGTCCACGCGCGCAGATTGCGCCGTCTTCCTGGTAGGCGCTGAGTTCTTCTTCGCTCAGCATCCGTGTGGGTTCAGCAGGTTGGGGAATTTCGCGTTTGCTCTGCTTTTCCATGGCTTCCTCGCAGGGTGTTGAGCAAGAACAACTACCAATTCGTGTCTCTGTTGGCGAGCCGGGAGGCTTTGAGCCGACTCTAAGGGGTTTCAGGCGGGGGCGGATTTGTCGAGTGTTCGAAAGCAGACCCTCAGTGGATCCGGCGCGCCTGGCTGCGAAGCTCGTCGAGGAGCTGGGATAGGACGGCTGCCTGGGGATCCTGGGGTGCAAATGCAAGATATCGCTCGAGATCTCGGAGGGCTGGGCCGGCGCACTCAAGCTGGCGGTAGATCAAGGCCCGGTCGCGAAGTTCGCTCAGGTCATCTCCGGCCAGGAGAAGAATGCGGTCGCTGCATGCAAGGGCGGGCTCGAAGTTCTTTTGGGCGAGGTGAAGCAGCTTGAGATTTCTCAGCACCCGCTGGAGTATTTCAGGGGTCGGGGTCGCATCGAGCAATTCCGGGGCGAAGCCCTCGTCATTCCCTGCAACCTTTTGCAAGAGTTCCCTGCAGTCCTGGTGGCTGAGGATTCGGCCGAAGAAGGGGTCGACGATGATCTCTTCATGGTCATCGCAAACCTTGATGAGGAAATGGCCGGGAAAGCCGACCCCTACGCCCGGCAAGTTCAATCGATGCGCCACTTCGAGGTAGAGGATGGCGAGGGTGATGGGGATCCCTCGGCGGGTATCGAGAACCGAGTCCAGAAAGCTGTTCAGAGGATTGGCGTAGTCTTCCGAGTTTCCCTTGAAGCCCTCTTCATGGAAGAAGGCACGGTTGAGAAGCTCAACCTGATTTCGCATGGATCGGGCGCCTGTGATCGCAGGACGAATCCGTTCGGAGAGCGCATGGATTTCATCGAGGCGCCCCATGACGTCGATTTGAGGTCGCGACTCGGCGGCAATCCACAGGGCTGTCTCTGCGAGAGGGATCTCGTCCTGGGGCAGGGTCGCCAATGCTTCGAAGCGCTTCCGGGGTTCCACGCCATGAGTTTCGCCTAGGCGGGCTCCCTTGGCGAGAGCCCAGACGCCTCGGTCCGGTGGATGGCGGGCTCGGCCGCCTGGCGTGAAGGCCGGGTTTGAAGGTCAGGTCGAGTCGTCTTCTCGCTTGAGAAAGCTGGCGGCGGCCTCGCGGTGAGTGATTCGCCATCCTTCTTCCGTACGCAAGAAGCGGTCCCTGTATTCCCCCACCACGACCGGGCTTCCCAGGGGAGAGAATCGGCGGCCTTTTTCTCCGTCGTGTCGGTAGAGGGTCAGGTAGACCACGCCTTCAGCGTGATCTTCGTCGACGATGTCGATCAGGAGGTTGTTGCAGACATGGCGAGACATGCGACCCACATTGGCCTGCCGCTCGGCCATGGCCTTCCGGATCGCCTCACGCCCATCGAGCGTTGCTTCCGGCGACTTCCATACGCCATCTTCGGTGAAAAGTTCAGCGATACGTTCGGCCTCGTCGTGGTCGACGTAGTGGCAATATGCGGTCACGAGTCGTTCACATTCGCGCTCGATCAGAATACGTTCAAGATCCTTCATGGATGCTCTCTCCCGGTTGGGCGGTCATGCAGGACAGTTCGGCGATAGAGTTTCCTGGAAAGATCGGAACGATACCAGGCATTGGGGTGGGGATTGTCGCGACTATCAAAGCTTGTGGCGGAGAAGGTCGGTGCAGCGGATTTTGTGCAATCCTCTGCTTTGTCACAGTAAGGAGCGCCATGGCTGAGCGGCGAGTGAATTTTGGTCTCTGGTACGATTTCAGGAATCCCGGAGGAGGCGGGCGAAGTTTCGAGGCTCTCTACGCCCAGAGTCTGGAGCAGATACGCTGGGCCGAAAGTCTGGGCTTCGACTCGATATGGCTCACGGAGCACCATTTCTGCGAGGACGGGTATACCCCTTCCCCCCTGGTTCTGGCTGGGGCCATTGGTCAAGCGACCCAGCGCATGCGGGTCGGGACCAACTTGATGCTCCTGCCCCTGGCTGATCCGCTTCGCCTGGCCGAGGACTCGGCAACCCTGTCCATACTCACCGGCGGGCGTTTCGATCTGGGTGTGGGGCTGGGCTATCGGCAGCTCGAATTCGATTATTTTGGTCGAAAGGTCTCTCACCGTCCGAGCTTGATGGAGGAGGGCGTAGCCCTGCTTCGAAAAGCATGGAGCGGAGAGGTCATCGAGCACCGGGGCCGGCGTTTCCAGGTGGATGGCCTGGCGGTGTCGCCCGTGGCCGCAAACCCGCCGCGGCTATTCATGGGCGGTATGTCGGAGCCGGCGATTGCCCGGGCGGCTCGTCTTGGAGACGGCTTTCTGTCCACCGGGGGGATCGGTCACGATCTCTACGTCGAGGCTCTTGCGAAAGAAGGGGGGGGGCCTGCCCGGGGTGCGATTTGTGCCGGAAATTGGGGGATCATTGCGGACGATCCCGAAGCCGAGGCGGATCGGCTTGGGGAGCATGTTCTTTACCAGGCCAACCAATACGTTTCGTGGGGGGCTTTTGGGCCGCCGGATCAGGTTCCCCTTTTTGCCGATGCGGAAAGCGCGATCCGCGAAGGGCTCTATGAATTGTGGGATGCCGAGCAGGCCGTCGCCTCATTGACGACGATGCTGAAGGAGTACCCCCAGATCATCGACGTGCATTTCTGGGCGCAATTTCCGGGTGAGTCGGTGGAGAGCGGAAGCCGCCGCATGGAGTACATTGCCCAGCAAGTATTGCCGCGGGTGCGTAAGAACTTGGCGGGCGCCGAGGGAGAGGGCCCGGCCGCTCACGCTTGAGAGAAGCCTGACTCCGAGCCCACCCAGGGCGCGGAATCGAAAGGGGAGAAGAGATGAACGTCGGCCTATTGATGGTCTTTCAGAATTTCGAGGATACGACCACTGACCAGGCGGCATGGGAGCGCGATATCGAACTGGCCGGCCTTGCGGAGCCTCTTGGCTTCGACACCTTGAGCGCGGTAGAGCATCATTTCTTCAACTACGCCATGTCGCCCGATAATCTGCAATTTCTTTCATACATGGCTGCCCAGACCCAAAAGATCGGCCTGCTGACGGGGGCGGTCATCCTGCCCTGGAACGATCCGCTTCGGGTGGCGGAGCGAATGATCGTCCTCGACCATCTGAGCCAGGGGCGAGCGCTCTTCGGAATAGGTCGAGGCCTTGCGCTGCGAGAGTATGAGACCTTCGGCATCGATATGAATGAGGCCCGAGATCGCTTCGATGAGGCGGCCGAGATCATCATCGAGGCGCTGGAGACCGGCGTTATGGAAGCGGATGGCAAGCACTATAAGCAGCGCCGCACAGAACTTCGCCCTCGGCCCTACTCGAGCTTCAAGGACCGATTCTATGCCGTGGGGATGTCCTCGGATTCGGTCCCGGTGGTGGCGAGGTTGGGTGCCAAGATGATGAGCTTTGCCCAGAAACCCTGGGAAGAAATGCGGCCCCACTTCGATCGCTATCGCGAACTCTACGCCGAGCACCAGGGGCGAGAGGCGCCTGCGCCCGTCTGTGTCGATTTTCTCTCTTGCGATGAAAGCGCCGAGAAGGCCGAGGCGCTCGCCCGGCGCCACATGGCCAACTACTACATCACAGTGATGGAACACTACGAGATGGCCAGTGACCATTTCCGGGAGATGAAAGGCTACGGGGATTACGCGGACAATGCCGAACTGCTTCGGGACTCAGGAATGCAGGAGGCAGCGGACGGCTTTGTGGATATCAATACCTACGGCACGCCTCAGCAGATTCTCGAGAAGATGGAGGCGCGCCGAAAGCAGTTGGGATCCTTCGATCTGACTGTGCAAGTCAGCTATGGCGGCTTGACGGGTGAGCAGGCCGAAAAGAGCATTCGGCTTTTCGCCAAGGAGGTTCTGCCCGAGCTTCAATCCTGGGCGCAATGAGTCGAGCCCAGGGAGCCCGAATCATGGGAGAAATGTTCCTCCATTGACGCCCAGCACCTGACCCGTCACCCAACTGGCCTCATCGGATGCCAGGTAGACGACGGCGGCGCCCACATCCTCGGGAGTTCCCAGGCGTCCGGTGGGCTGGCTGCTGGCCAGGCCCTTCACTACGTCCGCACCGCCCACATTGTCCATCAGACCCAGGGCAATGGCATTGACCGTCACGCCGTCACCCGCCAATTCCATGGCGAGATGCCGCTGGAAGCCCAGGGCACCCGCCTTGCCCGCACCATAGAGGGTGATCCCGATGGGCAGTCCCGCTTGTCCGGCGCCTGACGAAATGGTGATGATCCGCCCCGATCCGCGCTGGCACATGCCCTCCACGACCGCCTTGGAGCAGTTGGCAGGGCCGTAGAGGTTGATGTCGATAAAACGTCGCCAGTCATCTACGGGCATTTCGCGGAATTGTTTGAGTTCCATGGTGGGGCCCCCGCCGGCATTGCCCGCGTTGTTGACCAGGATATCCACCGGCCCCAATTCTTCGGTAATGCAGGCCACTCCGGCCTCGACCTGTGGCAAATCGGTGACATCGAAGGGAGCGGCCATGGCTTCCGATCCCTGGTCATGGATCGCTTTGGCGACAACCTCCGACCGCGCCTCGTCGAGGTCATTGACTGCCACTCGTGCACCCTGGCGGGCGAGGGCCCGCGCAATGCCCGCGCCCATTCCCTGGCCCGCTCCGGTGACGAGTGCGACCTTCCCGGTGAGTTCGAACATGATGATCTCCTACCAGCCATTCCAGCGAATGACAGACTCAGCGGTTTTTCGGGGCGCTCGTTTGAAGTCGTTTCCCAGGGTGTAGGCCACGGGGAAGAGGCCTGCCTGGGTCCAGCGGCCTTCGGGGATGCCAAGAAGTTCCGCGGCTTCTTTTTCGCGGTGCAGGTGCACCGTGGTCCAGGCGCTCCCGAGCCCGCGGCTACGTAAGGCAAGCATGAAACTCCAAATCGCGGGTAGCAGCGAGCCCCATTGGCTCGACTGGTCGAAGATTCCCGCGTTCTCCATTCGGCCTGGCATGCAGGGAATCACGAGGGCGGGCGATCGGTGAAGGTTTTCCGCCAGGTGCGCCACGGATTCATTCATGCGATCGAAGGCCGGGTCGACCCCGGGCGCCTTGGAAAAGCCTTCTTCGATGTATTGCTTTGAATACTCTGCGATGGCCTCGTTGTAGAGCGCCGCGAGGCGCCCTATGCGCTCGGGGTCGTCTACGACGAGCCAGCGCCATTGCTGGAGGTTCGAGCCGTTGGGCGCCTGGAGGGCGAGGTCGAGGCAATCCTGGATGATCTGGCGGGAAACCGGCTTTTCGAAATCGAGTCGTTTGCGAACGGTTCGCGTGGTGGTGAGCAGTTCATCCGTGGAGAGCTGAAGCGCCATACAGATTCCTCTCGACTGTCTTCGCGCCAGTGGGTCAGAAATTCAAATCCATTCCAAAGCTCAGAAGAAGGTCATCCTTTTCGGGGAGAGTGCCGTCAACCAGCGGCATGGGGTCGCCGATTCGGGTCCAGTTGAGCGTCGTGTTCAGGGTGATGTATTTCGTGACATCTATTTCGAATTTGATGATCGCTTGCTGATCGATGTTCGAGCTTCTGGAGCTGGGAATCGTGATCGAGTAGGAGGAATCGAGCGTAATATCCGATGTGATATCCCAGTGGCCACTGGTTGCCAATGAGACAGCAAAAGAGTCATAACTGGGTATCTCTGGTGAGTCGAAATCAACATGCTGATAGATCCCGACAGCCATGACCTCCCATTCGAGATCTGCCTGCTGTTTGATCTGGTAGCCGAATCCTGCGCCGGGCTTGACCCGTAATTCGATATTTGAAAATGGGTCCCTGTAATAGTCGAAGCTGAGGGGTATCAAAAAGAAGCGGTCTCTGATGAAGAGGTCGGCCTGGACCATGACTTGCTGATTGTCGACATTCGTTTCGCCGCTGGTTTGACCGAAATTCCCATAGTAGAGGGCTTCTGCTCGAAGGAACGCTCCTCGACGCTTTAGACTCGCCTGGAGGTTGGCGGTCATTTGGTTCGTGTTGCCCGAGCTGGAAGAGACGCCCAGGCCCACCTTGCCCGACCACAATTTCAGCTCGCTTCGGTCGCCCACAACAGACGAGACGAGTTCGTCGCGTGCGAAGCGAAGCTCCTTGCCCTCGCTCTCGATGATGACCTCGCTTGGGGTAATTTGCCCAATGCCGATCACGACGCGCTGGTCGGTGAAAACAAAGGTATTCGTTCGCGAAGAACGCGTTTGCACCACGTCGCTCATCTTGAGGTGTAAATCGTCGAATTTATCGCTGTCGAAATCCATCTTGTCGTTGCGGATTCCGTCGATGGTGCCCTTGATCCATTCACCCGTATTCAGTTCGACCCACTCCCACTTGCCGGGTCGGGTTTCGGGCGGGTACCAACGCGCCGCTCCGGCCTTGAAATGGGGCATGGCAGGAGGCGGCGGAGTAGAGGGATGGTGAACCTCTTCCGGCTCCGGTGCCGAGGGCAGGGAAACCGTCTTCTCCGCCTTTGCGGGCTTAGGGGCCTGTTGTGTAGGGGCCTGTGTAGAGGCCGGTGTAGGGGCCTGTGCAGGGGCCTGTTGTGAAGAGGCCTGTGTAGAGGCCTGTGCAGGGGCCTGTTGTGAAGGGGCCTGTGTGGAGGCCTGTGTAG
>JAAZXM010000070.1 GCA_014240165.1 Myxococcales bacterium | reverse complement strand
GATGAAGATTCGGGGCGCGCCGAGGAAATGGCGCACCATTACATCGGAAAATACTTCGACTCAATCGTTCAGCACTATGAATTCGACAAGCCGCACCTCAAGGACACGCCAGGCTACGAGCACCATGGCCTCATGTACGATCGACTGGTCGCGCCAGGCGGGCTCAAGGACATGGAAGACTTTTTCGTTGGCCTGCAGATCTATGGCACCCCCGAACAGGTCTTCGAGAAAATCGTGGACCTGCAGAACCGAACCTACATGGATTCCTACACCGGTGTTTTCAGTTATGCGGGGATGCCGATCGAGGAAGCCGAGAAGAGCATGAAGCTCTTTGCCAAGCAGGTTCTTCCCGAGCTCCATGAACTCCCGCCCGTATTCGATCGGCTCAAGCCTTCGGATTAGGCTCGTCGAGGCAGAGCGCAGGCGTTGTCGGGACAAATCCCGAACGGCAGGCGCGCGGGTGGACGACAGCCAGGAACCAAAGTACGGGCCGCGAGTTCATCTGGGGCAACGATCAGTTCGGGGTCATTCCCCCGTCGATCGTATACACGCTGCCGTTGATATACGCGGCCTCTTCGCTGCAAAGAAAGGCCACCAGCCCAGCCACTTCCTCCGGCGATCCGTAGCGACCTGCGGGAATCGAAGCCGTCATCAACTCCTTGGCCGTCTCCATCGACTCGAGATCCAAACCCTCCTCCAGGGACCGCATCATTCGGGTTTCGATCGGAGAGGGGCAGATCGCGTTGACGCGAATCCCCTCTGCGGCATACGTCTGCCCGCCTGAACGCGAAAGGCCGACCACCGCGTGCTTGCTCGCGACATATGCGGGGATCATTGAGTTTCCCGAGAGTCCCGCGACCGATGCAGTGTTGACAATGGCCCCGCCTCCACGCGCCCGAAGCGCGGGTACGACAGATTTCATGCCCAGGAAAACACCGGTGACGTTCACGGCCATGACCTGTTCAAAAACTTCGAGTGGGTACTCGTCGAGTGGACAAACAGCACCCTCTATGCCCGCGTTGTTGAAGAGAGCGTCCACCCCGCCAAAATGCTCCACCGCCTGGTCCACGTAATTCTGGACATCCTCGGCGCTCGTGACATCGGCCTCGACCACCACCGCTTCGCTCCCGGCAGCCTTGGCCGCGTCCAGCGCCAGGTCCAGCGCTGTTCCCGGAAGATCCACCGCGACTACCCGCGCGCCCTCCCGTGCAAAGCGCTCTACCGCCGCCAGGCCGATCCCCCCCGCCGCGCCCGTCACGATGACCACCTTATCCTCGAAGCGCTGCGCCATCTTGAATCCTCCTTGCCCTGCCCCCGGGTCGAATTGAGACCCTAGCCAATCGCGAGACCGGTGCAGGACCCTTCGCTCCGCCGAAACACTTTCATCTGCGCTGGCACCCATACCGCGAACCTAAATGGCCTACTCCCTGTACGGTCGCCAAGGAGGGGATATCATCGATGCGGATCAAGCCTTCCCAGCAAGGTCGAGTACTCGATACTCGAAGCGGCCAATGGAGAACCTTGAATGAAAGTCGACGCCATCCTCCCAGCGAATATGAAGCAGGTTGCGGCCGAGGCAGCCCGCCTTGAAGGCCTCGGCTACGACGGCCTGCGCCTGGCTGAACTCAACCACGATCCCTTCATGCCCCTTGCCCTGGCGGCAGCCAATACAACGCGCATAGAGCTGGTCACTTCGGTGGCCGTCGCATTTGCGCGCAACCCCATGTCGATGGCCATTCTCGCCCACGACCTCAACTCCTTCTCCAATGGTCGCTTCGTGCTTGGCCTGGGTTCCCAGGTGAGACCCCATATCGAGCGCCGTTTCAGCATGCCGTGGCATAAAGCAGCCCGGCAGATGCGCGAATTCATCGAGGCGATGCAGGCCATTTTCGATTGCTGGTACAAGGGCGAGCGCCTGCAATATGTCGGTGAGTATTATCAGCACACCTTAATGCCAGACACGTTCAAACCCGACGACACCACTGGCCCTCGCCCGCGGATAGCGCTCTCGGCCACAGGCCCCCTGATGACCAAGGTGGCCGCCCGCGTCGCCGATGGCATGATCATGCACCCCTTTACGACCGAGAAATATATGCGCGAGGTGACGATTCCAGCGGTTGAAGAGGGACTCGAGGAGCGTGGTGTCAGCCTGAAGGACTTCGAACTCGACTACGCTCCGATGCTCGCCGCGGGCGTGAATGATGAGGGAATCGAGCGCGCCGTTTCTTTTATCCGAGGGCGAATTGCTTTTTACGGATGTACGGTCGCCTATCGGCCTGTGCTCGAAATCCACGGCTGGGGCGGTCTCCAGGATGAACTCATTGCACTCAACCGTCTACACGAGACGGATGAAATGGCGAATCTCATTACAGACGAAATGATCGACACCTTCGCCATCGTCGGCAAGCCCGACCATGTGATTGACGAAATGCTCAAGCGCTTCGGCGGACTGATCCATCGAACTGGATTTTCGGCCCAGGGATTGGAGGACGAGGAATTGAGCGGCCTTCTCGAGAAACTCAGGGGAACCTAGGCATTCAATTCAAGCCAAGAGTCGAATCCCCCTTCCCTGATAAAAACAGATCGGACCGCGAACTCGCCTCGGATTCAGGACAAGGAGAAAGGATGTTTGCCGTTTCATCGCGGGTCGCCACGGTGGCCCTCTATATCACCGCGGTGGTCAACCTCCTTGCCGGGAGTGCAGCCTTGGCGTTGCCCGACCTGAACACCACCCTTCTGTACGGCTTCGAGGAGCCGCTCGAGGGAATCTTCCTCCGCTACCACTACATGATCTGGTCGATGGTCGTCGCCATGGGGGCCGGGTATTGGGTCGCCGCCCGAGCACCTGAGCGATACTCCGCGCTGATCCTTGCCGCCGCTCTGGGCAAGTTGAGTGTCGCGGGGATTTGGCTCGAAATGGCGTGGCACGGCATCGGGACATGGCTCTTGCTCGCCGGAAGCGTTTTTGATGGAACCC
This sequence comes from Myxococcales bacterium, assembly GCA_014240165.1. GTDB lineage: Bacteria > Myxococcota_A > UBA9160 > UBA9160 > UBA4427 > JAZXM01. The sequence goes on along the minus strand of JAAZXM010000070.1, from coordinate 16,101 downwards.
TCGGCCTTTTACTCCTGCTTTTTTTCTCCGCGACCCGATCGAGGTAGACGAATTGGAAAAATTGAGAGTTTTCACCGCAGCAAAAATTCGCACGATGGATCCGGGCCGGCCGGAGGCGACTGCCGTTGCCGTCAGTGGCGGCCGAATCGTCTCGGTTGGGTCTCTCGAGAGCATGCAGCCCTGGCTCCGGCGTTCGCCTCACGAAATTGACGACAGCTTTGCGGGTCGTGTCCTGATGCCCGGATTCATCGACCCCCATACTCACCTGCGACTTTCCGGAACCTATATGGGCCTCAACTACGTAGGCCCCATCGCTTCAACCGACCCGGAAGGCAACCGACTGGAGGCGTTTCCGGACCGCGCCTCAGTCATTGAACATCTGCGCAGCCTCGTGACAAAGCACAAAGCGGGCCCCGACGAACCCATTGTCGCCTGGGGATACGACCCCGGCGCGCAGCAGGGGCATCTCGACCGAACCTTGCTGGACGAGATCTCAGCGGATGTTCCGCTTTGGGTGATCGCCTACGCACCCCATATCGTTTACACGAACACCCCCATGATCAAGCTGATCGGCGTCGACAAGGACAGCCGAATTCATGGCCTGGGTCGTTTTCCCGATGGCAGCCTGAACGGCTGGTTCATCGAAACAGAAGCCACAGCAGTGGCGTCGCGCCCGGTCCGAAATTTGCTCTACAAATCCGGCTTTGGCTTGAAATCACTCAAACTTCAGGGTCAGGTCGCCGTTGCCAGCGGCGTCACAACCACCGCCGACATGATCTACGGAGTAGAATCCTTCGAACGGGAGTGGAGCGATCATCAGCGCGCCATCGACGCCGGAGACCTGCCCCTTCGCATGCTGATGGTTCCATTTGAAAGTCGGGTCAGGAAAGAATTCGGCGATGACTTCATGGAGTTCTATTCGAGCATGAAGGAAAGAGCGACCGATCGCCTTGCGCTCCACGGGGTAAAATACGTCAACGACGGCTCCTACCCCTCGATGACCCTGCGCCTGAATTTCCCCGGCTACCTCGACGGTGAAGAGGGCTTGAGGGGAGAGGTGCCCTGGCAAGACATGGTCGAGCGGATGTTGCCGTTCTGGAAGAACGGCATCCAAATCCATTCCCACGCCAATGGCGATGAAACCGTTGACATGACCCTCGATACCTTGAACGCACTTCAGAATATCGCGCCGCGCTTCGACCACCGCTTCACGATTGAGCATTATTGCATCAGTACGCCCGCTCAGGCCAAGCGCCTGGCTGCCCTGGGCGGCCTCGCCAGCGTCAATCCCTATTTCGTGCACTACCGGTCGAAGATCCACGCGGATAGCGGCTTCGGCCCCGATCGATCGGAAACCACCGCGCGCCTCGGATCCCTGGTCAGCGCCGGTGCCACCTTTGCCCTCCACTCCGACTACAACCTCGTCGTTGCGCCCATGCACCCCCTGACTGCTGCATGGATTGCGGTCAATCGCCTCGGCGCGGACAACGAAACTGTCGTGGGCCCAGGCGAGCGGATCTCCGTGGAACGCGCGCTACGCGCCATCACCGTGGATGCAGCCTTCGTTCTTCGCAAAGACGATGTCTTGGGAAGCATCGAAGCAGGCAAATTCGCTGATTTTACCATCCTGGATGATGACCCCTTCGAGGTCGATCCTTTCAAGCTTAAAGACATCCCCATTCGCGGAACCGTCCTGGGGGGTGAGGTCAACTTGCGGGCGGATGAAGCATGAAGACCTTGCCAAGCGACGACCATCGAGAAGCCGCCTGGGAAATTTTCCTGCAAACGCTGGGTGGGCCGCCTTCCCAGGGTCAGGGCTTCGAAAATGACCGAATCGGCGGGGCCCTGCCCTCCTTCGTTGGAGATGATCTCTCGGTCACCGTCCTGACCGGTTTTCTCGGGGCCGGGAAAACTACCCTCCTTTGCCAACTTCTGGAGCAAACCACGCTTCAAATTACGGCCATAGTCAACGACGTGGCATCAATCAACGTAGACGCCGCTCGAGTTCGCTCACGAGACGCCGAGACGATCGAGTTTCAGAATGGCTGCGCTTGCTGTGCACTCCAAATGGACCTTCAGAAAACGCTCGAGGAAATCAGCTCACGGGAGAAAAAGCCCAACGCTGTCGTCATCGAAGCAAGTGGCATCGCAGACCCCGTCGGCATCGCCCAAACAGTGGCCAATATTCCCGGCACCACACTCGATGGCATCGTCGGCGTCGTCGATGCGCGCTCCTTGGAAGCCAACGCAGCTGAGCCAGGCACGGCCGCGCTGATCGCACGCCAAATGGCTGCCGCTCACCTTGTCGTGTTGACGAAGGCCGACGCCAACACCGACATACGGAAACTCATCGAGAAAGTCGGTGATATGGTGCCCGGCCGCCCCGTGCTGGTTTATGAGGATTTATTTCAGGACGCCGCGACCACAGCGGCGGATATTCTTCTTGGAGCTGCAGTTCGAGGGGCACGGCCCCCACTCGAGGAGGCCGACGATCGGCATCCTGCTTTTACGACCGAAACCCTATCCTGGCCTCTCCCCCTACCAGAATCGGCGTTCTTCGAACAACTGGAACGCCTACCCAGCAGCCTGTACAGGATGAAGGGTTCAGTCTGGTTGCGCCGACGTCCGGGCGAAGACGCCCGCTGCTTCGATATCCAAACCGTAGGCCCGAGATGGCGTGTGACCGGCGCGGAAGTGAAGTCGCCAGAAAGTCACCTCGTCCTGATCGGACAGCCCGAAGCCCCATCGTTGACCACTTTCGCCGAGGAACTGGGCTCCCTATAGGCAGCGCTTGAGCGCCAAAAGCGACTCACGCCGCGATCGAGACTCAACCAATTTTTTTAGGCAAGCCAGGCGCAATCAATGCGTAGTGACGGAGGTACACTTAGGTCAACCCCCTACAACGCAGCAAATAATCTCCACCTACTGCCACGACTGTCATAAAATAATAACTGCCACAGAGTAAGCTTCACATCGTAAAGGCAGGACGCCAACCGGAAGATTCGACGGGACAAGCAAGAAGTCGATCGCCCCGACCAGGGCTCTTTTCACCGCACCAACCCCGCAAACCAGTCATGGCAGGCAAGAGAAGATGAAAAGAGGCAGGCCGAGTCTCATATCCAGGGATGCAATTCTTGATGTCGCCCAGAGACTCGACGAGGAGGAGCTATCGTTTACGCGAGTGGCCGAGGTGCTGGGTGTAGCGCCCACCTCGCTCTACCACTACTTCACGAGCCTTGAGCAACTCAGGTCATCCGTAACCCAGAGACTTATCAAAGAAGCCGAGTTCCTGGATAACCATCCGAGCGGCGACTTCTGCTCATACCTGCTTCGATTCCTGCTCGACTACAAGGATTGGCTCGAAGAATTTTCCCTGGACTCCTCGTTATTCCAACTGAAGTACGGTGGCCTTTGCTTTCAAAGTAATTCTCCTCCCCTTCCGCTCTTTGTCCGCTTTGAGGACTTTTTGCAGACAGCTGACCAGGAAGGCGTCGACCTCCAAACCGCCATGCTCATCTGGTGCAACCTCGCAGACTTCATGAGCCGCTCTCTCTCCGTTTCCCTTCCAGATCGATATCTGGACGGGGTTCACAAAGAGATGAAACTTTTCTTGAAAGCCAGAACGAACGAAGAGTTCCCTCTCACCAGGTCCTACCTCGACGAAAACTCCGATGTGAGCGTGTCCAGTCGTACCCTCTACGAGACTGCGGCGCGGGTATTGGTCAGGGGATTGGCAGAAGAATTCGGTCTCGACCGAAGCCGGTGAAACCGCAGCCAGCCCTGTGGACGCGATTTCGGCCTCTCCGAGAATTTTACGGCCACTCATGATGCTTTTCATGCCGGTCGTGCCAAGCGTCGGCCCGCCCGAGCCGGGCCACTCCGCCCAGCCCTGATCCTGTGTCTAGAGGTTGGAGATCCCCCTGTCACTCGGCAGGCCTCGCCGTCGGCGATGTGAACCCGATTTCGACCAATGCTGTGTGGTCGAGCTCTATCCGACTCTTTCCAAACGATCCGGCAGAATTAGCAAAAACTCGTCGAGAGAAGAGTCGCCCCGACGCTCGCGGGATCTATTCGCTCGTGAAACCAGCCGACATTGGCTCCGGGCAGAACCCTTCCAATGAATTAGCCCGGCCCACTACATCGACAAAAAATAATCGTGTAGCTTTGGCCCTTGTCGGGACTGTCCGAATTGGGTCTCGGGAGCGACCCAGGTCAGACCTCAATTCGCAAGAGGAGAACGCCGTGAAGAGAGTCAACCTGCACTTTTCGTCTACTCTGGTGACAGCACTCGGAGCACTTCTCCTCGCAAGCGTCCCCGTACACGGCGAAGAGACCCCCTCAGGTTCCGCGAGCCCGCATTTCGACGAGAACCTTGTCCCCGTAGAGTCTACAACCGTGGCCATGGCCTTTATTGATCCGAACGCGGATTTCGGTGTATTCAAGCGAATCGCTCTCCTCGATCCCACTGTTGCTTTCCGGGCGAACTGGAAACGAGATCAGAACCGGAATACCACGAGCCGGGTATCCGCAAAAGACATGGAGCGCATCAAGTCAGATGTCGCCGCGCTATTCAAAACCGTATTTACCGACCGCCTCGAGGCGGCAGGTTTCAAGGTGGTCAACGGCGCGGCCGAAGATGTCCTGCTGGTGCGCGCAGCCATTATCGACCTGGATATCACCGCACCGGACGATCTCACATCCGGTCGCAGCAAAACGTTCACGACCAGTGCCGGCTCCGCCACGCTTTACATGGAACTCTACGATTCTCTCAGCGGTGATATCCTAGGCCGCGCCGCCGATCGCCAAACAGTGCGCCAGGGCAAAGGGCGACTCTCCTGGAGCAATCGGGTGACCAACAAAAGCGATGCCCAACGGATGTTACGTCGCTGGGCCGACCAACTGATCACCTTTCTCAAATCTCATTACAACGAGCCCTAACCCACCACGACGATCAGCGCCCCGGTAGCGAGAAAGCCCGGCCCGAAGCCGGTGGCTGGCGCGAGAAACGAATGACGGGCAGAAAGGGCGGCTATAGGCCCGACCTACGCTCGGCAAACTACGAAATGAGCCCGAGCAGGCCATAGGGGCGAGCCGGGCCGGACTCCACCAGAACTGGAAATCAAAATGCTGCAAAAAAAAGTGGCCAAGATCCTCCTCGGAAGCGCCTCGCCGGCGCAGCTCTTCCTGGCGTGCATCGTCGGCGGCATGCTGGGCTTCATGCCGGGGTTCACCCAGGCCGCGGGCAGCATCGCCCTGCTTTCCCTCCTTCTCCTTATTTTGAATTGCAATCTGGCATTGGCGGCCGGTGCTGGCCTGGTGGCGAAACTCCTCTCGCTGCTCCTGATGCCTCTCACTTTCTCATTGGGACGCCTGCTCCTGGATGGGCCTCTACAAGGCCTCTTCACCGCACTCATCAACGCACCCGTTCTCGCCCTATTTGGATTCGAGTACTACGTGACATCCGGGGGCCTGGTCATGGGCGGCCTTTTGGGCAGCGCCATGGGACTGGCTCTGGTCAAGGCCGTGGCTGGCATTCGTACCCGACTCGCCAACGCTGAAGCCAACTCCGACGCCTTCAACGCAATGCTGGAGAATCCCGCCACCCGGCTCCTGATCAGAACTCTACTCGGCTCTGTGCCCACCTCGGGATATGCGGAACTCTTGAAGTCCAAACCGGCGCCCATCCGCCGCTCGGGGGTGATCGCTGCGGTGATCCTTTTGGGTGCGATCTACGGCGGAATCGTGGCGTTGAGTGGGCCATTGGCGACGGGTTGGCTTCAGAGTGCACTCGAGAGGGCCAACGGCGCCACGGTGGACATTGGCTCCGCATCCATTGATCTACAAGCCGGGGCCTTCTCCCTGACCGGCCTCGCCATAGCCGACCCCAACGCGCTGACCACCGATCTCTTTCGCGCCAACCGGATCACCATGGACATCAGCGCAGCGGATTTATTGCGCAAGCGGGTGCGAATCGATGCGATCGAAATTGATGGCGCTGAGCATGGGGCCACACGGCAGACCCCGGGTGAGCTCTTCGAGAGCCCTCCCCCGCCGCCGTCCGAAAGCGAGGGCGAGCAGAGCAAGGGGCTCGACGGCTACCTCGCCCAGCCGGACGATTGGCGAAAGCGAATGAGCCAGGTCAAGGGCTGGATCGATACGGTGTCGAACAGCGGCGCCGGAGACCTCATGGATCGGCTGGCGAACCCTCTGCCCGGAGATGCCTCCACCGAGCAAGCCGAAACCCAGACCCTGGAGGAATGGCTCGAGCGCGAAATACAGGCCCAGGGCTACACCCATATCAGTGCCAACCACCTCATTCAGGGCTCCCCCATTCTTCAGATCGACCAGATCCACGCCCCCAATACCACCACCTCGCTCCTCGAAAACCAGCTCCTCGATATCGAAGTCCGAAATTTCTCGACCCAACCCCACCTCATCGAGCAGGGTCCCTCAATGAGCATCCGATCCCAGGATAAAACCATCGACTTGGCGCTCGAGGTGGGGAGCGCCTCTGCGGGTGGCGGAGTCAATCATCTGGGCATTGCCCTGACGAATCTCCCCACCGACGCGTTGGCGGACCAACTCAGTTCCAAACATGGAAAGGTTTCGGGCGGCACCGTCGATATTCGGCTCGAAGGCAATATCGAGGACAGGCAAGGCGCATGGATCGATCTCCCCTTAACCATTACGGCAAACAACACCACGGTGACCTTCTCGGGCCAGAACCTGCCTGTGGATCAGTTGGAGATCCCCGTTCGACTACGCGGGCCCCTGGACAACTTCGAGATCACCGTGGACGAGGAGGCCGTGGTCGCCTCTCTCTCACGGGTTGCGGCTGGCGTGCTCGAGGACAAAGCAAAGGCCCTTGTGAGCAAAGAGCTCAACAAGGCCACCGGCGGGATGCTTGAAGGGGCTGGAGGCGAATCCGGCGGACTCCTCGATAAAATCGGGGGCAAGAAGGGAATCGGCGGGTTGTTCGGCCGCTAGCCCACAATGGCATGATCCGAGGAAAACGGCGGCGGATCAGCCGCGAAAACCAAGCCACTCGGCAACCGCTGACCGATGAAGAAAACCAGCCGGGCCCTCTCTTCAGCGCCGAGCGCGCTCCGCGAGCAGGGCCTCGGTTTCGCTCGAAATCGGTGCGCCCAGAATGGCCGCGACCATATCGACCAGGTGGCTCGCGAAAAGCCGATCATCCTTGCGCCGAGACATCTCCGCGCGCCGGGCGAGTTCAACGAACATGATCCGCAAAGCCGTGAAGCGGCTATGAAGTGGATAGACAGCCACCGGTGACATCTGGGGCTCGACGAGCCCTCGCCAACGTTTCAGGCTTTCCGATGCGTAGACCTCTTCGAGCGGATCGACGGCCGGCTTATAGCTGTTCACCAATTGCGCCACGATCCGTAGATATGCTCTTCCGCCATCCCGGTCCGAAAGCTTTTCAGCCTCGGGCAGAACCAAGGCGACCGCAAAGCCCTGAAGACTTCGCCGACCTGCTCTCTCGATCTCTTCGAGCAGCTTCATCCGCCGCTCTTCGATGCGACCTTCGTGTTTTCTGAGGATCGCTCGGATCAAACCCGGCCGGTCCTGAAAATGGTATTGCAGAGCTGTGGCATTCCTTTGGCCGGCCTCCCGGTTGATCTCCCTCAGCGAAACCGCGTCGACGCCTCGGTCGGCGAGGAGACGCTCGGCGGATCGGATCAACTGGGCACGGGTCGCATCGGCATTGCGAGGCATCTCGTCCTCCTCGGGGGCTGGTCAGATCACCATTTCATGTTATCCTGCGAAAGCGACATTTTCATGCATTCGCATTAAATAGTGGTTCGCCTCTCGCCGCCCAGGTGCGAGATTCGCGAGAAATATTTCATCACAATCGATCCCCGCTGTGGTCGAAGAGAATTCGAAGGAGTCCTGTATGGCTGGTCTTGAAAGCGTCGACGAGATGTTCGATCTCCGGATGTCGGAGGAGGCAAAACCTCTCTATGAAAAGGTCAAGGCCTTCATCCGAGACGAGGTCCAGCCGATCACCGCCGAGTTCTTCAAACTTGGCGAGAATCGCGAAGAGCGATGGTCGTGGGCCCCGGGCCAGCTCGAACTCCTCGATGGCGTGAAGGCCAAAGCCAAGGCGCAGGGCTTGTGGAATTTTTTCCTCCCCGACGACGCCACCGGGCAGGGCCTCTCGAACCTCGACTATGCCTATATCGCAACGGAACTCGGCAAGAACCCGCTGGCTTCGGAATGCCTGAACTGTGCCGCCCCCGACACAGGGAATATGGAGGTTCTCGAACGCGTCGGGACCGAGGAGCAGAAGAAGCAATGGCTTGAGCCCCTGCTCAACGGCGAGATCCGCTCGGCCTACGCGATGACCGAGCCCGATATCGCTTCCTCGGATGCCAAGAACATCGCATGCCAGGCCCGGCTCGACGGTGACGAATGGGTGCTCAATGGCGAAAAGTATTACATCTCGGGCGCTGGGGATCCGCGCTGCAAGATCATGATTGTCATGGTGCAAACCGACCCGGACGGCCCGCCCCACACTCGCCAATCCCAAATCCTGGTTCCCACGGACGCACCCGGATTCGAGATCCTCGGCCCCATGTCGGTCTTCGGCAAGGACGACGCGCCCCACGGCCACATGCACATTCGCTTTGATAATTGCCGGGTTCCGAAGGAAAATATCCTCCTCGGCGAAGGGCGCGGCTTCGAAATCTCCCAGGTCCGGCTTGGCCCCGGCCGCATTCATCATTGCATGCGCTCCATCGGAGCCGCCGAGCGCGCCATCGAGTTGTTCGCCAAACGGGGGCTTTCGCGGACGGCCTTCGGCAAGCCCATCGCGATGCTGGGCAAAAACGTGGAAACAATTGCCAAGGCCCGCATCGAGATCGAATCCATGCGAATGATGGTCCTCAAGGCCGCCAAGGCCATGGATGTCCTGGGCAACGCCAAGGCCAGGGTCTGGGTGAGCGCCGTCAAGGCGATGGTGCCCGTGCGGGTCTGCGAGATCATCGACGAAGCGATTCAGATCCACGGAGCCACCGGCGTTTCGCATTGGACCCCTCTGGCCGACATGTACGCGGGCCAGCGTACCTTGCGGCTGGCGGACGGGCCCGACGAGGTCCATTGGTTCGTAGTGGGCCGCGCTGAACTCGCTCACTGGTCAGACGATGGGGCCATGGATTACAGCCCCAAGGAAAATGCTCTGGCCGAGCAGCGCTTCAGCGGACCCTGATCACGGCAAGATCCCAGTGCCGGCTTCGGACATAGTCCGAGGTCGGCACTGTACTTATGCTGCCCGCAATTGGCCTGGGGACCTGGCCAGCAATACCGTCTATTCGTAGCGGAGCGAGGCGATGGGATCGAGGTTGGAGGCTTTTCGGGCCGGGTAGAACCCGAAGAAGATGCCCACGCTCCCCGAGAAAAGAACCGCAAAGAGAATAGTGCCCGGCGAAAAGACAAAGGGAATCTCTACGAAGTGGGCAATCGCCTGGGTGCCCGCCAGCCCGAGAATGATTCCAATCAGGCCGCCGATCACGCTCAAGATCATCGCCTCTACGAGGAATTGAACCAGGATATGCCGCCCCTTCGCCCCCACGGCCATCCGAATACCGATTTCACGCGTACGCTCGGTGACCGAGACCAGCAAGATATTCATGATGCCGATCCCGCCCACCAGGAGCGAGATTGACGCGATACCCAGGAGCACCGAGGCCAGGATCTTGGTCACGTTCTGCATGGCACTCGAGAACTGGTCCTGGGTATGCACGGTGAAATCACTCTCCTGATCGGGCCGGAGATCGTGGCGTTGGCGGAGAATGTCTTCGATCTCAAGAGCAACGCCATGAGCATCTTCGCCCGTGTGGCCCGAAGCCATGATGTTCTGCACCGCGCCTGGAGCTGTCGTGCCGAGCACCCGCCGCTCAGCGGTGGTAAAGGGCATGAGGACGAGATCATCCCGATCATCGCCGAAACTCGACCCCCCCTTGGACTCGAGCACACCGATTACTCGGAACGAAGTATCCTTGATGCGAAGCACGGCCCCAATGGGGTCCTCGCCAGCCTCGAAGAGTTGGCTCACAAGGGTCTCGCCCAGCACGACCACACGCGCGCCGATCTTCATATCCCGATCGTCGAAGAACTCTCCCTGGCTCACCTCTGAGTCACTCACGTAGAGGTACGATGGGGTGGTCGCCTGAACCGTCGTCCTCCAGTTCTGATTTCCGTAGAGAACCTGAGCACTACCCCGTCGCACGTAACTGACCGCCCGAACACCCGCGCTCTCACGCTCGATGGCGCGCGCATCCAGCACCGAAAGTGTCGAAGCGCCGCCCCACCCCGAATGCGCCCCGCCCCGCCGCTGGGTTCCAGGAACCACGATCAGAAGGTTGGTCCCCAGACTGCGAATTTGATCCTGAACCGCGGCGGCCGCCCCCTGCCCAAGGCCGACCGTAGCGATGACGGCACCCACACCGATGACGATGCCGAGAATCGTCAGGGCCGAGCGCATCTTGTTGCGACGAAGGGCGCGAAAAGCCGCTGTCAGGGTCATTCGGAGAAATTTCACGGACGCGTCTCCTGATCGGGCCCATCTGCCCGAACTCTCTTCCCGGCGCGCGCCCCAGATTCATCGGACACCACTTCGCCATCGCTAAAGGTCAGCACGCGGTCGGCGAAGGCCGCGATATCGTCCTCGTGGGTGACGAGAATGACTGTCAGACCCTCGCCCCGGTTGAGTTGTTCGAGAATGCTCATAATCTCGAGACTGGTGCGTGAATCCAGGTTACCCGTGGGTTCATCGGCGAGCAGAAGCTTGGGGCGGTTCACCAGGGCGCGCGCAATGGCGACCCGCTGCTGCTCACCACCGGAAAGCTCACTTGGATGATGATCGACCCGCTCTCCAAGCCCCAATTTATCCAACGACTCCCGCGCCCGCCGAGTTTGCTCGGCCCGCGAAATCCCGTTGTAGATCAGGGGCAACTCGACGTTCTCCAAGGCCGAGGTCCGGGGAATCAGGTTGAAGGCCTGGAAAACGAAACCGATTTTATGACTTCGCAGTTCGGCTCGCTCGTCGGCAGAGAGCCCCGCCACGTCCTGGCCGTCCAGGAAATAACTGCCCTCGCTGGGCCGGTCGAGACAGCCGAGGATATTCATGAAGGTCGATTTTCCCGAGCCCGATTTGCCCACGATGGCCACAAACTCGCCCGGTGCAATGGAAACAGAGATCCCATTGAGAGCGTGTACCCGGACATCGCCGCGCGCGAAATCCTTCTTCAGGCCACGGGTCTCGATGACCTCAGTCACGGCTCTCGCCAATAGCCCAGGATGATGGCATCACCCTCTTCGAGGCTCGCCCCGGACACCTCGATGAACTCATCGTCGCCCAGCCCCACGTGTACCTCGATCGCTTCGGCGAGCCCCGCTTCCTTCTCCACCCATAGGCGCCTGAGTGGGCCGCTCGAAACCGCCGAACGTTCGCCGCGCGGGCGAAAACGGAGCGCCCGGCGCGGAACCTTGAGGACGTCGTCCCGCGTGGCCGTAATGATCGTCAGGGTCGCCGTCATGCCAGGGCGAAGGAGAAGGTCTGAATTGTCGACATCCACCACCACGTCGTAGGTGACCACGTTCTGCACCGAGATCGGCGAGTTTCGCACCTGACGAACTATCCCTTCGAAGACCCGCTCGGGAAAGGCATCCACGCTGAAGCGCGCCCGCTGACCCGGCGCAACAAGACCGATATCCGCCTCGGACACATCCGAATTGACCTGCATCTGCCGCAGGTCCTGGGCGATCAAGAATAGGGTCGGAGTCTGAAAGCTCGCCGCGACCGTCTGACCCACATTGACGTTCCTGGAGAGAACGATTCCATCCACGGGTGAACGAATCTCTGTATGGGCAAGGTTCACGTTGGCATCCTCCAACTCGGCCTCGCGCTCGGCAAGCTGCGCCCGTTCGATCTTCACCTGGGCGGATGCCTGGGCGTGGGCGGTCTCGGATGACTCAAAGCGATCCCGGGAGACGGTGGTTTCAGCGAGAAGCGCCTCCTGACGCTCGAGTTGCTCGCTCTTGAGGCTGAGATCGGCCTCGGCACCCATCAGACGCGCCTGGGCAGAAAGCACGTTGGCTCGGGCCTTCTGGACACGCACCAACGCATTCGCGGGGTCGATCTTGGCCACCAACTGCCCCTCAGTCACGGGAGAGTTGTAGTCCACCTCGACGCTCTCAATGCGGCCGGAGGCATAGGTGCCCACCTCGACCATATGCACTGGATTGAGAGTGCCCGTGGCGCTCACCGTCGCTTCGATGGAACCACGGCTCGCGGGCGCTGTGAGAAAGCGCTCAGCCTCTTCGCCGCAGCCCGCAAGCGTCATCCCGATCGTGAGGGCCACGCTCAGCAGCCCCCCAATTCGGCCCCCGCTTACCCTCATGCGAACCCTATTCATAGAAGCGCATCAGCTTGGCGGACAGAGGGCGCAGATCTTATTTCCGTCGGGATCGCGGAGATACGCCAGATACATCCCATTTTCGCGAAGGCCCGGCGGGTCCTCTATGGCAGCACCCCCGCTTGCAACCCCAGCTGCATGCCAAGCATTGCCCTGCTCTGCGGATTCGACCTGAAAGCCGATCGTGCTTCCGTTACCGTGGCTGGCAGACGCACCGTCGATCGGAACAGTGATCGCAAAGACCCCACCCGGACTGATGTAAAAATATCGGCCTTTGTTATCGACGCCCGGACCGAGACCCAGGGTTGCAAAAACCGCATCGTAGAACTGCTTCGATCGTTCAATATCGCTCACACCCACCATCACGTGGCTAAACATGCTTTTCTCCTGTAGGGGCTCGTTCATTTTTGGGCCGATTACGAACAGTAGCGAGTCAGAACGCAATTGGTGAGCCTGCTTCGCGGGATCTCGACCCTGGTTCAGGGCCTGCTCAACCATGAAAACCAGGAAATAGCGAACCGCTTCCGAAGCCTGGAAAACCATGCTGAAGGCACATTGGGGCGCGGGGACCTGGTCGCCAATTGGGATCCCTGGAACGATTTCGACAAGCCGATCACAGAACTGCGCCAGGCCTACAACATCGTACCCAGATAAATCATGCAGCGTTCCTCGCGTGGGTACGCTGCCCGAGCCCGTTGATTACGCGCTGATGGAACGGCTCGAGAGACGAAGGCGCCACAGGACAGTCGACATATTCTGCTCTTCCAGGTGATGGCCAACCTGGGGGCCGTATATCCGCCCCAACAACCGGGCCGCCTCCTCCGGCGTCCCGTAGTCGGCGACGTAGTCGAAGTCGTTCCAGTGATAGCCTTTTTCATCCACCCCATGATCCTGGTCTGAATCGCCAAAAAACAGATCGGCCATGGGCGAGTCATCAGGAATTCCATAAAGCGAACCAATCATCCCGCTGAGTTCGCCAACCATATTACCGGGTGCGCAGCCACCCAGGAAAACCTGGCCGCCCGGTCGAACGACCCGCTCCGCCTCTTCCGAATCCACCACCCCCCACATTCCCACGGCATGATCGACGCTCCTATCCCGAAGAGGCAATCGGTTCGCATCACCCCTCAGGTAAGTCAGGTTGCCGATGCCCAGCGCCTTCATCTGCTCATGGGCGAAAAGAGAGGGCCCACGCTGCAATTCCACCGCGTACACATGCCTGGCGGCAGGCGCAATCGTCAGTGCACACCTCCCCGTCCCGGCACAAATGTCGACGAGAGTGGCCTTTCTCAAGTCGACGCTCTCCCTCAAGCGCTCCACCAGCCCCAGCGTCGATAGAGCAAAGGCGTGGTAGACGCCTGGAAGCTGTTCAATGATGTCATCGAACTGGAAATATCCGGGACCTTCTTCCAAAGCAAAGTTCCTCCCATCGGCATGGAGCTGTTCGCCGGCCTGAAGATATCACCGAATTCAGGAGTCTTGTCCGCATTTCACAGGGCTCGATCTCTACCGCGTCAACACGCACATGACTGCCTCATGCACTCCGAGCTCGAATGGCGAAATGAAGCCGGAGATAGAGCACCAGAGCCACCAACACAACCATGTCCGTACCCAGAAGCGCCTTGGTCAGGGGAGCCGCCACATCCCGGCTTTCGAATAGATCGGCGAAAAATCCGATTGCGTAGGGCCCGACGCCGACAACGAGCACATTGGTTACGAACATCACGAAAGCCGCTGCCGTCGACTGGACTCTTCGCGGCGCTTCGTCGAGGACAAGAGAAATCATCGCTCCATAGGCAAACGCGAGCAGGCAAGCCGATGCCACCATCCCCAAATAGAAAAGCATCGTCTCGGGCGCAGACAGCCTGAAGACGATCAGCAGCGGCCAGCACGCTGCTGCCACAATGGTGATGAAGAGCGCCCGCGTGGATTTGAAGCGGCGAGTGAACCAATCGGAAGCGAAGCCACCCAAGAACCCGGCGGGAACGGCAGACAGGAGATAGACCGACCCCCAAAGACTCGAGGCTGCAGAATCCGTGAAGCCCTTCTCTGTCACCAGCCATAACTGCATAAACTGGCTGCTGGCATAGATTATGTGGATCAGCGCGCACGCCAGGACGGCCTGGCGAAAGATCGAGTTCTCCCGCACGGCCGATGTGATCTCGCGCAGAACCGCCCCGACCGAGGCGCCGGCCCCGTCCGGCTCGGAGGGATCGGCTGGCGGAGCAAATGCGTCCGGCCTGATCCGAGCAGAGACCAGGAGCACCAGCGTCAAGCCAATGCCGAGGCCGCCAAGGAGATAGAACATCGTACGCCAGCCAACGCCCTCGCCCAGCGTGCCCGCGATCCAATACGCCAGGCCGAGGCCGAGATGGCTTCCCATAAAGAAAATTCCGAACACCGTCGCGCGCTGAGTGGGTGCGAAGAGACGACTGAGAATCCCCATCGCAGCCGGGTGCAACGTCGATTCCCCCACGCCAATGGCCATCCGCGGCAACAGGATCTGAGAAAAGTTTCTCGAAAGTCCAGTCAGCATTGTCATCGCGCTCCAGACCGCGATTCCAAACGCGATCACCCGGGAGGGATTGAAGCGATCGGCCAATACACCCATCAATGGGCCGCTCAAGGCGTAGACAGAGGAGAACGCGATCCCGATCAGGAGCCCGAAATCTTGCCGTGATAGGCCGAGATCAGTCGTGATTTGGGTGGCGTAAGCCGGGAGCAGATGTCGATCTATGTAGCCGAGCACGTTGATCAGGACGAGCAAGGCCAGAGCGTAGTACCGAGACCCAGCGGACACTCGGCTGACCGGGGCTGGCGCGGTGGAAACAGGTGAACTCACGGGCGCGGGCTCATTCGCCACGGGCGGACGCGCACTTCTGCATGCAGAGTTCGGCCTGGGTATCTGGGAGCCCACCATTGCCGAACCCGCCGCTTGCCGAAGACGCTCCCGGCCACAGACCATGATCGGTTGTCATGCCGTGGCGATTGGGAAGTTTTTTTTGGACCTCGGCCATGTTCTGATCGGAGAGTGTGAAATCCTGGGGGACGATCTCGGCGAGATGGAGGAGATACGCGGTCAATGCGTAGACGTCGTCCGGTGGCAGGGATTTCGGAGCACCCCAGGGCATGGCGCGCTGAATATAGTCGAAGAGGCTCGACAGATTGGGGAGCAGCATGAACGTCGTAGGTCCCGTCCTGACCGGGTGGGAGAGTGCGCGAACCCGGCCCATTTCGCGATCGTCCGGGGTTGTGCCCCCGACCAGGGCCACGGAAAAAGCGTCGGATTCGCCCCTGCTGCCGTGACAGGACGCGCACTGGGCCTCGTAGATTCCGCGACCCTCGACGACGCTTCCCGCGCCCGGGGGCAGGCCCTTGAAGTCGGCCCGCACGTCGATATCCCAGGCCCGAACTTCGGTCGGGGTCGCATCTCGGCCAATGCCCAAGTAGTCGTCCGTCGCCCAGGCGGAGCCCCCGACCCAGAGCAGCAACAGGGCTGCCGCCCAATCAAGAGACCTGGACATTGACGACCTCTCCGGTCTCGCGCACCTGCCAGGATTGGATGGCGTTGTTGTGATAGATGGAGCCAGTGCCCCGGGCTGCGCGCAATAGAGCATACGTGGGCTGCACATAGCCCGTCTCGTCGACGGCGCGAGACTGCAGG
>JAAZXM010000006.1 GCA_014240165.1 Myxococcales bacterium | reverse complement strand
CTACATGAACCAGAGAATCTGTCTTCGGGAAGACAGATTTGTATACAGTTTTTAACAGTTGAAATTTCAGAGAGAATATGATTTGCGGGAAATTATATTCTTTTCGAATCCGATTACCCGCACGGAGACGGAACCTGGCCGGATACGCAGGATGTCATGGAAGCGGTCCTGGGTGACCTGCCGGTGGAGGAGATTCGCATGATTACCCACGAGAACGCCGCGGCGCTCTACGGTCATCCGCTCCCCAAGGTCTGCCTCCCCTAGGCGAGTTCGGCGGCGGCGACCCCAAGGAGTTCAAAGCATGTCGATCAAGATCCTCGAGGACGCACGCCCTCATCCCGCCCGGGCCATGGCGATTCGCTCGATCCAATGCGTCGAGGGCAAGGATCGCGAAGGGTGGCTTTCGCTCTGGGCCGATGACGCGGTGATTCAGGATCCCGTCGGGGTTTCGCCCCTGGATCCCGAGGGCCTGGGGCATCGGGGAACCGAAGCCATCACGGCCTTCTACGATCAGGTGATCGCGCCGGTGGATCTGCGTTTCCAGATCCGCCAGTCCTTCGCGTGCGGCGACGAATGCGCCAACGTGGGCACGATCACGACCAAGCTCGGGGGTATGGTCTCACGGACGGAACTCGTGATGGTGTATTGCCTGAACGCCGAGGGGCAACTCGCCTCGCTGCGGGCGTTCTGGGAATTCGAGGACACCGCAGCGGGCGTATACTGATCCGTGCGTGTGGGGATCTACCTCGACCTGCGCAATCCCGCCCAATGGCGCAGGCCTTGGGCGGACCACTATGCGCGCAGCCTCGAGTGGATCGAGGAGGCCGAGCGCCTGGGGGCGGATTCGGTCTGGCTCTCGGAACACCATTTCTTCGAAGACGGCTATCTCCCCCAGCCCCTGACCTTTGCGGCCGCGGTTGCGGCGCGTACACGTCGCCTCCGCATCGGGACCGCGATTCTGCTCGCCCCCCTGCGGTCCGCCCTGCAGATCGCCGAGGAGGCCGCAGTGGTGGACTGCCTTTCGGCGGGGCGTTTGGATCTGGGGTTGGGCGCGGGCTACGTGGCCCGCGAGTTTTCCGCTTTTGGCGCAGACCTCGGACAGCGCTTCGCCCAGACCGACCAGAGGGTGCGGGAACTGCGGGCGCTCTGGGCAGGGGGCGAACTCTCCCCGCCGCCGATCCAGGATCCGCTGCCCCTCTGGCTGGGCTACCAGGGGCCGCGGGGCGCTGCCCGGGCGGGGCGCCTGGGGGTCGGGCTCCTCACGTTGAATCGGAATAGCCTGGCGCCTTACCGGGCGGGCCTTCTCGAGGGCGGGCACGATCCCGAGGCGGGGCGTATGGCGGGACTGGTTCCCGCGGTGGTGAGTGATGACCCCGAGCGGGACCAGGAAGCCCTGCTCCCCCATATCGCCCACCAATTGAATAGCTACCGGGAAGCGGGTGCCGGTCGCGCAGTTCGGCCCGTGACGCCCGAGATGCTGCGGGCGGGCCCCGCAGCCGGTCGAAGTTTCCAGGCCACCGAGGTGATGACCCCCGCTGCCCTGGTGGATCGCATCGTTGCGGACACCCAAGGCCTGCCGGTCCAGGAAGTCTATTTCTGGTTGAGTCTCTCGGGCATGCCCGACGAAGGGGTGCGGCGACACCTGGAACTGCTCTGCGGAGAGGTCCGCCCAGCCCTTCAGGCTCGCCTGGCGACGAACGCGCCCGGCTAGCCGCGCCGGCTCAGTTCTCTACGCAGAAGGTGCGTCAGGTGCGCAAAGCGCTGGCGGTTCCCAGGGCGACCCGAGTCCCGTCATCCTTCTCGACCCAGACATCACAATGCACCCGGGTGGCTGTGCCTTCGGCCACTTCGTCGCGCACCTTGCCTCGGCTCACGACGCGCTCATCGACCCAGAGCACATTGGTCAGCTTCAGGGACATCTTGCCCCCGCAAAGCCATCCCTCGCCGAAACTCTCGTGCATGACCTGGGATACGAAGCAGGATGTCATCATGCCCTGCACCACGATATTGGGAAAGCCGAGTTTTACGGCCTGTTCCCGATTGGTGTGGTAGTTGGCCTCGGGCCCGGAGAACATCCAGCAGCGGCGTTCGTCGACGAGTTTCTCGAAGGAAACCAGATCTGGCCCTTCCGCCGAGGGGAAGGGCGGCCTTGTCTCTTTCTTCTTGGCGGTTTTTTCGTCGACCACGAAGCCCGAGTCTTCGGCCGGGGCGGTTTTCTCCGGCAGGAAGGATTGGTGGGTACGGCCCCGGACCAGCAGGCGCGAATCATCGGCATCGAAGAGGTCGGTCTCGTTGACAACGTAGAGCCGGCCGCGTTTCTGGTAGCGATCCGTGATGGTGGAGACCGATCGAACCCGGCTCCCCACCCGGATCGGCGCAAAGAGTTCCCAGTCCTGCTGGGCGTGCAGGTTTCCGAAAATATTCTTCAGGTACCAATCGCCCAAGAAGGCGTAGCATTCGGAATGATGCAGGAGCGGGGGCGCCCATCGCTCGTAATTCGCATGCGTATCGTCGAGGGCGTCGCTGTAGAAAGCCACGCCCTCGGGTGTGATCTCGTGGATGTTGCTGCCACAGAAGCGTCCGACGTGGGCCGGTTCACCGCGTAGATTGGTCATGATTGCTGTCCCGTGAATTTTTCATGAATGGGTATTGAAGTCGCTGCTGCTCCTTGCTCCGATGCGATAGCGCGCCTGGGCGAGGCTCGCCAAGCGGGAGGGGTATCGCCCGCCGTGTGGTACTTGCGTGGGCTCTCAGCGGATGCTCTCATGGGGCGCCTTCCCGGAATGGCCCAGGGCGCCACCCATCGCGCTCGAGCGTTTCTGTTGAATGGTGGATCGCAACCCCGAGTCAGGAGAGGTACGCATGGCGAGTGATGACGCGAGCGAAAAGGAGGCTGCAAGTGAGGATGGCCACGAGCAGCGGGCCCTCTCCGACGCGGTCCGCCGGTTGATCGAGCGCACGCGATCCACCACGGCGCCCGACGATCGGCTGGTGGAGGCCCGCCGGGCTGTGGATCAGGCGCTCGATGTGCTGGCCTCGGACATCCATCCGGGGCCCTATGCCCAGGCGGATCTCCTCGGCGGGCTCGGCCGCTTCGAGCAGACCCGGGACCCCATGGCCTTGTTTCCCTACAGCCCGTTGATTGGGCGTGGGAATCCCGTGGCGCCTCCGGTCCACTTTGAGGTGAAGGGCGGTGTGGTTCATGGCGTGGGGCGATTCGGGGCTCAATATTGTGGACCCCCGAATCATGTACACGGGGGCATCGTGGCGGCGGTAATGGACGAATTGTTGGGCGCGGTCAACGTGGTCAACGATCTCGGCGCCATGACGGGAACCCTCACGATTCGCTATCGCCGACCGACCCCGCTCTTCGAGGAAATTCGCATGGAGGGCCGGACCGGGGAGACCGAGGGGCGCAAAGTCTTCGCCCGGGGCCAGATGTGGCACGGCGACATACTCCTCGCCGAGGCCGAGGGCATCTTCATCCAGGTGAACGATGATTTCCGCGAGCGCATGGGCTGGGCGAAGAACTGAGCCCGACCCCCGAAGCGCCGCCCCGAGGCCCTCCTGTCCCCCGGGGACGATGGGCTGTATTTGGACCCTATCGATTGATTTCGTAATCGAGGTGATCCGAATTCCGAGAGCGTTCCGACTCTTTTCGCATAGAAGGCCGGAATGCAACCCCAAGGAGGGGGCGAGGTGACCGGCCGAGAGGAGAGTCGGTCATGGTGCAGCCTGCAGCGGGAATCACACGGAGCAAGCGCGGATTTCAGTCGGGACAGTGGGTTTCTGGAACCCTGATGAGCCTCGTTGTCCTGATGGGCCTGGCCCATGGGGCCTCCGCCGATCGCGACGAGGAACGGCGGGGTAAAGGCCGCGGCAGGATCGAACTCCCGGCTGCCCTGACCGATGCGGACTTTCATCCGGTGGGCGCGAACGCCGAGGAGAAAGTGGCACTCGGCCGCTCACTGATGTTCGACAAGGTCCTCAGCGGAAATATGAACATTGCCTGCGCGACCTGTCACCACCCTTCAACGGGGACCGGCGACGGTCTGGCGCTTCCCGTCGGTGAAGGCGGTTTCGGCCTGGGCCCCGCACGCGACGCCAACGAGGGCACGGTCGAGCACGTCGAGGGGCGCGTCCCCCGAAATGCACCTCCGGTCTACAACCTGGCGGCCCGAGAATTCCAGGCACTCTTTCACGATGGTCGCCTCTCCATTGATTTTTCCAAGCCTTCGGGCTTCCTGAGCCCTGCGGGCGACCAGATGGCCATCGGTTGTCACGTGGATCCGACCCCGCCTTGCGTCGAAAACGTGTTGGCCGCCCAGGCCATGTTCCCGGTGACCTCGGACCTCGAGATGGCGGGCCAGGCCCATGAGAACCCTGTCGGTGCAGCGGGCGCGGCGGGCGATTTTTCCGGACCCTCGGGAGTTTGGACTCTCCTGGCCGAGCGACTCCAGGCGATTCCCGAATACGTGGAACTCTTCAAGGCGGCCTTTCCCGGGCATATCCACTCGGCGAAGGACATCACCTATGTCGACGCAGCGAACGCCATCGCGGCCTTCGAGGGGACGACCTGGCGGAGCGATAACAGCGCCTTCGACCGCTATCTGCGCGGCGAAAAGAGTGCGATGAGCAAGGACCAGAAGAAGGGCATGCGGCTCTTCTACGGCAATGCCGGGTGTGCCGACTGCCACAGTGGCTCGCTGCAGACCGACCAGGAATTCCACTCGATCGCCATGCCCCAGATCGGGCCGGGCAAGGGCGATGGGGCCTCGGGACTCGAAGATTTCGGTCGCTTCAAGGTGACGGGCCAGGTTGAGGATCTCTTCGCCTTCCGAACGCCGTCCTTGCGGAATGTCGCCGTGACGGGACCCTGGGGTCACGCAGGTGGGTACAGCGATCTTCGCCAGGTCGTAGTTCACCACTTGGAAACCGCGGAGAGTTTGCGCAGCTACGCATTTGATGCTCGGCTGGCATTGGATGCTGACCAGGGCGAGACGGATTACCAGGTGATGGCGAGCCCCGCCCTGGTGGAGGATCTGATCGAATCGTGTGATTCGCCGCAGCTCGAGCTGTCCGAGGATGAAGTCGACCGCCTGATGGACTTCCTCTTCGCGCTGACCGATATGCATGCCGTGATGGACCGCTCGGAGATTCCCTTCCGGGTACCCAGCGGCCTGGCGGTTGCGGACTGATGCCCATGGCCCTGGGGAACGTCCCCAGCGGCGACCCTTCCGTTCCTAGGCGGTTCCGGATTCGGTCGCCTGAACCCGGGGCAAGACACGATCGGTCAGGGCTTCCAGAAAAGGCCAGGCCACGTCCGGAGGAATTCCGCCGCAAAGGGGATGGGTCACCCAAATTCCATTCGCCCGGACATGCGCCACCGCTTCGTCCGGGGTCAGAATGCGATAGATGCCCTGGGCGGCCCGGAGTTCCTCTACGCTGCTCGCCCATTGTCCGGTTTTGCGTGCGTGTTCTTCCCCCATCCAGCGGCCGTACATGTGGGCGTCATGAAGCAGGTACGGGCCGATCTCCGCCCAAGCGCGATCCGGATCATCGCTCACGAAGCCCGCGGTAATCGCGCCGGGCTGCGGGTTCACGAAGAATCCCGGCGGCTGGCCGAACTCGTCGCAGGCCGCCCGGTAGAGGGGCTCGAGATCGGGGTGAATGCCGCCGGCGATCATCCCCAGGCCCAGCCGTGCGGCGCGCCGGGCGACCACCTCGCTGTTGCCTCCCATCAGGAGTGCCGGGCCGGCGGGCGCGAGGGGAACCGGCATGACGTGCACCTTGCGCCCCTCGAATTCGAAGGGCTCCCCGGTCCAGGCTTGCCTGAGGGCTTCGATGCAGGCCTCCATGCGTTTTCCGCGGCCGGGAAAGGATCGGCCGAACATGGCGTATTCCTCGGGCCGGTACCCGACGGCGAGCACGTAGGACACCCGCCCATTGCTCACCAGGTCGAGAACCGCCATCTCTTCGGCCACGCGAATGGGGTCGTGGAGCGGCAGCACCAGGGCGGCTACCTGGATCGGGACCCGGCGGGTCCGCCCCGAAAGGGCTGCGGCCAGAATGAGGGGCGAGGGCAGGTAGCTGTCCTCGCAGCCGTGGTGTTCGGAAAGCACGATCTGGATGCAGCCCCGGTTTTCTCCCCATTCGGCCAGTTCCAGGGCCGCCCGGTAGAGTTCGCCCGGCGTCGCTGCGCCGAAGTCGGGGGCTCGAAGGTCGAATCGCATCAGGAACAAGGGCTTCTCCTCGCCGTGTGTGGGGCGGCGCGGCTTGGGGCTATGGCCGCAGTGGCTGTGCAGAGAACGGTAGAGCCTGGGGGGGCGGGTCGCCTCAATTTCCCGCAACTTGGCCCGCCCATGGGAGCCCATCTGAGGCGAAAGATTTCGCGCCCCGGGTCGATCATTCGAGGCTAATCTACCCGCGCTTTTCGGTTCACCGGTTTGCGGGATTCGGTTCCTGGAATACCGGCGAGCCTATGACGTCGGAGCCCACGTTGGATTTCGGTTTAAGTGAGGAGCAGGAATTGCTCCAGGAGACGGTTCGGGGCTATCTGGCCAACGAATGTCCTCCTTCGCGGCAGCGCGAAATATTTGACGCCGGTTCGGGGTATGACGAGGCTCTGTGGCGAGGCCTGGCCGAAATGGGGTTGACGGGCTTGGCCATTCCCGAGGTGTACGGCGGCGCCGAGTTGGAGGTGCTGGATCTGGCCCTGACCTGCGAGGTCTTGGGTGAGTTCGGCTTTCCCAGTCCCTTCCTGGGCCATGTGATGGCCGCGTCGGCCCTGGCGGCAGGAGGCGATTCGGATCAGCAAGCGCGCTGGCTCCCCGGGCTGGCCGACGGCAGCCAGATCGCGACAGTCGCCCTATGCGAAAGCAATAGTGCTTGGGCGCCTCAGACATGGGCGTGCCGGCTTTCGGGTGAGACGCTGAGCGGGAGCAAATGCTTTGTTCCCCATGCCGACGCTGCGGATCTTCTCTTGGTGGGCGTCGAGGGCGGGCGACTCGCCCTGGTTGAAACCTCGGCGGCGGGAGTCGCCATGGAGAGCGGGGAGGGGGTCGATCGGAGCCGTCCGGTCTTCCGCGTTGATTTTGATGGAGCGCCCTGCGTGCCTTTGGCCGACGATCCTCGCATCGCCGGCCGGCTTTGCGATGTCGGGCGGGTGCTGGTGTCGGCGGACGCTTTTGGGGCGGCGACTCACCTGGTGGAAGAGACGGTCGAATACGCCAAGACCCGTGAGCAATTTGGCCAGAAGATTGGGCAATTTCAAGCGGTCAAGCATCAATTGGCCCGCTTGGCCCTGGACATCGAGCCGAGCCGTGCCTTGTTCTGGTACGCGGCCTACGCGGTGGATCATCTGCCAGAGGACGGCACTCGCGCCGCCGCCCTGGCGAAATCCCATATCTCCGACCGAGCCATGGAGGCCGCCCGGGCCGTGGTGGAATTGCATGGAGGCTACGGCTTCACCTGGGAGTGCGATGTGCAGATGGGCTTCAAGCGCTTGATGTTCGATCGCGCCTTCCTGGGAAGCCCCGACCGCTTGCGCGAGCACTGCGCTGATCTGGCGGGGTGGTAGGGCGAATGGATCTCGAATACACCGAGGAGTACAAGCAATACCGCGAGCAAGTGCGTGACTTCCTGGAGGGTTGGCCCTTGCAGGGCGAGGAAGCGAACCTTTCTGAGGACGAGCAGGCGGCGCTCTTTCGTGAACGCGGAATTCGCGCGGGCTTTGTCTGCCGCAATGTGCCCGCCGAGTACGGAGGGGCGGGACAGGCTCCGGATGCCCTCAAGGACGCCATTGTGCGCGACGAGTTCTACGCCGCGGGGGCGCCTGGGGATTCCATCAGCCAGGGCGCTGGGCTCCTGGTTCCGACACTGCTCGATTTCGGAACCGACGCCCAGAAGAAGCGTTTTATTCCCCTGGCGATCTCCGATCGGGAGCGCTGGTGCCAGGGCTATAGCGAGCCCGGTTCGGGGAGCGACCTGGCTTCCCTGCAATGCCGTGCCCGTCGGGACGGGGACGATTACCTGCTTTCGGGGCAGAAGATCTGGACGAGCAATGCACGTGAGGCGGATTGGATGTTCGGTCTCTTTCGCACCGACCCCGACGCGTCCAAGCACGCGGGGATCACGTATCTGCTGGTGGATATGAAGAGCCCCGGGATCGAAGTTCGCCCGTTGAAGGGGATGACCGGCGGAATGGAGTTCAACGAGGTCTTCTTCGATGAGGTTCGCGTGCCCAGCGAGAATATCGTGGGCCGGGAAGGAGAGGGTTGGGCGGTTTCGCGTGCCACGCTGATCCACGAGCGGAACCTGATCGCCAGCCCCACGATGATGCGAGACACCTTCAACGATCTGGTAGATCTCGCCCGGCGAACGATTATAGACGGTCGTCCGGCTCTCGAGGATCTCGGCGTGCGTCGTCGTCTGGTGGAAATCGAGGGCTACGTGCGCACCGGCGAGACTTCCAACATGCTGCAGTTTACGGCCTCGGTGCGCGGCGAGCCCCTGAAGGCCATGCGGCCCATGATGATGGCCAAGCTCTACTCCACGGATACGATGCAACGCATCGTTCGTTGCGCCTACGATTTGCTGGGCGCCGAAGCCATGTATTCCCCCGCCCCGGAAGACGTGGCGGGTTGGGCGCGCAATGCCACGTCAACAGGCTGGGTCGAGGCCTATATGTTTTCCCTGGGGCCGGCCATCGCCGGTGGGGCGAGCAATATTCAGCTCAACATCATCGGGGAGCGGGGGTACGGCTTGCCCCGGGATCCGCGCCCGCCCGAAGCCTGAGCCCAGGCGCGGGGTGTGCCTCTTCAAGGGGCCGGGATGCGAATCGATTTGAAGTACCGGTCGTCTTCCTTCTCGGCGTTCTCCGGGCCGATCTCGCTATAGAAGATGAAGAGCCGGTTGTCCACGAAGAGCAGGCGTGCGGCGCCCGTCTGTTCCGGGCGTTCCGCGCGAGCGGGAATCGCGTACGCGAGTGCCCAGGCGGGTCGTCCATCGAGTTCCGAGAGTTCGAAAGAGATCTGGTTCGCCTCGGAGCTTTCGAGGAAGCCCTTGCGCGCGGCCTCGAGGATCGTTTTATCGGGGACCATGAAGAGGATTGGCTTGGGGATATCCGTGTGGTTGACCCCGAACGCATCGTGACCGCGGTGGGCTTTGTGGACCGTGCTGACGAAGCGGCTGATGGCGAGGCCGCTGACACGGGTCGTGATTTCCGGTGGCCCCGGCATGTCGATGCGGAAACTCCCATCGCTCGGGGTGAAAGCCGTCCAAGTCGTTTCGGCCATGGCATCGGCAGTCCAGAGCAAAAGGCCAAGAGCGAGCAGCGATTGGGCCAGGGCAGGGCGTCTGGACATCGAAGAGGAGACTCCGTGGGGGGCATTGCGGCGGACTGAGGCGGTCAGGCATGGCCCGATCGGGTGCTTCTCGGGCGGGGCAGCGTACTGCACTGGTTCGGGGAGAGTGGCGAGGCGGTTCGCACGGGTGCGGCAATTCCTCGGCTAGAACGTCTTTTCCGGGGGCTGCCCGAGACCCCCGCAGGGGAAAAATGATTTATGGCAAAAGAAATCGCCACCAACTCGCCAAATCGGACACTTTATTAACTGTCGGGGGGAAATCGACGCGATCCTTGGGAAGGGTTACCGGAGGAATCCGAGTTGCCCGTAGAAAACCTTTGCGCCGGAGCAGTGAATCGCGGCCCAGGCGGCCTTGTTGAGAGATCACTTGCCAGTCTAAGTGATCAGGAACTGGTCGATGGCGTTCGCCAACCGAGTGAGGCTCATTTCAACGAGCTTTACGAGCGTTATTTCAAGCGTATCTACAGCTTTGTTCACGGACGTCTCCGAAATCATGCGGACGCC
Organism: Myxococcales bacterium; assembly: GCA_014240165.1. Taxonomy (GTDB): domain Bacteria; phylum Myxococcota_A; class UBA9160; order UBA9160; family UBA4427; genus JAZXM01. Next base: position 115,221 of record JAAZXM010000006.1, on the reverse strand, counting down.
GAGGAAGTGACCCAGGAAACCTTCGTCACGATCTTTCGGTCGATCGAGAACTATCGGGGGCAGTCGTCACTGCTGTCCTGGATGTTCGGAATCGCCAAGAACCTGTCGAACAACATGATCCGTCGCTCGCAAAACCAGCGCGAACGTTTCGAGAGCGTCGACAAGGAGCATTTCACGCCCAAGCCTTCCATTGGGCAGGGTGCTCCGGACGAGGATCTTTCGCTCCAGCGCTATGCCCACGCGATCAGCAGCCGGATGGCGAAACTGCCGGAATGGCAGCGGCGAATCTTTGAAATGCGACACCTCGAGAATATGTCGATTCCTGAGATTGCCGAATGCAGCGCGCGCTCCAACGACGCTGTGCGCTCGAGCCTCTATCGCATCAAGAAGCTGATTTTCGATGCGATCGAGTCCGGTGGGGAGGCGCAGGCTCGATGAGAGAGAAAGTTGAGCTCGGCTGGCGACAGCTGTGTCTGAAGAACGCCGAGAGGAGAGATCCGGCCCAATTTCGGTCTCTCGATCTGGAGCGTGAAGTGTCGGACGTGTTGGCCTCTCTTTCGCGTGAGGAATTGAGCGGCTTCGACGTGGACGAATTTCGCGACTTCCTGGGGGATCCCAGCCCGTTGCCCGCTCCGGTTCCACGCTTCGAGGAGACGCTTCGTCTCGAACTCTGGTGGAAGATGGTCCGGAGCCTGATTTCGGGTGGCGGCATTCCCCAGGCCTGAGCCCGGCCTTGCCGGGTTTCAAGGGCAGTGGGAGCCCGGGGAGCGAGCGCTACAGTGGCGCCCATCTTGGCTGCCCAGCGACCCGTTCGAACCGGAATTCTCATCACCCTCGGCCTCGTGGGGTTCGCTTGCGGAAGCCATGAACCCCGGGACAACTCGGGGCCCATGGCGGAGTGGCGCGAGTACGGGGCCGACAAGGGCGGTCTCAAATACTCGCCCCTGAACCAGATCACGCCGGCCAACGTGGACCGACTGGTACCCGCCTGGGAGTATCGGCACGGCGACATCTCCCACGGCAGCGCCTCCGAGGCCAAGACCTCCTTTCTGGCGACGCCCCTGGTGGCCGAGGGGTCGCTTTTCTTCTGTACGGCCTTTTCTCGAGTCATTGCCCTGGACGCCGAAACCGGCGACGAGCGCTGGGTCTTCGACCCGGAGTTGAGGACGCGTTCGAGCTCCGGCCCCTACCCGCTGTCCTGTCGAGGGGTCGCCTATTGGGATGGCGGGGGCCATGGGTCTGGGCAGTCCTGCTCGAGTCGGATCTATCTGGGAACGCGGGATTCGGAGTTGATCGCCCTGGACGCCAAAACGGGCGAGGTGTGCCCGGATTTCGGCAAGGGGGGCCGCGTTTCCTTGCGAGAGGGCATCGGTGAAGCGCCGCCCTGGGAGTACTACCCCACCTCACCGCCGATTGTCGTGGGCGATGTCGTGGTGGTGGGCGCCTTGGTGGCTGATCAACTGCGCCTGGACGCGCCCAGTGGCGTGGTTCGCGCCTTCGATCTCGAGACGGGTGTTCTTCGCTGGGCGTGGGATCCCGTTCCCCCCGGCTGGTGGGAGGAACGCTCCCCCGGTGGAGAAGCCGGCGAAGGGCGCTTTCAAGCCGGCACGCCCAACGTCTGGGCGCCCATGTCGGGTGATGAGGCGCGTCGTCTTGTTTTCGTTCCCACGGGCAATCCCTCGCCCGACAGTTTCGGCGGCTTGCGTCGGGGCAGCGACTACTATGGTTCGTCCACGGTTGCCCTGGACGCGGATAGCGGAGAAGTGGTTTGGCACTATCAGTTCGTCCATAACGATCTCTGGGATTACGACACGCCCGCGCAGCCCGCGCTCTTCCAAGTTCCCGGCGTGGGGAGAGGGCGGCCGGCTCTCGCCCAGGCAACGAAGATGGGTCATATCTTCCTGCTCGACCGGGAAACCGGAGAGCCTCTCTACCCCGTGGAGGAACGGCCGGTCCCCCAAGCGGGTGCTGTGCCCGGCGAAATTCTCTCGCCCACACAGCCCTTTCCTACCCACCCGCCGCCGCTTCACGCCGCGACCCTCGGGCCTGATGATGCTTGGGGCTTTACGCCCATCGACGAGGCGTTCTGCCGCGACCTCATCGCGGGCTTTCGCTCCGAAGGGATCTTTACCCCGCCCTCGCTCGAGGGCTCGATTCAATATCCGGGCTCGGCGGGAGGAGCCAATTGGGGCGGCGTTTCCATAGACCCTGTCCGGGGACTCCTTTTCGTGAACCAGAACCATCTCGCCATGGCCCAGCAACTGATTCCCCGCGCCGAGTTCGCGAAACTCGATCCCGCTTCAGCGGTCTACCCCGATGAACTCTATCCGATGGCCGGCACTCCCTACGGGCTCAAGCGGATCAGCCTGCTTTCGAATTTCGGGGCGCCCTGCATTCGCCCGCCCTGGGGTTCCCTGACGGCGGTGGACCTGGCGTCGGGCGAGGTTCTCTGGACCGCGGCGCTGGGCAGCACCCGGGATCAGGCGCCTTTTCCACTCTGGCTCGAGTTGGGAACGCCCAATGCCGGGGGATCCATCGTGACTGCCTCGGGACTCCTGTTCATCGGGGCCACGACGGATAAGTTCTTGCGCGCCTTCTCGGCGGAGACGGGCGAAGAATTGTGGCGCGGGCGTCTGCCCTTCACCGCCAACGCGACGCCCATGACCTATCGCCTCAGCCCGTCCGGAAGGCAATTCGTGGTGGTCGCCGCCGGAGGGCACGGCTGGTCGGAATCCGGCGATGCAGTGGTGGCCTACGCGCTACCGGACTGAGGGTCTTTACTCGCTGTATAGACCCCGGGTTCGATGTAGATCATGGTCTCGAAGGGGACGGCGTCCTGGATCGTGGCTTCGATCTCGTTGATGACGGCCGAGAGCGCGGCAAAGCTCAGGTCCGGATCGAATTCGACTTTGGTTCCGATCAGGATTCGGTCGGGTCCGATGTGCTGGGTTCGTAGATGGATTACGCGCCGGACCGACGGATGGCGCGAGGTGGCGGACTCGATTGCGCTTCGGTGCTCCGGATTGGTGGCCTCTCCGATCAGCAGGCTCTTCATCTCCACGGCAAGAATGGCCGCGATTGCCACGAGCAAAACGCCGATGCTCGCGCTCCCCAGGGCGTCGAAGCGGGGTTCGCCGGTCCAGGCGGCGAGGCTGATGCCGATCAATGCGAGGATGAGTCCGAGCAGGGCGCCGAGATCCTCGAGCAGGATGACGGGCAACTCGGGGTTCTTCGTGCGGCGGATATAGGTCCACCAACTCTGCTGCGCCTTGCTTTTTCGCGCTTCCTGGATGGCGGTGCGCAGGGAGAGGCCCTCGAAGATGATTCCCAGCAGGAGAATCCCGATCGCCCATTTGGGTTCGGTCAGTTCATGGGGATGGATCAATTTATTGATGCCTTCGTAGAGCGCAAAGAGGCCGCCGAGAGAGAAGATGACCAGGGCCACGACGAAGGACCAGAAATAGCGCTCCCGGCCGTAGCCGAATGGGTGGGTCGGTGTCGGGGAGCGCTTGGCGGCCGCATTGCCCCAGAGCAGCAACCCCTGGTTTGAGCTATCGGCCACCGAGTGAACGGCTTCGGCGAGCAGGGAGGCCGCGCCCGTAAACGACCAGCCGATGAATTTGAGCACGGCGATGCCCGAGTTGGCGAGCAGTGCAGCAATGATCGCGCGCCGGTTGCCCGGATTCATTTCGCGGCCCCTCCCTGGGCGGAATTCAACGGGAGACTAGTCGGCTTTCGCGCCGGGGAAAACCGCTGGGGTTCGGCCCGTCGCCGCGATCGCGTACGTGGTCGCGGCAGAAATCGGGATCCACCACGGCCATGCGAGGAGGGTTTTTCCCAGCAGGAGGGGGTGGATGAAGAGCATCAACCCAATCCCGGCCCCGACCCCGAGTCCCGCGACGACACTTTGGGGGCTTCCCCGCCTTCGCGTCGTGATCCCCAGGGCAAAGATGCCCAGCAAGCCACCGTAGAGGATGGTCATGGATGAAAGCGCGAACTCCACCAGGCTGAGGTCACTTCCCGTGGCGGCGAGCATCGCGTGGTATTTCGCAAGGCCGATCGCGGCCAATACGAGCAGGACCGTCAGGACGGCGGAACTGATGCGCACGCGCCGTAGGGGATCGGTCGGAGCCCCAGGCGCGGCGGGACGAATGTCGTGGGTGTACGTGGTGGCCAGGGCGCAAATGGCCGAATCCAAACTGGACATCGCGGCGGCGAAGAGCCCGGCGAAAAGCAGGCCCCGAAGGCCCGATGGCAGTTCGTGGAAGGCGAAGAGCGGCAGGATTTGCGCCGGGTCATCGATGCTGTAGCCCGGTGCCGTCGCATAAAAATGGGCCAGGCCCGTGCCGATGAGCAGGAAGAGCAGGGTCAGTGGGAAGTTCAGGAGGGCGGAACCGAGCAGAGCGCGACTGCCCCCTTCGGCATTCCGGGTGGTGAGCAGGCGCTGCACCATGTCGTGATCCGTGGAGTGGGTGGCCAGGGTCAGGAAGAACGCACCCATCAAGGCGGTGCCCAGGGCGCGGCCATCGGTGAGGGAAAGCAGCGGGTCGAGATGCAGGATGCGGGTGCGGTCTCCCGCGCTCCCCCAGGCGAGTAGTCCGTCGAGGCCTTGGGGCGTGACGAAGATCAGCAAGCCGAGTACGGCGAGGGCGCTGGCCATCAGCAGCACCGCCTGCAGCGTATCCGTCCAGACCACTGCCCGGATGCCTCCCGCCAGGGTGTAGAGGCCTGCGATACAACCCGCTCCCGCCACCGCCCACTCAATGGGGATATCGCTGACCGCGGAAAGCGCGAGTCCCGCGATGAAGAGCCGCGCTCCCGAGGCGAGCAGGCGTCCGCCGAGGAATGCGAGCGCTGCGCTTCGCTGGGGGAGCGCGCCGAAGCGTTGGGCGAGGAATCCGTAGACCGTGACGATGCCCAGACGGCGGTAGAGGGGGATGACATATCGAGCGAGTACGCCCTTCGCGAGCAGTGCGCCGACCCCGAGTTGGAGGTACGACCAATCTCCCGTGTAGGCGGCGTGAGGTACGCCAATGAAAGTGGCGGCCGAGAGCTCGGTGGCCGTCATGGAGCACAAGACCGCCCATGTGGGGAGATTTCGGCCCCCGAGGCTGAACTCGGCTTCTTGGCTCTGTCTCGGGGCGACCCGGGCGGCGATGCCCAGCAGGATCGCCGCATAGGCCCCCAGAATCGCGATATCGAGGCCCGTCATGCGGGGACTCCGGTGCTGAACGGCGCTCGGGTGCCGAAATGGGGGATCGAGGGCTCCTGACGGTATAGGAAGCCGGTCGGCAATTTGGCCCCAGCGGGGAGGCTCGGACGGAGCCCAGGGCGGACCCTTTGGGGGATCGTTGTCATCTGTGAATTCTACTTGGCAACGGGCCCAATGCGTAGGACACTAGGGAACACCCCTCTTCCAGCAGCGCGGAAACCGATCTGCAGCCGAATCCGGCGGGTCCGGTTCTCCGCGCGCTAGGCCGAGCCGAGAGGGGGGCGCGCGAGCCGGGGGAGCTCGCCGCGAGGGCACCCAAACCCTGAGGACAGGCGACGAGGAGGGGAATTTGTCTGGATTAACACGAGGAACGGATCCTTCGATATCAATGAGAAGCGACGAAGCCTATTTTGATGATGACCGAATTCGGCGCCCGCGCGCGTTTGATACCAATTTGCTCCAGGAACCAGTCACAGTTCTGAGTACGCGATCGCCGCTGATCTTTGCCGAACTCGCGCCGACGAGCGAGGCGATGCGGGCCATGCAGTCCGAGCATAGTGGGGTGGTTCTGATCACCAAGGATGGGAGCGCGGGCTCGCCCCTGCTCGGCATCTTTACCGAGCGGGATATCCTGCTCCGAGTGATCAATCGCGGGCGAAATCCTGCGGAGACCCCGCTCAAAGAAGTCATGAGCGCCGACCCCGAGCACCTGCAAGCGGATGCACGGGTGGCTTGGGTGCTCAACATGATGTCGGTTGGCGGTTTCCGACACGTGCCCGTGGTGAACGTCCGAGGCTGCCCCGTGGCGGTGATCTCGGTTCGCGACGTGGTTGAATTTCTCGTGGAGGCCTTTCCGAACGAGATCCTGAACCTGCCGCCGGATTTCGGTGTGCGAAAGGATATTCCGCGCGACGGCGGATGAGCCCGTAGAGCCGGTGGGGAATCCTTGCTTGGGTTCCGCGCCGGCTCGCAGTGCGACCGATTCAGCCCCGGGTCTCGCTCTCCGGGTGGGCCGCGGTTCTCCGGGGCGATCAGGTCGTCGCGCGACCGCGCGCCATCAGGATCTTTCCTGAGCGTACGATCTCGGCGATCTCGAATTTTCCGAGCAGGTCGCGAATGGCGTCGAGCTTCTCGCTGCTTCCATAGATGCGGATCATCAGGCTGTCGCGGGCGAAGTCAACGACCTTGGCGCCGAAATGCTCGACGATCTGAAGGATCTCGTGCCGCTCATCCGAGCTGCACCGGAGCTTGATCAGGGCGATCTCGGTTTCGTAGGCGGCATCGCCCGTGTGATCAATGGCATGGACCACGTCCACGAGCTTGGCCAACTGCTTGATCATCTGCTCCAGGGTTTCGGGATCGCCCGAACTGGTGATCGTCATACGCGAATACCCTTCCCGGGCGGCGGTACTGACCACGAGGCTTTCGATGTTGTATCCGCGGCGGGAGAACACCATCGCAACGCGAGCGAGTACGCCCGGCTCGTTCTTGACGAAGAGCGAGATGCGGTGAAAGTCGGAAGTTCTCTGGGCCTCATCGGGAAGCGAATGGACGACAGCACTCATGTGTTTTCTCCGTCTGGTTCGCCGCACGGGTCGGCGGCCAGGACTTTGCGTCGAGGAAGGTGGGTTGGCCCCGGAGGAGAGGGGCGGTTCATGTGCTGCCTGTGGGCTTCGCGAGCTTTTCCGTGGGTTTCTCGATGATCATGTCGCTCAGGGTCGCCCCGGCGGGAATGAAGGGGAAGACGTTGTCCTCCTTCACGACTTCCGCCACCACAACGCACGGCCCCTCGTCGTAGGCGTCGGCCTGGCTCAGGATCCGGTCGACATCGCCTGGGCGTTTGATGCGGAAAGCCTTGATTCCGTAGGCCTGGGCGAGTTTTACGAAGTCGGGGTTGCCCTCGAGGTCGACCCCTGAGAGGCGGTTCTCGAAGAAGAGTTCCTGCCATTGGCGCACCATGCCCAGGTAGTTGTTGTTGATGATCAGGCATTTCACCCGGAGATTGTGGATCGCTGCCGTCGCGAGTTCCGCCTGGGTCATCTGGAAGCCACCGTCTCCCACCACGGCCCAGACATCCTGATCCGGGCGCGCGAAGGCCGCTCCGATGGCCGCGGGCAGGCCGAATCCCATGGTGCCGGCGCCCCCGCTGCTGAGCCAATTCTTGCTCTCGGTGACCTTGCAGAATTGCGCAGCCCACATCTGGTGCTGGCCCACATCGGTGCTGATGATCGCCCGCCCCTGGGTGAGCGCATCGAGGCGGTCCAGGACGTGTTGGGCGCGCAGGCCGCCCTGTTTGCGGTATTTGAGCGGGTATTTCTTCCGCCATGCCTCGACTCGGGCGAGCCATTCAGAGGTATCCAGAGGGTCGACCAGGGGAAGGAGGGCTTCGAGTACGAGCCGGGCATCCCCCTCGATGCAAACTTCCGGAACCACCATCTTGTTGAACTCCGCCGGGTCGATATCCACGTGGATCTTCTTCGCCCCGAGGCAGAACTCATCGAGCTTGCCCGTGATTCGGTCGTCCCATCGCGAGCCGATGGACATGATGAGATCCGCGGCATCCGTCGCCTTGTTGGCGTACGCGGTTCCGTGCATTCCGAGCATTCCCAGGTGCAAGGGATGGGTTTCGTCGGCCCCGCCCTTGCCCAGGAGCGTTGAGACCATGGGCGCTCCGAGTCGCTCTGCGAGCTGGGTGACCGCCTTGGAGGCTTCCGAGATGACGACACCATGGCCGACCAGCAAGACCGGTCGCTGGGCGCTGGAGAGAAGAGCCGCTGCTTCGTCCAGATTATCGGGAGATCCGTGTGAGGGAATCGAGTAGCCGGGCAAGTCCATTTCGCTGGTCAGGGGCGCCAGGCACGGCCCCTGGCTGATATTCTTGGGAATGTCGACGAGCACGGGCCCTGGCCGCCCAGTCCCTGCCAGGTGGAAGGCTTCGCGGGTGATCCGCGGAATGTCGCCGCTTCGCCGCACCAGATAGCTGTGCTTGACCACGGCGTATGTGATGCTCGTGACGTCCGCCTCCTGGAAGCCATCCTTGCCCAGCATGTCGGTCACGCATTGGCCGGTGATGACCACCATGGGAACCGAGTCCATATGGGCGGTCAAAAGGCCGGTTACGGTATTGGTTGCCCCCGGGCCGGAGGTCACCAGCACCACCCCCGGACGCCCGGTCGCCCGGGCGTAGCCGTCCGCCATGTGGGCGGCGCCCTGCTCATGGCGGGTCAGGATCAGCTTGATGGAAGAATCAACCAGCGCGTCGAAGATCGGGATAGCCGCGCCTCCGGACAATCCGAAGATGTATTCCACGCCCTCGGCTTCCAGGCATTCGATGAGTCTCTCGGCGCCGGTCGCGACTTTGGAGTCCATATGTCCCTCCGGGACAGAAAATTGGGCTTGAGGGCACCGCTGCGATCGCAATTCCCAGCGAATCCCAAAAAGGGCAATTTTATTCTCAAATATTTGCCCAGGTTGAATACATGTCTTTAAAGACGGTCACTTTGTACTCTAAATTGACCTCTAAGTCGACCTTGTATTCAAAAAGTGCCGAATTGGATCTCTGTATTAGAGAATTGTGGATGTGGAGGATCCAAAAATGGGGGTAATTTTCGAGAACGACTTTATTTCAACTCGCTCGGATCTCCATCACGCATACCCGCGGGACGCGGCGCTCTGCTGTAGGCTAGCCGGCGCCCGGGCTGATTTATCCCGGGCCAGGGGGGCTCCGAGGCCGTGAATATTCTGCTCTGGGCTCAGTTGGCCGGCTGGCTTCTGGTCATCCTGGGGCTGACCCAGGCTGTCCCGATCGTGGCGGCGCTCTACTTTTCCGAGCCAGTGATGCCGTTTCTGGCGGCCGGGGTGATCGCTTTGCTCCTCGGGCTGCCCGCGGCCTTGGGTATTCGCCCCGAGAGCATGCGTATTCGTCCCCGGGACGGTTTCTCCATCGTGACCGGGGCCTGGCTGCTGGCGTCGTTGTTCGGCGCTCTCCCCTACGTGACGACGGGGGCGCTGACGCCGGTGGACGCCCTCTTTGAATCCGTTGCGGGCTTTACCACGACGGGCTCGACGGTCATGACCCAAATTGAGTCGATGCCGCGCTCGCTCCTGCTTTGGCGCGCGCTGACCCAGTGGATCGGCGGCATGGGAATCGTGGTGTTCACCATCGCCCTGATGCCGATTCTTGGGATTGGCGGCATGCAACTCTTCAAGGCCGAGGTGCCTGGTCCCGTGACGGAGAAGATCCGGCCGCGGGTTGCGGAAACCGCGCGGCGACTCTGGTTCATCTACGTCGGGCTGACCGTGATCGAGGGGGTTCTCCTCTGGACGGCCGGATTGGGGGTATTCGATGCGCTCTGCCACTCCCTGACGACAATGAGTACGGGCGGGTTCTCTACCCGTTCAGCCTCGGTGGGCGGCTTCGAGTCGGCTGCGGTCGAGTGGATTGTGATCGTCTTCATGCTGATCGCTGGCGTGAATTTCCTGCTTCATTATCGGATCCTGATCGGGCGTTTCCGGGCCGTGATACAAGATCGGGAACTGCGGTATTTCCTCTCGGTGACGGCGTTGGCCATCGGAGCCATCACGCTTTGGCTCTTCAATCAGCCCACCGATGACGGCTCTCCGCCGCTTTTTCGGCAGATCGTCTTCACCGTGGTTTCCCTGGGTACCGGGACCGGATACGCCACCGCCGATTTCGAGCTTTGGCCGGCCTTTACCCACGTGGTTCTGTTGATCGTCATGGTTCTCGGAGGCATGGCGGGTTCAACGACAGGCGGCGTGAAGAGCTTGCGCATGGTTCTGGTTCTGGACGCGGTGCGGCAGAATTTCAAAACAGCTGGGCATCGAAACGCCGTACGTTCGCCTGTGCAGCACGCGGGTAAGCCGGTGCCGGACGATGTCCTGGCGGGTATTTGGGTTTTCCTGGCGGTTTACATTGCCCTGATCGCCGCCATGACCCTCGGCATAGCGGCCTACGGCTACGATCTGCCCACCGCATTGTCAGGGGGAGTGACATCCGTGGGGAACGTGGGGCCTGGGCTCGGAGAGATCGGGGCTTTCGACCACTTCGCCCATTTTCCGGCGCCCATCAAGATCGGCCTCGCTTTCTGCATGATCGCTGGGCGACTTGAAATTTTCACGGTCCTTGTGCTGCTGAGCCCTGGGTTCTGGCGGCGCTGAGCCCAGTTCGCGAGCGTCCAGGCGGAGGAAGGGCTATTTTTCGCCGCGCCTGAAGACCCGGGCGGTCAAGCCAAGCAACCTCGGACCCGAGGAAAGCACAGATGATCGTTTCAAAGCAGACTGCGGAGAGATGTCCTGATCGGGTCGCCAGCCGTCCCACCCGGGGCAGGGCGTGGCTCGCCGTGCTGATGCTGGGCTTCCTGCTCTCGGCCTCGCCCGCCGCCGCCGAGGAATACGAACCCGCGAATGCGGGCCAACCGGTGAGGGTGGCGGGTTACCTGTTGCACCCGGTGGGCGTTATTTTCGATTTTCTCGTGCTTCGCCCCGCCTATTGGGTCGGTTCGCACGAGCCGTTCCGCAGCTTTTTCGGCCGCCAGGACTGATCGCGCCCAGCGCCCAGAGCGCTCTCTCACTGGGCCTGGCCTCCCCGGGGCAGCGCGGGCAGCGATGTGTCCAGACGACCCCAGGGGCCCCTGTCTTGCTCGCCTCGGGTTTTTTCCCAGCGTTTTTCTGCTTGGCCCTCGGGCCGTCTCTGCGCCTGAAGCAGCGGAGACTTCTCGCAGACCTGAATTTCTCGCAGTCCCAACGGAATTCTCTCGGACTTGAGCAAGGCTTGAGCGGTATTTGGCAGCAGAGCGGGCAGACTTCTCCTAAGTCATCCGGAAAGCACCGAAATTGCATTCAGCGCTCAAGAAAATGGGTATAACGGTCGTGACAATAGGAGTGGGTTTCCCGCTAGCCTTTGTCCAACCCGTACAGGAAGAAGACCGACTGCATGGCGATCGAACTTAAACAGCAACTTCGAATCTCGCAGCAACTGGTGATGACGCCTCAGCTTCAGCAGGCGATCAAGTTGCTGCAGCTGAATCAACAGGAATTGGTGGATCTGGTTCAGGACGAGTTGCAGGAGAATCCTTGCCTCGAGGAAGATGATCGGGAGGAAGCGACCGCCGGGGAGCGAAGCGATGAGACCCCCGAGCAGGTGCGGGCCGAGGACGAGGCGCGTGCGGAGGAACCCTCTGCGGACTCGGAAGGCGATGCGAGTTCTGCCGAAGCTGATCTCGAATTGCGCGAAGTCTCTGCGGACCTGAATGCAGCGTTGGATGACCCGGCCCCCCCCAGCGCGGATTCCGAAGTCGCAGAGTCGCCCTCGGATGCCGACAAGATCGCCGATGTTCAGTGGGAAGATTACATGGAGTCGAACCCCCAGACCGGTCTGGAGGGACATGGCCGGGGAGACGACGACAACCGTCCGAGCATCGAAGCAACGCTCACGAGAGCCCCGAACCTTGCGGAGCATTTGAATTGGCAGATCCAGCTTTCTGATTTCAGCGTTGAGGAGGTCGCGCTGGCGGAGTGGATCATCGGCAATCTCGACGAGAAGGGTTATCTCAAGGCGACCGTCGAAGAGGTCGCCGTCCAAGCCCAGGCCGAGCCCGAGGCTGTCGAAGCGGTGCTGATCAAGATCCAGCAGCTCGACCCGGCGGGCGTGGCGGCACGTGACCTTCGAGAGTGTCTGATGGTTCAGTTGCGGATACTGAAGCCGTCGAATCCCTTCGTTCTGCGGATGGTCGAAGAGCATATCGACCTGCTTCATCGGCGCGATTTCAAGAAGCTCGCGCGCATCTTCGGCGCCAGCATGGAGGAGATTGCGGCGGCCGTTCGGCTGGTGGGAACCCTGGAGCCTCGACCTGGCCGCGCGTTCGGCGGCGACGAGCCTGTCTATATCATTCCGGATATCTATGTCTACAAGGTCTCCGGGGAGTTCCATATCCTGCTGAATGAAGAGGGCTTGCCGCGACTCAAGATCAACAGCGTATACCGTGAGGTGCTGTCCGACGGGCCCGCGTCCGGCAGCGAGAGCCGGGCCGCGAAGAATTATGTCCAGGACAAGGTTCGCTCGGCGATGTGGCTGATCAAGTCGATCCATCAAAGGCAGCGAACGATCTACAAGGTCACCGAGAGCATTATTCGTTACCAGAGGGATTTCTTCGAATCGGGTGTCTCTTCGCTCAAACCGCTGAATCTTCGGGATGTGGCGGATGATATCGGCATGCACGAGTCCACGGTCAGCCGGGTCACGACCAATAAATACATGCACACGCCTCAGGGAATTTTCGAGTTGAAATACTTCTTCAACTCGTCCATCAGCAGGGTGCAGGGCGATGCCGTGGCAAGCGAGAGCGTCAAGGAGGAGATCCGGAAGCTCGTGGCCGCTGAGGATCCATGCCGGCCCCTCTCGGACCAGCGAATCGTCGAGGAGCTCAAGAGCATCAATATTGATATCGCCCGCCGCACCGTCACCAAGTACCGCGAGGCGCTGAATATCCTGTCCTCGACGAGGCGGCGAGAGGTCCGATAGTGAGATAGATTTCCGGCCGCCAAGCAAGGAGGCGGCATGCGGATCATGGATATCCTCGTTCGGGATGCGGTCATTCTGGACGTGGTTGCGGACAACAAGGACGAGGTTCTTGGGCAGATGGCCCAGGCGCTGGCGGCGGCTGTGCCCGCCGTCGATGCGGATCGTCTGCTCGAGGTGCTTCGGGAGCGCGAGGCGCTTCAGAGCACGGGGATCGGGGAAGGTGTGGCGATTCCTCACGGGAAGTTGCCCGGTCTGGATGGCCTCGTAGCGGGCTTCGCACGAAGTGGTGCCGGCGTGGATTTCGAGTCGATCGATGGCCAGCCGACTCATCTCTTTTTTCTCCTGGTCGTTCCCGAGCACGCCGGGGGCCGCCAGCATCTCAAGGCGCTGGCCCGAATTTCCCGCTTCTGTCGGCATGATGACTTTCGAAAGCAGCTCAGCGAGGCTGCGGGTCTCGACGAAGTGCTGAAGGTGATCGAGGGGGAAGACGAGAAGTTCTGAATGCCCCCGGAAGGGCGAGCGCGCTGAAGCGGGGTGGGGAGAGCGCAGTGGACCTTCAGATACACGCCTCACTGGTCGAGGTTCACCGGGTCGGGGTGTTGGTTCAGGGTGAGAGCGGTGTCGGCAAGAGCGAATGCGCGCTCGAGCTCGTTCAGCGCGGGCATAAACTGGTTGCGGACGACGTGGTCCGGCTGGAACTCTGCCAGACCGATGCTTCGGAGCCAGTGGTGATCGGCCGATCTCCGGAACTGATCCGGCACTACATGGAATTGCGGGGCGTGGGCCTGCTCCAGATCGAGGAACTCTATGGTGCCGATGCGGTTCTTGACCAGGTGCAACTCGATTTGATCTGTCGGCTCGAGGCGTGGCAAGAGGGCGTGGAGTACGAGCGGATCGGTCTCGAGCGGCCGCAGGAAGAAGTGCTTGGGGTGCTGGTTCCCGTACTGACCCTGCCGGTGCGGCCGGCCCGGAGCATGGCGACCCTGATCGAGGTGGCGACGCTCGATTTTCAGAGTCGTCGCCGGGGGGTGAATGCCGCGCGACGCCTTGATGACCGGCTGAAATCGCGCTCGGCCGGTATGGGTCGGGCCGCGCAAGGGGGGAATTCATGAGTGGGGCGGCTGTACCGCATCTCGTTTTCGTCGCCGGACTCTCGGGGAGCGGAAAGAGTACCGCCATGGCGGCCCTGGAGGATCTCGGCTTCTACTGCGTCGACAATTTGCCTGCCCAGTTGGTCAGCCAATTCATCAATCTATGTGCTTCGTCCAACCCGCCGGTGGAGCGCATCGCCCTGGCGGTGGACGCCCGGGAGGAGCGTTTTCTGCGGAGTTTTCCCGCCGTGGCGGCGGATATAAAAGCTTCGGGTCGACGGGTGGAAGTGCTCTTTCTCGACTGTGCCGACGAGGTGATCGGAAAGCGCTACAGGGAGACGCGTAGGGTACATCCCTTGTCGCCCGAGGGCAGCGTGGCCCAGGGGGTTGCGCGCGAGCGGGCGCTGTTGGCGGATGCGGCCGCCCTGGCAGATCAAATCATCGATACCACCAGCCTGAATGTCCACGATCTCAAGGCGAGCGTTACGGCCCATATCTTGGGGGACAGGCGCCCCACGGTGATCAGCCTCATTTCCTTCGGCTTTCGCTACGGTACTCCCCAGGCGGTGGAGTTGCTCTTCGACATGCGCTTCCTCCCCAATCCCTATTTCGAAGAGGAATTGAGAGATCTGACGGGTCGCGAAAAAGTCGTTTCCGACCACGTTCTGGAGAGCGCTCGCGGACGCGAATTTCTTGGGCGTCTGAAGGAATTCATCGCCTATATGTTGCCGCTCTATGATGATGAAGGAAAAGCGTACGTGACGATCGGTATCGGATGCACCGGCGGGCGCCACCGGTCGGTGGCGATCACCGAAGCCATCGCGGCCTGGCTGGGGGAGATGGGGCGCGAGGTGGGCGTGGTCCATCGAGATGTGGAGAGAGCCTGATGGCAGTGGGCGTGGTCATCGTGACGCACTGCGATCTCGGCAAGGAATTTCTTCGCGCCCTGAAGCTGATCGTTCCGGATGTCGAAGGCATTCGGTCGATTTCCCTCGATCCTTCGGAAAAGCTCGAGGAAATGCGCGGGAGAATCCTCGCCGAGATCCGCAGCGCTGACGAGAGTGACGGCGTGTTGATCCTCACCGATATGTTCGGCGGGACGCCCTCGAACGTGGCGCTCTCCTTCCACGACGAGCATCACGTCGAGATCGTGACGGGGATGAACCTGCCCATGTTGGTGAAGTTGGCGACTCTCAAGGACAACAAGAGCCTCGAAGAGTTGGCGATTTTCATCAAGGATTACGGTCAGCGGAACATCTCCGTAGCCAGCCAGATTCTCCCGGAAGAGGGCGCCTGATGACCGCCGACGGCGTCGTCGAGCGCTCCTTCAAGGTGCGCGCCGAACTCGGTCTACACGCTCGCCCGGCCGGGCAATTCGTTTCCCTGGCCAATCGTTTTACCAGCGAAATTACGGTGGGGCGGGGCGATGAATGGGTCAGCGGTTGCAGCATATTGTCGATTCTCTCCCTGGCGGCGGAACATGGCAGCACTCTCAAGATCCGCGCCGAGGGCGCGGATGCCGAGCAGGCCGTCAGCGAACTCGGCTCCCTTCTGGAGACCGACGGGGCAGGCTGAGTGGGGGTTTCAGGCCTCTCTTGCCTTGCCTACAGTGCGTGGCTCGCGCGGGGCCTCAGCGTCGACTGGAAGGGCTTCAGGCGCGCGGGAATGACTTCAAAGGCGGGGACCGGTCTGCGAGGCAGACGGCGCCACGGAAGCGGGAGAATTCGAGATGGCCAGACGTTCGTTCTTTACTTCGGAGTCCGTGTCCATGGGGCACCCGGACAAAATGTGCGACCAGATTTCAGACGCCGTGCTGGACGCCATGCTGGCCCAGGACCCCGCGTCTCGGGTCGCCTGCGAAACCGCGACGACGACCGGGTTGGTGCTGCTCTGCGGCGAGGTGACGACCTCCGCGGAAGTCGACCTCCAGCCGCTGGTGCGCAATGTGGTCCACGACATCGGATACACCGGTTCCGATATGGGTTTCGATGCATCCACCTGTGCCGTGATGGTGGCCCTGGGCAGACAATCACCCGACATTTCCCAGGGGGTGAGCGAAGGGGAGGGCCTCCACAAGGAACAGGGGGCCGGCGACCAGGGCATGATGTTCGGCTACGCGTGCGACGAAACCCCGGAATTGATGCCAGCGCCGATCCGCTATGCCCACAAACTCATCGAGGCCCATCGAAGCTGTTTCGAATCGGGGGAACTCGATTTCCTGCGCCCGGACGCCAAGAGCCAGGTGACGGTCCAATACGATGACGCCGGGGCTCCGGCACGGATCGACACCGCGGTGGTGTCAACCCAACACTCGCCGGATGTCAGCTACGACAAGCTGAGGGATGAAATCATCGAGAAGATCATTCGCTCGACCATCCCCGCCGAGTTGATGGACAACGACACGATCATCCACGTCAACCCCACCGGACGCTTCGTGGTGGGTGGCCCCATGGGCGATGCGGGGCTGACGGGGCGCAAGATCATCGTCGATACCTATGGCGGCATGGGGCGCCATGGGGGTGGCGCCTTCTCGGGCAAGGATCCCTCGAAGGTCGACCGGAGTGCCGCCTATGCGAGTCGCTACGTGGCCAAGAATCTGGTCGCCGCGGGAGCCGCCAGCCGTTGCGAGGTGCAACTCGCCTACGCGATCGGCGTGGCCGAGCCGCTCTCGATCCGGGTGGAGACTTTTGGCACCAGTGATCTCGATATGGAGCGCCTCGAGCAGATTGTCCGGAAGCACTTCGACCTGACACCGCGGGGCATCGACGAGATGCTGAACCTGCGTCGCCCCATCTACCGGGCCACTTCCTACCACGGTCATTTCGGGCGCGAGGACGCCGGCTTTCCCTGGGAGGAGACCGATCGCGCCGAGGCGATTCGCGGCGATCTCTGATCCGGGCCACGGTCGAGGGCAACAATCCTAGGGGATTCCCTTGACCCGGCAGTGACTTCGTGCGATCAAGACGCCGCAATGCAGGCCATTCTCGCGGGGGGACGGGTCGGGCTGGTGACGGCGATCGTTATGGTCGCCCTTGTACCGGTGCGCGCGCTCGCGGGTCCGGCCTGCGATACCACGATTCGGGTCCTGCTGGCTCGGCCGGGTGCCGAGTTCAGCGTGGTGAGCCAGGGCAAGCAGCACGCGTTTGAGGCTTCGTCTGACGGGCGGTTGAGGGTGAACGGTGTTTCTCGGGCGGATTGGACTAGCGGTCCTGGAGCGGCCAGCCTGGGCGGCCGCCGCGTCCCCGGGCGTCTCAGCGTCGTCCCCGACCGAGGAGAACTGGCGGTGATTGCCGAAGTGCCCCTGGAAGCCTACGTGGCGGGAGTCCTGATGGGCGAGGTTCCGGCGCGCTGGGAGGACGAGGCGCTCCGGGCCCAGGCGGTCGTGAGCCGCAGCTACGGGCTCCATCAGAGGGCCCAGAACGCCCGTCGCGGCTATCACGTGGCGGCGGATACCCGGAATCAGGTCTTCAAGTGGGGCAGCCCGTCCGCGCCCTTTGCCCGGGCCGTGGAGGCCACACGCTGCGAGGTCCTGACCTGGCGGGGTGCGCCGATTCTCGCCGCTTTTCACTCGGCATCGGGGGGCCGGACGGCAAGCGCGCGTGAGGTCTGGGGCGAAGACCTTTCGTATTTGACGAGCACCGAGGTCAAGGGCGAGGAGGACTCGCCCGATACATACTGGCGGGCGAGGATTTCTCGCACGACAATGAGCCGGGCTCTGGCCGCAGCCGGGCGCGATGTCGGGTTGGTGAATAGTTTGCAGGTTGTCGCGCGGTCCGAGAGTGGTCGCGTACTCCGGATACGCGTGAAGGGTCGCGAAGGGGTGACGGTGCTCTCGGGGACCAAGCTGAGATCTGCTCTGGGTGAATCTACCCTCAAAAGTACGCTCTTTGAATTGAGTTCCGGGGATGGGGCATTCGTTTTTGTCGGCTCGGGGCGGGGCCATGGAGTCGGAATGAGTCAATGGGGAGCCCAGGGGATGGCGCGGCGCGGGGCCCTCTACACTGAGATCTTGAAGAGCTTTTATCCGGGTACGAAACTCACTCGCTGGGGACGCCATTTTGGCGACGGCGAGGAGTTTGCGGGCCGCTGAACGGTTTCTCGGCGGGCGTCGGGTCCGGCTCGCCGCCGCGCGATCGAAGGAGTGCAGGATGACACGAACCATTGAGACTGCTGGGCACGGATGATGGGTATTCCCTCCACCGTGCTTCTTCAGGCACAGGGCGAAGCGTTCGACCCCAGCTTCTTTTTGATGATGGGGGCGATCTTCCTGATCTTTTACTTTCTGGTCATCCGCCCCCAGCAGCGGCAGCAAAAGGAGCGGGACGAGTCCATTCGATCCCTGGTTCGGGGCGATCGGGTGGTCACGGCGGGAGGCATTCACGGCCTGGTGACAGAGGTGGCCGACGAGTCCGTGACCGTGGAAATCGCCCGCGTGAAGGGTGGAGCCCGGGTGGAGGTGGAGGTCGCGCGCACGGGAATCGGAAGCGTGCGGCGCTCGGCTGAGAGCGAAGGGGAGGACGGAAAGTGAGTGGTTTGACATGGAGGGCTGGCTCGCTTGTGGCCCTGATCCTGATTTTTTCCGTCGTTACGTTGGGGAATTTCGTTCCCAAGGAGGAGCGGCAGCAGAGCGACTTCTGGCCCGATGAATCGATTCGCCTGGGGCTCGACCTCCAGGGCGGGATCCATTGGGTGGTGGGCGTCGCCATCGGCGAAGCGGTGAAGCACGAACTCGAATTTTTGCGCTCGAACCTGTTGGAACAATTCGAAGAGCAGCGCGCGACTGTTCAGAGCATCGTCGTGGAGAACGGTCGCCTCGAGATCGTAGGCATCGCGCCCAAGGATGCCGATGTCGTGGCCGGCCTGGTGACGGATATGGGCTCGCTGCGGGAGGTTCCCGGCACCGGCGGTCAGGCGATCTATCAACTCACCGATGATTGGAACCAGGAAATTCGCGAGCGAACCATGGCCCAGGTGCTCGAGGTCCTGCGCCGGCGGATCGACGACCCCGTACGTGGGATCCCGGATTCGGTCGTCACCCGGCAGGGGGATGATCGGGTTCTGGTTCAGATTCCCGGCGGCCAGATCGACCGCGGGCGCGCTCGGGAATTGCTGAAGTCCACGGGCTTTCTCGAGTTCAAGATCGTCCTGGATCGGGCCGATACCCGCGCCCTCCTGGAGGCGCGCTACCCGGACGGCATCTCCGAGGATCACGAGATCTCGGTGGAGGTGGATCCCGAGAGCGAGCAGGTGGTCTCGGCCTATCTCCTCAGCAAGGCGCCCGACCTCACAGGTGACTATTTGGACGATGCGCGCCTCAATTGGGACCAGCAGCAACGTCCACTCGTCACTTTTCGCTTCAACCCCGAAGGCGGACGCATCTTCGGGCAACTCACCGAGGAGAATATCGGGAGCCAACTCGCGATCATTCTCGACGAGGAGGTCTATAGCGCCCCGGTGATTCGCTCCCGGATCTCCACCAACGGCCAGATCGAGGGCCGCTTCACGGTGCAGCAGGCGGCCGATCTCGCGGTGGTGCTGCGCGCGGGCGCGCTCTCGGTTCCGGTGGTGATCGAAGAGGAGCGAAGCGTCGGGCCTGCGCTGGGAGAGGATTCCATCGTGTCGGGGACCCGGGCTTCAGTGGCCGGTCTGGCCCTTGTGCTGCTTTTCTCGGCGATCTACTACAGGTTGAGCGGTTTTTACGCGAGCCTGGCCCTTCTATTCAACCTGGTCCTCCTGGTGGGCGTGATGTCGCTTTTCGAGGCGACCTTGACGCTTCCGGGGATCGCCGGCCTGGTGCTGACCGTGGGTATGGCGATCGACGCGAATGTGATCATTTTCGAGCGCATTCGCGAAGAACTCAGGGCTGGAAAAAATGCGCGGACCGCCGTGGCGCGTGGCTTCAGTCGCGCGAAATTTACCGTGCTCGATGCCAATATCACGACGCTGATCACTGCGTTGATTCTCTTCGAGTTCGGGACTGGCCCGATCAAGGGATTCGCCGTGACCCTCTCTGTGGGTATTCTGACCAGCGTTTTCGCGGCCTTGGTGGTGACGCGAACTCTATTCATGCTCTATCCGGGTGGACGTACGGTTCCCCATCTATCCATCTAGGGAGGTAGTGTCTTGCCCTTCGAGCTCGTACCGTCGGGAACCCGGATCGATTTCATCGGTCGAGGGAAAATCTGTGCCACGCTTTCGGCGCTGGTGATTCTCATATCCCTGGCGATGATCCCCGTTCAGGGAATTCGTCTAGGCGTTGATTTCGCTGGCGGCACCGAAATGCAGGTGCGCTTCGAAGCCGGTGTCAGCGCCAACGAGGGCACGATTCGGAGCGTTCTGGCGGAGTCCGCCGTGGTGGATGATCCCTCGGTGGTTCGCTTCGGTGACGTCGCGAGCCGAGAATTCCTGATCAAGTTCAAGGGTGGCGAGGAATTGGATCTCGATCGCGTCGCCGCTGAACCCGCAGGCGAAGATGTGGTCACAGCCTCCATCGATCGGGTCGAATTGGTCGAGGGGGCCCTGGCCGAGGGGGTGGGTCCGCTGTCGGTGGAGCGCGTGGATTTCGTTGGCCCCAGGGTGGGCCGGGAATTGCGCTCTGACGGCCTGCTTGCCCTGTTTTGGGCGAGCCTGGCGATCCTTGTCTACGTGACCATCCGGTTCAGTTCGCGCTTCGCTCCCGGGGCAGTGGTCGCGGTGATTCACGATTTGCTCGTGACCGCGGGGATCTTCGTGATCCTCGGGCTCGAGTTCGACCTGCGTATCCTGGCCGCCATGCTGGCGATTCTCGGCTACAGCCTGAACGATACGATCATCATCTACGACCGGATCCGCGAGAACATGGAATTGCGCACCAAGGCGGCGCTGCCGGAGCTCCTGAACGAGAGCGTGAATCAGACTCTCTCTCGAACGGTGCTGACCTCGGGCACCACGCTCACGGTGCTGGCCTGCCTCTATTTCCTGGGGGGCGAGGTGATTCGACCGTTCGCGTTCGCGATGCTGATCGGTGTCGTGGTGGGCACCTACTCATCGATCTACGTCGCCGCGCCGCTCCTGCTTCTTCTCGAAGGCGATGGCGCGGAAGGGCTGGGGCGGCAGAAAGCCGCCAGCTGAAGCGGAGCGCCCGCGAGAGGCGAAGAGCGCGGCTCAGTTGGCCGGTGGCGACGCGGGGTTGGTCTCCGAAGCCGCGCTAGTGGTTCGGCTCGCCGACGTCCCGGCTGCTTTCGTGGTCTCCGCCGGACGCGTCGTCATTTCCACTGTCCCGTTCATGACGGCGCCTTCCTCGACCAGCAGCTTGGGAGCTCGGAGGTCACCGTCCACGATGCCCGAAGCCTCGAGCTGAATACGCTCGGTGGCGGTCACGTCTCCGTTGACCCTGCCCACGATCAGGATGGATTTGGCGGAAACCGAGGCTTTGACTTGCCCGGTCTGGCCAATGATCAGGGTGTTGTCCGGAAGTTTGACATCGCCCTCGACGGTCCCGTTGATCTCGAGATCTTCGCTGCCCGTGAGTTCGCCTTTGAAGATGATCGACTTTCCTATCGTTGCCACGGAATTCCCCCTGGAGGACGGCGAACCGCCGTCTTGCTTTCCCTCGGTCCTTCCGAAGCCCCTGCTCCGGCTCGTCCGAGATTCGTCTTTGGCCCCCGCGCCCTTGGCCGCTCCGGAGCCCTCTGGCTTCGTTTGGGCCCCCTCGTCGGTGGCGTCGTTCTTGGCGGTTCGATTACCAAATAATGACATCTATTCGAGACCCCGATTAGTCGAGCTTGCGGACCTGGTCGATCACGACGTTGCGATCCGAGAGGATAGTGCCTTCTTCGCGCTGTAGTGCAGCCTGGGAGACGCGGAAGGCCTGAAGAGCGCTGATTTTCTGGCTCTCCGCGTCCACGAGGTCCCGCTCACGCTGGAGTACGTCGAAGGGCGTGGATTCGCCATGTTCCAGCCGAATTTGTTCGGCCCGGAGCTGCTCGGCAGCCGCGATCCGGCGGCGTTCGGCGGCTTCGACCCCCTGGGCCGAGGCCAGCAGGCCGCGGGCGGCGCGCCGGACCGAGACGATGATGTCCTGCTCGAGTTGGGTGATCAGGCTACCCGCCTGGCGAAGCTGAATTTTTGCCCGGCTCACGTTCTTGCGCCCAGTGGTGTTTCCGAGAGGAATCGAAATGACACCGAATGCGGTCAACTCCCTCGGGCCGCCTTGCCTGTAGTAGTAGTCGAAGGTGTCGCCGAAGCCTCCGATATTCTCGAGTGGATCATCGGGGAAGCCAGGCGGGGGTGGCGTAGGGTTATCTTGTCCCGTAGTGCCGAGAGTGCGGTAGCGGACGCTGACATCGAAGCGGGGAAGGCGCTGGTTCTTCGCAAATTTGAGCGCAACTTCTCCTTGCTGGACCTGCTTTCGGGCAGAAGCGAGTTCGGGGCGCCGGGCGAACGCGGTTTTCACCGCATCGTTGAGATCGATGGTCCCCACCCGGGTATACGCGGGATTGTCGGTGGGCTGGAATTGCAGGGCGGTATCCGCCTGAAGCCGGTTGCCGAGCACCGACGCGATCAGGCGGTCCTGGGAGTTTCGGTACTCATTGCGGGCGAGGATCAGGTTGAATTCACTGTTCGCCACCCCGGCCTCGGCCTGGATCACCTCCACCTTGGAGACCACCCCGACCTCGTATTGGACCTTGGTCTGCTCGTGGAGGGCCTGGTTGCTCTCGAGGCTCTTCTCGGCGACGCGCACCTTCTCCTGGTCGGCCACCAGGACCCAATAATCGCTGATGATGGCCAGGACGATATCCATGACCAAAGTGGTGAAGTCGTCGATCTGCGCCTCGTAGCCGAGTCGGCTGAGCTTCACCTGGGTCCAGGGCTCGTTCCAGATGAGCCCCCGCAGGAGGGGCGCGGTGACGCCCAGGGTCAGGCCAGAATCGTATTTCGGGCTCAGGCGCTCAAGCGGAAAGTCGGTGTGAGAACGGCCGGCGTCGAAGTCCACGGAGAGCATCCCGCCCCAATACGGCACCAGGGCCGAGATCGCGGCGGCCCCGTTGAATTGGTCGCTCTCGGAAGGGGCGTTGGTAATCAGCGCGTTCTGCTCGGTCTGCTCCCCGTAGACGATCTCGCCTTCGAAGAGCGGGTTGTAGGCACCCCATGCCGCTTCGCTCTCGTATTGGGCGATATAGGGCGAATAGCGATTCACTTCGACCCCGAGATTGTTCTGTACGCCGAGCGATATGGCCTCGGAGAGATCCAGCGGGCGAGTATGAATCGATGTATTCGGTGCGAGCGGCGAAGCCGCGATGGGCCGCGACGGGGCCTGCCCGTGAACTGGAGCGGCGACCCAAGCGAGGGCCATCGCCGACGCCAAGATCGGTGCGATACGACTGTGCATGAATTCCTCCGGCCGGGACTGTACCCAAAGCCTCTTTCAGTCGCTGGAGAAGTGGGTTTGACCGTGGGGATTTTCCAACCGTCAGCGTTGAGGTGACCTCGCAGGCAGAACCGAGAGGGTCGATCTATTGTCCTGCGCATGAGGACGGCGGTAATCGTATTGGCTGCGGGGCGGGGTGAACGACTCGGGGGGAAGACCCCCAAGGCGTTCGTGGAAATCGCCGGCCGGACGATCCTCGAACGGGCATTGGATAGTCTCATGGCCTTCGATGGCTTTGATCGGCTCCAGCCTGTGATCTCCCGGGAAGACTTTGATCGCTACGCCGAATTGGATCTTCCGCCCGATCCCAGGCTTGCGCCCCCGGTGGCGGGCGGCGCCGAGCGCCAGGATTCGGTGGCGGCGGGATTGGCCGCTTTGCCCGAAGAGTTCGAGTTGCTGGCGATTCACGACGCGGCTCGGTGCCGGGTGCAGGCGGGCGATATCGCCCGGGTGGTCTCCGTTGCCGAGGAATTCGGCGCCGCCCTGCTTGCGGTCCCGGCGCGGGATACAGTGAAACTCGTGTCCGATGGAGCGGTGGCCCGCACCCCGGAGCGCGCCGGGTGCTGGCTCGCCCAAACCCCCCAGGTTTTCCATCGTGGCCTCTACGCCGAGGCCCTGGCGAAGGCCGAGGCGGATGGCTTTCAGGGCACCGACGACGCAGAACTGGTCGAGCACCTGGGCGCGCCCGTGCGCGTAGTGAGTGGAAATCCCGGCAACTTTAAGATCACATCACCCGAGGATTTGATCGCCGCCGAACGGGGCATCGCACAGGGGGAGGCGCAATGAGAGTGGGGCAGGGTTTCGACAGCCACCGCCTCGTGGAGGGGCGTCCCCTGGTTCTGGCCGGCGAGAGGATTCCCCATTCTCGGGGCCTGGAGGGCCATTCCGACGGGGATGTCGTCCTTCACGCCGTAGCGGACGCGATTCTTGGGGCGTTGGGTGAGGGCGATCTGGGGCGCCATTTTCCGTCGAGTGACCCCGGTTTGAAGGGCATGGACAGTCGTCAACTGCTCGCCCGAGTGGTGGACTTGATGGCGGAGCGGGGCGGGGCGCTGGCCAATCTCGACTGCACCCTGATCGCCGAGGCCCCGCGCCTGGCGGGCCATCAAGCGGTCATGGAGAAGAACCTGGCTGATTTACTCTCGGTGCCCACCGGACGAGTCAATTTGAAACTCAAGAGCGCCGATGGGATGGGGGCCTTGGGCCGGGAGGAAGGCATGGCGGCCTTGGCGGTGGTGCTGGTCGAGGGCGTGGAAAGTTGAAGAGCGTAGCCGGGCGTCGACGCGACGGGCGAGGGAGCCAGTGGTCTTGAGTGATTCGATCGTCTTCTACAACACCCGAACACGGAGCAAGGAAGTCTTTCGCCCAGTCAATGCCGGGGAGGTGGGCATCTATACCTGCGGTCCGACTGTGTACGGGCCCATGCATATCGGCAACGTCCGATCGCAGTTGTCCGCTGACCTGCTCCGCCGCTTCCTGGTGAGCGAGGGTTTTGCGGTTACCCACGTGATCAACATCACGGATGTGGGTCATCTGGTCTCCGATGCCGACGAGGGCGAGGATAAAATGGAACTCGCGGCGAAGCGCGCAGGGGAGACCGCCGAGGAAATCGCCGGCCGGTACATCGACCTCTGGCGCCGTGACCGTCAGGCGGTGAACTGCATCGAACCCGAACACAACCCGAAGGCCACCGATCACATTGCCGAACAAATCGACCTGGGGCTGAAACTCGAAGAAGGTGGATATCTCTACCGAATCGACGACGGCATCTATTTCGATATTTCGCGTTTCCCCCGCTACACGGAGCTTGCACGCCTGGATTTGGAGGGGCAATCGGGAGCAGGGCGGATCGATGAAGTCCAGGGCAAGCGCCAGCCCGCGGATTTCGCGATCTGGAAATTTGCCGACCCCGATGAGCGCCGGCTCCAGGAATGGGATTCGCCCTGGGGTCGCGGTTTTCCCGGCTGGCACCTGGAGTGCTCAGCGATGAGCAGTCGCTACCTGGGGGATCATTTCGATATCCACACGGGCGGGATCGATCTCGCCACCGTCCACCACACCAACGAGGTGGCCCAGAGCGAGTGCGCCTTCGGTGTGCACCCCTGGGTGGAGTATTGGCTCCACAACGAATTCCTGGATTTCGGCGGGGAAAAGATGTCCAAGTCCAAGGGGAATGTGAAGACGCTGTCCGATCTCGAAGAGCGCGGCTATGACCCCCTGGCTTTCCGTTATTTCTTTCTCCAGGCCCACTATCGCCAGCAGCAGGTCTTCACCGAGGAGTCCATGGAGGCCGCGGCCCGGGGCCATAGCCGCCTGGTCGCTCTCGCCGCTGAAGTCCGGCAGGTCGGGGGGGAGGGGGATTCGGCGGCCCAGGCGCCGTTCCGGGAGCAGTTCCGCGCGGCCATGGCCGACGACCTGAATGCCCCCAAGGCGGTGGCCGTTCTCTGGGATGTGCTGCGGAGCAAAACCCTTTCGAAAGTCGACCAGCGCGACCTGCTACTGGCTTTCGATGAGGTGCTGGGCCTGGACCTTGCCCATGCCGAGCCGAAGCGCGAGCAATTCGAGAGCGATCCCCGAATCGACGCCCTGCTCGAGGAGCGCGAGGCCGCCCGGGGCCGGAAGGATTTTGCCGAAGCCGATCGCATTCGCGACGCGCTGGCCAGCGAGGGAATCGAGTTGATCGATACACCCGAAGGGCCGCGCTGGAGGCGGGGTTGAGCGAGGGCAAATTCAAGCTCGCCTCGGAATACGAGCCCTCGGGCGATCAGCCCCAGGCGATCCAGGAACTCTACGAGGGCGTGGAGCGCGGCGACCGACATCAGACGCTGCTCGGGGTCACGGGCAGCGGAAAGACCTTCACCATTGCCTGCCTGGTGGAGAAGATCAACCGGCCGACCCTGGTGATGTCCCCCAACAAAACCCTGGCCGCCCAACTCTACGCCGAGTTTCGAGAACTCTTTCCCGAAAACGCGGTGGAATATTTCGTTTCGTATTACGACTACTACCAGCCCGAAGCCTATATCCCGTCCAGCGATACCTACATCGAAAAAGATTCGCACGTCAACGACGAGATCGACAAGCTGCGGCACTCGGCGACCCACTCGATCCTTACGCGCCAGGATGTCCTGGTGGTGGCGAGCGTGTCCTGCATCTACGGCCTGGGGGCGCCAGAAAATTACGGGTCCATGCATGTCTATGTGGAGTCGGGCATGTCCCTGGTTCGCGAGGAGTTGCTGCGTAGGCTGGTGGATATGCTCTACACCCGGAACGACCACGATTTCCACCGCGGAACCTTTCGCGTACGCGGCGATGTGGTCGAGATCTTTCCCCAATACGAGAGCGACCGGGCCATTCGGGTGGAGTTCTTCGGCGACGAGGTGGATGCCATTGCCGAGATCGACCCCCTCCGCGGCAAGGTCGTGGCCCGCCCCAAGCGCGCCATGATCTACCCCGCGAGCCATTACGTGGCCTCGGCCGAGCGTCTCGCCCAGGCGGTGGAGGGCATTCGTGGCGAATTGGACGAGCGCCTCGCCCTCTTCAAGCAGCAGGGCAAACTTCTCGAAGCTCAGCGCTTGGAGACCCGGACCTTCTACGACATCGAGATGCTCGAGGAGTTGGGCTTTTGTCACGGGGTCGAAAACTATTCGCGTTGGCTCGACGGAAGGACGGCTGGCCAGACCCCCTATACCCTCTACGACTATTTGCCCGAGGACACCCTTGTGGTGATGGATGAGAGCCATATCGGTGTCCCCCAGATCGGCGCCATGTCTCGGGGCGACCGGGCGCGCAAGGAAACCCTGGTGGAATTCGGTTGGCGCCTTCCCTCGGCCCTGGAAAACCGCCCGCTCACCTTCGAGGAGTGGGAGGAGAGGGCGGGCCAGCGGGTCTATGTTTCCGCAACGCCGGCGGCCTACGAACTCGAGAATACCGGCGGCGTTGTGGTGGAGCAGGTGATTCGCCCGACAGGGCTGATTGATCCCGAGGTGGAGATCCGTCCCGCGAGCGGTCAGGTCGACGATCTGCTGGCGGAAGTACGGCAAGTCGTGGAAGCGGGGGGGCGGATACTCGTGACGACGCTCACCAAGCGCATGGCCGAGGAGTTGTCGGAGTATTACGCGGAACTCGGCGTGGCCATCCGATACCTGCACAGCGATATCAAGGTGATGGAGCGCATGGAGTTGATTCGCGAATTGCGCGAGGGGAAATTCGACGTCCTGGTGGGGATCAACCTGCTTCGCGAGGGCCTGGATATCCCCGAGGTCTCCCTGGTGGCGATTCTCGATGCCGATAAAGAGGGCTTCTTGCGCTCGGGGCGATCGTTGATCCAGACCATCGGCCGGGCGGCGCGAAACGTCGAGGGGCGCGTGATTCTCTACGCCGATAGCGAGACCGATTCGATTCGCTCCACCCTGGAGGAGACTTCCCGTCGCCGCGCGATTCAAAAGGCCTATAACAAGGAACACGGGATCACCCCGGTGAGCATCAAGAAGAGCCTGTCGAGCCTCCAGGATTCGATTTGGAGCGCAGATTACGTCACCGTGGAGACGGCCGATGAGGAGAGCCTTTCCGGGATTCCCGCCCATGAACTGCCTGCCCTGCTGGAATCCCTGCGGAGCGAGATGAAGGCGGCTGCCGGGGAGCTGGACTTTGAGCGCGCAGCGGATTTGCGCGATCGCATCAAGGTGCTGGAGACCGAGCGTCTCCGATTGACATGAGCGGAATTTCCCAGGCAGTTCGGGACGCGCTGGAAGCCAAGGCGAAAGCACTCCCCACCGGCCCGGGCGTTTACCTGTTCAAGAGTGTGCGAGAAGCGGTGCTCTACGTGGGCAAAGCTCAGAATCTGCGCTCGCGGGTCCGTCAATATATCGGCGGAGGAGATGGCCGGATGCAGATCCCGGCCTTGATGGATCGAGTGGCGGATGTCGATGTGCTGGTCACGGCGAACGTCAAGGACGCGCTGCTCCTCGAGAACGAGTTGATCAAGCGTCATAAGCCGGTCTTCAACGTCAAATTGCGGGACGACAAGCAATACCTGGGGTTGCGTATCGATCCTCGGGAGGAGTGGCCGCGGATCAATTCGGTGCGGCGTTTTCGAAAAGATGGCGCCGAGTATTTCGGGCCCTATACGTCCAGCGTCGCCCTCAAGGAGTCGCTCTCGAATCTCCGGCGACTCTTTCCCCTGCGCTCGTGCAGCGACGGGACATTCAAGGATTACGCGCGTCGAGGGCGCCCGTGTATCGAGTACGAAATGGGTCGCTGCCTGGGGCCATGTTGCGGCCTGGCGGACCCTGCCGCCTACGCGGAACAGGTGCGCGGAACGACGCTTTTTCTCCGGGGTCGCTCGGGGGAATTGGTGAAACGATTGCGGGCCCAGATGGAGGAGGCTTCCCGGGAGGAACGTTTCGAGGAGGCCGCTCGGTTGCGGAACCGGATCGAGGCCGTGGCCCACACCCTGGAGGAGCAGCAAATCGTCT
Organism: Myxococcales bacterium; assembly: GCA_014240165.1. Taxonomy (GTDB): domain Bacteria; phylum Myxococcota_A; class UBA9160; order UBA9160; family UBA4427; genus JAZXM01. The sequence continues at coordinate 86,495 of JAAZXM010000006.1, read as the reverse complement.
CGGATCGAAAGCTCGATCGGGACGTATTCGGTCTGGCGAGGGAGGGAGGCGAAGTCGAAGTCCAGGTCCTTCACGTTCGTGAGGGAAGGGTGGTTGCGGCGGAGGACTATTCATTCTCCGGCGTGCAACTCGATGACGGCGAGGTGATCTCCTCTTTTCTCGGGCAGTACTATGGCAACAAGAATGAGGATCGTGTGGCGCCGAGAGAAATCATCAACTCGGTTCCCTTCGAGGATGGAGGCATGCTCGAGGAGTGGCTGCGTGAGCGTTCGCCGCATCCGGTCAAGATCCGCACGCCCCAGCGCGGGGCGGTGCGAAGGGTGGTTGAGATTGCGGTCCGGAACGCCCAGATCGGCCTGGATCAACGGCTGGCCGCCAAAGAGAGCATCGATGTCGCCCTGGAGGAGATTCGCGCGCGTTGTGACCTGGGCCGCATGCCGAATCGGATCGAGTGCTACGACGTCTCGAATCTACAAGGCACACTCGCTGTGGCGAGCCGGGTGGTTTTCGAGCGCGGTGAGCCGTTGAAGACCGGTTATCGCAAATATCGTATTCGCGAGGCGGCCGCGGGGGACGATTATGCGTGCCTGCGAGAGGTGATGGCGCGCCGGGTCGCGCGAGCGGAGGCTGAACCCCTCCCGGATCTCCTGATGGTGGATGGCGGCCGCGGGCAGCTCGGGGTGGTGACGGCAGCCCTCGAGGACGCGGGGCTCGAGGTGGACACTCTGGGCATCTCCAAGGAGCGCGATCGGGAATCGCCTTCTCCCCGGGTCAAGCGCGGCGGTGGGCTCAAGGCCGAGCGTCTTTTCATACCGGGCCGGGCCAATCCGATCTCGCTGCCCAAGAGTTCTCGGGGTCTGCTCCTGCTTCAGCGCGTGCGCGACGAATCCCATCGCTTTGCCATCGATTACCAGCGCGACCTCCGCTCGCGCTTTGCGACGACATCGATCCTCGAGGAGTTGCCCGGCATCGGCACTGTCAAGCGACGCGCGCTCCTCAAGGTGCTCGGCTCCCTGCGCGCCGTGCGTGAAGCGAGCGAGGACGAACTTGCGCAGGTGGCCGGCATTTCGCGTCGGGACGCCGCGACGATTCGGCAGTTTTTCGCTGAAACGGCCCTCGCAGAGGCGTCGGGCGGTTCGCGGCGCGACTGAGCCCGCGGGCAGGGCGCGGGCGGGCCGCGGGCAGGCGTAGGAGGGTAATGGGTTTCCCTATTCGGCCCATTGACGACCCCTCTTGCGACGAGCGCCCATGGGCAACCCCCAGCCCCGGGCCGAAAATTCTAATCCAATCAGATAAATACAGGTTTTCTGGAATTCCTCTCCGCTGGCATCGAAATTGCGATGAGGATGGGGGCATATAGAGCTCACCCCTTCTGGGTGTGCGGGGCCTGAGGGGGACCCGATCATGGCACGTACGAATTGGCGCAAAGTTTCAGGTTCGGCGTCGGCGGAGAAGTCCGCGGAAACCGACCCGAGTGAGTTGATCCGAACCGATCGCATCGAACTCGAACTCATTCGCAGAGGGATTCCGCGCGAGTCATCGGGAACCCTGGCCCGCCAGGTCCAGCAACAGCTGGAGGGCGTTCCCGAGCATCCAGCCGGCCTCGTCCTGGATGGCGTTGCACTCGCCTTCAGCATAGGGGCGGTGCAGAGAGATGCGCCCGTAGGCGGTTTTCGCCAGGCCCGGGTGGTGGATCAATTGCTCACGGATTTCGGCGACGAAGTCCAGAAACTCGACGAGATCGTCAAGGTGCTGAACGCCTACTTGCGACGGCTGAGGAATCCCGAGCTCGGTTCTCATCGGCGTCGCCTGCAATAATGCCGGGGCGGGCCATTCGCCTGCACGGCTGCGACGAGTCCGCATTGTTCGTTACCCTTAGGCCGCCCCGGTCCCGGGGAGAGCGACTTGTTCTTTGGGTTGCCGAGCCTGGCGCTTGGCCACGTGATGGGCGTTATTGCCGCTGAGTTCACGTGGCCGCTCATCGATGGCCCCAAGGCCTTGGGCCTGGCCCTCGCGTGTTTCGCGGGCGCGCTCCTCAGCCGGCGATTGCCAGCCCTTCGCTTCGGATTCGCATGGGGCGTGGCTTTTGCGGCCGGGCTGGCGGGGCTCGCTGCCCGGCTCGACGCGGCCGCGCTTTCGGTGCCCACGGCGCCCGAGACCCTGAGCCTCGAGGCTTGGGTCTGCGCCGCCGACGCGAGCGGGTTGCTGCGTTCGGTGGAACTCTGTGCCCCGGTCGAGGTCGCCTCACCGGGCGCGCTGCCCGGCGAGGGACGCGCGCTGCCTCCGCGCCTCGTTGTCCAGCATCGCGCGGGCTCGGATGAGGCCCGGGCCCTGTCGAGCTTGCAGATCGGGGATCGGATTCGGGCTCGGGTGCGCGTCGCGCCGCTCGGGGGTCTTCGGAACCCGGGTCGCCTGCATCCCGAGCGGCGTTGGCAACGCCGGGGCATCGGGGGCCGGGCGAGTTTGCTCGATATCGGCTTATTGGTTCGTGTTCGCGCTGCTTCCGGGGGCCCCGAGATTGCCCCCGGGCTTGGGGCGCGGGTCGAATCGCTCCGCGCACGCCTTTCCGCCCGGCTGCGAAGCGGCGTGGGTGCCGGCGCGTCCCCTGAATCCGGCGCTCTGCTTGCCGCCCTGGGCGTGGGTGATCGCGCGGGGCTCGGGATTTCGACACGCGACGCTTTTGCGCGCTTGGGGATCGCCCACCTGCTTGCGATCTCCGGTCTCCATCTGGCCCTGGTCGCGGGCCTGATCTACGCGGGGTTGCGTTTCCTGCTGAGCGCGTGCGGTGATCACGGCCGCGACCTTCGTCTGGTGGCGGGTGTCGGGGCCGGGGTGGCGGCGCTCGGATATGCACAACTTGTGGGTTTCGGAGTGCCGGTGCAGCGTGCGCTGATCTTCCTGGCCGCAGGGCTGGTCGCGCTGAGGCTGGGCCGTTCCCTTCCCCTCGGCCACCTGCTCTCCATCGCCTGGCTCGGGGTGGGATTGGCGGCGCCTCAGTCGCTCTTTGAATTGGGGCCGCAACTCTCCTTTGCGGCCACCGGAGCGCTGCTGATGGCTGCGCGTCGTCCGGTTTCGGAGTCCGAGCCCCAGGCGCATCGTCTGGGCCGGGTCATCACTCGGGTACGGCTCCTCGTCCACCTCTCCGCGTTGGCCCTGATTTCCACGGCGCCCCTATTGGCCTGGCGCGGACTCGCCGCGGGCGCACCCGGGGTGCTCGTCAACGTGCTTGCGATCCCTTGGACGAGCGCTTTTCTTCTTCCGGCCTCGCTCCTCGCCACCGCAGCCAGTGGTTTCGAGGGCCCGGTGGCGGAGGGGTGTCTCGCGATCAGCCACAGCATTGCGGCCCTGACCCTGGCTGCGGTCGACGGGCTGTCCGAGCTATTCGCTACGGGAAGCGGGGTGCGCGGTCGTCCCCATGGCATTGCGCTGGGGGTGGCCGGGGTGTTCGCAGTCCAAGCTTGCCGAATGGCCCGAACTTCCGCGGTGCTGGTGATCGCGCTCTCGGCGGTGCTGTGGCTCCACACGGCACCTCCGGCGGATCGGGTACCCAGTCCGCCGCGGCTCGTCATGTTCGATGTGGGGCAGGGTGATGCGCTGCTCCTGCAAGGCGCGCGCTCGGCCGTGCTGGTGGATGCCGCACGAGCGATCCCCGGTGGCCTGGACCTGGGGCGAAGCACCGTGGTCCCGGCCCTGGCTGCACTCGGTGTCGATCATTTGGATGCCCTTGTGATCACCCATGGCGATATCGATCATCGCGGCGGCGCGATCAGCGTTCTCGATGCGTTGCCGGTATCCGAGATCTGGCTGCCCTGGCGGAGCGCGAACGACCCGAATTTCGCTGGGCTTCGGCGGAGTGCCGGGCGCCTTGGGGTGGCAATCGTCGAGATGGGGGCAGGGGCACCGCCACGGCGCATTGGGGCGCTGCGGGCCACTCCTCTCTGGCCACCCCGAGAGGGACCGCTCGCTCCGGCCAACGCGCGATCCCTGGTTTTCCGCTTCGAATTGGCCGGGTGGCGGATTCTTCTGACCGGGGATATCGGGGCCAAGGTCGAAACAGCCTTGCAGGCGTCCGGCGTCGACCTCGCGGCGGATCTTTTGAAGGTGGGCCACCACGGGAGCCGCGGATCGTCGACCCCGGCGTTCCTCTCCGCGGTTGCGCCGCGTTGGTTGCTGCTTTCCGCGCCCTGCCACGGCGGGTCACGACTGCCCCATCCCGAGGCCCTTGCTCGTTTCGAGGCGACCGGGGTGCCCTTGGCCTGGACTGGCCGTGACGGAGCCGCCGTTTTCGATCTGGGTTTGGGCCCGACTTCGGACTCTTCCGCGCCGCGGCTGAAAGGCGTTCGCCCACGATCCTGTACCCGCGCGCGTTGAGGAAGCCGGCCCAGCGTGGCACGGCCCCGGTCGGAACCCCTAAGATGATCGGCCAACGCCATGACAGAGACCAACGGAGATCGCCCCGAGGAGGGCCCGGCAAGCGACGAGGGGTCCGAATCGGGCTCGGGCGAGATCTCTCCGCCCCCGGCCACCCCGCCCCCGTCCTCCCCGCCCCCGTCCTCCCCGTCCCCGTCCTCCCCGCCCCCGTCCCGGCCGAGCCTGATCCAGCGTCTGAAGGCGGTTTGGGAGAACCCGGCCTATCGCTTCATTGGCCTCTTCCTGCCCTACCTGGCCCTGGCCTCGCTTGGGTATCCCCTCATGGTCGAGCACAGCGATGGCATCATCCAAGCTTTCATTCACGCCACTGCGGCCATCGAGTACGGTGTCTTCGCGCTCTTCAGCGACGATGTTCGCCTCGATGGGAAGATGATCTGGTTCGGTCAATTCGTGGTCAAGATCATCGACGAATGCACGGGGATCTACGAGATGTTGATCTTCGCGGCGGCGGTTCTGGCTTTTCCCACCAGTTGGGCCAAGCGCGGAGTGGGCCTGCTTCTGGGATGTCCCTTGATCTATCTTTTCAACGTGGTGCGAATCGCGGGTCTGATCCTGGTGGGGCGCTACTGGGCCGAAGCATTCGAGTTCATGCATCTTTATTTCTGGCAGGCAACCATGATCGCGATGATTACCTCGGTCTGGATGCTCTGGATCGTCAAGGTGGTGCAGCGTGAAGATCAGGCCCTTCCTGATTCTCCTTGAGTTCATCGCCATCACGGCTCCGCTGGTCTGGTGGTGGACGCATGGTGGCTTGGAGACCTACCACGACATCTTTCGCCGGCTGGCCTTTCCCCTCTTGCAGGAGATGGGCGTGACCCACGTGAGTGCGGGGCTGGTGCGGGATCGATTCGTAGGCTTCATCCCCTTTTTGGGGCTCATGCTCGTGACGCCGGGCCTGGCGCTGAAGCGGCGCCTGATCGGGCTGGCCGTAGGCACTTTCGTCATCTTCTTGAGCCATGTGGCCCTGAGTTATTGGTCCTGGGTGAGCTTTGGTCAGGAGGGACGCACGGGAGAGTCCATGGCCCGTTATTTTCCCGCGCTGGTGATGACCGATGCCGTGCCCTTCGTTCTGTGGGCGCTCTTTGCCAACCGTTTCCTGCTCGACCGGCTCGCCCGGGCCATGCCCGGGGTGGCAACCGCTTCGCAGTCGGTTTCCGCGGGCGCGCCGGCGGAAGCGTCCACCTCCGACTCCAGCGCTGGATCTCTTCCTCGCGATGAATAAAGTTGCAAGGGATCTCAGCCGGGGGTGGCCCGTCCGGGAGCGGCGATCTTGAGTTCCGCCTACGGAAGTTGGTCCTCCCCGATTCGCGCCGCGGGTCTGGCCGAGGCCTCGCTGCGTCTATCCCAGCCGCGGATTCGCGAGGGTGCGGTCTACTGGCTCGAGGGGCGGCCGGCGGAGGGGGGTCGCCAGCAGGTGATGCTCGCCCGCGAGGCTTTTGCAGCTGCCCAGCCGGGTTCCCAGGAGGTCACGCCCACCTCGGCCAACGTGCGTACCCGGGTGCACGAGTACGGCGGGGGCGACTACGCGGTGGCGGGGGAATGGCTCTTCTATGTCGATTTCGCCGATCAGCGAATCCATGCCAGCCGGGATGGCCGCTCCGCGCCGCTTTCGCCCCCGGGTGCACGCTACGCCGATTTCGCGGTGACCCCCGGACGAGACGCGCTGGTGGCCGTGGAGGAGCGGCCCCGAGAGGGGCGGGAACCCGAAAATCGCCTGGTTGTGTTCCGCCTGCCCGAGCAAGGGCTTCCGCCAAAGGTGGAGGCGCCCCGGGTGATTGCCGAGGGATACGATTTCTACAGCTTTCCGGTGTTTTCTCCGGATGGCTCGATGCTGGCCTATACGGCCTGGCAGCACCCGAATATGCCTTGGGATGGCACGACGCTCTTCATTCAAAAATGGAGCCGGGAGGGGCCCGCGGGCGAGGCACGGACCGTCGCGGGGGGAGCGTCCGAGTCGATTTTTCAGCCTCGGTTCTCTCCGGGTGGCCGCTTGACCTTCATTTCGGATCGGAGCGGCTGGTGGAACCTGTACGCGCTGCGGGCGGATGGGGAAGTGGCGGCCCTATGCGGCCGATCCGAGGAGTTCGCGGGCCCGCAATGGGTTTTCGGTCTCTCGCGCTACGCGTTCCTGTCCGAGGAAGCGATCCTCTGCGTCCATGGGGTTGGGGGGCGAAGTCGCTTGGGCCGCCTCGATTGCCTCTCGGGAAGGCTCGAAGACCTGCAGTTGCCCTATAGCGGCTACGAGGGGATTCAAGTCGAAGGGGAGCGGGTCTGTTTCATCGCTTCGGCCGCGGATCGGCCTTCGGCGGTGGTCGCTCTGGACCTCGCCAACGGCCGCCCGCGTGAACTCCGGCGCGGTTCGAGCCTGGATTTCGAAGCTTCGACCCTGGTCGCCCCGGAGGCCTTCGAATTCGAATCTGCGGGCGGTCGGCGATCCCATGGCTGGCTCTATGCGCCTCGGCGCCGGGACGGACAGCCGCCGGCTGCGGAGCGGCCCCCGTTGTTGGTGAAGAGCCATGGGGGGCCCACCGCGGCGGCTTCTACGGCCCTGGACCTTCGCATTCAATATTGGGTCAGCCGCGGCATCGCGGTGGTGGACGTGGACTATGGCGGCTCGACGGGATACGGGCGGGCGTACCGCGAACTCCTCCGCGGCGAGTGGGGGGTGGTGGATGTCGAGGATTGTGTCGCGGCCGCCGAGGCCCTGGCGGCAGACGGACGGGTGGACGCCCACCGCCTGGCCATCAGCGGCGGGAGCGCCGGGGGGTACACGACGCTTTGCGCGCTCACCTTCCACGACACGTTTCGAGCCGGCGCCAGTCATTACGGGATCGGAGACCTGGAGGCGCTTGCTCGGGACACGCATAAATTCGAGGCACGCTACACCGATGGGCTGGTCGGGCCCTATCCCGAGGCGCGTGAAACCTACCGGGCACGTTCCCCGATTCATTTTCCCGAGCGTCTGAACTGCCCCATCGCCTTCTTCCAGGGGCTCGAGGACGCCATCGTTCCGCCCAATCAGGCCCAGGCCATGGTGGATGCACTTGCTCTTCGCGGGATCCCCCACGCCTACGTGGCTTTCGAGGGCGAGCAACACGGCTTTCGCAAGGCGGCGAATATCCGCGCCGCCCTGGAAGGCGAACTTTATTTCTACGCTCAGATCTTCGGCTTTGAAAGCGATGCCGATCCCGGGCCGCTCCGGATCGTGCGCTGAACGGAAGATCCCCAGAATGCCGAACCGTCGTCCCTTGAGTCGTACTCTTGAAGCCTTCGGGTTCGGCCTGCTCGTGCTCGTCACGGTGCCGGGCTGCGCCCCGTCCCTCGGAGGCTGGGAAGTCACTGATCTCTCCGAAGAGCAGGGCAGCCTGCCGGTGGTGCGAGACTCCAGGCTCTCGGATTCGCCGCCCCATATGGCACCCTATGGCGAGGGCCTGGTGCTCTTTCTCTGCCGCTGGTCGGTCCAGCAGCCCATCCCGGTTTCGCTTCCGCCGGATGCGGATCCGCGGGAATTGCGGATTCTGCGCTTGGCCTTGAAGGCCTGGTCCAGCGCCGGCATTGGGGTCGCTTTCCGTGAGGTCGAGCCCGCCGAGGCTCGCCTCGAACTGCGCTTCGTGTCGGCGGGCCCGGGTTCGCCCACGGGTTCGGGCAACGCCCTGGCGGATTGCGCCATCGCGACCGAAGGCGGGCGGGTCGTGCTTCGGGAGGGTCGGGTTCCGGCGGAGATCCGCTGGGCTTCGATCTACTTGAACCGGCAGGAGCGGGACGCTCTGGGCAGGCCCGTGGCCCTGGGAGACGACCAACTTCTCGGGACCGTGCTGCACGAACTCGGGCATGCCCTGGGCTATGCGGCCCACCCGGTCCTGGGGGCATCGATCATGCAACGCACCACCGACGAAGTACGGAAACTCGGTGCGCGCGTGGCCGGGGGCGCGGCTTTCTCGGATCCGAATCTCTCGGCGCTCTACGCGCTGCCCCGGGGCGTGGTAGTGGGTGAGTTGAAGTTGTCACCCGCAGAGGTCGGGCTCTTCGCGCGCTTTGACGCGGAAGCGCGGGCATACGGGCTGGAGGGCCCCTATAGCCGGGTGGGGGACGTCCGGGCGCGTTATTTCTACCGGGGAGCCGGGGGAGTGCCTTTCGCCCTCCGCTTGAGCACCTGGCGCGAAGACATTGTCCAGCCAGGCCGTCTGGGAGTGGAGCCCAATGCGGCGGCGGCGGGCTTGCTGAAGGCCGGCGGGAACTGATCCCCACGCCGCTGTTCCGGGTTATTCGGCCGGGGGCTCGAGTTCCTTCGCACGCTCGAGCAGATCCGTCGCGGCTCGGTTTTCGCCCAGGGCGCGGAATACCATCCCCAGCCGAAAATGAGCGACGGCATCGTCGGGGTCGAGTTCCACGGCTCGGGTGAGGTGCTCGCGCGCGGATTTTGGATCCGATGCCGCCTGCTTGTAGAGCGCCCAGCCCAGGGCACTCTGGTACGCAGCCTCTTCGGGCCAGACCTCCACGGCCGGGGCCAGGAAATCCAGGGCATTCTTGAAATCGCCCATGCGAAGGAGGATCTCGCCCTTGCGGTACATGGTTTCGGCCTGGGCGACGCGCTGGGCATCGGAGTTGGAGAACTCGCCTCGACGCGGGGCATCGTAGTCGTGCCGAGTATTGGAATCCGAGAGGACGTCGAAAGCCTCGGCAACGCGCGAAAAGACTTCCGACGCTTCGCGCTTGATCTCCTGCAGGCCCAGGCGGGCCAGGGTGTCGGGATGAAAACGTTTGGCGGCACCGAAGTAGGCCTTCTGGATAGCCCCGGACGAGGCGTCCTCCCCGACGCCGAGGATTTCGTAGTGGCTTGCCGTGCCCAGCAAGGCCCGGAGTTCATCGACTTCCGCCCGCAGGGTGTCGGCCTCCTGGGCGTCCGCAGCGGCCGCCGTGGAGGGCGCGGATTGGGGCGCATCGGCCTTGTCGGCGTCGCTCTTCTGGATCAATTCGATCTCTGCCTCGAAATCGATCGCGTTGTTCGCGGGGCAGTGATCACGAAATTCGATCGACCCCAAGGCATCGAGAACCCACAGCGCGGCGAGCAGCGGGGGCGACGTCAGGTTCGGTCCGAGACTGTCCGCAAGGGGCCGGTCCTTGGCCAAACATGAGAGCAGCTTTGCATGGTGGCTGTCGAGTTGGAGTCGGCCCAGAGCCGGGTTGAAGTCGGGCCTGGTTTGGGGGAAGCGCTGAAGCTGGGGGGCGAGGGCGTCCAGCATTTGGTCCACCGTCATCTGGCGAATGAGGCCCTGGTGGATGATCGGGGGCGGATCCCAGAGAAGGGGTTCCAAGTCCGACTGCTGGGGCATTTTCTCCAGGCTCTCGGGGAAGAGTGTGTAGCGACCGCTTTGCCAGTCCATGGAATCCAAGAGCAAATTGCGGACCCGCAGGCGCAGGATCTCGAGCAATTGCAGGGGGTCCACCCGATTCAGCGCCAGAAGCGCGGTGGCCTCGCCGACGCCCTTCCGAGCGGCGTATTCAGCGACGGGGCGGTAGTCCTCTGCGCTCAGCAGGTTGGCCGACACCAGGTGCCGCTCGAGGGTGTCCGCGGACGCAGTGGATTCTACGAGTGCGGGCGAGCCCTTGTAGAAGGAGAAGCGTCGGCGCTGGGCGTGATTTTCCAGGGCCAGCACGCCGTGAAAACGCGTTCGGTACAAGCTTACGAGGACGCGGGGAAGGCCGGTTTCCGCGAGCGTATCCGATTGCTTGATTTCGCTTTGCTGCAAAGACATGCTGAGTCTCGGTCGAGGCTGGACTACGCCTAGACGCTGTGGCTCTGGGCTTCGGCAATCTGGAAAGCCGCGGCAATCGCCTCGGACAGCTTCTTCCGGCTGACCAGGCATCCCGAGTCAAAGCGCTGAAGGGTGGCTTCGGTCGCGCGCGAAACCCCCGCAAAGACCACCTGGGCCTGCCATCGCGCGATGACTTTGAGAATGCGTTCGAGGCGAACCTGCTCGCGATTCGTATCCAGGGAGCGACCCCTGAGGTCGATGACAACGGCTCCGATTTCGCTGCTCAGGGAATCCATTTCGAGTTCCAACAGGGTTGTTTCGGCGACTTCCGGGTCGGAAAAGGGAAGCACCATCACGGGACCCCAGACCTGGACTGCATCTTCCTCGGGATCAAGGGGTGAGGGCGAGTCCGGGTGGTGGCCGGAGTCGGTGATTTCGGGACCGAAAGACTCGATGGGGAATTCCATGGGCGGGGTGGCGTCTTTCTCTGGGCTCGGCTGGGGCGTTTCCGTTCGGCACGCGCCGGCAGCCATGATGCGGGCCTCGAAACGACACGTCTCGCCTCCGCTGGCCTCACATACGGTCTCCACCACCTCGACCTCGGCGTCGTAGATCTCCGCCAGCCAGCCGGCGGTATAGCCCGCGCTCAGAAAACAGCTGGGTCCGTCCGTATGGGTGAGGCGGGAGAGTCGAGCTCGGGCCTCGTGGCATTCGGGCCAACTGCCCTGGAGCACGAACTCCTGTGCGGGCCGAGGTGGCGAGGCAAATTGCATGGCGAGGTGGGGCCCGGTTTGAGCGGGCGGAAATCCGGCATCTCCGTCTCCGGTGGATGCGGCGGAGAGCGTTCGAATCGCATCGCAGAGCCCGTGATGGCGACCGATCTCCAGCAGGGCCTGGCGGCTGCAGTCCTCGCCGAGTTCCTGTTGGAACTCAGCGGTCACAATGGCCAGGAAGGCGCTGTCCAAGAAGAGCTTGGGATCGCTCATCAGGATGGAATCGGAGCCGAATCCCAAACCTTCCAGTCGGGAGCGGTTCTCGAGGTGTCGCTTGCTTTCCTTCGTTCGCTGCATGTCGTTCCCCGGAGTGCGGATCAGCCCTCAATGAACTCGTAAATATCAAATTTCTGGCTCTTCGAGAGGAAGCCGTCTCCTTCTTCTTCGAGGAGTTCAAGGAAAGCGTCCACCACGACAGGGTCGAATTGGCTGCCTGAGAATTTTCGAAGCTCCGCAGTCACACGATTCAGGGGCAGCCCCTTTCGGTAGGGGCGATCGCTCGTCATGGCCTCGGCGGTGTCGGCCACCAGGATGATCCGAGAGGGCAGGGGAATGGCGTGAGAGACGAGCCTTTCGGGGTAGCCCCGGTCGGAGCCGTCGAACCATTCGTGATGATGACGTACGCAGGGCACGATTTGGCGGAGGAACTCGACGGGTTCGAGGATCTTTGCGCCGATTTCCGGGTGCTTCTTGATCTCTTCGTACTCCTCGTCGTCCAGGCGATCGGGTTTCGTGATGATGGCGTCGGGAATGCCGATCTTGCCCACATCGTGGAGGAGTCCCGCGAAGTACACGCGCTCGATCAGAGGCGTCTCGAGTTTCATCTTGCGGGCGATTCGAGAGGCGTAGACCGCGACTCGCTCGGAATGGCCGCGGGTATAGGTATCCTTGGCATCGATGGCCTCGGCCAGCGCCCGGATCGTCTGGATATAGGCGGTTCGCAGTTCGTGGTTCTTCTCGTCGAGTTGCCGGGTGCGCTCGCGAACCTTGGCCTCGAGACTCTTGTTCATGTCCTGGAGACTGAAGTTCTGGGTGCGGGTGACCTGGTTCAGTCGCCGGATCTCGTGTTTGAGGTCGTAGTGATCGAAGGCCTGGCGGAGGATGATCTTGAGTTCTTCGTCATTCCAGGGCTTGGTGATCAGCCGGAAAATTTCGCCGCGGTTGATGGCTTCCACCGCGACGTCCATCGCCGTAAAGCCCGTGAGCATCATGCGAATGGTGGCGGGGTGGTGGTCGCGCACGCGCGCAAGCAATTCCACGCCGCTCATCTCGGGCATGTCCTGGTCGGAGACCACCACCTGGGCCTCGGTGTGCCCGAGGATATTGAGCGCCTCTTCGGCATTGGATGCTGTGAGGACATTCATCCGCTCGTTGCGGAGAATGCGCTGGAGGGCTTTCAGGATATTGGGCTCATCGTCGACGAAGAGCACGGTGTGCGGATGCATTTTTCCTCTTTCGGGCACGGAAACCCGCTTACCGGGTCGATCGCTCTCCCCCCAAGTATCGGCCATGCGGGCCGATCTCGTTAGTTTCGTTTTCGATTCTTGCTGCTTAGGGCGCGGGCGTTGAGCAAACTCGGTTGGAAGTTCATCGGAACACCCGAGTTGGGCCTTTTCGAACGCGCTTTGAGCCGCGGATCAGCGGGGTTTGCGGGCCATTTGCCGATGGTTCGCGTGGTCCGGGACGGCCTTCGGATTCAGACGTAGTTGCCGCCGCGGGAGACGCGGATCCGCCGCTGGGCTTGGCTGAACCGGCCCACCTCGCCATCGAGATCGGCCGTTGTGATTGATGCGGCGGATTCGCCTGAGGCCTCCACACGTGCCTTGTGGCGGAGTACCCCATGGAGCAGTCGGACCCAATCCCCGGTACTCCCATCCTGGGCCTGGCCAACGACCCGTTTCCAGTCCACCTGGTCGAAGAGGGGACGGCCGGCGCGAGCTTCGGCATCGGCGGCGTGAATTTCCAGCGCCGCGATCACGTCATCGGGATAGCTGGGCGTGACTTCGACGATGCGTTCGAGTCGGCCGGGTCGCGCGAAGGCGTGGCGCAGGGTGTCGGGAAAACCGGTTGAGCCCACCACCAGATGTCCTTCGCACGCGATGGTGCGATCGATCAACTCGAGTAGAAAATCCATGATGGGTCCTACGGGCAGGTCGGGGCGCGGGCCGCCGAGGTCGTGCGCCTGGGAGAACTCGAGTTCGTCGAAGAATACGGTCAGCCGAGGCATCTCTTCCAGGGTCTGGGTCCAGCGTTGGATGAGCTCGCCGACCTTTCCCCCGGAGTGGACGACGTCCAGGGCAAGGCGGGGGACATCCACGCGCAGAAAGGAGGTTTCGGTTTGGGTCGCCAGCGCCTGGGCGAGCAGGCCTTTGCCGCTGCTGGGCTGTCCGATCAAGAGCAGGCCGGAAGGGGGGAAGGTTCCCCAATTCGAGTAGACCTCCGGGTTCGTCGTTGCGCAGGCGTAGGTGAGGATCTCGTCTTTGGCATCGGGCAGGCCTCCGATGCGCTCGAAGCCCAGTTGTGGGGCGGGCGTAATCTGGCTGGCCCTGGCGATGAGTTCCTCGCTGCGAGCGAAATTCGACCAGAGGTTCTGGGCGCGCTCGATCTGAATCTGCTTTTCCACCATGGCGCGAATGGTACCGCGTTACGGGCAGGAAGCGGGAGCGCGGGGTGCCGATCGCGCTCGCGGGCCGGAGCCTCGTGGTCCGCAGTGATGCTGGGAACTGGCGATGCTCGGAAGCTGGGTCATACTCCGCGCGCACGAATGGATGCGTCCCCATCGTCTAGCGGTTAGGACACCGGCCTTTCAAGCCGGCGACACGGGTTCGATTCCCGTTGGGGATGCCATCCCTCCGCGCCGGGTATTTCTCGGAGGCCGGTTCAGGGGCTCGCTTCAAGCGCCTCTTCGAGCGCCTCTTCAAGCGCCTCGGCGAGTGCGTCCACGGATTCTTCGCTGGCGTTGTCGCCCATCAAGCCCACCCGCCAAACCTTTCCGGCGAGTTCGCCGAGGCCGCCGCCGACCTCGATGCCGTGGCGCCCAAGCAGGGCGCTTCGGACGCTCGCTTCGCCCAGGGCGTTGACCCGATCGGGCAGTCGTAGCGTGGTGAGCATGGGGAGGCGGTTTTCCTCGGCCACCAGGGGACTGAAGCCCAGGGGAATGAGCCGCTCGAGGAGGTAGCGGGCAGCGTTCGCGTGGCGGGCGGTTCGTTTTTCCATGCCCTCTTCGCGAATTCGGGTAAGCCCCTCCGCCAAGCCGTAGATGGCCGAGATCGGGGCGGTGTGGTGGTAGACCCTTTCGCCTCCGTAATACCCGTTGAGCAGACCGACATCGAGATACCAACTCTGGACCGGGGTCTGGCGCGCGGCGACGGTCTCGAGGGCGCGGGGTGAGAAACTCACCGGCGAGAGTCCCGGAGGGCAGGCCAGGCATTTCTGCGTGCCACTATACGCGGCGTCGATCCCCCATCGATCGAGTTCCACGGGAATCCCGGCCAGGGAGGTGACGCAGTCCAGAAGCACCAGGGCGCCGGCCTCCCGGGCGGTTCGTGCGATCGCCTCGGGATCCTGCCGAACCCCGGTGGAGGTCTCCGCGTGCACGAAGGCAACGACCTTGGGACGGGTATTTTGAATGGCCTCGGCCATGGCTCCTTCATCCAGCGGGGAGCCCCATGGCGCGTCGACTCGCGTGATTTGGGCGCCGGCGCGGCTGGCGACGTCCGCCATGCGCCCACCGAAGACACCATTGACGCCGATGACGATGGGGTCGCCCGGTTCCAGAAGGTTGACCAGGCAGGCCTCCATCCCGGCGCTCCCGGTAGCCGAAAGGGGGAGGGTAAAGGGGTTCTCGGTTCCGAAGAGTTCGCGCAGCGCGTCCTGAACGCCGTCGAGAATCGCGAGGAAATCCGGGTCGAGGTGCCCCAGGAGCGGCTGAGCCATGGCCTCGCGGACGCGAGCGTGGACATTGGAGGGCCCCGGACCCAAGAGACGACGGGGTACGGAGGAAAGCGGGGCCAGGATGGGGTCTTGATCGGGTGCGGTCATGGCCCGAGGCTAGCGCGGCTTGCGGAGAACATCGTTTAGTCGGATGCTTGGCGACTCGCCGCCCGTTCGCCCTTCGGCGAGTCGGGGGTCCAGCCCGGGTTCCCGGAGAAGGGCGTGGAGGCGGGGTTGGGATACTGTTCCGAAGGCTTGGGGGAGGGGCGATGATCGGCTGGCGTTTCTGGGTTCTCCTCGCAGTGGCTGCGGTTTTCGGACTCTGGGCGACTTCGAGTCTGGTTCTCCTGGAGGACGAAGCTCCGGCTCTCCAAGTGGACGGAGGCGCTGGCGACGTCGAGCAGATTCGGCCGGAGTCTCGTCAAGCGCTGCGGGATATCCTGCGCGAGGCCGATTCCGCCGAGGATTCCTCGAGATGACTCCCGCTCGGCCCGGCCCAGCCGAGGTCTATCGCAGCCGGGTTGTCCAGGAGGAGAGGGAGAGTGGGTCCCTGGCGCCGGTAGCGAGCCGAAGCGCATCCTCCCGCGGTCGCCTTCATGCGGAAGAGGAGCATCCTTTTCGCACGGCTTTTCAGCGTGATCGAGACCGAGTGGTTCACTCCCGGGCTTTTCGGCGCCTCCAATACAAGACCCAGGTATTTGTCCATCACGAGGGGGATCACTATCGAAACCGTCTGACCCATACCCTCGAAGGGGCGCAGATTACGCGCACCGTTGCCCGGGTGCTGGGACTCAACGAGGATCTGGCGGAGGCCATTGGCCTGGCCCATGACCTGGGACATACGCCCTTTGGCCATGCTGGGGAGCGCGTCTTGGCCGAGATGCTTTCGTCTTCGGGCGGATTCGATCACAACCGGCAATGCCTGCGGGTGGTGGATCTCCTCGAGCAGCGGCAGGTCGAATATCGCGGTCTGAACCTGAGCGACGAGACCCGCGAGGGAATCCTCAAGCACGGCTGTCATTGGACCCACCCTGTCCGGCTTCCGGAACTTCTCGACCAGCGGAGCCTCGAGGGCCAGGTGGCGGACGCTTCGGACGAGATCGCGTATCTGAACCACGATCTCGATGATGGATTGCGCGCCGGGATTCTGCATTTCGGCATGCTCGAAAGTCTTCCTCTTTTGCGAGATCTCGTCGGGGAGGTGCAGGAAAATCAACCCTCGGCGTCCGAGAGTGTCCAGCGGGCGTGGATCGTTCGGGCGATGATCGATCATTGGGTGACGGATCTGATCGCCACCAGCACCCGACGGATCGAAGCCGACGGTCTCGATTCACCGGAGGCGGTTCGCCGCAACGCGAGGCGTGTCGTGGGCTTGTCGGACGAAGTCGACGGGGCTCGGCGGGAGATCAAAGCGTTCCTATTCGATCACTTTTACAATCACCCCGCGGTTCTGGACCGGACTCAGCGGGCGGAGGTCGTGGTGGAGGACCTGTTCAGGCTCTTCACGGATGACCCGTCTCGGCTGCCCCCCGAGGTCCGGGAGCGCTTCAGCGAAGAGGGCGAGGAGCGGGCCATCGCGGACTACGTGGCGGGCATGACCGACCGTTTTGCCCTCGCGGAGCACCAGAAAAACCTGGATTCGGCGGCGGGAATCGATCCCTGAGGGTGTTTTGTTTGGGGCGAGGCCGGACTGGGGGGCCAGGGATGCCCTTCTCGACTAAGATCCCGCCAGCCGCGGCGCGGCCTCTGGGCCCGCCGTGGTGTCACTTTGGACTCGCGTCCAGGGCATCCAGATGCCCCTCGGGCCAGAACGCTCCTGAGCGGGGGCTGACGGTCGATGGCCCGGAAGACGTGCACGCCCCCTGAATGAATCGCTCGGAGAGAGTTGGGATGAGTCTCGCTGAAAGCCTTGAGAGCGCCGCCGAAGCTCTGCCGGATCAGGCCGATCAGATTCGCCCGGCCAACGGCGACCCCTTTCAATTGCTCGAGTTGCTGAATCCCAGCGATGGGGGTCGGGTGCTCGCATGGCTCTTCGGTCACGACCCCGATTCTGCGGCGGAGTTGGCGACGGCCTGGCTCGAGGATGACGCCGGGGCCGTGCTGGTTCTCGAGACCCCGTTGGAGGGTCTACCCAAGACCGGGCGCAAGGCCCTGCGCCGGTTGATCCACCAGGCCCGCTCGCGCGGGGTGACCTCGGTGGTGTCGGCGGACACCAAGCCCAAGGTGTCCCGCTTGCCGGACCTGAACGAAAAGATCTCGACCGGCCATGTCTCCCCCTACGATCCTCGGGGAGGCCGTCTGGTCTACCTGGTGGAGTCGAGTCCGAGCGGGGGCGCTCGGGTTTTCGAGGCGCTTCTCGATGGGGATCGGGGGATCGTCGACTTTCAAGTCTATCGTGCGGGCCGACGACAGGTGGGGGCCTTCATCCGCGACCTGAAGCAGCGTTCACGCTTTCCCGCCGTCGATGCGGATCCCGACAGCGTGCGCGCCCTGATCGGGCGTCGACTGGCTGCCCATCCCGCGGATCGGCCACTTCCCAAGACCTTCTCGGAGTGGCGCGGCAAGTTGGGGTTGCCCGGGGATGAAGGGCGCACACCCGGCGACGAGGTGCGGAGTCAACTGGGTGCGCAGTCCGAAGCCGCGGCATTGGATGCCCTGGCCGCAGAGGTGGTGGAGGGCCGACTCGGCCCCTGGCCGCCCGGACCCTCGGCCTTGGAGAAGGCCGTCGCCCTGCTTCGCGATGAATTCGGCGGTCCCGAAGCCGATCCGAGCGCTCGGAAAGCCCGCGCCCAAGACGAGGTGCGTTCACTTTTTCAGACCTCGGAAGCTGCGGCCGCGAATGCGGAGCGCTTCGAGGAGACCGCCTATCTTTATTGGCGCGATGGTCGCGAGGATCTGGCCAGCGCGTGTCTGTCTACGGCTGATGGTTTGAGGGGGGAAGAGGTCGAGGGCGGGCCGGTACTGGATGCGCTTGTAAACACCGTGGCCAATGCGGTGGAGCAGGACTTGGAGGGGGGTCTCGCAGGAGGGGATGGGAGCGCTGGATCGGCTCCCGGCGAGGCCGATGATTGATGAAAGCACTCATACGTTGGGGTGAAACCGGGAAGAACCTGTTCTCCGTCTTGGTATTGCATGGGTTGCATGCCGGGTGTCGAGAGTACTTGCCGAGAACCGCCCGACGAAGCGAAGGGATCAAGAGATGATGAGACGTTTTTCGCGCAAGCGACGCGGCGAAAGCGGAAGGCGAGGCGCCGAATCCATCGACGCCGCACGCTGGCTGGGCCGAGTTGAAGAGGCGGGCGTACTGCCGGTTTCGAAGTTGGAGGTCATCGAGGAAGAAGGCGTTTCCGATCGATTGGCTGCTTTGGGGCGGGGAGAAACAAGCTCTGGGGATCCGGCGATTGTCGCTTTTTCGCCGATCCGCGCCGAGGATGCGCTGCTGGCTGCTCTTGCCGTGGGCATGCGCCTATCGGCGGAGGAGTCCTTCAAGGGGACGGTCTTCGCTGTCGCCCCGGTCTGGTCTCTCGTGGCTCGGCGGCGGCTGGGTCTGGTGCGCGCAGAGTTGCCCTTCGAGCTTCGGACCGTGTCCGCTGAGGGTTTGCGGACCGGCGGAGAGAATGTCGAGGCCGAAGCGGATCTCGAGCCGGGGGGCTTGCGGATCGAGTCCGTGGCCATGGGGCTCAAGGATCCCGCGGAGAGAGCGCTCTTCGATCGCGCCACCCGGGGTCTCGATGGGCTGGCGGCAAAACATGGTGGGTCGATTCGGGCTGTGGGCCAGAGCATCGAATTGGTGGTCCTCGCCCAGCGGGTCGCGGAGTTGCGAGCGGAGGATGGTGGCTCGGCTCTCAACGTGCTGGAGGGACAGCGGCGGAGGACTCCGCTTGAGCCAGGGGCCCTTGCGGCTGGCCTGGATGACCTCGAAGGGCAGATTCGCCGCCGCCTGAATGACAAGAAAGTACGCGGCAGCGAGGAAGCCCTGCGGACAAAAGTTGCAGAGGCCATGGTGGGGGAGGCCGAATTGCGTAACTCCTGGGCATGGCCCTTGGGGGGTGCGGATCGGGAGACCGTCGATCTGGCGGCCCTGCGGAGCGATGGCCACCCGGTGGCGGTGGTGGGTCGCAAGACATTCGACCTGGCCGCGTTGGGGAAATTTCTCGACGGGGTCCAGAAACTCCGATTGGCGATGCCCGCTCTCTTTGCGAATGCATTGGCGCCGGTCCGGTTGGAAACGCCGCATTTGATCCTGGCTGCGAAGGAGTTCTCCCCGGCCGCCTTGCGGGCGGTCTCGGCCCTGGCGGCGGCGCACGAACTCTATGAGATCCACACCGGGCGGGACCAGTCGGTCACTCTGAACTCGATCGGCGCGGAAGAGGCGGCCAAGTCCCGGCGGGACGCGTCCTCCCGGCGCCGGCGCTCGGGTGGCCGACCGCCTCGTGGCGAAGGGCGAGGGCGCGCCGCAGAGAGCGAGGCGGGAAAGCCGGAAGAGCGGGCTGAGGAAGCATCGGGCGGGAGCGATTCCGGGAGGCGGAGAAGCCGTCGCCGCGGCCGAGGACGAGACGCCGCCGAGACCGGGGATGAGAAGCGTTCCGCTCCGTCCGCGACCGAGGAACGTCCGGCCTTCGATGAGGTTTCGCTTTTCGACCTCGACGAGACGGAAGGCAAGGATGAATCGAGTGGGGGACGTCGCCGAGGGCGCTCGCGTCAGCGTGGTCGTCGAAGGAGCGAAGGGCGACGCGAGGGGAGGGATGCGCCGGATAAGGATGGGGCTGAAAGCAGTCGCCCCGATCCGTCCCGGGCGAAGTCAGCCAATCTCGATAACGCCCAAGACGAATCGGCGGAGTCGGAAGAGTTCGGCGAGGATCTGACCGAGGTTCTTTCGGAGATTCCCGAGGATTTGCCGACTCTTCAGGCAAACAAGGAAGCCGGATACCAGGCCGAGGATCTCGAAGAGAGCGGAGATGGTGAGGACCGGGATCGCCAGCGCGACCGGGATGCCCGTCGTGCCGCCCGCAAATCCGAAGTGGCCGAATTGCCCGTAGCGGTGGAGCCGCCTCGGCCGCCGAGACGACGAGCGGTGATCGTCGCAGCGGCAGACCGCGATGCGGTGACCACGGCGATTCTGTTGGCGCGGGATGTGCGTTTGCTCGAAGGGGTTTGGGTCTACAAGCAGGCCGAGTTGATGAACTTCTTTCGCGAGGTGATGCCCGATATCGAGGAAGATGTGCCGATTCACATGGTCGGTTTCATTCCTTCGCCCGCAGCCGAGGTTTTGCAGGCCGCGGCGCTCTACCGGGACAGGCTCACCTGGTATGACCATCACGAATGGCCGCCCGAAGATGTCTTTGCCCTGCGCCAGGCCATCGGAGAAGAGGCGGTGCATCATGCTCCCGGGGCGGGGTCGACCCTGCCCCTGGTTCTGGCCACCAGCACCCGGCGAAGTCGGTTTTCCGACAAGTTGGTAGACCTGGCCTGCGGACGTTTCACCGAGCACGACTACGAGCGCTGGGGTCGCGTGTGGTGGTGGAGGCTTGGAGAGATCGCGAAGAAATCGGGTGATGTCCGCTCGGATATCGAGCCGCTCCTGGCGGGACGCCCGAGTGATCTCGCCAAGGAGGCTGCTCTCGTTGATCCCCCCGAGATTCCCGGCGAAGTGGCTTTTATTGCGGCCCGGGATTTCAAGGTCATTCACTTTGCGGGTTATTCCATGGTCGTGGTGAAGGCCTCCGAGGGCTTCGATGTCCAACTCGCCGCTCGGGTGGCGCGGGAGCGCTACGGCGCGCAACTCTCTCTTGGTTATCAGGAGGGCTCGGACCTTTTCGTCTTCTCGGGAGAGGAGTCGGGTGGTCGCCGCACGCTGGACTTTGCGGCGCTGGCCGAACACCTGGCGGAAAAACTCGACTGGGTGGAAGCGCTCCCCGATGACGACCATGTTGCCCGTTTTCGGGTGTCGGGATTGGACCGCCATCCCGACCGTCTGGACGAGGTGACTGGGGAGATCGCCATGGGTCGATCGATTCTCGAACGGTAGTCGCGATGCGGGCTGAGGTTGAACTCAACCTGGTCGAGGTCTTCTGGTCGGCCCAGGGCGAGGGGCCCCAGGTGGGCCGCTCGACGGTGTTCGTGCGTTTCGGGGCCTGCGACCTGCGTTGCGGGTGGTGTGACTCACCCGAGACCTGGAAGGCCGCTCGCCAGTGTCGATTCGAAGTCGATCCGGGTAGTGGAGAGTTCGAATCAGAGCCCAACCCGACCTCGGTTGGGCGGCTTCGTCGCGCGATCGAAGCCCTGGCCCCCCGGCCGGGAAGTCTCCTGAGTCTGACCGGAGGTGAGCCGTTGCTTCAACCTCCGGGGGTGGTCGCCGCCGCGAGGATCGGCCATGAACTCGGGCTCAAGGTGGCCATCGAAACCCACGGGCTCGCCGTCGAGGCGTTGAACGAAGTCATCGACGAGATCGACTACGTCTCCATGGATTGGAAGCTCGAGAGCGATGTTCGCTGGGCGGAAAGCAGCGCTGTCGGCCCCGACTTTCAGACTGGGCACCGGGCCTTCCTGGAGAGAATTCGGGAGAGTGCTCTCCCCGCCAGCGTCAAGGTGGTGATCACTCAAAACTCGACAGCTGAGGAATTGGCCGAGGTCTGCCGCGGGATCGCAAGCATCGCTCCCGACATCCCCCTGATCCTCCAGCCCGTGACCCCCCACGGTCGCGTTCGCGAACGGCCTTCTGCGAAGGCTCTGCTCGAGCACCTGCGGCGCTGCGAAGATCAAGTCGCAGAGGTTCGCCTCATCCCTCAGACCCATCGGGTCTACGGAGCGCTCTAGGCGCGCTCAGTTCGCCGTATTTTCCGGCGCCTGGGATTCCTTCTCGTTGGCCTCCTGGAGGCGAGCGAGTTCGTCCTCCAGATCGTATTTATTGATCCGGTAGCTGAGTGTGCGACGGGTGACGCCGAGAAGGTCGGCGGAACGTGTTCGGTTGAAGCCGGTCTTGACCATCGATTGGATGATGCAGCGCATCTCGATCTCTTCCAGGGTCTCTGCAGGCGTTGCGCCCAGGGGCATGTCGTCGTTTGAGCCTACTTCCTCGCCCAGGCTTCGAGCGAAGTCCTGAATGGCCAGGGGAAGATCCGCGAGGCGCACTTGGGTTCCCTCGGCCAGCACGGTGGCGCTCTCCACGGCATTCGCCAGCTCCCGGATATTTCCCGGCCAGGGGTAGCGGTTCAAGACGCGGACGATCTCTTCAGAAAACTGAACCTTCGGGTAGCCGACATGTTTGCGCGCCGCCTGGGCGATGAAGTGCTCGAGGAGATCCTCGAGGTCATCGATGCGTTCACGGAGGGGCGGGATCTCGAGGGGGACAACGTTCAAGCGGTAGTAGAGATCTTCCCGGAAATCGCCCGTGCGAACCGCCTTGACGAGATCGCGGTTGGTCGCGGCGATGATGCGAACGTTGACTTTGACCGCCCGCTGGGCATCGCCCACTCGGTGGAATTCGCCGTCTTGCAGCACGCGTAGGAGTTTGGGCTGGAAGGTCAGGGAGATCTCGCCGATTTCGTCGAGGAGAAGGGTTCCCCCATCGGCCGCCTTGAAGAGCCCGTCCCGGTCGCTGGTCGCGCCCGTAAAGGAACCCTTGGTGTGTCCAAAAAGTTCGCTCTCGAGAAGAGTCTCGGGCAGGGCGGCGCAGTTGACCTTGATGAAGGGGCGCTCCGAGCGTCGCGAGAGCTTGTGGAGAAGCCCCGATACCATTTCCTTGCCCGTGCCGGATTGACCCTGGAGCAGAACCGGGACATCCGAGTGGGCGACCTTCGTCACTTTTTTCAGAAGCCCCAGAGTGGCCTCGCCCCGCCCAACGAAATCGCCCCAGGCATCCTGGGTGCGGGGATCCTCGAGGTCTTCCCCGGGCTCGTCCTGGTCGGCTTCCGAGTTCATGATGCTCGAGAGCAGGGGCTTGAGCTCACCCTCGATGTCCAGGGGTTTTGTGATGTAGTCGATGGCTCCGAGCTTGATCGCCTCTTTGGCGGTTTCGACCGAGGCATAGCCAGTCATCATCACGACATCGCATGCGGGCTGGATTCTTCGAGCCCGTCCGAGCAGTTCCAGCCCGTTCATCCCGCTCATGTGGAGGTCGGTCAGCAGGACGTCGTAGGCGGTCTGCTTGAGCAGGTTCAACCCCTCCTCCGGCTTGGTCGAGGTTTCGACTTCGTAACCTTCGAGGCGGAGGACGCGATCCAGCATGCTGCAGATCAGATCTTCGTCATCAACGATCAATACTTTCGAACTCAAACGCTGGACTCCTGGGCGCGGTTGTGAATGGGCGAGGAGGATTTGCGAAATACTTGAATTTTCATCATAGCCGACGTCATGCGGGAGGGGCGGGTTCGTGGCCTGCGCTTATGGGAAAAAACGAACGCTTTCGAGTTTTTCCCATGCTGGCAATCCGGTAAAGGCCGGATATCGGGCCTTGAGGCAGGGCCCGGGGAGGCTGGGGGAGGTCAGGATTCTGCCTTTTTTCGGATGGGGAGCGATGTCAGGGAAAGCTGTATTTGAGTTTGGCGAAAAGGCGGTCGTTCTGATCCCAGGTGTTGAAGGGGATTTGCTCGCTTTCGAAATAGTGGAGGTAACCGCCGGTGAGAATGAGCGCCTCGAAGAGTTCGTAGTCCCCCCATACCCGGAGGATTGCACCCTGTAGCCCTGCGTCGTTCGCGAGAACCAGGCCAAGGGCATTGACGCGAAGCCGGGCGTTGAGGAACTCGGAGCCGACGCGGAGGGCGGCCTCGAAACTGTCCTCGTAGACGTAATTCGGCAGGTATTGGAGCCAGGAGTCATAGTCGAGTACACGGCGATGGGCGAAATCGACGGCGATCGTAGTTTCTCCGAAGCCGTAGTACTCGAGTCCCACCATCCAATCGAAACGGGAGAGTCGAACGGACGAGAGCACGTAGGGGTCATCGGTCGGAACGGAGAAGTCGGGGTTGGGCTCGAGGAAGGCGTAGTCGAGTTCGTCCAGGTAGGCGAGTTCGGCTTTGAGCAGCCAACTGCCTTGGGTGTAATTTGCGCCCGCGCCGACCATGGTGAGTCGATCCTCGGCTGAGTCGATTCGATAGGCCGAAGCCAGGCTGGGATCGGGCAATCCGACCACACTCGATGTCTGGTTCTGGTAAATCCGGGCGGCGTAGAGTGAGATGTCCCAGCCGCTGAAAACGCCAGTGAGGGCGGCTCCAAATTCCGGCGTGTCTCCCCAGCGTGAAACTTCATTGGACAGGCCCGGCGTGCTCGCGATTGCCTGGCCGATGCTCTCTTTCGTATTCGGGGGCGCGCCCGCTGGCGGGTCGGGTAGATCGTTGAAGTCCAGGCTGGGAAAAAAATCGGATCCCGGCGGCGGGTTGTAGTCGTAGCGAATCTCGGGCACCACCAGAGCCGTGAATTGCCAACGACCCCAATAGGCATCGGCGCGAGCCATTGTGCTGGGTAGGCGCAGGTCCTCTATGTCCACCAAGCCGGGCTCGCGATTGTTCAGGGCGTTCCAGATATCCGTGACCCGGAGAGTGTCCGAGCGCCCCCAGTTCACGACCTGTCGTCCGAGTTTCAGATCCAGCCAGGAGGTGACGCTGCCCTCCACCCAGAAATCCAAGATCTCGGATTCGAACTCGTAATCCTGGATGACATCCCGGGTGTATCGGTCCGTGCCGTGAATCAGGTAGGCAAAATCGTAGAACACATAGGCCTGGATCCGGGCCCTCCAGTTCTTGGGGAGATAGGCATCCGCCTGGAGGTCGGCTCGCGCGCGCAGGCGTTGGATGCCGCCATACTCGGTGCCCGGAGCGGGAGGGGGGCTGGGCCCGAGGGTGGACCGATGGTCCCGGACATTGTAGGAGGCACCGAGGCTGACCGAGCCCAGCAGGTCGAAGAAACGGTCAGCGGGCGGGGTTTCATCGGGCTGCCCTTGGGATTCCGCCGATGCGGGCTCGCTTTCTTCGTCGTCGAATCCCCCGAGAATCTCCTCGAGATCGGCGTCCTCGGCCGATGTGCCCGCGGGCAGGGTGGCGAGGGTCAGGACGATCGCCCAGGCGAGAACCCGTAGCAGTCGAGGCCGGGCCACCGCGGTCTACAGACCTCGTTCCAGGCGGCGAATGCTGAAGGTTTCCTCCTCCAGGGGCTGGTTGAACTTTACGTTGGAGATCTGAAGCTGGGTTTTGTGCAGGGTCTTCTTGCCCTTTTTCGTGCTCATGGTGATCCGGGTCGGGACCCAGATCCCATCGATCAACTCGAGCTCTTCGACCTCCATGTACTTCAGCCGCTTTCCCTTCTTCACCCAGTTGACACTGCGAATGACCACGTGGTTGTCCTTGCGGACGAAGGAGATGGATTTCGTATACCCCGTATCCTTGGCTTCCTGGGCGTTGGGGATGGCTTCCACCTGCCACGTGGGTACGCCCTTGACCTCGGTTTCCTTCATCAGCGTGTAGCTGTACCGGTCGAGTGGCGGGGAGGCCATGTCGGCGTAGGTGAAATCCGAGCCCATGAAGCTCCCGCTCTTGTCTCCCCCGGCGATTCTCTTGGTCTTCTTCAGCGCGGGGAGGTAGAGCCATTGGTCATCGTCGCGGTCCGCGTCGTCGTAGTCGTAGCTGAGAAAGCCCGTATTCTTGACGTCCGCGGGGGAGAGGAAGAAGATCAGGGACAGCGTGTCCTTGCCCTTGTCCTTGGTCAGGTTGCGCATCTGCCTGACCCGTTCCCGGCCGCGCTTGTCGATGAGCACCATCTTGAGATCCGAGATCCCATTATCGCCGTCATCCCGATCGTCCACCCATTCCATGATCTGGCGCCCGCTGGGGGTCTCGGATCCGTCAGCGGTGGGGGGGGAGGCCGAGACGCGGTGGACGGGTTCGAAGGCGATCAGGGCGAGAGCAGCGAGAGCCGGAATCGTCAGTTGGGTTCGCATATTGAGGAAGGCGCTCCGAGTAGAGAGAAGGCGTCTCTGGGCCAGGACTCACGCGCCGAGTAAACCCCATCACGTGACGGGCGAAAAGTGCTAATCCACCGGACAGAGTCGGACTTTGGATGGCCACCAGGAGAAAAACCCATGAGGGCGATGATTTTCGATACGGAAACCACGGGAATGGTGGTGCGAGATCGATCGCCCGAGGATCCGGCCCAGCCGGATCTCGTCCAGCTGGGAATGCTGCTGGTGGAGACCGACGATTGGAGTTCACGGGCTCGCCATTCCATGCTCGTCAGGCTTCCCGACGGTGTCCAGATCGAAGAGGGCGCGAAGAAGGCCCACGGAATCAGCGAGGAGGATTGCGAACGATACGGTGTCCCCCTGATGGTGGCGGGTTCACTCTTCAACCAACTTTGTCTTCAGGCCGACGTGATTGTCGCCCATAACCTGGCCTTCGACCGAAGCATCATGAAAACGGCCCTCTACCGATTGGGGGGCAAGCCCGATCGCATGGGCGACCTGCGCCAGATCTGCACCATGGAGACGTCGACGGATATTCTCAAGCTCCCAGGGCGCTTCGATTCCTATAAATGGCCTTCTTTGGCGGAGGCCTACCGTTACTTCACGGAGCAGGAAATCGAGGGAGCGCACGACGCGCTGGTGGACAGCGAGGCCTGTCTCGCCGTTTTCAGGTCGCTTGTCGAGCGCGGGGTCGTAGCGTTCTAGCCTTCTATCGCTCGTCTTCGGCTGCCGGGCTGCGAAAGAACTTTGCCTCGGGATTCGCGTCGGTGGCTGCATCGCGGAGGCGGGCGATGAAAGCGGTCAGATCACCGTCCAGGCTGGCCAAGACCGTCTCGAAACGCGGGATTTCCTCGGTATAGGTGCCGCGCAGGGCAAGGCAGGCATCGTTCAGGGCGATGTTGTCGGCCAACTGCTGAGGGTTGTAGGTGGTCAGGGCGAGGGCGCGCAATTGTTCTCTCGCCCGGGTTTCGGCTTCTTCGCGGAGCCGAGCGCGGGTTGTCTCGTCGCTGGTCTCTTCGTAGAGGGTCGCGATCTCCGCTCGAAAGGCCATTTGGAAGCGCGCCAGGGTCCGCGCTTCGAATACTTCCTGGCGCCGGCGATTTGCGTTTTCGAGGTCGTTGGCAAAGAAGAGCACTGAAGCTTCCTGGCCGATGAAGCTCGCGGCACCCTCGTTGAAATTTGGGCGGCCTTCGAGAAAAACCGTGGCGTGGACGAGTTCGTGGAGGACGGTCTCGACCAGTCGGCCATCCCGGGAGGCGAGCATCGGGTCGCTCACGGGATCGTCGAAGAAGCCGAGGGTCGAGTATGCGGAGACCGGAACCAGGCATACGTCCAGCCCGCGACCGCGAAATCGCTCGGCTTCGGACTCAGCCCAGCCACGGTCGAAGAATCCCTTATAGGGCACGGCGCCGATCAGGGGAAAGCGAAAGGGGCGGGCTTCGATCTGTCCCGGTTCCGCGACCACGAGGTTGGTGAGGATACGATCGTCTGGCCAGGGGAGATAGCTTGTGTACTGTCCATCGACCTCAAGGCCCAATGTCTGACCGAAATCCCGGGCGGCCAGGACCAGGCGGAGGCGTTGGGCAAGCAGGGGCGGAGTGTCCGGGTCTGCGAGCACTTCGGCGATCGCCACTCGACCCCAGAGGACACGTGCTTGCCCCTGGGCGAGGTGGCTGTAATAACACCCGGCCGAGCCCCAGAGCGTGACAAGGAGCACCATGACGAGCGCAGACCTTCTGCTGCGGGCGCGCCCCGACTCCCAGGCCCTGGCGGATCGGGTGGTGGCTGAGGTGTGGGAGGCGGGCGCCCTGGGCGTAGAGGAGCGGTCGGGCGACGAAGGCATTGAACTCATCATCTACCTGTCCCGCCCAACCGAACCGGATATTCGCTCGGTCCTTGAGGGGCTGTTGACGAGTGAACGGATCGGCGAAGCCAGCGAGCCCCTGGGCGAAATGGATTGGAGCGAGGCCTGGAAGGACGGGCTCGAGGCCATCGTGATTTCGCCGCGCCTGGTGGTTCGTCCCTCCTTCGTGGCGTACCCGCTGGAGGATGGACAACAGGAGGTGATCGTTGACCCGGGGCAGGCCTTTGGAACCGGCGGCCACGAGTCCACTCGCCTGGCATTGGAGTGGGTCGACGCGTTGTCGACGCGGGGCGAGCGGGCGGTTCGAGTCCTGGACGTGGGCACGGGGTCCGGCGTGCTTGGCCTGGCAGCGGTGAAACTCGGCGCGGGTTGGGCACTCGGTTTCGATCTCGACCGGGGGGCGGTGACCGAAGCCCAGCGGGTGGCGAAGGGGAACGGGCTGGGCACAGATCTGGCGCTCTTCGCCGGCCCCATCGAGGCCCTCGGCGAAGGGGTCTTCGACCTGGTTCTGGTCAACCTGCTGCGCTCGGAAATGCTTCCCATCGCGGAGGAGATCGCGACGAAGCTTTCTCCCGAAGGCAACCTGGTGCTCTCGGGGTTGTTGGTGTCCGATCGATCGAAGGTTCTTGCGACTTTCGGGGCCTTCGGTCTCGAAGAGCGTGGCGAGCGGACGGTGCAGGATGCATCGGGCGCGGTCTGGAGCGCTCCCCTGCTGGGCTTTGCTCGCTGAATTCTCCCGGGGCTCAGGGCGCGTCCTCCCGGACACGTTCTCGCCAATAGTCGAGGAGTTCGGCGAGAATCTCTTCCAGCGAGCGGCTGGGCGCCCAGCCAGTGGCGTCCCGCAGTCGCTGGGCATCGCCGACCCGGGCGTCGGCCGGCCGCCAGCGCGTCTCGTCCCTTTCGATTTGGGGAGAGACCTTCGCCAGGGCCGCCAGGGTGTCGAGCAGGGCGCCGATTCGGGTGCCCGTGCCACTGGCGATATTGTAGATCCCAGCCGGGACCTTCGGATCCAGCAGCCGAAGATACGCGTCGATGACGTCTTCGACGTGGAGGAAATCGCGGACACTGTCGAGATTGCCTACCCGCATGAGGGGGCTGGCCCCGGCCTCGATCTCGGCAATTTGTCGCGCGAAATCCGGCGCAACGAAATTGAGCGCTTGGCCTGGCCCGGTGTGATTGAAGGCTCGCACGGTGACCACGTCCAGGCCCTTCTCGGCGGCTTCGCGGCCCAATTCCTCGGCCGCGGTCTTGGTGGTCGCGTAGGGACCCATGGGTGCGAGGGGTTCGTCTTCGCTGAGCGGAGGGCTGCCGGGCTCGAGGGCCGGGTATTGCTCTCCCGATCCCACCAGGAGGAGGCGCGCAGCGGATGCGTGGGCCTGGAGGGCCTCGATGAGATTTTTCGTGCCCCCGACGTTGACGCGTCGGGCCAGATTCGGGTCTTCGGATGCTGCGGGGACGAACGCAACCGCCGCCAGATGGGCTGCGGCTTCGGGGGAGAAGCGCTGAACAAAGTTTGCGACCGCTCCCGGGTCACAGATGTCCACGGAGTCGAGATCGAACCCCGCCACCACGTGGCCGGCCGCTTCGAGGCGGGGAATGAGCCGAGCCCCCACGAATCCGCGGGAGCCGGTGACCAATACCCTCATCGTGCGGCAGCGTTCCACAGGAACCCCAGGGGCGCAAACCCCCAGAGGCCAAGGCTGCTAATCTCCAGCGCGAACGGGGGGTCCATGATCATCGGTCTGAGCGGTCGGAATGGAGCGGGGAAGGGCGCGATCGTCGAGTATCTCGCCGAGCGCAGTTTCTACGTCTATTCGCTTTCGGACGTGATTCGGGACGAATTGGCCAGCCGGGGGGTTGAGGAAACCCGCGAGCGGATGATCGAGGCGGGCAGGGAATTGCGCACCGCAGGCGGGCCGGGCGCTCTGGCCGAGGGCTTGATCCCCAAGCTATTGCCCGATCGCAACTATGTGATCGACTCCATTCGCCATCCCGCCGAGGTCGAGGCCCTGCAAAATTTCTCGGCGGAGTTCCGCCTGGTCTGGGTGAATGCCAGCGAATCCCGGCGCTTGGAGCGGATGCTGGAACGGGGGCGGTCGGGAGATCCCCGGAACCTGGACGAACTGCGCGACCTCGAGGGGCGCGAGCTGAGTAATCCCGATTCGGCGGGCCAACAACTCCTGGCCGTCGAGGAGATGGCGGATTTCGTGATCGAGAACGAGGGGGGCTTCGACGAACTCCACGTCGCGGTCCGGGAGGTCTTTCGCGAAAGCCTTTTTTTTGAGCGACCGAGCTGGGATCGCTACTTCATGAGCATTGCTCAGGTGGTGGCGTCGAGAAGCAACTGCGTCAAGCGAAAGGTCGCCGCGGTGGTGACACGAGACCGCCGCATCGTATCCACCGGCTACAACGGAACGCCGCGCGGGACGCGCAATTGCAATGAAGGTGGCTGCCCTCGCTGCAACGATCTGGCGCCCGGAGGCACGGGCCTGTTGGATTGTCTCTGCTCCCATGGCGAGGAGAACGCCATCACCCAGGCCTCCTATCACGGCGTCAGTCTCCAGAACGCCACGCTCTACACGACCTTCTCTCCCTGCCTCCAATGCACCAAGATGATCATCAACGCCGGGCTCAACGAAGTGGTCTATAACGCGAGCTACCCCCTCGGGGACAGGGCGCTTGAATTGCTCGACGAGGCAGGCGTCAAACTCCGGCAAGTCGACCTCTCCGACTGACCGGGTCCCAATCGCACGAATTTCGCAGCGGAACTGGGGCGATTCCCCTCAATCCACGTCGCCCAGAGGCCGAAACCTGGACTGCGCCTGAGTTCGTTCCGGCGCTCTTCGGAGGCGATCGTGCGACCCAGGCCGCTGCAACTGCTCGACCATCGCGACTTTCCCGTGCTCTATGTGGACGACGAGCCCGAGAATCTTCGCGTCTTTGAACTGACGTTCGGACGGGAGTTTTCCATTCTGACGGCCGCTTCGGCCGAAGAGGGGATGGAGGTTCTCAATGCGAACCCCGTCGCGGTGGTCCTTTCGGACCAGCGCATGCCAGGGGTCACCGGGGTTCAGTTCCTCTCCCGGGTGCGTGAACTCGATCCCGATACGATTCGGATCCTCGTCACCGCGTATGGCGATGTGGAGACCCTTGGGGATGCCATCAACGATGGCTCTGTGTATCGCTATCTCGCGAAGCCCTGGGAACCCGAGGATATGCGGCTGACCCTTCGCCGGGCCATCGAAACCTTTGCGCTCGAGAGAGAGCGAACTGCGCTGCTCCAAGAATTGAGCACCATTAATCGCTTGTCGCGTGCGCTGCATCAGGAGATGGATCTGGAGCGCTTGGTCGAACTTCTTCTGAATGCGATGAACAAGGACCTGGGATTCGATGGGGGCGCGCTCTTCTTCTTCGACAAGACGGGAGAACGCCTTCTCTGGAAGGGGCTCTTTCCCGGGGACGGGGAGGTTTCCGAGGTTCTGAAAGCGATCGAGTTTTCGCGGCCCCTGGCGGGCAATTTTTTGGACCAGATCCTGGCGGGCCAATCTCAACACCTCTTTCTTCGGGATGCCGATCGCTACGAGGGGCCTGTCCAGCGTTGGCTCACAGAGGTTTCCGCCGATGAGATCATGGTGGTTCCTCTGACGGGAAAAAAGGGGGTGATCGGCGCACTCGCGGTGGATAATCGCCGGGGGAGCCGCAGCTTCGGCGCGGAGGATTCGGGACTTCTCGACGGCCTCGGTACCCAGGCGGTGATCGCCCTGGAGAATGCTCGCCTGGTCGAGGCGTTGCGCGAATCCCGTGCCCAGGTCCGTCGGGCGGACAGGCTGGGAACCCTGGGGACCCTGGCAGCGGGTCTCGCTCACGAAATCAACAACCCCTTGGTCTCGATCAAGACTTTTCTCAACATGGCCCCGGAAATGAGGAACGAGACCGATGACTCGTTCTGGGGTGATTACCACCGACTGGCCCAAGGCGAACTCGAACGTGTGCGCGGTCTTGTAAGCACCATGTCCCGGCTGGGTGGCTCGGACACGGGAGAGAGCCCGGCGCCGCGGGGCCCGGTGCCCTTGGCCGATGTTGTTCGGGAGGGCCTCGGGCTGATCGAGCACCAGGTGGCGGATCAAGGGGTGCGGTTTCAGTTGGAGGTTCTGGATGAGTCGCCCCTGAGCGTCCATGGCCTCAGGGATCAGATCCACCAGGTGGTGCTCAATCTTGTGTTGAATGCGGTGGACGCGAGTCCTTCGGGTGAGACCGTTGCTCTCACTCTGTCCAGCGAGCGCGGCGAGGAGGGGGATTGGGCCGTGGTGGAGATCCGTGACCGGGGTCATGGCATATCCGAGACGGATCTGGAAATGGTTTTCGACCCCTTCTTCACGACCAAGAGCCCCGACAAGGGCAGCGGTCTGGGGTTGATGATCGCCCACCAGATCGTGTCGGATCACGGCGGAAGTGTGGAGGCCCTCAGCGAGTTGGGTGTCGGGAGCACCTTTCGGGTCCGTCTACCACTGCTTGCATCGGGTGAGATGTCTCCCGTTCCTGCTTGACGCCTCCAGAAGGATCCAAGACACTGCCGCTGGCCCCGGGAGATTTCCCGCGCGGCTCCATCGGTCCCGAAGGGGGGCGGGTGGGATGCAGAGTCCGCGGATCAGCGGCCTATCAGATCGGAGTCGGAAGCGTGTTGTCTGAAGCAGTGCCCCGTCCGAATTCTGCCGTGACCCCCGTTTTTTCGCCGGGCGCAGATCGAGTTCCGGTGCCGACGGGGCGCGGCGCCCTTCGATGGGCGGTCAGTGCGCTTTCCTCCCTTGGCCTGGTGCTGGCCTGCCTGGGTCTACCGGGGGTCGCGGAGAGTCAGGAGAAACCGAAGATCTTGTTGCTGCCCGTGGTCGTTCACAGCGCGGAGAGCCCGGGTTATTTACGTCGAGGCCTGTCCGATATGTTGATGGCCCGTTTTCAGCAAGGCGATCATTTCGAGTTGATCGAGGTCGAGGACCCCGAATTGGCGACGACGAGTCCCGAGAAAGCCGTGGAAACGGCCCGCGCTCAGGGCGCTGATTTTGTGCTCTTCGGTTCGTTTACCCGCTTCGGGGAAGGGGCGAGTCTGGATATGCACGCGGCTGCCACGGCCGAGGCCAGCGATGATTCGGGGCTGCGCGAAATCTTTGTTCACTCGGGTCAGATCGGGGAGGTGATCCCGGATCTCGATGACCTGGTGGGCAAGGTCACCCGCTTCGCCATCGAGGATTTTACCCCGAGCCCCGTTTCGTCCGAGGGTTCGGGCGCATCAGCCGCCAAGCCGCGAGTCAGCGTGGCGGATTTGCAGCGACGCGTCGAAAAGCTCGAGCAACAGATCGAGGCTCTTTCGGGCAGCTCGAACGTGATGCCCTGAGCACTCGCTCGGCGGAAGGATTGCGCTAAATTGCGCGCCCGAGGCGCCCGGAAGTCTGGCGCCCAGGCCCGGACCGGGGCGGTGTAGCTCAGTCGGTTAGAGCGGCGGCTTCATAAGCCGTAGGTCGCTGGTTCAAGTCCAGCCACCGCTACCAGTCCCGGAAGGCCGCGGTCAGGGCGGTGGCGCCCCCGACCTTCGAGGTTTGGCTACTGGTCCCCTACGCAGCCGCCGAATCCGCGTTCCAGGGCTTCCTCGCAAGGTGCTACCCTGAGCGCGTCGTTCAACGTGGAGGGCGATCTTCGATGGCACTTCAGCTTCGGGGGAACAGGTTAGCGCTGGCTTGGGTCATTGGAATTTTGACCTTATTCGGTTTGACGGGCTGCGACTTATCAAAGGAGGCGGCTTCCCCGGCGAGTGAAGAGGCGGGGGCAGAGATTGAGCCACCCGTTCTTCAGCTGACATTCGGTGTCTACACATCGGACTCGGCGACCGAGATGGTGATGAAGTTCGCTCCGGTGCTGCAGGTTATGGATGCGATGCTCAGCGAACGTCTGAACGAGCCGGTCAGGACGACGCTCCGAGTCGCTTCAACCTATGAGGGCGGGGTTGATGATCTGGTGGAGGGACGTGTCGATTTCGCGCGGATGGGGCCCGCCTCCTACGTCATGGCAAAGGAATTGAATCCGGGGATTCGAATTCTCGCGATCGAGAGCAAGAAGGGATCAAAAATCTTTCAGGGCGTGATTTGTGTCCACGCGGATGGGGATATCAACGAGATCGTCGATCTGAAGGGCGAGCGATTCGCATTTGGCGATTCGAGGTCCACCATTGGTCGATTTCTCGCGCAGGAGTTGCTGGTCGAGAACGGAATTCGGGCCGCTGATCTCGCAGGCTTCGATTATCTTGGTCGCCACGATAAAGTCGGGATGGCGGTGGGTCGAAAAAAGTATGCGGCGGGGGCTCTCAAGGAGGGGACCTTCAAGAAACTTGTTGCTGCAGGCGAGCCGATACGCGCCATTGCGTCCTTCCCAAACGTGACAAAGCCTTGGATCGCAAAGGCGGGGATGGAGCCGAGGCTCTTTGAAGCGATTCATCAAACGCTTCTGGCGCTCGAGGATGACGGGGCTCTCAAGGCGCTTAAGAAAGATGGGTTTTTGTCAGGCGATGACTCGGACTACGACTCGATTAGAGAGGCCATCGAAGCAAGCCGCTCTTTTGACTCCTGAGCGAGGGTCGAGGTGGACCGGGCCCGGCGCCTCCGCGGGGCGGACGGAACGATGGCTGACCCCGTGATGCCGGCGAGGAAGCTCGCGTCCTGGTCCATCAGGCGCCACTTATTCGGCACCCTCGCGGCCGTTTGTGTCCTTCTCCTCCTGCTGAGCGCTGAACCTGTTCGGCAGCTGGAGACGGACGCCATGACGGGCATCCTGCGTGAGCAATTTTCGAATGCGCTCGATTCGCTCGTTCCCGTGCTGAAGGACCACGTGATTACCCGGGACGCCGAGATGGACCTCCCCGTTCTCCAGCGGACGGTTGAGGACTTTCTGCGAACACATCAGGAAGTTCGCAGTATGCGGATCGAGGACGCCAAGGGATCGGTCCTGGTCAACGAGACCAGTCCCATGCCGACGAAAGGGAGTTCGACGTTCGAAGTCAGCCGGGTGTTGATGGCCGGCGATTTCGCCGTGGGGCGAGTGGAAATCGTCGTGGACTTGCACGATCTGGAGGCGCAGGTCGGTCGGCATGTATTGCGACTTCAGGGTCTGTTCGCGCTTCTCCTACTGATCGTGGCGGTGATCCTGATTGCCTGGTTCTACCGCTTGGCTGTTCGTCCTCTTCGGCAAATCGACGCCAAGCTTCGCAATCTGCTCGATGGTGCCGAGATCGAATCCGGTGATTTACGTGCTGCTGAGGAGTTCGTCAGGCTGAATGACTCGGTGGACGCCCTGGCATCGGCTGTTCAACTCGAGGAAGAGAACAAGGAACTCGAGCAGCAGCTACAGCAATCCCAGAAGCTCGAAGCGATAGGGCGCCTCGCGGGTGGCGTGGCGCACGATTTCAATAACCTGCTGACGGTGATTCTGGGTTATGCGGATACTCTGGTGGATGACCCGAGCCTGAGCGAAACGGCGCGCGGCGGAGCGGGCCAGATCGTATCCGCGGGAGAGCGTGCCGCAGCCCTCACCCGGCAATTGCTCGCTTTCAGTCGGAAGCAGGTGTTGAGGTCGGACATTGTGAGTCCAGCCGACATTCTCCGGGGGATGGAGGAGATGCTCCGGCGACTGATCGGCGAATTGATCGAGGTGAGGGTGCGGGTGCGCGAGCCCGTAGGGTTGGTTCATGCGGACACAACTCAGCTCGAGCAGGTCCTGATGAATCTGGCGGTGAACGCCCGCGACGCGATGGATAGGGGGGGGCACCTGGACTTCGATCTTTATTCCGTCCGAGCGGCCTCCGAGGAAGAGTTAAGGGAGCGGTTGCCCTCGGGCGCTGCCATGGGCGATTACGTTGTGCTGGCGGTGACGGATGATGGCGCAGGCATGGACGAGGAGACCCGCGAGCACGTTTTTGAGCCGTTCTTTACGACCAAGGAGGCGGGTGATGGAACGGGCCTTGGGCTTGCGATGGTCTACGGCATCGTCGTACAGAGCGGCGGGTATATCGATTTGGAAAGTCGCCTGGGTGAGGGGACCACGTTCCGAATTTTTCTTCCGGAAGTGCAGCCCGAGGCCGAGGCATTGGTGACGACCTCGAGGGCCAGCCCGGGCGACGAGGTGGGGACGATCCTGCTCGTCGAAGATGAAGGCTTGGTGCGCGCCCTGGCTCAAGAGATTCTTTCATCCGCCGGCCACGAGGTGCTGGTGGCTTGCGATTCCAGCGAAGCGTTTGAGGTTTCCGACAGTCACGAAGGGGCCATTGATCTCATCGTGACCGATCTCGTGTTGCCAGGAATGTCGGGAATCGACCTCAGCAAGGAGATCCGGGAGCGTAGGCCGGGCACCCGCACGCTCCTGGTCTCTGGCTATGACAATGGCCTGCTGGGCCCCGAAGAGCGCGAGATCCCCTTCCTGCAGAAGCCCTTCGACCGCTCGGCGTTGCTCACCGCAGTGAGCGAGGTCCTGGCCGCGGAGGCCTAGTGACGCCGCCCCCAAGCGGGGGATTCAACAGCGCTCACGCCGGGTCGCCCAGCCGATGCTTTCTCACCTTTCCGCTGGCTGTTCGGGGCAATTCGGTTTCGATCACGATCTCTCGGGGCAACTTGAAACCCGCCAGTCGCGCGCGAGCCCAGGCCTCGAGGGCGGTCTCGTCGAAGGGTTCCCCGGGTTCGAGAATCACGTGCGCCCGGCCGACTTCGCCCCAGGTCGGGTCGGGAATTCCGATCACCGCGATCTCTCGAATCGCCGGATGCTCGCGATAGGCCGCCTCGATTTCGGCCGGATAGACGTTCTCGCCCCCGCTGATGAACATTTCGCGAGCTCTTCCAACCAAGGTGACGAATCCCTCGGCGTCGCGTCTTGCGAGATCGCCGGTCCGGAGCCAGTCTCCGATCAGGGTTTCCGCGGTGGCTTCGGGTCGTTCCCAGTAGCCGAGCATGTTGATCGGCCCCCGGACGACAATTTCGCCAGTCTCTTCGGGGTGGGCATCCCGCCAGTCGCGCGGGTCGTTTTCCAGCGTCTCCCTCATCACGACGCGAACTTCGGCGTGGGGTACGGGCTTCCCGACGCTCCCCGCCTTGCGAAGCGCGTCGTCGGGCTCCAAGCAGCAGAGGGTGGAAGTTTCTGTTTGCCCGTAGCCCTGGAGCACGAGGATATCGAGCGCCGAGAAGTCTCGAATCAGTTCTGACGAGATCGCGGAGCCCGCGCTGAAGATGAAGCGGAGAGCGGGAAAACGGCGCCCGGCGCTCTCCCCATGCTTGAGCGACTGGTAGAGGCGCTGGTGCATGGCGGGAACGCCGCCGAAATAGGTGATTGATTCCTCCTCGGTCGCCCGCCAGACAGCCTCGGGTTCGAAGCGCTCCTGGAGCAGCAGGCTTCCCCCGGCGTAGAGGAGCGGTAGGGAGAGAATCTGGAGTCCCAGGGAGTGGAAGAGGGGCGCGGCCACGAGGACTCGGTCGTCGGATCGGATCTGGAAACCGTGAACCGCGTTGCGGGCGTTGTAGAGGGCTTTTCGGTGGGGAAGAAGGGCGCCCTTGGGCGCCCCGGTGGTGCCGGATGTGTACATCAGGATGGCCGGGGCGTTGGGAGAAACGGCGATGGCTGCCGTGGCTTCCGAAGCCCGGTCGAGCGCCGCTTCATAGGCCTCTTGGGGACCGCCTACGGCGACTTGGAGTGCCGGCGCATGGGAAGCCAGGGAGAGGGTTTCCTCGATCAGGGGCCGGAGATCGCTCTCAAAGAAGATCGCCGCGGGGCGGCAATCGTCGATCTGGAAGGCAATCTCGCGCGCTGTGAGTCGCAGATTGACGGGCAAGCATGTTCCACCCATGCGTGCGGTTCCGAAGAGGACTTCGAGGGCGGCGGTCCGGTTGGGGAGGAGGAAAGCCACGCGGTCGCCCGCTTGGATGCCTTCGCTTTGGAGCAGGGCCGATACTCGACCCACCCGATTTGCGAAGGTTGCCCAGTCGAGCCGCCTGTCGGCATCGCTCACGGCGAGTCGATTCGGCTTGATCCGGGCCCAATGGCTTGGCCAGGATCCGAGGTTGTGAAACTCTGAGATCTCGCTCTCGGGGGGCGACGCTGGATAGGAGGGAGCACTCACGGGCCCTGGGATACTCGAATAGCGCCAGGGGCGCCAGAATTCGGGATTCGCCCTTCATGGAGGGTTACCTTGGTCCCATGTTGGTTTCCGCCCTGGATCGGGCCGTGGGTCATTTGGATCTCGCAGGTCGGCACCTGCTCGTCGCGGTTTCTGGCGGGCTGGATTCCACGGCCATGCTGGAAGGGTTGGTCGAGCTGGCCGATTTGCGATCTCTGACCCTATCCGTGGGGCATGTCAATCATGGTTTGCGCGGTGACGACTCAGAAGCCGACGAGAGAGCGGTTCGGGAACGCGCGGACCGGCTTGGGCTGCGGTTCTCGAGCGAAAGGGTCGACCCGCGCGCGCTCCGGCTGGGGACTTCGAACCGGGCTCGGCCGACGCTCCAGGAGGCGGCCCGAGCGCTGCGCTACGAAGCGCTCCGGGTCATGGCCGCGCGGCACGGAGCCGATTCGGTCGCCACGGCGCACAATCTGGATGATCAGGCCGAAACGGTGCTGATGCGCCTTTTCAGGGGCACGGGAGCCGAGGGGCTCGGCGGCATTCCGGAACGCTCACCCGATGGCGCCGTGGTGCGCCCGCTGCTGGCGGTCAGTCGGCAGGAGATCGCGGCCTACGCCGCCGAGACGGGGATGAAGTGGCGTGAGGACGGTTCCAACGCGAGTGACGCCTACACGCGCAACCGATTGCGACAGCACTGGATCCCGCAGCTGGCTGAGGCATTCAACCCGCAACTGCTCAGGTCAATCGGCCGCCTGGCCGACAGTCAGAGAAGGGACGCCGAGTGGATCGCCGAGTTGGTCGACTCGGCGGCAGGTCGGCTCTGGAGCCGGCGCAAGGCCGACTACGGCGACGTAGCCGGCGAGGGCGAAAGCTTGGAATTTTGGGATGGGGGCTGGGAGCACCTGCCCGAGGCTCTTGCCTTGCGGTTGGCCCGGCGGGCCATGGTCGAAATGGGAGGTGCCCGAGATGTCAGCCGAGTTCACCTCGAGCGCCTCTGGCGCTTTCTCAGCGACGAGAAGCGGGCTTCCGGCGCGGAGTTGGAGTTGCCCGGGGGGCTCAGAGTCACCCGAGTTCGCCGGGGCTATCGGATGTGGCAGATTGGGGTCGATCCGAAGGGGCCATGCTAAGATGCGATATTCCCGATTCAGGCATTTTTCGTCGGCCTGGGGCTCTTACCGGGCCGATTCCTGGGCGGAGAGTGGATGCATGAGGGGATTGGCCCTCGTGCGAACCAATCGTCGCCATGAGGCGTCCCTGCTCCCGCAATTTTTGACTCAGCCGCGGGTGGCCAAGGCGGATGCCCTGGGTGCCGGTGGGCAGATGATCCAAGTGGACCGAGAGGTAACCGAGTGAATCAGCAGTTCTACAAGAATATGGCGCTCTGGGTGGTGATCCTGGTGGGGATGCTGATGCTCTTCACCATGCTTCGGCAGGAGCAGGAAACGCCTCCGGATCTCGCGTACAGCGATTTCGTGATCGCGGTGGAAGATGGCCAGATCGAAAAGGTCACCATCGAGGAAGGGAGTATCAGCGGCGTTCAGATCGACGGACGCGAGTTCACGACCTACGCCCCGACCATCTCTCAGGATCTGCTGGCGCTCTTGAAGGAAAAGCAGGTCAACGTCAAGGCCCAGCCCAAGGACGAGGGCGGATTCTGGCGCCAGATCTTGATCATGTGGTTCCCGCTTCTCCTCTTCGTTGGGATCTGGATCTTCTTCATCCGCCAGATGCAGTCCGGCGGCGGCAAAGCCATGAGTTTCGGCAAATCCAAGGCCCGGCTGCAGACCGAGACTCAGCAGGCCGTGACGTTCAAGGATGTTGCCGGAATCGAGGAGTCCAAGACCGAACTCGAGGAGATCATCGAATTCCTCAGAGAGCCGAAGCGCTTCACGCGTCTCGGCGGCCGCATTCCGAAGGGGGTTCTTCTCGTCGGCCCTCCCGGAACGGGTAAAACCCTTCTGGCTCGGGCGGTGGCGGGCGAGGCGGCTGTGCCCTTCTTCTCGATCTCGGGATCCGATTTCGTGGAGATGTTTGTCGGCGTCGGTGCGTCTCGCGTTCGCGATCTCTTCCTTCAGGGCAAGAAGCAGGCTCCCTGCATTATTTTCATCGATGAAATCGACGCCGTGGGTCGTCATCGGGGCGCTGGAATGGGGGGCGGGCACGACGAGCGCGAGCAGACCCTCAACCAACTCCTCGTGGAGATGGACGGGTTCGAGGGGAACGAGGGCGTAATTCTGATCGCGGCGACGAATCGTCCGGATGTACTGGATCCGGCGCTTCTTCGGCCCGGTCGCTTCGATCGGAGAGTCGTGGTTCCGCGTCCCGATCTCCGTGGACGGCTTCAGATCCTCAAGATCCATACCCGCCGGGTTCCGTTGGCCGACGATGTGGATTTGGAAGTGCAGGCTCGAGGGACGCCGGGATTCGTGGGCGCGGACCTGAGAAATCTCGTCAACGAAGCCGCTCTTCTCGCAGCCCGCCGAAATGCACAACGCGTGGAGCGATTGGATTTCGAGAATGCCAAGGATAAGGTGCTGATGGGCACCGAGCGCCGAAGCATGATCATGAGCGACGAGGATCGGCGAATCACTGCTTACCATGAGGCGGGGCATGCCCTGGTGGCGCTGCTGACCCCGGAGCACTCGGATCCTGTTCACAAGGTGACGATCATTCCCCGCGGCCTGGCCCTGGGGCTGACCCAGACTCTGCCCGTGGAGGATCGTCTCAACTACACCGAGAACGACATCTTTGCGATCATTCGCTACGCCATGGGCGGTCGGGCGGCAGAGGAGTTGATCTTTGGTCACCTCTCTACCGGTGCGTCCAATGACCTCGAGCAGGCCACGAGTTGGGCGCGTCGCATGGTGACCGAGTTTGGGATGAACCCGAAGTTGGGCCCGGTCAGCTATGCGGATTCCTCGGGTGATGTTTTTCTGGGCAGGGATATGATGACCCGGAAGGATTACAGCGAGGAGATGGCCAAGCGGATCGACGAGGAAGTTTCTGAGACGCTGGCGACGATGTATGCCGAAGCCAGGGAGATACTGACGACGAATCGGGATAAATTGGAGGCAATCGCTGAGGCCCTGCTCGAGAGAGAGACCTTGGAAACCAGTGATCTCGCTTTGTTGATAAACGGTGACTCGCTTCCTCCCATGGCCGTGCCCAGCGCGAAAGATTCCGAGGATACGGGTGACTCGGGCAAATCGGAGCCCGCCGAGAAGGTTGAAGACGAGGATCTTCCGGACCCCGAACCCTTTCCCAGCTGAGGTGAATGCAAGGAGTGCCTTCGTGGGCAACGATCCGGTTTTTCCGCCCGAGCGCGTCACGCTTGTCGGGGTCCTGAACGTCACACCGGATTCGTTTTCCGACGGAGGGCGGCTCCTCACGGATGCGGGCAGGGTTTCGATGGATCGGGTCCTTTCGGCGGCCGGGTCCCTGGTGGAGTCCGGAGCGCATGTTCTGGATGTCGGAGGCGAATCGACCCGGCCAGGGGCGGCTACGGTTTCCGTGGAGGAAGAAGCGGAACGAACCGTGAGCGTCGTTGAGCGCCTTGTGGGGGAATTCGACGTTGCCGTGTCGATTGACTCGCGGAAGGGGCCGGTCGTGCGTCTGGCTCTGGAGGCGGGCGCCCGGGTGGTCAATGACATTTCAGGACTTGCCTACGACAATTCGGTGGCCTCGGCGGCCGCGGCTGCCGATGCGTATCTCGTCCTAGGACATATCCGAGGCACCCCGGAGACAATGCAGAAGGCGCCTCATTACGGCGATGTGCTCGAGGAGGTCGCGTCGGAACTCGAGCATTCCGTAGCGTGTGCCCGGGCAGAGGGCGTGCCAACGAGTCGGCTTGTGATCGATCCCGGAATCGGGTTTGGCAAGCGCGTCGAGGACAACTTGGAACTGATTGCTCACTCGGGCTGGCTGCGGGATCGCATGGGTTTACCGGTTATGGTCGGGGCCTCTCGTAAGGCGTTTTTGGGTGCAATCACCGGAGACCCGGTGGGCTCGCGTGATACAGCGAGTCACGCCGCCTGCGCGATCGCGGCCTTTGCGGGAGCCGATGCCGTGCGGGTGCATGATGCAGAGGGTGCGCGTCGCGCGGTTGCAGTGGGGCGTGCGATGGCTGCGGCACGACGGAAAGATCTCGCATGATTCAGGTGATCTGGACATTCTTCAACGAGATCGGCGATTTTTTTGCTGCCAATTTCGATCCCTGGCGGGACAGCATTGATATTCTCCTGGTTACGATCGGGATCTACTGGCTGCTCTTGTTGATTCGCGGGACCCGCGCCATCCAGATTCTCGTGGGGTTGATCGTTTTGATCGGATTGAGCCTGGCTTCAGAGGTCTTCCAGCTTCCCACGGTCGGCTTGATATTGCAGAACTTCCTTGGCTCAGCGGTTTTGATCATCATCGTGCTCTTCCAGAACGATATTCGGCGCGCCCTGGCGCGGGTGGGCCGAGGCTTCTTTCCAACGGTTTCCGCACAACAGGAATCCCAGATGCTCGAGGAAATCGTTCGAGCGGCCCAGAGCCTGGTGCAGAAGAGGGTGGGTGCCCTGATCGTGCTGGAGCGAGAGAGCGCCCTCACGGATCAGATCGAGGCTGGTCGGGAGATCGATTCCGAAGTCAGCAGCGACTTGTTGGTTGCGCTCTTTCTCCCGGTTTCTCCTCTGCACGACGGTGCCGTGGTGATTCGGGACGGAAGGGTGGCTTCGGCGGGTTGCATCCTGCCACTGGCCCAGCGTGACAACCTTCCTGAGGGTATCGGGACGCGCCACCGGGCGGCTGTCGGCATTACCGAGGAAACCGATGCCATCGTAGTGGTGGTATCAGAGGAGACGGCCGGGATCTCCGTCGTCATGGCGGGCGAGATGGTGCGAGAACTCGATGCGCCGCGGCTCAGGGTGATGTTGCACGAAATCCTGACAGGGGAAGCGCAGAAACTCGAGCCTGGCGGACGGGATGACGGCGAGGACGAAATCCCTGCCATGGGCTCAGTGGTCGGCGATGCCAGCGCTTCGCGGAGTTGATTTCTCACATTGATCTGAAAGACGAGGAGAGGACGAGCGATTCGAATGCGCCGATACCCTTCGATCCGGCCGGGCCTGTTCGTTCTGGCTTTGGGCATAGCCGTTTTTCTCTGGGGCATTGCTTCGGGGACGAGCAACGCCGAGCGTGGTTTCGATATCCCCGTCGTTCTTGACCGCTTGCCGGATAATCTCGTGATTACGGATCAGAGCATCGATGAGGTCAACGTCAGGGTGATGGGAAGCCGAGCCGTTTTGCGGAGCGTGGATCCCGACAGCTATAAGCTGGAAATCGACGTGTCGGGCGCCAAGCCAGGGGTTGCGGTTTACGACGTCGATTTGTCGAGGATCGACCTCCCTCGCGCGGCGCGCTTTGTCAGTCATGCACCCTCGCGTGTTCAGGTTCGATTCGAGAAGCGAGGTCGAAAGGCCGTCAAGATCCGAGCTGAGCTTCAGGGCGAGCCCGCCGCGGGATTCCATCTGGTTTCGGTCTCCACTGATCCGTCCAAGGTCTGGCTGGTGGGGGCGCGGAGCCAGGTCCTCCGCCTGGACGAAGTGGTGACGGAGAATATCAGCTTGAGTGGCCTCAACTCGGACCACGTGACCGAAGCGCGGGTCAATCCGGGTCGGGGCACGGTCTGGGTAGAGGATGACCGGCCGGTCGAAGTGCAAATTCGAATCGAAGCCGATGCAGCGCCGGAGTCACTCGAAGAATTGGAAACACCCGAGCAGGAGCTGTCCGAGAGCCGTTTGTTGCGGAAGTTGGAGACCCGGCTGAGAGGGCGGGGATAGAAAGCGGATTATGAGTAGCGGCAAGCTCTTTGGAACCGATGGCGTTCGCGGGACCGCCAATATTCACCCGATGACCGCGGAGATTGCCCTGGCCCTGGGGCAGGCAGTCGCCCACGTTTTTCGCCGGACCGGTACGGGTCGTCATCGAATCTTGATCGGGAAGGATACGCGGCTTTCGGGTTATATGTTCGAGGATGCGCTCGCCTCTGGCATCTGTTCGATGGGGGTCGACGTCATCCACGTCGGGCCCATGCCGACCCCGGCGATTGCCTTCTTGACGGCTGATATGCGATGCGATGCAGGGGTGATGATTACTGCCAGTCATAACCCCTACCAGGACAACGGCCTGAAGTTCTTTGGGGGTGACGGTTTCAAGTTGGCCGATGAAATCGAAGATGAGATAGAGGCACTCGTCGAGTCCGGCAAACTCAGTGAATCTTGTGCTTTGGCGGATGATGTCGGTCAGGCGACTCGGATCGACGACGCCGAGGGCCGTTATGTCGTCTTTCTGAAGAATACGTTCCCCCGAGATCTCACATTGGAGGGAATGCGGGTCGTACTCGATTGTGCGAATGGAGCTGCCTACAAAGTCGGGCCTACGGTTCTGCGAGAGTTGGGAGCCGAAATCCATACCCTCGGCGTCGAGCCCAACGGTCGCAATATCAATCTTGATTGCGGCTCTCTTCATCCCGAAGGCGTGTCCCGGCTCGTTCGGGAAGTGGGTGCCGACGTGGGCATCGCGGTGGATGGCGATAGCGATCGAGTCATGGTGATCGACGAGAAGGGCGACGTA
Organism: Myxococcales bacterium; assembly: GCA_014240165.1. Classification (GTDB taxonomy): domain Bacteria; phylum Myxococcota_A; class UBA9160; order UBA9160; family UBA4427; genus JAZXM01. The sequence goes on along the minus strand of JAAZXM010000006.1, from coordinate 42,028 downwards.
CTCGACGGCGATATCGTGATCGCGCTCTGTGCGCGTTACCTGGTCGAATGCGGAACGCTCAATGGCGGCGGCGTTGTGACCACGGTCATGAGCAACCTGGGTCTAGAGGAGGCGCTTGAGGATATAGGGCTGGGGTTGGTGCGGGCACAGGTGGGCGACCGCTTTGTCGTCGAAGCCATGCGCAAGGGTGGATACAACCTTGGAGGTGAGCAATCCGGTCACGTGATTTTTCTCGATCACAGCACCACCGGAGATGGCTTGATGACCGCAGTTCAGGTTCTGGCGATCCTGGCGAGAAAGGGCGTACCTCTCTCTGAACTTCGCAAGGGGTTCAGGAAATACCCCCAAGTGATTCTGGGCGTTGACGTCTCTCGTCGTGAAGATCTTGCTTCGCTCGCGGGCCTCCAGGCTGCGATCAGGAAAGTCGAAGAAAAACTGGCAGGACGGGGCCGGGTATTGATCCGCTACAGCGGGACCGAACTCAAGGCTCGGGTGATGGTTGAAGGAGAGAACGAGGCGGAGGTCTCCGAACACGCTCGTTATCTCGCCGAGGCACTCAAGAAGGCCTTGGCCGACTGAAACGGGTTCCCTCGGTTGAAGAGGCCCGCAAGGAAGATTCGGAGCCGGGGCCACGTCGGGATTCAGGGGAGCCGGGAGAAGAGGATGACGGGAACCGCTGCATGGTCGCTGGCATCCGCAGCACGAATGCAGGCACTCGATCGGTTTACGATCGAGCGTCTCGGGGTTCCGGGCAAAATTCTGATGGAGAACGCGGGGCGGGCCCTGGTCGATTTCATCCTTGGCCACGCGGAAGAAGGCTTGGCATCGAGGGGTGCCGAGGTCGTTCTTGCCTGCGGCCCCGGAAATAATGGCGGCGACGGCTTCGTGGCTGCCCGGCACCTGACCCAGTTGGGTGTTGCGGTGCGGGTGGTTCTGCTGGCCGATCCTTCGGGCTTGAAGGGAGAGGCAGCCGCTCACCATGAGATGGCCATGGCTGTCGGGGTTCCCATGGAAGTCGCGCAGTCCGGGGAGGGTGGCCCACTACTGCGCCGGGGTGTTCTGGTCGACGCGCTCTTCGGAACAGGGCTGACTCGGCCGCTGGAAGGAAGAGCGGCCCACCTGGTCGAGCGGATTAACGCGCTCGCGGATACCCCTGAAATTGTCGTGATCGCGGTGGACCTTCCATCGGGAATCGACGCTGACACGGGCCAGCCCTTGGGGCTCGCTGTGGCGGCGGATGCGACCCTGACACTGGGGGCCCCCAAGATCGGGTTGACCCTGGAGCCAGGAAGAAGCCTTGCGGGCAGAGTCTGCGTAGGGAAGATCGGGATCGCGGATGCGATCCCCGGAGAATTACCCGAAGAGGGCGCCGCTGCAGCTCAACTCTGGTCGCCGGCACAGGCTGGAGATGCTCTTCCCCCTCGGCCCACGGCGGGCCATAAGGGAACGTTCGGGCATTTGCTCGTGGTGGCCGGATCCGAAGGCATGTCAGGGGCGGCCGCCCTGGCCGCTACGTCAGCGCTGCGCTCGGGAGCGGGCCTGGTCACCCTGGGCTGTCCTGCGGGACTGAACGATGTGATCGAGGCCCAATGCAGCGAGGCTATGACGGTTCCCCTGCCCGAAACCCCGGGCCGCGCGCTTGCGGCGGAGGGGCTCGAGGCTGTTCGGGGTCTGGCGGCGGAACGGGATGCGGTCGCCATGGGGCCCGGGGTGGGACGGCGTCGGGAAACCACCGAATTGCTGCGCGGGCTGGCGGCGCGGGTCGACAAGCCCCTGGTGATCGATGCCGACGGCCTCGCCGCGTTCGAGGGTTTGCTGGACACGTTGAAAGACCGTTCGGCCCCCACCGTACTGACGCCACATCCGGGTGAAGCGGCTCGTCTGCTGGGGAGCGGAGCCGAAGAGGTCAACCGAGATCGGGTGGGGGCGGCACGGGAATTGGCGTTCTTGAGCGGGTCCGTGGTGCTCCTCAAGGGAGCGGCGACTGTGGCAGCGAGCCCCGACGGACGTGTCATCATCAACCCGACCGGCGGACCGAACCTCGCTACAGGGGGAAGCGGGGATGTTTTGACCGGGCTGGTGGGGGCATTGGTTGTTCAGGGCTCCGCCGGGTTGGAGGCCGCGGCGGTTGCGGCGTACGTTCACGGCCGGGCCGGTGACCGGATTGCAGCAAAGCGCGGCGACGGGGGGTTGCTCGCTGGGGAACTCGCCGAGGAATTGCCTGCCGCAATGCAAGAATTGCGCGATCGAGGAAGAGAGGGGGCTGAGGAGAATGGAAGCCGACCATCGACTCTGCTTGCATTCCCAGGGACCTGAGCGCACCCGTACCTTGGCATCGTGTCTGGCCAGGGCATGGCGGGCAAGCCGGGTCTCGGAAGGAATTCCCTCCACGCCTCCGGGCCGCGAGTGCCTGGTGATCTCGCTGGTAGGGGCGCTGGGCGCGGGCAAGACCGTCTTCGTGAAGGGACTCGCCCGGGGTCTGGAGATCGCCGAAGAGGCGGTTTCGAGCCCGACCTTCGTTCTCGCTAACCAATACGCGAGCCCGACACTCGGAGTGGGGCTTCACCATGTTGATTTCTATCGCCTGGAAGCCTTCGAGGAGTTGGAGACCATGGGCTTCTTCGATTTGATGGCGAGGGATTGTTTGCTTGCCGTGGAGTGGGGCGCGCGTTTTTCAGAGGCTTTGCCCCACGATCGGATCGAGATATTGATCGAGATGGGGCCAGGGGGCGAGCCCGATGCGCGGATCTTCAGGAGCCATGGAACGGGCCCCCAGTCGGCGGATCTCCTGCGGGCCTGGAAGGATGAAATGGCCCGAGAGGGGATTTCGGACACGGCGGACGCGGACGTCGATCTGCGCGCTTGAGCAGCGGGCGAGTCCAACTGGGCATAGCGTGAACCGGGCATCACCCTTACCCGAAACTCCGCGACGGGCTAGATTCCTCGCGCCTCTTGGGGGGATGAATATCCAGGGGCATGGATAAGGGTCGAAATGGCGCTGATCGTGCAAAAATTTGGCGGCACCAGTGTGGGCGATATCGAGCGTATTCGAAACGTTGCCCGGCGGGTGGTGGCTACCAAGGAAGAAGGGAATCAGGTCGTGGTCTGCGTTTCCGCGATGGCGGGCGAGACCAATAACTTGGATGCCCTGGCCCGGGAGATGTGCGGAGAGGCTCATCCCGAGCCCCGGGAATTCGATGCCCTGGTTTCCACCGGAGAGCAGAAGACGATTGCGCTGCTCGCGATGGCGATCAAGTTGCTCGGCCACGAGGCGCGCTCATTCACGGGCGCCCAGATGGGGATGAAGACCGACTCCTCGCATACGCGCGCCCGTATCCAGAGCATCGATAGCGAAGGCCTTCGTTCCCACCTCGATCGCGGCTCTATCTGCGTCATCGCGGGTTTTCAGGGTGTCGATTCCGAGGGCAGTATTACGACCCTGGGCAGAGGCGGGTCGGATACTTCGGCGGTTGCGGTGGCAGCAGCCCTCGAGGCAGATGTTTGCGAAATCTACACCGATGTCGACGGCGTTTATACGGCCGATCCGCGCGTCGCCGAGCATGCGCGAAAGCTCGACCGGATTTCGTTCGAAGAGATGCTCGAATTGGCGAGCCTTGGCGCGAAAGTCTTGCAAACCCGATCAGTGAAATTCGCCATGCGCTACGGAGTGCCTATCCATGTGCGCTCGAGTTTCGGGTCGGACGAGGGGACCTGGATGGTTCCGGAGGAGGATGTGATGGAACGCCTGGTGGTCTCGGGGGTGACATGCAACGTCAACGAAGCAAAAATTCGAGTTAGCAATGTTCCCGATCAACCGGGTATTGCGGTTCGGCTCTTTACCCCCTTGGGTGAGGCTGGAATCGTCGTGGATATGATCGTGCAGAACTTTGCGAGCGATGGAACCACGGATATGACTTTTACCGTTCCTCGTTCGGATTTCAGCCGGGCGCTGGATATCGCGATGAAGGTGGGCGAGGAATTGCAGTCGGCTTTGGTGGAAGGGGATGACGCGATCGCCAAGGTCTCCATCGTCGGGCTCGGTATGAAGGACCATGCGGGCGTGGCCACGAAGATGTTCCAGGTGCTCGCGGATGAGAACATCAATATTCAGATGATTGGTACGAGCGAAATCAAGATTTCGGTCGTCATCGAAGAGGATTCTGCGGACGCCGCTGTGCGAGCGCTTCACGCCGCCCTGGTGGACGACGCGGCGTCGGGTTGAAGGCCGAGTCGCAACAGCCGTACGGGCCTTCCGCCTGGCCTAGGGCCATGGGCCCGGGAAGAGCCAGGCATTTCGTTGCCGAGAAGCGATGAATCTGCCAGTCGAGCGGACGCTGGGCTCGTCGTCGCGCTGGTCATTCTGGGTTTGACGCGTGCTTGTGGCGACTCGTCGATGATGCGGGCGGGCGAGCCTTTGGATTGTGCCTTCCCGGTGGCCGCCCGAGCGCATGCGGGACGGACGGTCGAGGTGGAGTGCGCCAGGTTTGACGAGGATGGGCCCGTCCTGCGCGGGCCAGCGCGTTTGCTCTACGGGTTGCCCCTCGATTTGAATCAAGCTTCCGCTCTTTCGCTCGAGAGTTTGCCTTCCATCGGCCCCGGGCGTGCAGCTGCCATCGTGGAGGCTCGGTGTGTCGAGCGCTTTGCGGGGCTCGACGCGATTCGAAGGGTGCGCGGGATCGGAGCGCGAACCGTTGAGAACCTGCGTGGCTGGGCGATTGCGGAAGCTGAGCCGCCTTGCTCCGCTGACTTGAAGCCGGGGAAGCCGATCCCCGTGGCGAGGGGCAGAGAGGATCGATGAGCGAATGGCCCAGCCCGTGGCTTGACCCCTGTCGGGACCGGGGGTAGGGTCGAGCACCTTGCCCGATGCGCCGCTTGGCCCGGGGAAAGGGCCCCGATCGGGCCTCATGCGCGCAACGCGGCCCAGCCGCGGAGATGACCGTCCCCAGATGCGTATCTACCTCGACCACAATGCCACGACCCCCGTACGCCCCGAAGTCATCGACGCGATGGGCGAGGTCTTGCGTGAGGTCCATGGGAACCCTTCCAGCGGTCACGCCGAAGGAGGATTGGCGCGGGCGCGGGTAGAGGCGGCCCGGGACGAGGTTGCGTCATTGCTGGGTGTTGCCGCCAGTACGATTTATTTTACGGCGGGGGCCAGCGAGGCGAATAACTCGGTCTTGATGGGTTTGCTCGAGGAGAGAGGCGGCTCGGGGAAATTGGTGATCAGCAGTGTCGAGCATCCATCGGTTGTGGAGCCCGCTGCATGCCTCGAAAAATCGGGAATGGTTGTCACTCGGCTGGCTGTGGACGCGGAGGGTCTGCTCGATCCGTCCGATGTTTTCGGGGCGGTCGATTCTGACACGGTCCTGGTTTCCCTGGTGTGGGCGAACAACGAGACAGGTGTGATTCAGCCCATGGAGGAGATTGCTCGCGGGCTGAAGGAACGGGAAATCCGACTCCATGTCGACGCCACCCAAGCTGTCGGAAAGTGGCCCGTGGATCTGCAGCGAGTTTCGGCCGACTACCTGTCCTGCTCCGCGCACAAATTCGGAGGGCCCAAAGGAACGGGCTGTCTGGTCGCGCGTGAAGGGGCCCCGATCCATCCATTGATTCGAGGAGGCCCCCAGGAGCGGCGAATTCGCGGCGGCACGGAGAATGTCGCCGGAATTGTCGGTTTCGGCCATGCCTGCGGTCTGGCAGCGAATGAATTGACCGAGCGCATGGAGGGCTACGGCGCTCTTCGTGATCGACTCTGGGAAGGGTTGTGCGATGGAGTCGAAGGCTTGGTTTGGAACGGAAACCGCGAGCATGTGCTCCCCAATACTCTGAACCTGCAATTTCAGGAAGTTCCTGGGGAAGTCCTGCTTCAGGCGCTCGATATCGAGGGGGTCGCGGCTTCTGCGGGTGCGGCCTGCCACTCGGGTTCCATTTCGCCCTCCCATGTTCTGACGGCGATGGGGCTCAGCCCGGAGGAAGCACGTAGCACGCTTCGCCTTTCGGTGGGCCATGGGGTTGATGCCGAGCAGATCGACTCCGCGGTGTCCATTTTGACTGAACTCGTGGATCGAGTTCGCCGGGCGGGTTCGGCGTGAGGCGGCAGGCGGTTTCGGCGACGGGTACCGACCGCTCGCGCGTCGTGGTGGCCATGTCTGGAGGGGTCGATTCGTCTCTGGCTGCGGCACTTTTGGTGGAGAAGGAGCTCGAAGTCGTGGGTGTCACGATGCACCTGGCGGGTGATTCTTCTCGATGTTGCTCCCTCGAAGACGCGGATGATGCTCGGCGGGTGGCGGATGGCCGCATTCGATTTTACGTGGCCAATTACACCGAGTCGTTTCAACGCGAAGTCATCGATGTTTTTGCGGACGAGTACCTGGCCGGCCGAACTCCGATCCCCTGCGTTGCATGCAATAAGCGCTTCAAATTCGATTACCTGATGGAGCGAGCCGGAATTTTCGGAGCCGAAGGTGTGGCGACAGGCCATTACGCTCGGATCACGCGAAATTCGGATAATGGAAATTTCGAGCTCAGGCGGTCCCGGGACCTGCAGAAAGATCAGACCTATTTCCTCTTCCAACTCGATCAGGCCCAACTCTCGAAGACCCTTCTTCCCCTGGGCGAGTTGACCAAGCAGGAAGTTCGCGATCGTGCACGCGCTCTGGGTCTGGGGACAGCGGATAAGCCCGAGAGCCAAGAGATTTGTTTCGTGCCCGATGGCGATTATGCGGCGATCGTGGAGAAGATCAGGCCGGAAGCCAAGCGGCGTGGGGGCGAGATCGTTGACGGTCGAGGGACGGTTTTGGGGCGGCACGAGGGCATCCATCGCTTCACCGTAGGGCAGCGTCATGGGCTCGGGATCAGTTCGCATCAGCGTCTCTATGTGGTTCGCCTGGACGCGAAGGCGCGCCAGGTGGTGGTGGGTTCGAAGGAGGAGTTGGGTGCAGAAGGCGCCGAGGTCTCCTCGGTCAACTGGGTCGACGGCCAGCCACCCAAGGAGCCGGTTCGCGCGAAAGTGCAGGTGCGTCATCGCCATTCGGGAGCGGAAGCAACGCTATTCCCGCTGCCAGATAACACCGTGCGAATCGAGTTCGATGAGCCGGTTCAGGCGGTCTCGCCCGGCCAGGCGGCTGTCTTCTACGAGGCGCTCCCAGGGGAAGACGACCGGGGAGAGAAGGTGCTGGGCGGTGGGTGGATTCGATCATGAGCGACGATCATTCCGAAGGCGAGGTTCCTGACCTCGCCGTATTCGAGGCCCGCCTCGGTTACTCGTTTCAAGATCGGGGACTCTTGGAGACCGCCGTGCGTCACGCTTCGAGTGCCCATGAAACGGCGGGTACGACGAGCAACGAGCGATTGGAGTTCCTCGGCGATGCGGTGATGGCGCTCGCAGTGGGCCACCTGCTCTACGAAGCGCACCCCGATTGGGAAGAGGGCGATCTCACGCGAGGGGTTCAGCGCTTGGTGGATCGCCCTGCTTTTGCGGCCCTCGCCAGGCGCTTGGATTTGGCAGGCCATCTGCAGCTGGGTCGGACGGAGCAGCAGTCCGGGGGACGGGATAAGGACTCGATCCTGTCGAACGCCATGGAGGCCGTGGTCGGTGCGATTTATCTCGACGGAGGCCTCGGTGCTGCGCGCGACTTCGTGAAGAGCGTCTATTCCGATGCGCTCGGGAAGGGCGCGCCGCGGGTGGAAGGTGATGCCAAGACGCGCTTTCAGGAGGCCGTTATGGCGAGGTACGGAGAGTTTCCGAGCTACTCGCTCGAGCGGGACAGCGGTGTTGAGGGCGATGAGCAGCGTTTCACTTCTGTTGCCCTCTTGGGCGACGAGTCCTGGGGCGTGGGTTCGGGACGCACCAAGCAGGCGGCGGAATTCGCCGCCGCGTTGGAAGGTCTGCAACGTCTTCAGCGCGAAGGGGGAAGTGGTGGCTGATCAGGGCTCGGGCGGTGCCGTGCCCGATGGGCATAGAGCGGGTTTCGTGGCGTTGTTGGGGCCACCGAACGCAGGCAAGTCCACACTTTTGAACCGCCTTCTGGGTGAGAAATTGGCGATCGTTACGGCGAAGCCGCAGACGACCCGAAGCCGCATTTTGGGTATTTTGACCCTCCCTCAGGCGCAGTTGCTCCTGCACGATACGCCGGGTCTACACGAGAGCGAATCTCGTTTGAATACCCTGATGAATGAGACCGTTGCCGAAGCGGTACGCGATTGCGACGTCGCGGTATTGCTGATGGATCGAAATCGAGGCTGGACGCCCATTCACGATCGCCTGCTGGACGATGTGCGCCGAAGCGGCAAACCCTTTGTGCTTGTCGGGACCAAGAGCGATCTCCCCGACCATCCTAGTCTGAGTTGGCCTCCGGCTTCGCTTGTGAAAGGGGAAAAAGCGGTTTCGATCGCGGGCCTGACGGGGCAGGGCATCCCCGAACTCCTCGAGGCGCTGGTGGCCGAGTTGCCGCTCTCTCCGCGTCTCTATCCCGAGGAGGAATTGACGGATCGCCCGGTTCGCTGGCTCTGTGCCGAGTTGATTCGAGAAGCCGTTTTCGAATGTTTGGAGCAGGAACTGCCCTATTCCATGGCGGTGGAGGTCATCCAATACGACGAGGGCAGGGCGGGCAAGGTGGCCATACACGCGAATTTGCTGGTCGAGCGGGAAAGCCAGAAGCGAATCGTGGTCGGCGCACGGGGCCGGACCGTAAAGGGGATCGGGATGCGCGCGCGCAAGGGAATCGAGGCCATGCTCGCTTCGTCGGTTTACCTGGAACTCTTCGTGAAGGTGGATCCCAAATGGATTCGCAGCCAACGCCGGATTCACGAGTTGGGTTATCGCTGACCCCGAGGGGATTCCAATTTTTTTGAATCTGTGATATACAGTTAACGTGAACTGGCAAACAGATGATTTAAAAGAAGAATTTACGATCGGCGAAATTGGCGTTCAATGTGGCCTCTCGCCGCGAACCGTTCGCTATTACGAGGAGTTGGGACTGCTCCCGGGTGTTCGCCGACGCGTGGCGGGTCGACGGGTCTACGGGCCCGACCAAGTAGAGCGCCTGCGCTTCATCGAGCGGCTCAAGAAATTGGGCCTCTCCCTGGGCGAAATCAAGAAACTCAACGCCCTCTATGCCATCAATGGATCAACGCACGCGATGCTTGGCCACCTTTCCGGGTTGCTGGATGCGCACCTGGAGCAGCTCGATGGCCGTATCTCGGAACTGATGGGTCTGCGCGATGAGATGGGTCGCTACCGGGAGCACGTGGGAAATCGGCTCAATGTGCTTGAGAAGAATGTAAACGCCGGAAAGGGTGGACTCGCCCGGGAGAATGATCAGTGACGCAAGCGGCCGAGATCCCGACAATTGGAGCGCCCGCGGCGACCCGGATTCGAATCGTGACCGCGGCTTCGCTTTTTGATGGTCACGACGCAGCGATCAATATCATGCGGCGGATCCTGCAGGCCCAGGGGGCCGAAGTCATCCACCTGGGTCATGACCGATCCGTGGACGAGATTGTCGAAGCTGCAGTTTGTGAAGGTGCCCATGGGGTGGCTATTTCGTCTTATCAGGGCGGCCACATGGAATTTTTCCGCTACCTCGTCGACCGTTTGAAGGATCGAGGGGCAGGATGGGTCCGAGTCTACGGCGGGGGAGGCGGCACCATTACCGCCGCCGAAATCGCGGAACTCGAAGACTACGGAGTGGCCAGAATTTTCAGCCCCGATGACGGTCGCAATCTCGGGCTGCAGGGCATGATCGGCGAAATCATCGAAGGGTGTGGCGATGATTCGGTGCGCGCGGCCCGAATGGCGCCTGTAGACGAACTCAATGCTCTGGCCGATGGGCTCGTTCCGGGCCAAAGAGCGCCGATTGCGCGGTTGATCACCTGGCTCGAGGAGGACGCGGCTCAGCCTACTGCTGCCGGAGCCGCTCTACGGGCCCGGCTCGATCAGCACGCGGACGGGGAGAAGCGAAGTGCTGTCGTTGGTTTCACGGGTACGGGTGGAGCAGGGAAATCCAGCGTTGTGGATGAATTGGTGCGGCGATTTCGTGAGGACTTTCCGAGCTTGACCGTGGGCATGTTGCTCATCGATCCGACTCGCCGTCGCTCCGGGGGGGCGCTGCTGGGCGATCGCATCCGGATGAACGCCATCCACGGAGATGCCGTTTTCGTACGTTCGATGGCCACCCGTCGCGCGAATCTCGCTCTCTCGACTTCGGTGGGCGATGGGCTGCGGGTGCTCCGGGCCGCGGGCTTCGATCTGATCCTGGTGGAGACAGCAGGAATTGGGCAGAGCGATTCGGAGATCGTGGATCTGGTCGATCTCTCGCTCTACGTGATGACCCCGGAATTCGGTGCTCCCTCCCAATTGGAAAAGATCGACATGCTGGACTTGGCGGATATCGTCGTTTTGAATAAATGCGATAAGCAGGGTTCCCCGGATGCCCTGCGTGACGTCCGCAAGCAGTGGCGTCGCAATCATGAGCAGTTCGAATTGGCCGAAGAAGACATTCCGGTATTTCCGACCCAGGCTCGGGAGTGGGGCGACCCGGGAACGGATCGTCTCTATCTCGGTTTGCGCGAGCGGCTTTCTTCGCTGGTTGGGGAAGAGCATGAAAGCGCCGAGGCGTTGAAGGCTCCCGCTGCCAATGAGATCGAAGGGGGAATTGGCTCGCTGCCTCAGGGCCGCAACCGATACCTGTCCGAAATCGCCGAGTCCGTTCGTGAATACAAGGCCGAGGCTTTGCAAGCCGCCGAGCGCGCAGCCGAAGCGGACGGGCTGGCTCGAACCCTCCGCATCCTGGGTGAGGACACGCCCGCCATGGCGGTTCCCTTCGGAGGGGGCTCGGGAGAGGACGAGCAGGATTCCGCTGCGCATCTTCGGCATCTCTACGATGAACGTCTGGCGGCGTTACCGGCGGATTTGCGGGCCGGCCTTGCGGCGTGGCCCCAAGAACTCGAACAGTACGCAGCCGAGTCCCAGAGCTATGAAGTTCGCGGGAATCGCGTCGACGTCATCAACCACGTTCCCAGTCTCTCGGGTACCCAGGTGCCCAAGGTTTCACTTCCGAAAGCGGAAGATTGGGGTGAGGTGGCGCGTTTTCTCGCTCTCGAGAACCTGCCCGGCCGTTTTCCCTTCACGGGGGGGGTCTTCCCTTTCAAGCGCGAAAGCGAGGACCCGACCCGTATGTTTGCCGGAGAAGGGGGCCCCGAGCGCACGAATCGCCGTTTTCACCTGCTGGCCTCGGGGCAACCGGCCGCACGTCTGTCCACGGCTTTCGACAGCGTGACGCTCTATGGACGCGACCCCGACGAGCGGCCGGATATCTACGGGAAGGTCGGGAACTCCGGGGTTTCCGTGTGCACTCTGGATGATGCCAAAATTCTCTATTCGGGTTTCGATCTCTGTAAGCCCTCGAGTTCCGTATCGCTGACCATCAACGGGCCCGCTCCCATGGTGCTGGCGTTTTTTCTGAACGCTGCCATCGATCAGCAGGTAGAAAAGCATCTGCGCGACACGGGGGTGCTGGAAGAAGTGCGTTCTACGGTGAGCGCCGAATTGAAGGCACGGGGTGCCGAATTGCCCGGCGGACCTCGGGATCTGCCGGCGGGACATGATGGCCTGGGGCTCGGATTGCTCGGGGTTCCGGGTCACCGGGTCGTGGATGAAGAGACCTACGCGAGGATCAAGGCCGATGTACTGAATCGGGTACGCGGGACAGTCCAGGCCGATATTTTGAAAGAGGACCAGGCCCAGAATACCTGCATCTTTTCGACGGATTTCGCCCTGAAACTCCAGGGAGATATCCAGGAGTACTTCACGGCGAACGCGGTTCGCAATTTCTATTCGGTCTCTGTCTCGGGCTACCACATGGCCGAAGCTGGGGCGAATCCGATTACGCAACTGGCTTTTACCCTCGCGAACGGCTTCACGTTCTGCGAGTACTACCTCGCCCGAGGTATGGATATCGACGATTTCGCCGCCAATTTCTCCTTCTTCTTCAGTAATGGCCTGGAGGCGGAATATGATGTGATTGGCCGCGTGGCTCGCCGGATCTGGTCGATTGCCATGCGCGAACGGTACGGGGCTTCCGAGCGCAGTCAGAAATTGAAATACCATATACAGACGTCTGGACGGTCCCTTCATGCCCAGGAGATGGATTTCAATGATATTCGTACGACGTTGCAGGCGCTGACGGCCATTCGTGACAACTGTAATAGCTTGCATACGAACGCGTATGACGAGGCCGTCACCACGCCCACGGAAGAATCCGTTCGCCGAGCCCTGGCGATTCAACTGATCATCAATCGCGAACTCGGTACGGCCAGGGCGGAGAACGCGCTCCAGGGTTCCCATTATATCGAGGCCCTGACAGACCAGGTGGAGGAGGCGGTGCTCGATGAGTTCGAGCGGCTCTCGAATAGGGGAGGTGTTCTGGGTGCGATGGAGACCCTTTACCAACGGGGAAAGATCCAGGAGGAGAGCCTGCACTACGAATCGCTCAAGCATTCGGGCGAGTTGCCCATCGTCGGTGTGAACACCTTCGAGGCAGGAAAGGAAGGGGCGCCCACCCCGGAGCCAACAGAGTTGATGCGGTCGAGTGCGGAGGAGAAAAGCATGCGCCTCGAATCCCTGGCGACCTTTCAGGGCTGCTGGGAGGGGGAGGTGCAGGACGCCTTGCGGCGACTGAAGGCGGTGGCGCTGGCCAAGGGCAACGTTTTTGAGGAGTTGATGGAGACCGTCAAGGTGGCCAGTTTGGGGCAGATCACCGAAGCGCTCTTCGAGGTGGGCGGCCGCTACAGGCGCTCCATGTAGGCCGCGAAGGCAGCCTAGACAAGCTAGAATGCGCCGCCCAGAAAAGGCAGTGGGTCACATAGTCAGGAGAATTCAATGGCAAGTCGATCCGGGAGTGGTCCGGACCTTGAAAAGTGGCGAGAAATGGCCACAAAGGAATTGCGCGGCAAGGATGTGGATGAGCTCTTCTGGAGCAGTCCCGACGGCATAGAGATCAAGCCGCTCTACACCGCTGCAGATATCGAGAAACTCGAGTCGATCGATACTTTGCCCGGGCTATTCCCCTTCTTGCGCGGGCCGAGGGCCACGATGTATTCGAATCGCCCCTGGACGATTCGTCAATACGCGGGCTTTTCTACCGCCGAAGAATCGAATGCCTTCTATCGGGCCAATCTCGCAGCCGGCCAGCAGGGCCTCTCCGTGGCCTTCGACCTCGCCACGCATCGCGGATATGACTCCGATCATCCGCGCGTGACCGGCGACGTCGGAAAGGCCGGGGTTGCCATCGATAGCGTCGAGGATATGAAGGTTCTCTTCGACTCCATCCCGCTGGATGAAGTGACTGTTTCGATGACGATGAATGGGGCTGTCTTGCCGGTCCTGGCCTGTTTCATCGTGGCGGCAGAGGAGCAGGGCGTTCCAGCAGCCAAGCTGGCGGGGACAATCCAGAACGACATCCTCAAGGAGTTCATGGTTCGGAATACCTATATCTATCCCCCCGAACCCAGTATGCGAATCGTCGCCGATATCATCGACTTCGCAGCTCGCGAGATGCCGAAATTCAATTCGATCTCCATTAGCGGCTACCACATGCAGGAGGCCGGTGCGAATAGCGTTCTCGAGTTGGCGTTCACGCTTGCGGATGGTGTCGAGTACGTGCGCGCGGCGCTCTCCAAGGGGCTCGACGTCGACCAATTTGCCGGTCGCCTTTCATTCTTCTGGGCCATCGGGATGAATTTTTATCTCGAAGTGGCGAAGATGCGCGCTGCTCGCCTGCTCTGGGCCGAACTCATGAGCCAATTCGAGCCGAAAAATCCGCGATCATCGATGCTTCGAACACATTGTCAGACTTCCGGGGCGAGCCTGACGGAGCAAGATCCCTTCAATAATGTGGTTCGGACAACGATCGAAGCCATGGCGGCTGTTTTCGGAGGAACCCAATCCCTTCATACCAACAGCTACGACGAGGCCGTGAGCCTGCCCACCGATGAGGCCGCGCGTACGGCGCGCAATACCCAGTTGATTCTCCAGGAGGAGACCGGTATCCCGGCGGTAGTCGATCCCTGGGGCGGCTCTTATTTCATGGAATCATTGACCCACCAGGTGGCGGCCGAGGCGCGCAAAGTCATTTCCGAAGTCGAGGAACTCGGAGGCATGACCCGAGCGATCGTCGAAGGGATGCCGAAGCTTCGGATCGAGGAGTGCGCAACCCGCCGGCAAGCAAGAGTGGATAGCGGGCTCGATACCATCGTCGGCGTGAATAAATACCGACTGGCAGAGGAGCCCGAGATCGACGTCCGGGATATCGACAATACGGCGGTGCGCGAAGAGCAGACCGCCAAGCTCGAAGAGATTCGCCGGACCAGGGACTCTGGGGCTGTGGAGCGCTCATTGGCCTCGCTGAAGTCTCTGGCGGAGAGCGGAGAGGGTAATCTTCTGGAAGCGGCGATCGAGGCCGCGCGAGCGCGGGCGAGCGTGGGCGAAATCTCCGACACCCTGGAGACGGTCTACACCCGCTATCGCGCCACCGTTCAGTCCGTGTCGGGGGTCTATAGCGCTGTGGATGCAGAGGACGAGGAATTTCAGGGTGCTTGCAAGGCCGTGTTGGAATTTGCGGACCAAGAGGGACGACGGCCGAGGATGCTCGTGGTCAAACTCGGCCAGGATGGCCACGATCGAGGCATGAAGGTGATCGCCACGGCTTTCGCGGACATCGGTTTCGATGTTGATGTCGGCCCGCTCTTTCAATCGGCCGAGGAAGCGGCACGCCAGGCCATCGACAACGACGTGCATGTGGTGGGGGTCTCGAGCCAGGCGGCGGGTCATAAGACCCTTGTGCCCGAACTCGTGGAAGCGCTGTCCAACGCGGGGGGCGAGAATATCGCCGTGGTGGTGGGCGGTGTCATTCCGCCCCGGGATTACGAATTCCTCCAGAGTCGGGGGGTGTCGGCTGTTTTCGGTCCGGGAACCCCGGTTCCTCAGGCCGCGGTCCAGGTTCTTGAAGTGCTGCGCGGGCGCCGAGCGTGATTCCGGGAATTCTCCGGCTCTGTGGGTCGCGCCAGCCGCGCTCTCGGGAGCCGGATGGCGGTAGCGGGCCCTGGGATTCGGCGGAGAGCTACCGAGATGCGATTCGTGAAGGGGATCGCCGAGCCATGGCGCGCGCCATCACCCTGATCGAGAGCGCCCGCCCCGAGCAAGCGATTCGCGGGCAGGAAATTCTCGAACTCCTCGTTCCCTATACGGGCAACGCGATCCGAGTGGGCGTGACTGGCCCGCCGGGAGTGGGAAAGAGCACGCTCATTGAGGCACTCGGTCTGCGACTTCTGGAGGACGGTCACCGCGTTGCCGTACTGGCAGTGGATCCAAGTAGCCCGGTCACCGGAGGGAGCATCCTGGGTGACAAAACCCGTATGGAGCGGCTTGCGGTTTCGCCCAATGCCTTCATTCGCCCGTCGCCCTCTGGAGGTTCGCTTGGCGGTGTCGCCCATCGAACCCGGGAAGTGATGCTGCTCTGCGAGGCCGCGGGTTATGATGTGGTCCTGATTGAAACCGTCGGAATAGGCCAATCCGAGGTGACGGTTTCTTCCATGGTGGACTTCTTCCTGGTGCTTTTGCTTCCTGCCGGCGGCGACCAACTCCAGGGTATCAAGCGGGGGGTCATGGAGTTGGCTGACTGTCTCGCGGTGAATAAGGCCGACGGAGACATGGAAGCGGTGGCCGCACGGACGCGCTCCGAATATGAAGGTGCGCTCTCCTTGATCCGCCCGACCACACCGTCGTGGCGTCCTCGCGCTCTGTTGGCCAGCGCGTTGGAGGAGAGTGGTATCGACGCTATCTGGCAGGCCATTCGTGAGCATCGGTCGGCGCTGGAAGCTGATGGTCAACTTGAAACCCGGCGCAGGGCACAGAACCGGGATTGGATGTGGTCTCTCGTGGATCAAGGGCTCAGGGAGGCGCTCCACGCCGACCCCAAAGTGGCGCAGCAGGTCGCGATCTTCGAGGAGGATGTGCAGTCCCAGAAGCGCACGCCCGCCGCCGCCGCACGCGGACTCCTCGATATCTTTCGCGGCGAAGAGAGGGGTCGATAGGCACCCCCGTCCCTTTGGGGGAGTCAATTGACATCCGTGTCAGCCTTGAATATCGTCCTCCGAGACCCGCCGGAACCCACCGATTGGTCCGGACGGGAGGTGATCGCAACCATGCAAAGAGGCACTCCGACCCCCGAGCCCGCCCTCCGCTCCGCCCCTGGTGAACCTGGATCCGTTCTGTCGACGATCGAGGAAGCCATCGCGGATATTCGTGAGGGCAAGATGGTCATTCTCGTCGACGACGAAGACCGAGAGAATGAAGGCGACCTCTGCATGGCGGCCGAGGCCGTCACGCCCGAGGCCATCAATTTCATGGCCACCCACGGTCGCGGCCTGATCTGCCTGGCGCTGACTGAAGGCCAACTCGAGAAATTGCACCTCGGCATGATGGTGCCCGACTACGAAAACGGCGCCGCGTATGGCACTGCTTTTACGGTTTCCATTGAGGCGCGTGAGGGCGTGACCACGGGGATCTCGGCCCACGACCGAGCGCGAACGATTCAGGTCGCCATTCAGGATGATGTCCGGCCAGCGGATTTGGTTCGCCCCGGGCACGTCTTTCCGCTCCGATCTCGAGAGGGTGGGGTTCTCCGCCGTGTTGGGCAGACCGAGGGCGCAGTGGACCTGGCCCGGCTCGCCGGACTGAAGCCCGCGGGCGTGATCTGTGAAATCATGAACGATGATGGCAGCATGGCCCGTCTGACGGACCTACGGGCGTACGCCCAAGAACACGACCTGAAGATCATCACCATCAAGGATTTGATCCGCCATCGATTGCGAACCGAGCGGTTGGTGAGGCGGGCGGCCACCGCATCCATGCCCACCCGCTGGGGGGGCGATTTTCAGTGCATCGTCTACGAGAACGATATCGACCATGTCGATCATACGGCGCTGGTGAAGGGCGAAATCAAGGCCGACGAGCCTGTCCTCGTCCGAGTCCATAGCGAGTGCCTCACGGGCGATGCGTTCGGCTCCATGCGCTGCGATTGTGGTGAGCAACTCGAGGCCTCGATGCGTATGATCGCCGAAGAGGGCTCGGGAATCCTGCTCTATATGCGCCAGGAAGGACGGGGGATTGGGCTCGCGAACAAGATGCGGGCGTATTCGCTCCAGGATGAAGAGGGGCTGGATACCGTCGAAGCCAATCATCGGCTGGGCTTCAAGGCCGATCTGCGCGATTACGGAGTGGGCAGTCAGATCCTCTCAGATTTGGGTGCTCGTCAAATCAGGATAATCACCAACAATCCCGGTAAACGGGCAGGGATTGCTGGCTATGGCATCAGCATTGTGGAGCGCGTGCCCCTCGAGATCGAACCCAACTCGAATAACCTCCGCTATCTCCGTACCAAAAGAGAAAAGCTTGGACACGTGCTCAATTTGATGGGCTGACTCCCGAAGCGGGGTTTCGCACCGACCTCGTAAGCGATTGGAGTGGCCCGGGTCCACGCGTTTAAATCGATGGACTCTGAACTCAGGACTATGAAGGGAAGCGATCATGTTCGATTCGGTTGAAGCGGTCATCAAGGACCTCGACGAGCTCGGTTATATCTGCGACAAGCGGATCGCCACGGTGGTTTTCCTTGCTCAGCAACTCGACAAGCCCATTCTGATCGAGGGGCCGGCCGGGGTAGGCAAGACCGAACTCGCCAAGGTCGTGGCCAAGTCACTCGGAAGAGAGCTGATTCGCTTGCAATGCTACGAGGGGCTCGATGAGGCAAAGGCCCTCTATGAGTGGGAGTACAGCAAGCAGCTCCTCTATACCCAGATCCTCAAGGACAAGGTTTCCGAAACCATCGCTGGTGCCCAGAGCCTGGGCGAAGCGGCGGAGCGGGTTGGCGCCGAAGATTCGGTTTTCTTCTCGAACCGCTTCATTGTGCCCAGGCCGCTGATGCAAGCGATTACCGCCGAGAAGCCCACCATGCTGTTGATCGATGAGGTCGACAAGTCGGACCCCGAGTTCGAAGCATTCCTGCTCGAAGTGCTTTCGGATTTCCAGGTGACCATCCCTGAAATCGGAACCATTGAGTCGGTTAGCCAGCCTCTGGTCTTCCTTACCTCGAACGACGCACGCGAAATGAGCGACGCCCTGAAGCGTCGCTGTCTCCATCTCTGGATCGACTATCCGAGCGAAGAGCTCGAGATTAGGATCCTCGACGCCAAGGTGCCTGAGATCGCTCAGCAGCTGGCACAAGAGGTGGTGAACTTGATGCAGAAGATTCGGGAGCTCGACCTCAAGAAGACCCCGTCCATCAGCGAGACCCTGGATTGGGCCCGAGCGCTCATGGCGCTCAATGCAGAGAGCATCGAAGAAGAAATCGTTAACGACACTTTGAATGTCATACTTAAATACGAAGGCGATGTCGCCAAGGCTCAGAGTGAACTCT
This sequence comes from Myxococcales bacterium, assembly GCA_014240165.1. Taxonomy (GTDB): domain Bacteria; phylum Myxococcota_A; class UBA9160; order UBA9160; family UBA4427; genus JAZXM01. Next base: position 23,552 of record JAAZXM010000006.1, on the reverse strand, counting down.
CCAAGCTGATCGAAAAGAAAACGGCGCCAGCACCGCCCTCGACCGAAGCCGAGAAGGCAGAGCCCAGTCCCGAGCCGGCTAAAAAAGGCATCCTCCACTAGGAATGCAGCAGCGGATAATCGAATTCACGAACCTGCTTCGCAAGAGCGGGATCCGCGTCTCGGTCGCGGAGGGCATCGACGCATTCAGGGCGCTCGATGAACTCTCTATAGACGACCGCGCGATCTTCAAGGATGCGTTGCGCGCTTCGATGGTGAAGCGGGGTGACGAGATCAACACATTCGATGAACTCTTTGACCTCTACTGGTCCGGGTTCTACGACAACTTGCGCGACTCCTTCGGGAATCTCGGCGACCAGATGGACGAGATGGGCGTCGATCTCGAGTCGCTCATGGCCCAGATGGCCCAGATGATGGAGGGCATGGAAGGCGATCTCGATCTCGGAGAACTCGCGAAAGCGCTCCTGACCCAGGATCTCGCTTCTCTCGAAAACATGATCAGGGATGCCGCCGAGCAGGCGGGCACTGATCGCATCGAGAATATGCTGCAGGTGGGTTTCTTCAGCCGGCGAACCAACGAGCAGTTGGACCTCGATGGAGCGGGGGGGCAGTTGGAGGATCTCGCCGCCAAGCTTTCCGAGATGGGCATGGGCAGCGAGGAAATCGAAGCGATTCGGCAGATGATCCAGAAGCTTCTCGAGAATATGCGCCGCTCGGTGAAGAACTTCGTTGAGCGCGAACTCCAGACCCGGAACCATGACTACATGGAGAAGTTCCGGAAGGAAATGCTGCAGGAAAAGAGCTTCTACCACCTGACCGAGGAAGAGATCGCGCGAATGCGCGAGGTTGTGAATAGGCTGGCCCAGCGGATCAAGAACGTTTTGTCGATCCGAAAGAAGAGGATCAAGCGGGGCAAGCTGGATCTTCACCAGACTCTTCGGCGGAATATGGCGAGGGGCGGGATTCCGTTCGAGGTCATCTATAAGCATCGCCGCAAGGATCGGCCCAAGTTGGTGATCCTATGTGATGTTTCGTCTTCGGTCGCGAACGTTTCTCGTTTCATGTTGCAATTCATGTATGGGCTCCAGGAAGCTTTTACGAAGATCCGCTCCTATGTCTTCGTTTCCGACCTGGGTGAGGTCACGACCGTATTCAAGGATGCAGATGTAAATAGTGCGATCGAAAAAGCCTTGGACGGCGGTGACGTCATCAACGTCTACACGCGCTCGAATTTTGGCCAGGCCTTTCACGATTTCTGGAAGGACCATCTTTCGAGTATTGACAACAGGACCACAGTGATCGTCCTGGGAGACGCTCGGAATAATTACAATGATCCAAGGGCCTGGTGCCTGCGCGATATCTACAACAAGGCCAAGAACGTGGTCTGGTTGAATCCGGAGAGCCCGAGTGCCTGGGGCTTCGGCGATAGTGTGATGGACCGCTATGCGCCCTATTGCGATCGGGTGGAGGAGTGTCGGAACCTGCGTCAGTTGTCCAAGATCGTGGACGAAGTGATGTTGTGATGCCGCTCTTGAGCGCAGAAAGTGTTGTTTCAGGCGGGTCTGGGGCTTCGGCGCGGAATCGACAATGACACCCGTTCTGGCGTAATATCAATCGGATGAAAGCGGCGATGTCCTGATCCAGGGCCTGCCGCTGCTTTGGAGGAGTAGGGGAGAGATGTCCGGAAAAGACGGGACTATGAGCGGCGCAGAGCTGCGGAAAGCTCTGGGAAGCCGCAGCATCGACCATGTGGTGGTGCTGGGCGCCAACGGCACCATGGGATATGGCAGCGCTGCCCTGTTTACCCAGGCGGTACCCCGAGTGACTTTCCTTGCGCGGTCCCGGGAGAAGGCCGAGGCCGGTCTGCAGGATGCGATCAAGCAGGTGCGCTCACCCACCGTCGCCTCGAGGGCAGACGTGGGCGATTATGGAGAGGATCTTGAGAAGGCTCTGAAGACGGCGGATATCGTTTTCGAGGCGCTGACCGAGGATCTCGAGATCAAGCGCGAAATCTTCGACAAGGTTGAGAAATCTCGGCGGGAAGATTCCATCGTGGCCACCGTGACTTCGGGGCTTTCGATCAATCAACTTTGCGAAGGGCGCAGCGATTCGTTTCGAAAACATTTCATGGGGCTCCATTTCTTCAATCCGCCCAACGTGATCGTCGGGACCGAATTGATCGCCGGTGATGACACGGACCCGGAATTGGTGGACTTCGTAGAGGCCTTCTCTCGTGTCCGGCTCGGCCGCGAGATCGTTCGCACATCCGATAGCCCGGCTTTTGCTGGAAATAGGGTGGGCTTCAAGGTGCTCAATGAAGCTGCCCAATTGGCCGAGCAACTCGGCCCGGTTCTCGTCGATCGCCTGGTGGGTCCCTATACCGGGAGAGCGCTGACGCCGCTGGCGACAATCGATCTGGTCGGCTGGGATATTCATCGAGCCATCGTCGACAACGTTCATCAGAACGCAGCAGACGAGGCGCACGCCACGTTGAAGATGCCCGACTACATGGCGAATATGATGGAAGCCGGCGTGCTGGGCAATAAAACGGGCGGCGGGTTCTTCAAGAGGGACGGTAAAACCCGGCTGGCCCTGGACCCCGCCTCCGGCGACTACGCCCCCGAGGCCGATATCAAATTGCCGGATCTCTCGTATATCGACGATGTCGCCAAGATGCACTCGGTTGGGCGCTACGCCGAAGGCATGGCGCTTTTCCTTGCTGCGGAGGGGGACGAGGCGGCGATCGCCCGGAAAGTCATTGCCGGTTATATCAGCTACGCATTCCACCGAGCAGGTGAGGTGACGGAGACCATCACTGGAATCGATATGATCATGGGTGCTGGGTTCAATTGGGCCCCTCCGAGCGTTCTGGTGGATACCATGGGTGCCGGCTCTGCGGTCACGATGATTGAGCAGGCCGGTCTTGAGGTTCCCGCGGTTCTGGCCGAGGCCGCTTCGGGCGGCGGGAAGCAGCGATTCTTTGACCATCCTCAGGTGAACGTGGGTAAATATTTCGTCGCTTCGTGAGGAAGCACGAAACTTTCAGAAACCGAATCAACTAAGGGAACTCCAATGGCGAACTCTGAAGTTTATATTCTCGGCGGGTACCAGACCGACTTTGCGCGAAATTGGACAAAGGAGAGCAAGCACTTCTCAGCCCTGATGCGGGAGAGCGTGCTTGGTGCCCTGGAGCAATGTGATATTGCCCCGGAAGAGGTGGAGAGCGCCCACGTGGGCAACTTCGCCGCCGAGCTCTACTGCATGCAGGGTCATTTGGGCGCCTTTTTTACCGAGGTTCATCCCACCTTCAGTGGCCTGCCCACCAGTCGCCACGAAGCGGCTTGCGCCTCGGGGAGTATCGCCTTGCTGGCCGCATCGGCGGAGATCGAAGCGGGTCGCTACGGCCTCCAGGCGGTCGTGGGCATCGAGCAGATGAAGACGGTCGCTGCGGATAAGGGTGGCGATTATCTCGGGACTGCGGCCTGGTACGACCAGGAAGCCGAGGGCATCGAGTTCCCCTTCCCGAAGCTCTTTGGGCGCCTGGGTGACGAGTACGACGAGCGCTACGGGCTGAAGGACGAATATCTGGCCGAAATCAGCCGACTCAACTACGACAACGCGAAACTCAACCCGAACGCGCAGACCCGCACATGGTATATGAACAAAGAACAGGCCCTGTGCCGCACGGATGACAATCCCAGTATTGGTGGGCGAATTCGCATCGCAGATGCCTCGCAGGTCACCGACGGTGCAGTCTGCGTATTTCTGGCATCTCGCGAGTACGCAGAGCGTTACGCCAAGGGCATGGGCAAAAAGTTGTCCGCGATTCCTCGCCTCAAGGGCTGGGGGCATAACACGGCCCGCCTGCGCTTCGACGACAAGGTGGCGGAGAGTCGCGGCGATACCTATGTGCTTCCCCACGTTCGGAGCACGATTACGAGCGCGTGGAAAAGGGCAGGGATCGAAGACGCGAACGGTGTGGACGGTATCGAGACCCATGATTGCTTCACAACTTCGGAATACATGGCGATCGATCACTTTGGCCTCACGAAGCCGGGTGAGAGTTGGAAGGCCATCGAGGAGGGCTGGCTCGAGATCGACGGCCGGCACCCCATCAATCCCAGCGGGGGCCTGATCGGCGCCGGTCATCCCGTCGGGGCGACCGGCGTGAGGCAATTGCTGGACGGTTGCCTGCAGGTCACCGGTGAAGCGGGCGGCTACCAGGTCGAGGGGGCCAAGAATTTTCAGACCCTCAATATCGGCGGGAGCGGAACGACGAGCGTAAGCTTCATCGTCGGTGTCGACTGAGCGGTTGACGCGGCATGGATTGAGCCCCGAACCCGAGTTGACGTCGGGACAGGGAGCTTTCGCCTAACTCCCCCTGACCCTGATCAAGTCCTAAGCATCAAGCCCCTAGCATCAGCCCTTGGCGAGCTGCCGCCAGGTGGGGACATTCCGCGCGGGCCCCACTGTGCGCGTCGACCCGAGCCCCGCTCGCCGGGCCGCTCCTTACTGCGCTAGCGCGGAGTGTCGGAGTGGTTCGCCGGAGCATTCCGGGCAAAAAAAGAACGCCCCGCCGGCGGGGCCGACGGGGCGCGGAAGGGGGAGGGGCGGTGGACTCATTTTGGGGGGTGAGAGGTTGAGCACTTCACGTTGAGGAGAAATGCCCAATCCACCGCCACTCCGAAATCTATGTTTTTTTACCAATCCTTGTTTGCTTGAGGATCGAAATTTGAGTTTGTGTTGGCTCTGCCGCAGTGGCCTGCTTGCTTCTGGCCTCCAGGGTCGGCCTCACCGAGGCTTTTGGTTCTTTCGATCGCCGCCTGATCGTCCATCCTGAGAAGTTGTGCTGAGAAGTTGTGCTGAGAAGTTGTGTCTGAGCGCTTTGCTCGGCGTGCGCTATCAAACCTTCCCAACAACCGCGTCATTCTTGCGCTTGGATCAATGCGGTTTTTCCGACCTATTCGGAGCGACTCCGAGCATTATGGCTGGGCTGGAATCGTTGTCAATCCTATTTTAGAACACCATTCGACGAAAATAAAAAACTTTAATATAAACAATATCTTACAGACCTTCCCTCTTAGGCTTTGCGAAAGGCTGGGAGGCGAAAATTGGGCTTCGTTTTCCGGGGCGTGATTTCGAGTTGCCGGTGATTGCGGCGGCCTTGCGCGTCAGTTGCCGCAGAGTTGCACATCCATGATTTCGAGGGCGAGGGAGACTTTGGAAACCTTTCATATTCGGACATACGGCTGTCAGATGAATGTCCACGACTCGGATAAGCTCGCCAATCTGCTCTACCACAGCGGCCTGGAGGCCGCGCCCGGGCCGGATCAGGCGGACGTTTTGGTGATCAACACCTGCTCGATCCGCGATAAAGCAGAGAATCAACTCTACAGCGATCTGGGCGCTCTCCGAGACTGGAAGGAGGCCGCTCCCGCCCGGGTCATCGGGGTGGGGGGGTGCGTGGCCCAGCAGGTGGGGGACTCGTTGCTGAAGCGATTTCCGCATCTCGACTTTGTGTTCGGGACGCATAATCTGCGACAGGTCCCCTCCATGCTGCAGGCGGCCCTCGCGGGGCAGCGGGCTTCGGAGACGGGAGAGAGCCGATCCCTGGAGCGCTTCGATATGCCGGAACTCCATCCCGGCATGCGGGCCCAGGGCGATGGCAGGGCCTTCGTCACGGTGATGGAGGGCTGCGACATGTTCTGCAGTTTCTGCATCGTGCCACGGACTCGGGGGCGCGAGATCAGCCGGCCGGCGGCCATGATCCTGGAGGAGGCTCGCAGCCTGGCGGCTTCGGGAGTTCGCGAAATCACCCTGCTCGGGCAGACCGTCAACGCCTATGGGCGCCATGCGGAGCGGCGGGGCCGAGGCACCGAGTCGGGGACGATGGCGTTTGCAAGCCTGCTGGCCGAGCTCGACGCCGTCCCGGGCCTGGAGCGGATTCGGTACACCAGCCCCCACCCGATTTTCTTCGACGAGGCCCTGATTCGCGCCCACGCCGAACTCGAGCACCTCTGTCCGCATGTCCACTTGCCCCTCCAGAGTGGCTCGAACTCGGTCCTCGAGGCCATGCGTCGCCGCTACTCTCGCGAGGAGTATCTCGATATCACCCGCGCCCTACGCCAAGCCGTTCCCGACCTGGCCATTACGACGGATCTGATCGTGGGTTTCCCGGGGGAGACGGACTCCGACTTCTCAGACACCCTGGACCTGGTTCGCCAGGTGGGCTTCGTGGACAGCTTCAGTTTCAAATATTCGCCCCGACCGGAAACCGCCGCGATCGAGCTTCCGAACGCCGCTGATTCCTCCGAGGCCCAGAGTCGGCTGGAGGCGCTTCAGGTGCTCCAGAGGGAGCTGACCCTGGAGCATCACCGCAGCCGGGTGGGTCAGCGAGTCGAGGTTCTGATTCAGGGGGAGAGCCGTAGGGGCAAAGGGCAACTCTGTGGACGCGATCCCCATCACCGGCTGGTCAACCTGGCTCCGGGTGAGAGCGGCGCCGCGCCCGCTGCCCGAGCGGGAGACATCAAGACAGTCGACCTGGTGGAGGCCACGCCGCACTCCCTGATCGGGGTCTTGGCGCCGGGAGAGGCCCAGGCTGAGAGCGTCCTCCAGGTGGGTTCGCTGGCTCTCGAGGTGTGATCACGGCTCCGCCCGGGGCTTTTGGTTGACCGGCCCCGGCGCTCCGATTATCCTCGGCGCCCAGGGCCTCGGGGTCTCCTGGTCGCCGGATCGGCATCCTCGCATCTAGGGGGTGGTGTAGGCGCCATTGGATCCGGGGGCTGGCGTACCCCCCAGGGTCGCCGTATCGGACCCACCCATGGGTCCAGGGAACGGAGGAGCCGGATCGAGTGAGCGAACCCAAGCCCACACCGTCGCAGCGTCCGCAGGAGATCCAGGAAGGCCTGACCTTCGATGACGTGCTCCTGGTTCCGGGTGCGTCAGAGGTTCTGCCGAACGACGTCGATCTGAGCACGCAACTCACACCCGAGATTGCCCTGAATTGCCCCCTGGTCTCGGCGGCCATGGATACGGTGACCGAGCACGAGACCGCCATCAGCATGGCGCAGAATGGCGGCATCGGGGTCATTCACAAGAATATGTCCGCGGATGTCCAGGCCGCGGAGATCGACAAGGTCAAGCGGTCCGAGTCGGGCATGATCGTCGACCCCATCACCATGGAGCCCGAGCAGCGGATTTACGAAGCCCTCGAGGTCATGGAGCGGTACAAGATCTCCGGGGTCCCGGTGACCCGGGACGGAAAAGCCGTAGGCATCCTGACCAATCGCGACCTGCGCTTTGTTCGGGACCATTCGGCCGAAATTTCCTCGGTCATGACCCGCGAGGACCTTGTGACTGTGCCTCCTGGAACCAGCATGGAGAGAGCCAAGGAACTGCTCCATCAGTACCGCATCGAGAAACTCCTGGTCGTGGACGATCATGGGACACTCCGCGGCCTGATCACCATCAAGGACATCGAGAAAACCGAGCGCTTTCCCAACGCGTGCAAGGACGGAATGGGAAGGCTTCGATGTGCCGCCGCGGTGGGCGTGGGTGCCGACCGCATTGAGCGTACCCAGGCCCTGGTGGACGCTGGTGTCGATGTCATCGTGGTCGATACAGCCCACGGTCACTCTCGGATGGTTCTGGACGCCGTCGAGGAACTCAAGAGGACCTTCCCCGAGATGCCCCTGATCGGGGGCAACGTGGCCACCGCAGAGGGAACCGAATCCCTGATCAAGGCGGGCGTTTCCGCCGTAAAGATCGGAGTCGGCCCGGGCTCGATTTGTACCACCCGGGTGATCGCCGGCGTGGGCGTGCCGCAATTTACGGCGATCCGGGAAGCCTCCGAAGTGGCCATCAAGAACGGCATACCGCTGATTGGCGACGGGGGGGTGAAGTACTCCGGGGATATCGTGAAGGGCCTGGCCGCAGGCGCTTCGGCCATCATGATCGGGTCCCTCTTTGCAGGGACCGATGAGGCGCCGGGAGAGGTGGTCCTCTTCCAAGGGCGCTCCTACAAGGTTTATCGCGGCATGGGCTCCTTGGGCGCGATGGCCCAGGGGAGCCGCGACCGGTACTTCCAGGCGGAGGTCCAATCCGACAAACTCGTGCCCGAAGGGATCGAGGGCCGGGTTCCCTACCGAGGGAGCCTCTCGAGCAGCGTCCACCAGCTTCGTGGAGGCCTGCGCTCGGGAATGGGCTATTGCGGCGCGGCGAGCCTTTCCGAATTGCGCCAGAAGGCGCGCTTCGTGCGGATCTCGTCGGCCGGCCTCAGCGAGAGCCACGTCCACGACGTCATCGTCACCAAGGAGGCGCCGAATTATCGGATCGACTAGCCGGGCCGACGGCCCCGTCCGGCGGCAGAATCCAGTACACTGCGCGCGACTCCCCCAGCGAAAAATCTCATTTCGAAGGTCCACCCTGTTTGCCAAGCCTCTTCGCAGGCGCGGTGGAGATTCCGGTGCTCTGATCTTGCAGTGCCCGCGGTCCAATTCACGTCCAAGCCCCAACGAAAACCAGTCTCGAGCGGGATCATTTCCGTTTCTACTGGCTCCGGGGTGTTCGCGGGCGGGCGGGAGAAGGCGCCGATTCGGAGGAAAGTTCGCCCCCCATGTCGTCGCGTGATGCCTATCCCAGCCGGATCCTGATCCTCGACTTTGGCTCCCAATACACCCAGCTGATCGCTCGCCGGGTCCGGGAACTGCATGTCTATTGCGAGATCCATCCCAGCGATGTGTCCCTCGCCTTCGTCGAGTCGTTCGGTGCTTCGGGCATCGTGCTCTCGGGCGGCCCTTCGAGCGTCCTGGATGCGGATGCGCCGGATGTCGACCCCGCCATCTTCGAACTCGGCCTTCCCATTCTCGGGATCTGCTACGGCCTGCAACTCCTCGTCCAGCGCTTGGGAGGGCGGGTGGAGTCCGCGGACGACCGGGAGTATGGGCGGGCCCATCTGAAGGTCGAGCGCGAGGATCCGCTGCTCAAGGGCCTGGCCCTGGAGGCAGAGCACGTCGTCTGGATGAGCCATGGCGACCGCGTCCTCTCGCTTCCCGAGGGCTTCGAAGTGGTGGCGAGCAGCGGCCATTCGCCCTTTGCCGCCGTGCGGAGCTGCGATGCGCCGATCTGGGGCCTGCAATTCCATCCCGAGGTGGCGCATACCGAGGGGGGTATGCAGATCCTCGAGAATTTCGTTCTGGGGATCAGTCGCTGCGATCCGAGTTGGACGATGGACGCCTTCATCGACGAGTCCGTGGCCAAGATAAAGGAGCAGGTAGGCGAGGGGTCCGTAATCTGCGGGCTCTCAGGCGGGGTCGATTCCACCGTGGCGGCGGCGTTGGTCCATCGTGCGGTGGGCGATCAGCTGACCTGCATCTTCGTCGATCACGGCTTGATGCGAGAGAACGAGCGCGCCGAGGTCGAAGATCTCTTTCGCGAATCCCTGGGCGTCAAGTTGATCTCGGTGGACGCCGAAGAGCGTTTCCTGACGGCACTTGCCGGCGTTGCCGACCCGGAAAAGAAACGCCGGATCATCGGCGGACTCTTCATCGATGTTTTCGAGGAGGAGGCGGCCAAGCTCGGAGGCGCCAGTTTCCTGGTCCAGGGCACGCTCTACCCGGATGTGATCGAGAGCGTTTCGGTCAAGGGTGCCTCGGTCACGATCAAGACCCACCATAATGTGGGCGGGCTTCCTGAGGATATGGAACTCGAGTTGGTGGAGCCCTTGCGCGAACTCTTCAAGGACGAGGTGCGCGCGGTCGGGCGCGCTCTGGATCTCCCCGAGCGCGCCGTCGGCCGGCATCCCTTTCCCGGTCCGGGGCTCGCGATTCGAATCATGGGCGATGTGAGCCGCGAGCGCCTGGCTCCGCTGCGGCGCGCCGATGCCATCATGACCGAGGAAATACGCCAAGCCGGCCTATACGATTCGATCTGGCAGGCCCTGGTCGTTTTTCTTCCGGTCAACAGCGTGGGCGTCATGGGGGACTCGCGGACCTACGAAAACGCGGTGGCCATCCGCTGCGTCACCTCCTCCGATGCGATGACTGCGGATTTTGCGCACGTGCCCTGGGAGGTTCTCGGCAGGATCTCGAACCGAATCATCAACGAGGTGAAGGGCATCAATCGCGTGGTCTACGACATTTCGAGCAAGCCCCCCGCGACGATCGAGTGGGAGTAGGGAGTGCCCAAGCCCTTCGTTCATCTTCATCTGCATACCCAATACTCCCTGCTCGACGGGGCGATCAAGCACACCCCCCTCTTCGAGCGCGCCAAGGCGCTCAATATGCCGGCGGTGGCCCAGACCGATCATGGAAACATGTTCGGCTCCATCGAGTTCTATGAGAAGGCGCGGGCCAACGGCATCAAACCCATCGTGGGCTGCGAGATCTATTTTGCCGGCGGGTCGCGTTTCGATAAGGAAAAGCGCCAGCGCGAAGAGGGGGGTTATGACGCAATCAACCACCTGCTTCTGCTGGCCATGGATGAGGTGGGTTATCGCAACCTGATGTACCTCGTCTCCAAGGCCTACCTCGAGGGCTTCTACTACAAGCCGCGAGTCGACTGGTCCTTGCTCGAAACTCATCACGAGGGCTTGATCTGTACATCCGGCTGCCTCTCGTCCCCTGTGCCCCGGGCCATCATGCATGGCGAACTCGACAGAGCCTGGTCGGTGGCCGAGCGTTTTCGCGGACTCTTTGGCGATCGCTATTACCTCGAGATGATGCGCCACGGGATCCCCGCCCAGGAGACCGTGAATCAGGAAATCATCAAGATGGGTATCGATATGGATATCCCCCTGGTGGCGACGAACGATGCGCATTACCTCGAAGAAGACGACCACTCGCACCATGATGCCCTGCTTTGCATTGGGACAGCGGCCAACCTGAGCGATGAGAAGCGTTTTCGCTTTGATGGTCACGGTTTCTTCGTCAAGGACGGCGACGAGATGGCCGAGGTTTTTCACGATCATCCCGAAGCAGTCGAAAACGCCCTGGTGATCGCCGAGCGCTGCGACCTCGAAATTCCCATGGGCGAGTACCACATGCCCGAGTACCAGGTGCCCGCGGGCAGCAACCTCGAGGATGTGATGGCCGATCAGGCTTGGGCGGGGCTGCGCGAAAAGTTGGACATGGCTCCGGATCAACCCTTCGATGGACCCGAGGGCAAGGTCTACGCAGAACGAATGAATCACGAACTCGGGATCATCAACCAGATGGGATTTCCGGGCTATTTCCTGATCGTGGCGGATTTCATCAACTACGCCAAACGAAACGATATTCCGGTGGGCCCCGGCCGCGGCAGTTCCGCAGGCAGCCTGGTGGCCTACGGAATGAACATCACCAATATCGACCCGGTGGAGTTCGACATTATTTTCGAACGCTTCCTCAACCCCGAGCGCCTCTCCATGCCGGATATCGACGTGGATTTCTGCATGCGAGGGCGAGAGCAGGTGATCCGCTATGTGGCGGATCGGTACGATGTCGCGGGCGAAGAAACAGAGACAGGCGAGGGTGCCTACGATGGCATGAAGGTCGCCCAGATCGTGACCTTCGGAACCCTGCAGTCGAAAGCCGCGATTCGGGATGTCGGCCGGGTGCTCGGCATGGCCTATGGCGATGTAGATCGCATTGCCAAGCTGATTCCAGAGCAATTGGGCATCACCTTGGATCAGGCCCTGGAGCAATCTCCCGAGCTGCGGGCGAGGGTTGAATCCGACGGGCAGATCGAGCAGCTCTATCAGACGGCCCGCAAACTCGAGGGCTTGACCCGCCACGCCTCCAAGCATGCCGCGGGGGTGGTGATCGGCACCCAACCCTTGATCGAGATGGTGCCCCTCTATCGTGACTCGAAGTCCGGCGACGTCATGTCGCAATACAACATGAACTGTGTCGAGAAGGTCGGCTTGATCAAGTTCGACTTTCTGGGGCTCAAGACCCTGACACTCATGGCGGACGCCGAAGCCTTGATCCAAAAGAAAGAGGGCTGCGGTGATTTCGCCGTCGATGCGATCCCGCTGGATGATGAAAAGACCTACGACCTTCTTTGCCGGGGGGATACCGAAGGCGTTTTCCAGGTGGAATCGTCCGGCATGACGGAATTGGTCATCAAGGCCAGGCCCAGGGCTTTCCGCGAGATCATCCAATTGGTGGCGCTCTACCGTCCCGGCCCCCTGCAGTCGGGAATGGTCGATGATTTCATCGATCGCAAGAATGGCAGCGTGCGGGTCGAGCCCCTCCATCCGAGTATCGAGCACCTGACGGAAGAGACGTTGGGAGTGATCGTCTACCAGGACCAGGTGCTCCAGATCGCACAGAAGATGGCCTCCTACAGCCTCGGCGAGGCGGATATTTTGCGGCGCGCCATGGGGAAGAAAAAACCCGAGGAGATGCAACTCCAGCGGAATCGTTTCGTCGACGGCTGCGCGGGCAACGGGATCGAAGCGAGCGAGGCGGGCGATGTATTCGACCTGATCGTCGAGTTCGCGGGCTATGGCTTTCCCAAGGCGCATTCTGCAGCCTACGCCTACATCACGTACCAGACGGCCTATCTCAAGGCCAACCATCGGCCCGAATACCTGGCGGCGCTGCTGACCATCGAAGCGGGCAACCACGACAAGCTGTCGCGCTATATCGCGCACGTGCGGGAGTCGGGGATCGAGGTGCTGCCGCCGGATGTGAACGACTCGGCCCAGGATTTCGGAGTCGTGGGCGGCGCGATCCGCTTTGGCTTTGCGGGGATCAAGAACGTCGGGGAAGGCGCGGTGGAAGCGGCATTGGCCTCCCGGGATGCCGAGGGCCGATTTACTTCACTCTTCGATTTCATCCAACGCGTGGACGCGCGGAAAGTGAATCGCCGGGTACTCGAATCCCTGGTGAAATGCGGCGCCTTCGATTCACTCCATGAGAACCGGGCGTCGGCCTGGGCGAGCATCGAGATGGCGGTGGAGCGCGCTGCGGCGGAGCAGCGGGATCGGGCGGTGGGCCAGGAGAGCCTCTTCGGGGGCATGGCGGAATCCGAGTGGACCGAAGAGCCCAAGCTGATCGAGGTGGCACCGTGGGGTGATCGAGAGCGCCTCGGGAACGAGAAAAAATTGCTCGGTTTCTACGTGAGCGGTCATCCCCTGGGCGAGGTGGCCAAGGATCTGGTGCGTTTCACCGATTGCACCAGCGGGACGGTCGAGGGCCGAGATGGACGCGAGGTGCGCGTGGGGGGGCTTCTGACGGGCCTGCGTGAAACGCGAACCAAGCGGGGCAAGCGGATGGGCTTCGCGAACCTGGAGGATCTCGAGGGAAGCTTCGACCTGGTGATCTTTTCGGATCCCTACGGGCTTTACCTGGACATACTTCGCATGGCCGAAGATGGGGCCGAGCCAGGCGAGGGCCCCGTCCCGCTGCTGGTGGGTGGCACACTCGAGGAGGGGGAACCGCCGAAGATTCTCGTCCGCGAAGTCATGCGCCTGGACGAGGGGGAGCAGCGCTTGACGACGTACCTGCGGCTCCGCGTCCTCGCCCACGAGGCGGGTTGCGATCGCATGGAGGCGCTTCGAAAGGTGCTCTTGGCCCATCCCGGCGATTGCGAGGTGTTGGTCCATATCACGATCCCCGGAGAGACCGAGACCATTGTGTCGGTGGATGGCTTGCGCGGCGTAGAGGCCAGCGATGCGCTGCAACGCGACGTGGACGCGCTCTTCGGCCGCCCGGTGGCGGAGCGGAGTTTGTGATGGCCCGCAGGACTGTCCGGACAGGAATTGGCCTGTTGGCCATGGCGGGTTGGATCAGCCTGAGTGCTGGGGGGCTTCGCGCCGAAGTGCGCCCCCTGATGGTGGTGGGGTCGAGTGCGATCCAGATCGGATCGCCCGCGGGCACGCTTTCCAAGGAGAAGGCCATCGACGCCGGTCTCTGGGACGGTGTCGTGCGCGTGGCCCGCGACCTGATTCGCATCCAGGAAGAAGCGGATGCCGCCGCCGCACTGATGGATTCGAGTGTGTCGCCATCGGGGCAAGGGGCGGAGGCAGGGACCGCTCGCCCGGGGGCGACGGACGGCGGCTTCGTCGATGTCTTCATGCTCCCGGGGTACGGCGATGCCTCGGGGACCGGTCCCGGCTTGCCCGGGGCCGACTCCGCTCTCTACGGTGGAGATCCCTTTGCCGCAGCGGGCACGCTTCCGGGGGAGGAAGAGCCCCTCGACACCGGTCCGCCCCTGAGTGAAGAGGAGGCTCTGGCCCAGGCCGAAGCCGAGAGAGCCGAAAAATTGCGCCTGGCCCAGATCGCCGAGCGCGAGGAGAACGAGCGAATCCGCAAGGCGCTGGGTCTCGACACGGTTTCCTACACCAAGAGCTTTCGCATCGTCGAAGACCAGGGCGAGCGGCCGGCAATCTTCACGGACGACCCGGATGTCGCCACGGAATACCTGGTACTGCTCGAAGTTCAGGTGGAGGTCGACCGGGTTCGGGCGGGCCTGGAGCAGGCCGGTCTACTTCGCCCCCTCGAGGTCTCCGAGTTGACGGGCATCGAGGTGGAGGTGCTCGGGCTGGGTCACTACGCGGGGTATCGGGCCTTGCTGGCGCTCCTGCGGGGCGACGCGGTGGCGGCCGCGGAAGTATTTCCGCGGCACTTTGGCCCCGACCGGGTGGTTCTGGTCGTGGAATGCGAGTGGGAGGCCGCAGAACTCATGGAGCGCGTCCAAGCCGGTGCTCCGGAGAATCTCGTCATCGAAGGGGCCGAAGTTCTGGCTTCGGCGCCCCGTGGTGGGTTTGATTCATGGGGGGATACCCGGCCTCCGGAGCCGGATAAATTGCGCCTGAGGGTCGCCTGGGCTCCGCCTCCAGAGCCCGAGGCCGAGGACCCCGCGGCGGATTGAGGCCCGAGGTTGCCCGGGGCCCTCTGGGCTTTCCAGACGCGGCGTATCCGGGCCCGGGTGATTGACACGGGAGAGCCAAATCGGTAACTATTCCGCCTCTTTAGCGTATATGGGCTGCACTTGGGATCGCCCAGCGCCGAGGAGAAGGAATTTAGGCACGTAGCTCAGGGGCTAGAGCACCACCTTGACACGGTGGGGGTCGGCGGTTCAAATCCGCCCGTGCCTACCACAGTGACCCGCCAGGGCCCGGCAGCGACTCGCCGCCGGGGGCAGCCCCGACCGACGGCTTTTCATTTTGCGGATGACAATGACTCGACCCATGACCGATCCAGCCCATGAGTAACCCGCTCAGTGTGACGCTCCCCGACGGCAACCGTCTTGACCTGGAAAGTGGGTCGACGGTTCTGACCGTGGCCGAGCAAATTGGTCCCGGGTTGGCCAAGGCTGCTTTGGCCGGCCGCATCGACGGTGAGTTGGTCGATCTGCGGACACCTCTGCCCGGAGATGCGGCGGTGGAGATCGTCACCGCCCGCGACCCCGAAGGTGGCGAGGTGATTCGCCACTCCGCGGAACACGTGATGGCGGACGCCGTCAAGCGACTCTTCCCCGATGCCCAGGTGGATGCGGGACGCGCCGATCATGGGGAGAAATTCCAATACGATTTTCTGGTGGAGCGCCCCTTTACGCCCGAGGACCTCGAGCGCATCGGTGAGGAAATGCAGCGCATCATCGGCGAGGATGCGGGTTTCGAGCGCCGGGTGGTGAGCCGCGAAGAAGCCCACGCGCTATTCGCCGAAAAGGGCGAAGAACTCAAACTCTCTCGACTGGGGGATATCCCCGATGGCGAGGAGATCAGCCTCTTTCAGCACGGCGACTTCGTCGACCTTTGCCGCGGCCCTCACGTGCAGCATGCGGGGCAGATCGGCGCCTCCACGTTGCTGGAGGTTTCGGGTACCTATTTCCGCGGTGACGAATCCGGGCCCAAGCTCCAGCGAATCTACGGCACCGCCTATGCGAGCAAGAAGGAGCTCGGCCAATACCTGACCCGCCTCGAGGAGGCGCGCAAGCGCGATCATCGGCGGGTGGGTGCGGAACTCGGGCTCTTCATGTTGGACCCGGTGCTCTCTCCCGGCGCTCCTTTCTATCTGCCCAAAGGCGTGGCGCTCTACAACGGACTCTGCGATTTCATGCGGGATCTCTATCCCCGCTATGGCTACGAAGAGGTCATCACTCCCCAACTCTTCCGCAGCGAGCTTTTCAAGCGCTCGGGCCATTACGAAAAATTTCACGACGATATGTACTGGTTCGAGGGTTCCGACGACGAAGAGGAACTCGGCGTGAAGGCCATGAACTGCCCGGGCCATTGCCACCTCTTCTCGACCGGAAAGCGATCCTACAGAGACCTCCCGATCCGCTGGGCCGAGTTCAGCCGGCTGCATCGAAACGAGCGCAGCGGCACCCTCAATGGCCTCACCCGGGTCCGGACCTTTGCCCAGGACGACGGGCACGTCTACTGCACTCCGGAGCAGGTTGCGGGCGAGGTCGACGCTTTCTTCGAGATGGTGAGGGAGGTCTACGACAAGTTGGGCCTCGAAGGGGTCGAAATGGCGGTTTCGACCCGATCCGACCAATTCCTCGGCGAGCCCGAGGACTGGGATGTCGCCGAAAGCGCGCTGATCGAGGCGGTCAAGCGGGCGGGCTTCGAATGCCGGATCAAGGAGGGCGATGCGGCCTTCTACGCCCCCAAGGTAGAGGCGGATTTTCGCGATGTCCTGGGCCGGGCCTGGACCCTGGGGACGATTCAGATCGATATGGCCATGCCCGGGCGCTTTGGCTTGCGCTACGTGGGCTCAGATGGTGAACTCCACCAGCCCGCTATGCTCCACCGGGCGGTCCTGGGCTCGATCGAGCGGTTTATCGGGATCTACATCGAGCACGCCGGGGGCGATTTTCCCTACTGGCTGGCTCCGGTGCAGGTCACGGTGCTGCCGATTTCAGAGAAGCAGACGGAGTACGCCAATTCGGTGAAGGGGCATTTGCTGGGTCGAGGGGTTCGGGTGGAGGTGGATGCCCGGAGCGAGACGCTCGGGTTCAAGATCCGAGATGCCGAGAAGCAGAAGGTCCCGCTCTCCCTCGTCGTGGGAGAGCAGGAAGCGCAGGCCGGGACGGTTTCGCCCCGCCTCCGCAAATCGAAGGATAAAATCGAAGCGATGGCGCTGGACGCGATCGCGGATCAATTGGCGGCGGCCAACGCCGCGCGGAGCATGGGACCGCTCTCATAGGTCCCGGGAGGAAAGCCGTATTCCTGGAAGATCGAGATCGAAATTCAGAATCGTTGCACCGGAGCGTGACGCGACGCGCGTCAATGAGCGAATCAGGGCTCCAGAGATCATGGTCATCGGTGCGGATGGCGAACAGCTGGGCGTGATGGCGCCCCCGGATGCCTTGGTGCTTGCGGAGGAAGAGGGCCTCGATCTGGTTGAGGTCGCAGCCAACTCCCGCCCGCCCGTATGCCGGATCATGGATTACGGGAAGTACAAATACGAGCAGAAGAAGAAGGCGGGCAAACCGGCCCATTCCGCGACGCTGAAGGAAATCAAGTTGCGGCCGGGTACGGATCAGCACGACCTCAACTTCAAGCTCAACAACGTGCGACGATTTCTGATGGATGGCGACAAGGTCAAGGTGACGGTCATGTTTCGAGGCCGAGAGATGGTGCATACGGCCCGGGGCCGGGTGCAACTCAACGAGGTCACTCGCCAGTTGGGCTCGATCGCAAAAATGGAGAATCCGCCCCGAATGGAGGGCCGCTTCATGTCCATGATCCTCGTCGGAGACCGCGAGGTGGTCGCGGACCTGAAACGCAAGGAAGAGGCGGAAAAGGCCGCTGCGACGGCCGGTGCCGAAGAAGGCCAGGAGGCCCAGGATACCCCGGAGGGCGCTCCCGGAGCCTGAAAGGGAAGCGATCCAGGCGGTGGAGTCGGGCGGAGATGGAAAATCGCCACCCACCCAGGAACCGAAGATCGGCGGGCCCGGCCCGCTGCGCTACACCCAGGACCCAAAACCAAGGACCCAAGCAGAGTCGCTAGGAATCAAGAGACAGAGAAGAGAGAGAGGGGGGGCAAATGCCCAAGATGAAAACGCACCGGGGTTCGGCGAAACGCTTCAGCCGCACCGGTTCCGGGAAGATCAAACGTCACAAGGCCATGAAGAACCATATGCTGGGATGCAAGACCACCAAGCGGAAGCGCCAGCTTCGAAGCGCCGATGTCGTGCAGAAAGCCGATGTCCGCCGGGTGGAGCGTCTGCTTCCCTATCTTTAGCGACCGCCGGGGCCGATTTGCGGTCTCAACCGGGTGCCGCCTCCAGAAACGGGGCATCGGTCAGGAAGGAAAATCATGTCGAGAGTGAAGCGGGGCGTTCCCGCCCACAAACGAAGAAATCGAGTGCTGAAGCGGGCCAAGGGCTATTTCGGCGCCCGGAGCAAGCTGAACGGCGTTGCTCGTGAGGCCGTCGAGAAGGCCGATCTCTACGCCTACAAGGGTCGCAAAGAGCGCAAGCGCCAGTTCCGGGCGCTCTGGATCGCGCGGATCAACGCGGCGGCCCGGCAGCACAGTTTGTCCTACAGCCGCTTCATGGACGGGCTCAAGAAGGCCGGGATCGAAATTGATCGCAAAGTGCTGGCCCAACTGGCACTCG
The DNA here is from genome assembly GCA_014240165.1 of Myxococcales bacterium. Lineage (GTDB taxonomy): Bacteria > Myxococcota_A > UBA9160 > UBA9160 > UBA4427 > JAZXM01. The sequence goes on along the minus strand of JAAZXM010000006.1, from coordinate 4,998 downwards.
ATGACCCGAAGGCGTTCGGAGAATTGGCCGAGCGGGCCAAGCAGCCGGCCGCTTAGGCGGCTGGGCCACGGGCGCAAAGGCGTTCCCCGGAGCCCAGAGAGATCGCCCCAGGGGGCGAAAAGGTTCGAAAAATTTCCCTATTTTGAGATTTCCGTCGATTTTTCGAGCAGTTGGACGCGAAAGGCACGATCCGACCGGGTAGAATAATTCCGTGCGATGGACTGGCGGCGCCGCCTTCGAGACTGGGAGAGCGCATGACTAAGGCAGAGATCGTCGAGCAGATCTATGAGCGCGTGGGCTTCTCGAAGAAGGAAGCTGCGGAGCTCGTAGAGAAGGTCTTCGACATCATCAAGGACACGTTGGCCGAGGGGGAAAAGGTCAAGATCTCGGGCTTCGGCAATTTCGTCGTTCGACATAAGAACGCGCGCAAGGGTCGAAATCCGCAGACGGGCCAGGAAATCCTTCTCGAGGCGAGAAAGGTACTCACCTTCAAGCCGAGCCTCGTGCTGAAGAACGTGTTGAACGAAGAAGGCGAACCGGCAGAAGCCGAGCGCCCGGAAGGAACGGTTTAGGGCGGAGCCAAGCAGTCGGCTTCACCGCGGCCGGCCCCGCATTCGACGCGAAGGGATTTGGATGGCTGCGCGCAAGCGGAAGTCGACGGGCACGGGCCGCAAGAAAGCCCCGGCCAAGCGGGGCAAACCCGCCGCGGCCAAGAAGGCAGCGCGGCCGAGCCGTCGCGCTCCCGAGCCGCTACACGCCCAAGGGTCCTCCGAGGCATCGATCCTGGCGAAGCTCCCGGAAGGCAAACTCTATTACCGCATCGGCGAGGTCTCGGAGATCACCGAGATCAAGCCCCATGTCCTGCGCTACTGGGAAACCGAGTTCCGCTGGATGGCCCCGCCGAAATCCCGCTCGAAGCAGCGACTCTATCGGCGCAAGGACATCGAGATGATCCTGGCCATCAAGCGCCTGCTTTACGAAGAGCGCTACACCATCGCGGGCGCGCGCCAGCAGCTGAGTGAACTCGGCCTGGGCGGAGCGGCGGACGCCGCCGAAGCCGCGACCCCGGCGCGCAAAGCGGCCTCGGCTGAGGAACTCAACGCAGAGGTGCTCGCCTCGGAACTCCGGGCGACCTACCAACGGCTCCGCGGCGAGATCCAGGAGATTCGCGATCTGCTCTGAAGCTTCTGGCCTCGCCCCGGGTCGAACGCGCCGCCGAGCCGGCGCCATCGACAACCGCCGCAGAGGCCGCTAAAAACCAGCGTTCGGTCGGGCCGTGGCGCAGCTTGGTAGCGCGCTTGACTGGGGGTCAAGAGGTCGCGGGTTCGAATCCCGCCGGCCCGACCAGGACCGGGCGCTGGCTTCGGTCGACCTTCAGTCGGTCATCAGTCGATATAGCCGAGGCTGCGGAGTGCTTCTTCGTTTTTTGCCGGTAGGGGATGGGCGCCGGTGGCCTGGCCCAGGCCCACGTGCTCGGCGAAACGCTTGGCCTGGCGCTCCAGGGCGGCGAAGGCTTCGGGGTTTTCGCTCGGGTCCGCTTCGGTGGCGATGCCGGGTTGGCGAAGATCCAGGAATTCGCTCGGGTAGCGGGCGTACCAGTTGAGCCGGTAGGGGAAGCGGGTGAGGGCGAGCATATCGCCGTAGACCCGGTCCTCTTCGCCGCAGCCGCCGCGCTTGAAATCCTGCACCTCTTCGGCGGTGCCGGGATCCATGACGGCGGGCAGGTGGAGCCGCGTATCGCTGTAGAGCGCCACCAGGGGCGGGGGTGAGGCGGTGTCTGGGTTCAGGGCGCCGCTCTCCAGGCCCCGGGCCGTAATGGGCGACGTCTCGGCGCCCGCCCAGCCGAGCAGGGATCGGGCGACATCCCGGAGTTCCACGGGTCGCTGGATGGTCGCGGGCTCGGCGCCGGGTCGGCGCACCACCAGGGGAACTCGGAGCACTTCTTCCTGGACGCTGAACTCGTGGTCGAGGAGCCGGCGTTCACCGAAATGCTCACCGTGGTCCGACGTCACCACGGTTACGAGGTTCTCGATGCTGCGGGCCTCGAGGAGCGCGAGGAGGGCGCCGAGTTTGGCGTCCGCTGCGGCCACATCGCCGAGGTAGAGGCCGCGCAAGATGCCGAGTTCCGCTTTGCTCGGGATGCGGTCGCAGATGAGGTGCGAGGTGCGTCCGCCGGCGCCCAGGCTTTTGACGTCGTCGGTGGCGATTCCGGGGGGCAGGAAGCGGTTGTCTTCGCGCACGGTGTAGGGCTCGTGGGGGTCGTAGAGATTGATGAAGATGAAGAAAGGACGCTCAGGGTCCCGCCCGTCGAGCCAGAGGCGCACTTCTTCTTCGACATTGATCGCCCCCTTCTGCCCGGCGGCGAATTGCTGCTGGGCCGTCCGAACAGAGAAATGATCAAAGCCCTGGTCAAAGCCGAAATCCCCGCTCACCAGCGCGTTTTCGCTGAAGCCGGCGGTCTGGTAACCCGCAGCGCGCAGCCGTTCGGCCAGGGTGTCCACGGCTTCGGGAAGCACGACCCGGCCGCCGAGGCCGACGCCGTGGGCGGGGATCTCCAGGCCGCTGAGCAGGGATGCGTGGGAGGGAACCGTCCAGGGCGAGGGCGCGTAGGCCCGGGTAAAGCGCTGTCCTTGGGCCGCCAGGGCATCCAGGTTCGGCGTGGTCCCCGGTCCATCTCCATAGGCCGAGACCGCATCCGCGCGCAGGGTGTCGATGACCACGAGCAGGAGCGAAGGCGGGAGCGCGCTCTTTTCGGGTGGGGTCCCCTTGTCGCCCGGGCAACCGAGAACGAAGGCAAGCGAAAAGCCGATGAAGGCGGCTCTTATCCATGCGTGGTCCCGGTCGGTGCGCATCATCGCCGGGAGTTTCGCACGGGCCAGCCCCGCCACAAGGCTCTCCGGGTGGGGCTGTCCTTCGTTGACTCCGCCGGCCCGGACAGGATCAGTTCTCCCCAACTTCGCCCGAAGCAAAGAAGACAAGAAACGTTGCGTCTTCCTCGATCTCGACAAAGGAATGCTCGGATCGGGCTCCGACGAAGAGGATCGAACCCGGCCCGACCACACGCTCTTCGTCCTCGACGCGAATGCGTGCCCGGCCGCTGATCACGTAATAGACCTCGTCCTCGTCATGGGGGCTCTGGAGGTCCTTCGATCCGGCGGCGAGTGCGTAGATTCCGCAGCTCAGGCTCGGAAGCTCCAGGAATTCGTGATAGGGCTCCCCGGATCGCACTCGCGCTTCGAGCAGGGCAGCGGATTCGAAGGCTTTCCAGGTAGGGTGGGCGTCGCTCATGGCGGGTGAGTCCTTTTCTGGCGGCTATCGGCGCTGCATCTCCGCCGAAACCGGATGGGGCCCGGATTGGGATTTTCTTCGCGGAGGCCCGAATGGCCGGGCTAGGGTAGGGATGAGTTGCGAAGGCCCGGCCCCTGTCGCCGACGTCATCGTACACACTCCGAGGGGCGCAGAGAAGTGGCGAATGAGCCGGTCGATGTTCTGATCATCGGTGCAGGTGCAGCAGGAGCCGCCATGGCGTGGAGCCTGGCCGAGACGCGGATGCGGATCGTGTGCCTCGAGCAGGGCGGGTGGATGAACCCGGCCGAGTATCCCACGAACCGGAGCGGGTGGGAACTCGAACGCTTTGCCGGGCCCTATAGCCTGAGTCCCAACGGTCGGGGGCGGCGGGAGGACTACCCGGTCAACGATGATGACTCGCCCATCAAGATTTCGAATTACAACGCGGTGGGGGGAAGCACGATTCTCTACGCCGCGCATTTCCCCCGGCTGCACCCCTCGGATTTCCGGGTCAAGAGCCTCGACGGGGTCGCGGACGATTGGCCCATCGATTACGCCACCCTCGAGCCCTTCTACGATCTCAACGCCCAGATGATGGGCGTGGCGGGCCTGGCGGGCGATCCCGCCTATCCCCCGAAAGAGTTGCCCCTGCCGCCGGTCCCTCTGGGCAAGTTGGGCGAGACCCTGGCCCGGGGCTTCAACCGCATGGGTTGGCATTGGTGGCCCTCGGATAGCGCCATCGCCACCGTGGAGCATTCGGGCCGCGCCCCCTGCATCAACCTGGGGCCGTGCATCACGGGCTGCGCCCAAGGCGCCAAGGGAAGCACCGATGTCACCTACTGGCCCGTGGCCATCCGGGAGGGCGTCGAACTCAGGACCCATTGCCGGGTGCGCGAGATCAGCGTGGATGACCAGGGCCTGGCGAGCGGCGCGCACTACATCGACGCCGAGGGACAGGAACATCACCAGCCCGCCGAGATCGTGATCGTGGCCTGCAACGGCGTGGGGACGCCGCGCCTGCTGCTCAATTCCCGCTCCGATCGTTTCCCCGACGGCTTGGCGAATTCCAGCGGCCTGGTGGGGCGGAATCTCATGTTCCACCCCTACGCCATGGTGCAGGGTCTCTTTGACGAACCGCTCGAGGGTTATAAGGGCCCCACCGGTTGCTCGATCATCAGCCAGGAGTTCTACGAGACCGACCGCAGCCGGGGCTTCGTGCGGGGCTATTCGGCCGAGATGCTGCGCGGGATGGGGCCGGTGTCCACCGCGGTTTGGGGGATGTCTTCGGATCGGCTGCCGGGGGGGAGCGGCCATCACGACGCATTCGAGAAGCTATGGGATCGCACCGCCGGCATGGTGCTGATCTGCGAGGACCTGCCCGAGGCGCATAACCGCGTGACCCTCGATCCGGATCTCGTCGACGCGGACGGGATCCCTGCGCCGAAGATCCACTATGAACTCAGCGAGAACAGCCGCAAGATGCTCGACCATGCCGTGGCGCGAAGCGCCGAGGCCTTGAAGGCCGCGGGTGCGGTGGAGACCTGGTCCGAGGCGCCCCTCCCGCCCGCGGGTTGGCACCTGATGGGCACCGCGCGTATGGGTCAAGATCCGGCCGCGTCGGTGGTGGACGCAGTGGGCCGGGCCCACGACGTCAAGAACCTCTTCATCGTGGACGGCAGCGTCTTCGTGACCTCGGGCGGGGTGAACCCG
>JAAZXM010000069.1 GCA_014240165.1 Myxococcales bacterium | reverse complement strand
ACTGAAACGGAGAGAGGCCTGAAGCCTGAATCACGCCGCACACCTCGCGAACCGATCCCGGCTCAAGCTGCCAGCCCCGAGCCCATCAGGTCGGCGAAATTATCGAAATAGAACGCTTGCTTCTGGGCCTCATTGAGATCCTGCATGCTGGCCTCGAAGCGCTTGATCGGGTTGCGTCCCCCTTCGACGTGGGGGTAGTCAGAAGAGAAGAGACAGATCTCATCGCCGCTATTGGCGACGATCCAGCCGACGTCTTCCGCGGGGTAGGGTGTCACACGCACCTGGCGGCGAACGTAGTCGCTGGGACGCAGGGAGAGTCGTTGAAGGCGATCCTCACGCTTGCGAAATGCATCGAAGGCCGAATCCAGGTAACGCATCCAACTCGGAACCCAGGAAGCGCCCTGCTCCATGACTCCAACCTTGAGTCGCGGATGACGTTCGAGGACACCGTCGAGGATCAAGACCGAGAGGGTCTGCATGGGCGCGGTGGGAATCGCCATGTAATCCACCGAGCGGAAATTCTCTGCACCCCCGTGGAAGTCCGGCACCGGCGGAGCCCCATTTTCGAAATATTCCAGGTCGAGGAGTTCGCCATCCGCCAGGCGGTGGCCGCCCCCCACGTGAAAGACCACGGGAAGCCCGGCCTCCTCGGCCATGGCCCAAACCGGGTCAAGCCCCACATGGCTCGGGGAATGACCGCGCGGGCAACCCGAAGGAATCAGCAGCGCCTTGCAGCCCAGCTCTATGGTCTCCGCCGCGTGCGCCCGGCTGCGCTCGAAATCGCGCAGGGGGACGTAGCCGCTCGCCAATAAGCGCGGATCCACGCTGCAGAACTCCGCCATGGCCCGATTATGGGCACGGGCAAACCCGTAGCCGAACTCCACGTCATCCTCGCGCTCGGCCATGAGCAATTTCGTATTCGTGAAGGTGTTGAAGATCAGTTGGCTCTCAAAGCCCAGGAGATCCAGCGCCAGTGGCCGGTCCTCTGAAATGAAGGATCCCGTCGCCGCCCAATTCTTGCGCAAGAGGAGTTGGTCCTCGTTCTTGGCCCTGTACTCGGGATCGGCGTGCTGGGCACGATAGCCAGCTATGTGATCCGCTTCGCCGGGCGCCACCGTAGCGACATGAATCGGAGAAAGGCGGTCGCGAATATTGGGATCCGCGTGTTCATGGAGCCACTCGGGCAGCTCCATGACATGGCCGTCGGCATCGTGAATGGCTCGGTGGGCGTAAGGCATGCTTTATCTCCCAGGCCCGAAGTCTAACCCCCGAAAAGAACTTCACCCAGCCGCCGGAAGCAGCGCTTTGGGGGAAAAAGCTGCCCCTTTTTCCGGCCCCGGATCGCATGAGTGTCCGGTGCTTCCGGGCGAGCGACGGCCGGATTCGTGTTCTACCGTGGTTCACGCGCCAAGGGCGCGAGCATCCTACACGGGCGGCGTGAGGGGAGGAGCCGACCTTGAACTTCGGATTCACCCAGGAGCAGGAAGAACTGCGCTCGCAATTGCGCCGTTTCCTCGACGAGCGCGCGCCCATGGGTGAAGTGCGCCGCATCAGCGAAACCGAGGAAGGCTTTTGCCGCGCCCTCTGGAAGGAGATGGCCGAACTCGGCTTTCTCGGTCTCACCATCCCCGAGGCCCTCGGTGGATCGGGTCTCGCCTGGGTAGACCTTGTCGTGCTCCTCGAAGAAACCGGGCGTAGCCTCCTACCCTCGCCTCTGCTCAGTCATACCCTGGCCTCCGCCGCGCTTATCCAGGCAGGCAATGAGGCCCAGCAACAACAATGGCTTCCGCGGCTTGCCGATGGAAGCTCTATCGGCACCTTGGCATTCTTGGAAGACAGCGACTCCCTCGCCGCCGAAAACATCAAGCTCATAGGCCAACCCGATGGAGCAGGCCTCCGGCTCGCCGGGCAGAAACGCTGCGTCATGGACCCCGAAGCCGCCGATTTTTTCGTAGTCGCCTTTCGGCGCGGCGAAGGAGAAAGGGATCTCAGGCTGGCCATCGTCGAAGCCGATGCCCCGGGCGTGAGCGCCCAGGCCTTCCCCATGATCGACGCGACCAAGCGCATGGGCAACCTCGAACTCGATGACGTCCATATTTCGGAGGAAGCCATCCTCTCGGGTTCGGCAAGCGGAGCGAGCGACTTCGAGCGCCTGCTCGATGCGGGCGCCCTGGCTGCCGCCGCCGAAATGGGGGGCGCCGTGGACGAGGCCCTCCGCATCACGGTGGAATACACAAAGCAGCGCATTCAATTCGATCGGCCCATTGGCCAATACCAGGGCGTCAAGCACCCCCTCGCGGAAATGTATGTAGACGCCGAGTCCTTCAAATCCCTGGTCTATTACGGGGCCTGGTGTTTCGATAACCGGCCCGACGAGCTGCCGCGTTATGCATCCCTCGCCAAGGCGTACGCCACCGAAGCCTTCGTGCGAACGGGAATCGACAGCATTCAGCTGCACGGCGCCATGGGGTTCACCACCGCCCAGGACATCCAGCTCTATTTCAAGCGCTCCAAGTGGGCGCGTCCGATATTCGGCGACGCCGAAACCCACTACGAGCGCATCGTCGCCATGCGGGGGCTTTGATGGATTTCGACCTGACAGCGGACGAAAAGCGCTTCCGCGACGAAGTACGCGCGTTTCTCGCCGAGCAGCTGCCCTCGCTGGAGGAACGCAAAAAAATCGGGCCGGCCTTCTTTCCCGAATGGTGGCGAAAGATCCGCGAAAAGCGCTGGGTGGGTTTCGACTGGCCAAAGGAGTGTGGCGGCGGCGGCGGCACCATCATGGAGCAATACGTGCTCAAGCAGGAAATGCTGGCGGCCCGGGCCCCGGGCCTGGGGCGCGATTACACGGGCCTGGGCTGGGTGGGGCCCGCCATCATCCAATTTGGCAATGACGAGCAAAAGGCACGCTATCTGCCCGATATCCTCGACAGCAAATCGGCCTGGTGCACGGGCTACAGCGAGCCGGGTGTCGGTAGCGACCTGGCCGCGCTCGCGTGCCGCGCCGTGCTCGACGGTAACGAGTACGTGGTCAATGGACAGAAGACCTGGACCTCCATGGCGCATACGGGCACCGGCCTCTACTGCATGGTGCGCACGGATCCCGATGTGCCCAAGCACGACGGCATCTCATGCCTGCTCATCGACCTGTCGAGTCCCGGCATCGAGGTGCGGCCCATCGAGAGTTTCGCGGGAGATCATTTCGCCCACCTCTACAACGATGTCTTCTTCCGCGATGTCCGGGTGCCCGCGGCCAACCGCGTAGGGGAAGAAGGCGAGGGGTGGGAAATCATCTGCTCAGCCCTCGAACGCGAGCGCTCGGGAATCGCCGAAGTCAACCGGCACCACGAGGCCCTGGAGCGGCTCTTCAAACTCGCCGCCCAGTCCCGCATCGCGGGCCGGCCGGCCCTCGAAAGCGCCGTGCTTCGGCGCCGGCTCGCCGCCTTCGACGCACGGATCGAAGCCGCCCGGCTCAATGGTCTGCGCAGCCTCACCCGGCAAGTGCGCGACGAAAATACCCAGAGCGATTCGTCCATCAACAAGCTCCACAACTGCAACCTGCTGGTGGAAATGGCAGAAACGGGCATGGAATTGCTGGGCGGAGCAAGCCCCTACCTGGGCGATACCGAAGCTTCGCTCTACAAGGGCCGCTGGCAGATCGGCGCCCTGGGTTGGCCGACCACCGTGATCGGGGGCGGCACGCCGAATGTTCAAAAAAATATCATCGCCGAGCGCATGCTCGGGCTGCCCAAGGATTGAAGAAAAGCACCGACCCCAGCCCGCTGATGCTCGGCGGCTACCCATGAGGATATGCCATGAATTCTGAGAACCCGGCTGCAAGCACGTTCACCTCCCGAATGCTTCGGGCCGCCAAACTCGACCCGGAACTCTACGAGGAGGTCGAGGCGGATAAGAGTTCCCTGGGCCAGGCCACCGCAGTCGTGGTGCTCTCCTCGATCGCTGCCGGGCTGGGCAATGTCCAAGCCGGGGGCCTGGGAATGCTCCTGGTCGGCACCTTCGGCGCCCTGGCTTCCTGGTATATCTGGGCTTTCCTCACCTACATCATCGGCACCCGCCTGCTCCCGGAACCCCAGACGGTGGCCGACCACAAAGAATTGCTTCGCACCACGGGCTTCTCGAGCGCTCCGGGCCTGATTCGAATTCTCGGCATCGTTCCAGGCTTCACCGGGATCGTCTACACCGCAGCGAGCATTTGGATGCTCATCGCCATGGTGATCAGCGTGCGCCAGGCACTGGATTACACGAGCACCTGGCGAGCATTGGCGGTCTGCGGCGTGGGCTGGCTCGTCCAGGGCGTGGTGCTCTATTTCATTCTCTCGGCCCTGGCGATTCCCGAAGGCCCCTGACCCCGAGCGAGCTACACCATCTCGCGCGCTTCGGACGTCAAGTTATGTAGTGCAAAAGACCCGCTTGTTGAGAAATGCTTCAACTTGATTGACATCCGGCGGGCGAGATGAGATGAGAAGGGAGTCGCGCCATGCGTTGCCGGGGAGGCGGCGCTGGCCCATCCCTACTCCGCTTCCGAGGAATCAGCTTTCATGCTTCGCAATCCCTTTCGGCTGCGAAACAGCAGCGCCCGGGTTGGCCGTCTCGCTGCGTCCCTTTTCTGCCTTGGCATTCTCGGCGTGGCGGCTTGCGGCAGCGGCCCTCCCCGGGTCGTTCTCTTCAGTCCGCTCCAGGGCACCTTCACCACCGACGCGACGATCCAGGTCGACGGTGTTCTCATCGACGTCAACCTTGACGCGGTGGCGGATGTCCAGGTCAACGGAATTTCCGCCATGCCCTTGGCACCCGGCGGACTTTTCAGCGTCACCGTCCCCCTGGATCCCACAATGCTCGAACAGCCCATCACCGCCGAGGTCATCGGCGAGAGTGGGGGCATCCTGCGCGACCGGGTGATGGTGATCTACGGGCCGTCGGTCGTCGACGGCGACTTCTCGCCCGAGGGCATCGCGCTGCGGCTCAACGAAGCTGGGCTCGACGAGATCGAGCCCCTGGTCACGGGATTGGTGCCCCTGGATCTCGCCACCCTCGTCCCGGCGGGCACCCTGGTAGTCGACGACTTCTGTTACTGGGACAGCTTCCTCGGTTGCCTCGGCCGAGTGGATGCCACGATTTCCGGAAGCCCGCCGCCGAGCCTGAGTGGCTTCGATGTGGCGATGGACTCCATGACGGATTTCGTCGCCGGTGATGTCTCTCTCTACGATCTCTTCTTCAAAGTCGACGTATTCGCCGTCACGGGAATCGGCTTTACCTGCCATATCGACGTCAACGCCTCGACGGCCCTGATCCTCGGCGACTACGAACTCAATCCTTCAGCCGTCGATCCCGAACAGGTCGACGTCAGCCAATTGGGGGGCGTCTCGGTCCAATTTGCAAACTTCTCGGATACGACGAACTGCGACGGCTTTCTGGGTTTTATCGTCGAGGCCTTCGTCGGGCTCGTGATCAGCGATCTCCAGAACGAGTTCGTCAGGCCCGGCCTGGAAGATTTCCTCAACACCCCCGATGCCTTTGGAAATACGCCGGTGGCCGGCTCCATCGAAACCGCCCTTCAAGCGGTAGAAATCGCCGGGCCCATCGGAGCGGCCTTCGGAGTCGACCTCGAAGCGCCCCTCTTCGCGATTCTCGAGGACGAGGACGGCATTACCCTGGGCAGCGATGCCCGGGTCATTACAACCCTGCCGGATCCGGATGCGCCCGATCTTCCGGCCTCCTTCGACGTCGACCAGGTCTTTCCGACCTTTGGCCCCCTGGCACCCAATGGCTTGCCCTATGAGTTGGCCATCTGCATCTCCGCGTCGGCCTTCAATCAGTTGCTGCGGGCCGAAGTCGAGAGCGGGCTGCTCGCCAGCACGATCACCGAGCTGACTTTGGCGTTTGGGACCACGCCCATCACTGGAGTTCTGCTCTCTCTCCTGATGCCACCCTTCTCGGCTCTCAATCCCAGCGAGCTTCTCCAATTCGACATTCGCCCCACCATGGCGCCGATCTTCTCGGGCGAACCCGGGCCCAACGGCGAACTGGCCACGGTTCACCTTCCTCACCTCGACCTCGTTCTTTCCCCGATTGTCGACCCGGACACAGTCCTCCTGGCCGGCTCCATCGATGTAACCGTCGGCATCGAAGCGAATTACGGGGTGGAAGGCCTCACCTTTGTCGTCACGCCACCGACACCTGAGGACATAACCGTGACCCTTCTCCAGAACCCCCTTTTCGTCGATCCGGAAAGGCTTGATACTCTGCTTCCGGCCCTGGTGAGCGGTGCGGTGCCCACAATTGCCAACTCCCTCGGCAGCTTCCCGATTCCTGAATTCCTGGGACTGGAACTCAGCGCGGTGGACATCGCACGCAATGGCGATTACACAGCGCTCTACTTCGACCTCTCGCCGGTACCCGTCCCATGAGGACCGCCACTTGGATCTGGAAGCGGCTGTCCGTCGCCGTGCTCGCGGCTCTCATGCCCGCCCTCGCACACGGCCAGGTAGGAACCTGGGCTACGGATGCAGGGGTGGGGAGCAACGACCTCGACGTCACGATCCAAATCAGTTGCCCCGCACCGAGTTTCGTCTGCAGCCTGGTAGACGGCTATGCGAATACTCAAACCTCGACCCTCAATGGGAGCGGGGGATTGGTTGTCGACGCCGGCTTCGGAACCCTGCGCTTTGAAAGCGATGGCGTGCAGGATTGGGGCACGGGACCACAACCGGTCTACAACCTCTTGACCGGGAGCGGGGTGACCTTCGCCAGCGTGCCTTTCGCAGGGGCGCCCCAACTCGCGAGCCTGCTGGTCTTCGCCTCATCGGATCCGCTGATTCCCGTTCCGGGTTTCTCGGACCTCGGGCCCGGCGATTACCCGTTCTCCCAGTCGATCCCCTACGCATCCCTGGCGGATATTGTCGGTGACATGGAACTCAACGTGCCCGATATCGTTTCGCCTCCCCAGAGCGTCCAGCTTTCGGGAACGCTTCGGGTGCTCGGGGATCCCGATCTCGACGGCATGGTGGAATACGAGCTGACCCAATTTTCAGCCGTCCAAAGCCTCCAGCAGCCGGGCAATATCGGCGGCGAACCCGTCACCATCTCGATCACTTCGTCGCTGAACGCCAATCTCTCGGGAGAAGTCGCCGGGCCCGTGGCTCTTCCCGCCCTGGGAGCCGGTTCTCTGTTCGTGCTGATTGCGGCCCTGGGCGTTATCGGGGGCCGGGCTAGCCAACAACGCGCCTGAGCCTCATCCCGATCCCTTGACTTGGATTGTGCCAAGGGGATGGGAAGGCAATCTCAATCGACTCGGGCCTGCCGAGGCGACCGGGGAGTCAAGCCTGCTTGGCGATCTTGCTCTTCCATGTACTCGAGCAACTCGGCGACCTCGCTGCGCTCGAGGCGCAGGTTCGGCATGGCGAGCTCCCGATATTGCTGGTAGAGCTCGAGAGCCAACGCATCGCCCTCTTCGATCATCTTGTCGGGTTCGCGGATCCAGCGCTCAAGCCAAACACGATCTCGCCGGGCTGTGACACCGAGCAGATCGGGACCCAGGCCCTCACCTTCGCCAATACTATGGCAAGACCGGCATCGGGTTTCGAAAAGAAAGGCGCCGTCCGAGAGCGGCGGGAGTTCCGGGACTTCGCTGTAACTCTTTGCCCCTCTTTGAGCCACCATGCCGTCGAAGAGGCGGTAGCCGAGAATCCGAGCCAGAACTTTCGGGCTGTCGAAGGGGGAGCGCTTGATCCACTGCCCAGTTCGCTCATTGCCCAGCACCAGGCTGATATTGTGGTCGTCGGGGTTATCGGAAATTTCATCGAGATCAAGCCCGAAACGCTCTTCCAGAAGATCGACATCCGAAGGCTCAGCCCGCAAAAAGAGCCAGCCCGGGCCTACCTCGAATTTCTCCGCGAAGGCTTTCAATGCTTCGGGAGAGTCGTGTTCCGGGTCGACGCTAATGGAATACATGAAGATATCGCGACCGACGCGATCACCCAGGCGATCATAGACCGCCTTGAGCTTTGCGGTTTCGGCGGGGCAAGAGTCCATACACCGCGTGAAGATGAAATTGACCGATACCACCTTGTTCTCGATCAGATCTTCGTAGAAGCGGACTCGCTTTCCCTCGTGGGTCGTCAACTCGATATCGGGAAAGCGCCGATGGGGAGGGCGCGAGTCCGCATCCGCGGCGGCCTCTTGAGAGACCAGCAGGAGGACCAAGAACGAAAGCAGCAACCGGGCCACAGACCTGAATCTTCGGCGGGGGCTGATCACTTCGCGCTTCTCGACTTTCGCCGGCGCCGAAGCGCCCACGGAACAAGAACCACAAGGCTTTCAAGCCCCACCAGACCGCAGCCTCGTCTTCGCCCTGCCACGGGGGAACAGCCCCTATACGTGCATTTCTCGGTGCAACTGTTCCAGTTCACCAACGCAGCGATTCCGCCCGTCGGACCCGGTGTACGGAGCATCCGCAGCAAATCCAGCCCGTCTATCTGCCCGTTCCCATCCGCATCGCAGAGATCTCTTGATTGCTCTTCCACTGATGCGGCCGTAGTGCCGGGGCAGCCATCCGTCGCCCCTACAGGGCAAAGGATCTCGGCGATATCGTTCTGGTTGAACTCACGCTTGCGAAGCGCGTCGCCTTGGCTTTCCGAACGCTGGCTGGCATGACGATCTTCGTGGCTCTCGGAGTAGCTTGTCCCGTTCCAGCCGGGCTCGGGCGTCAAGAAGGGTTTCAGCTGCCCCGGATTCTCGACGTCGAAGCGCATCAGCATGGCATGGTCTTCGTGCGTCGTGTTGTGGCAATGGGTCATGTAGGTGCCGGCGAATTCGCGAAAGCGCAAAGCGATCTCCAAGGTGGAGCCACTGTCCTCCATGGGTCCCAGCCGATAGACGTCCTTGCGCGCCCACTTCTCCCACTCGGGCGGCGGCTTTCCATCCCGGCGAAGAATCCGTCCCTCTTCGAAATGAATGTGAATGTTGTGGGCCCAATTCGCGCCGCTCCCATCCAGGTGCCAAATTTCCAGTCCGCCCATCACCGGAGCAACGCTCACACGATGCAAGTCGGCGGCCTTCAGTCCGTTTCGATTCGAACTGATCCCCCAGGCTACTTCGGCATGATATTCGAGAATCGAGGTTTCTTTCTCGCCTATCGAGAAGAGCGGGACATCGTTCATATAATCATTAAAGCTCAGACCCATCTGGAGCATATGGTCGTCTGTCTCTTCAAGGTCGTAGTCGATACAAGACTGAACGAACTGGTTCAGCTGATTATCTTCGCCGGGCTGATGGGGGAGGAGAGTGACTCTCTCGCTGCCCTCTCCCATTGTGGTCTGACTCTCAACATAGACATTGCCGTCCGCCGTCGGATAGAAATCCGACGTAAGGTTTCGCGGGCGAGAATCCGAGAGACCGCCCGCATCAAACCGAAAACTATGATTGACCGCGCCACGGATTTCCTCTTCGGTGATCACCGGCAGAGGAATCATGGTTTTTTCGCCCGGCACGAACTCGCTTGGATTCATGCTCAAATCTTTGCCCGAAAAAGCGTGTACGCGCATTTCGAAAAACTTCCCGACGGCTGAGTCACAGCTGTCATGGGTGTCGTCCAGGATTTCATCAAGCGGGATGACCCTTTCGGGGCCGCGCCCGTCTCGATGCTCCAATAAATTGACCATATAGATTCGAGTACCGGGCGCGAATTTCGCAAAGTCGACGACGATGTCGTAGCGCTCCGCAATCGATTGCGTCGGGAGGATCCCGTTGTGGTCCTGGTAATCTCCGTCGCGATCAAGGTCCATGCTGCCGTCGTGGGGCACCGCGTGCTCCATAACGTTTCCGTCGTTGGCAATCATGTGAAAGGGAACCCGATCGTACGAAATGCCCGAATGCTCACCCTTGAACTCGCCCGAGTTGTCCTCTCGCTGAGCGACCAGGGAGAAACGCATAAAGCGCGAAACGTCCCCGTTGAGAATTCGGAATCGATAACGACGCGCCCTGACATTGAGGTAGGGGTTATAGAGCCAATTGACCGTCATCCGATCGCCCACGAAACCGTCCGAGTTGAAGGGGGCGAACCAGAGTTGATCATTGACGATGTCAGCACCAACAGCGTTTTTCCCTGTGAGGACTTCGCCGCCTGGATATGTAGAGGTGTCCTGCCCCCACGCTTTGCTGGCAATCAAAAGTTGGACATCGTAATCACGCACACCCCAACTTCGCTTGGATTGCTGAGGCACGCCGTAGTCATCCTTGGGAAGGGCATATTTCTCACCGCATCCACTGGGAAGCCTGAGGTTGACGCCGTCGTTCCAGCACTCATTGCCGCGATCAAGGGCGCTGTAGTAGTTCATCATCGCGGAATTGCCCTTGTAGACGTTCTGGGAGGTGAAGTCGACCATGTGATCATGAAACCAATGGGTACTCATGGTTTCCCGGAAATCGCCGCTGATATTCACGCGGCCATTCGCCGGGCAGATTTCGGTCGCATGACCAAAGGAGGTCAACCTCTCCTGAAGCGTATCTCCAGAACCAGGCGTGCTGACTTTCACCCGCTCGCCCGGATCGCAAGCCAGGGCGGCTCGATCCTCCGAACGATCATTGTTGATACTGTCATGTCCGGCCAGGATCATCGGCCAGTGATAGTCGTAGAATTGGCCGGGCAAAAAATAGGCCTGGGCGAATCCATCGCTCTCGGCCGGGTTGTGGCCGTTATGCTCGTGGGTCGAAATGAAATGATTCCCGAAGCCCCGATTGGACTCAAATTTGATCGGCAGCCCGTTGTGATTGCGAAAGAGGATGGGCTCCCCGATACGTGCCATCAGCAATTTCGGAGGGAGCGTACCGTCGAAGGTCCACAGGGATTGTGCGTCCTGAACGGGCAAGTTCGGGTGCAGGGCAATGGGGATCCCGCTCGTCGTGCCTCGAAGGTCGAGATCGAGCATGCCCGTAACGGGGTCTTTGTTGGACGCAAGAGGCGAAGAAGAATCGACAGGCCCCGTATAGGCATAAACGCTGTGGTAGAGACCGTCATCCGCAGTTCCCGACTTAGCGTCGGGGCCCGGGCCGAATTCTCCATAGGCGTAAAGATGACTCTGCCACGGATCTCGAAGGCCGCCGTTTACTCTGGACCCAGTCACTACCGATTCGAAGTAGACCTGCGGGAAGAGTTCGTACCAGCGTTGATGCCCGAAGAAGCGGCCCGGGGGCCGGCCGTCGGCAAAAGTCGCGATGAACTTGCCATCCATTGGCGAAAGTGGCCCGGTGTGCGTGGCTTCGATGATCGCCTGCCAGGGATTCGGAACGGCCTCATTGGCGTCGCGCACCGGGAAGGGATGAATCGGACCTTGGAGAAAGACGTCGACCTTTCCCCCAGCAGGAACCTTGTGGGCCGTCTCGGGGCCAGGAAGATTTTTTGACGGCGCTTTCGCACCGCTACTCGGATCGAGTTGGCGAGTTCCGAACTCCTCAAACCTGAACATCTGCTGCTCGAACGAACCGACCGCCTTCAGTGGGCTCGCGTGCCCATCGGTGGGGACGTTGCAAACCGGCGCACGGGTCGATCCTGAAGTACTTCCGGATCGTCCGCCTGAAAAGCTGCTGGTCGCTGAGAAAATCGCAAGAGCAGCGACCATGACAACAAGGGCATACGGGCGAACTGGAGCACCCGAAGCGCGCTTTCGCACTCCAATGGAGAACTCAGCAAAGGACATGAGTTACTGGTACGCAAGAATTAGGCCACCCTATAGAACTTCTCTTGGCGCGAAGCATCGAAAATGTCTCTAGCGAGCAAGAGTCTTCGAACGTATTCGTAAGGATGGGGAAAAATTTAGTTCGGATGTGTCATGCGAACTGCACGCATTGCGTAAGTAGGCGGAGGTTCATGTGAGGGTAGGGCCGCCCGAGCAGGACATAAATTGCAATAATGTCATCACTAAGAAGAATATTTTACCTTCTGGGCAACCTATAGGTGAGCGGCAGAATATATGTAAAAAAAAGATCCAATGATTCAGGCGAGAGCATCCGAGAGTGCCAAGGAACGGGCGAAAAAAAACTGGAACGGGAAAGTGCTCAGCCTGGAAACAAAAATAGATTGATCATTTGAAACACCACTCTCGAATCAAAAGTCATCAATCGTCTTCGCCCTAGGAGAAGGACGCGAAGCGAACGAACGCGTAGAAGCCCACCATTGACAGCGCGAGACTGAGTTTCAGCGCGGCTCCCAGAACAAGGCCTATGCTGGCCCCCAAGCCCGCCCGGGTCGCAGCGTCGAGGCTGCGCCGCGCACTCAATTCGCCGACCGTCGCGCCCAGAAAGGGGCCGAATAGAATCCCCGGAAGCCCGAAGAAGATGCCCACAAGCGCCCCCAGGCCTGCGCCCACCACCGCACGCGGCGAAGCCCCGAAACGGCGCGCACCGAGAGCACTGGCCCCGAAATCCACCACGTAGGTCAGCAGAGCAAGAACACCCAATACCGTCAAGCTACCGAGTCCCAGGTACTGGAAATCTTCTGCCCACGCCGCCAAGAGCAGGCCAAGAAAAATGATGGGGGCCCCTGGGAGAATGGGAAGCAGGAGCCCAGCCAGGCCGATCACCACCAAGAGCGCGGCGACTACTTGCGCGATCAGCGTATATTCCAAAAGCGCCCTCACCTGTTTGCGCGGCCCGAATGGCAGAGAAATGGGCCGGGTAGTGCGTCGCCAGAACCTGATCGAGGCCTCAGTATGCCATTTCCCAGGGTGCCCCGCCGACCAATACCCCTCGCCTGTTCATACAGCCGTGACGGTTGGCAGCCTCGAGCCCGAACCAAGCACGCTTTCGATTCGCTTGATTGCTGGCTCGGGTCTCATACACTTGACGCTGCAACCACACAGAGTGAGCCCATGCCCACGAAATTTCCCTCTATCGAATTCGATGTTTTTCATCGGAGCGATCTGCCCCAGCGCATCGCACAGGGGCTGGCGGCCAACGCGGCAGAGGGCGCTTCGGACCTGGGGCCCCTGGCGATCCGCGTCGCCGATCGCAGTTATACCTACCAGGTGGCGGGCGAACGAATCGAGATCCTCATCGGCGATGAACAAGCCGACGTCGTCGTGGAACTCGAACACGCGAGCTGGGAGGGTCTCGTCCACGACCTGGAATCACCCGCCTCTCTTCTCTACTACGGCGAAGCCCAAGCTGCCCGGGGCGATCTGATGCAATTCGTCCGCTGGGAAGCGGCCCTTCGCGCGCTCTATACCGGGCGGCCCGTCTACGATGTCGAAGCCATCGATTTGCGCGATCACCACGGCCGGCCACTCGACCCCTGCCAGGCCTTCGAGTTGGGCGATGACCTGAAGGAAATGCGTCACTTCCTCGACGAAGCCGGTTACCTCTTCGTTCGCCAGGCCTTTTCGCCCGACGAAGTCGAGAGTTTTCGTACCGCCGCGAAGGAACTCCATCGCCGCGCCCTACCCGGCGATCAGAAATCCTGGTGGGTGAAGAACCGCCAGGGCGAGAGCACGCTCTGCCGGACTCTTCAAGCGGGTGTCATGCCGCAGCTATCCGGGCTGACCCAGGACCCACGCATTCTCGAACTCGTTGGTCTCGCGAAGGCCAAGATGCTGCCCAATGATCCTGGGGAACTCGACGCGGTCTCGATTCTTTGGAAGGTTCCCGAAATCGACGAGGGCCTTTCTGATCTGCCCTGGCATCGGGATTGCGGCATGGGAGGGCACTCGGCCATGTGTCCCACCCTGGTCTGCAGCATCTTCCTCGGGCCCAATACCCCGGAAGCCGGCGAGCTGCGCTTTCTGCCCGGCTCGTGGCGCAGCACCTACCGCGTGGGGGAGGCAGTTGGCGAGAATGCCCTGCCCGGCGTGACGATCCCCGCCCAGCCGGGCGACATCACGATTCATTACGGTGACGGCTGGCACGCGGCCCCTCCGCCCACAGGACGCGAAGGCCCCTTTCGCAGCTGCGTCCTGGTGAGCTTCAAGCGCGAAGGGGCTTACAACCACCGGGGCGTGCGTCACTACAACGACATCCTGCTCGAAGGCGACGAGGGCCAGGTCGCCGACGTTCACGCAGTCGCCGAGCGCTCCTAGGCTTCAGAGCCACTCGCCAGATAGTCATCGATGCGCTGCGCCCATTCCGAGGGACGGAAGAACATGGGCCCCATCCCGCCCTTGTAGGCCACTTTGCCATCCCGGCCCACCAGGTAAAGACGCTCGGGAACGCCGGCGTACGCCGTGGCCACACCATCATCCATGGCATCTACCAGGGCGGGCATCTCGAGTGCGAGCTTCAGCATGCAGGCCGCTCCCACCTCCACGCGTTCTTCCATCGATTGGTGTTGGCGGAAGAGCACTTCTTCTTTCTCGTTCTCGTCGACCTGCCAGCCATCCGTGGGATGGATCTCCCTGATGTAGATGACATAGAAGTCGACATCGTCCCGATAGCGCCGGTAGATCGTATTGAGGGTCCCAGCCTGGGCCCGGAAAGGCGGTCAGGTATAGCTACCGAAGATCAGGGCGACCGGGCGCTTCCCGAAATGATCCGAAAGTGTCACCTCGCCAGTCTGGCCTTCGTCGGCATGGGAAAGCCGAGCCAAGGTGAAATCCGGGGCGGGTTCGCCCTCGCCCACCGAGGCAAATTCGATAGGGGCCGACCTTTCGAGTTCGGCTCTGGCCAGGGGGTGCGCGAGCGCACGAGCAAGGTTCTCGGGAGCCACCCCGGCATCCTTCGCACCAGCGGGGTCGGCCTCCAGTTGTTCGCGCACACTCTTAAAGAGTTGTTCCAGGTCGAATTCGCTCATGGGTTCCCCCTTATCGCGAGAGAGTAGCCTCGATCGGGAGCCATGGGATTGATCATCTCTTTGGCAGGAGACCCGAAAGTCATCGTCGCCGATCGCGAAAAGCGGAAGATCGGCGAACGGCTCGCCTTGATCGCGGATCTACCGCTATCCTGAATGGCCTCATGAGTCGAACGCTCGTCGGAGTCCTGGTCTTGATCGCCTTCGCGGCGACGGTTGTCTATCTCGCCATGGGGGAGCTCAGCACGCGTTGCGAAGTCTGCGTGGCGTTCGGGGGGCAGACACGCTGCGAGGTCGCTGTGGCGAGTAACCCGGCAGATGCCGAACAACAGGCCGCCTACGGCGCCTGCTCCCAAATTACCGGGGGCGTGACGGAGATCGTCGCCTGCACCGGAAGAGTGCCGCAATCGGTCGTGTGCGAGCCCTGATCCGAACCTTTTATTCCAGGTTCGCCGCCGCCTAGGGGCCGCCCACGAAAGCGATCTCGAGCACGAGCGAGTGGGCGTTGATTACGTAATTGGTGCTTTCGGTGCTCCGAGTCGACCGCCGGTAGCGGTAACGAATGCCCGAGCGCACTTGTTCGGAAACCGCGAGGTCGACGCCGCCTCCGACATTCCACTCGAAACCCCAATCGTCATCGCTTTGCCCGGTCGTGTTGCTCTGGTAACGAAGCCGGGCCGGGCCGAGCCCGAGGCTGAAATAGGGCTGGTAACGCCGAGTCGGCGAGAACAGGCCCCAACTGAACGCGGTGCCCAGGGCCAAGCTCGAGCGACTCGTTCCAAAGCCCAGGTCTGCTCCGCTGAAATTCACGTAATGAACCTCGGCGATATCCCAGCGGAAGACATCGGATGTCTGGACCCCAATCGCCGCTCCGAAATCACCATTGGCACCACTGGCTGCCTGGGTGCCCGAGATATCGGCATCGGGCAGGGAGAAGCCCATCGACGCCGAGCCATAGAGCCGCGCACCCTCTGCTTGAGCGGCAGGCGCCAGCAAGGAAAGAAGCAGGAAGGGGGCGAGGATCGCTGTGAATAATCTGTGCACGTTAAGCTCCTTGGGATCTACTTTGTCGCGGCGGGAGACGGTCTCTCCCCCGCTGTTGAGGTCTCGAGATAAACTGAACTCGGGGCTGGCGCGATGCGAGTTAAGTCGGCCAAGTCTATCAGACTTCCCGGTCGCTGGAACAGAAGAAATTCCCTTACAAGTCAGCAGGTTTCGCGGCTGCGAGGGGCATCCGGACCCACCCACTCCAGCGCCAGTTCAGCATTCCGATCCGGGTCCGCCAACCCGCCAACGGTCCGCGAAGTGCTGCACCACGATGGAGTTGTTCCTGCCCGCCATCTCCGTCCTGCCCCGATTATTGAATTACCCCAGACGGGTCTCGTGCCAGAGGCAAATTCGGAGGGACGACCCAGCCACAGAAACCGAATGCCGTATCGGGTTCGGCGCTGGACACGGCATCAAAGTCGGCGATCAAATTCGCAGAGTAGACCCGATCGTCATCCGGACCGCGATCCGTTGGCGCGGACGAGCGTCCCTCCCTCGATAAAATTGGAGAGCCAGATGACGCTGGCGATTCCCGCTGGAATCGCGATCGAAAGCCAATTCATATCGGGCGCCTCGAGAATGGCTCGCCAAGAGAGGTCGCGGCGGCGGGGTCTGAGTCGGCGCCGAGACGAGCGGGAGCGCTCCTCCATCGCCTCGACGCGGCTGCTACGCTGGCCGGGCGCTGGGGCCAGGCGCCAGACGCGCCGCGCCGCAACCGAGGATTCGCATGGCCATCGTCCGAACCCTGAGAGCTGACGAAACCGATGCCGTCGCCGACCTGACCGCCCGGGTTTTCAGCGGGCCCGGGGAATACGACGGCATGTTCGCCCTCATGCGCTCGGCCTACGAAAATTGTCCTTTCATCCCCCCTGAGCTCTGCTGGGTTGCCGAAGTCGGGGGTCGCATCGTGGCCAAATGGCAGCTGCTCGACTTCCAGATGCGAATCGCCGGAAAGTCCATCCGCATGGGGGGCATCCAGGCGGTGGCCGCCGAGCCCGACGAGAACCACAAGGGATATGCCAAGGAAGTGGCCCTGGCCGCACTCCCCCAGATCAGGGAACTCGACTTCGACCTGGTGATCGGCTTCGCCCAGCGCGGCGCGTTCTATCGCCGACTCGGGGCCGTGGTCGTAGCGGCCGACTACCAGGTCGAGTTGGATTCATCCGGAGTGCCGCCTCTTCGAGATGACCCTTTCCGCGCCTGGAACGAAGCCGATGATCTGGACGCCATCATTGCGATGTACAACCAGGGCAACGCCCACACGACGGGACCGCTCATCCGCGATGCGGAGCTTTGGCCGTGGCTGGTGCGCCGCCCCACAGAGATCTACCTCTGCGACGCGGGCTACTTTGGCGTCAAATTCTTTCCCGAGCGCCTGGAAATTCGTGAAGTCGTGGGGCAGGGCCCCGACTTTCACGACGCCGCCGTTCGCAAGATCGCCGCCATCGCCCGGGAGGCGGGAATCCGCCGGATCGGCGGCGGCGTAGCGCCCGATCACCCCTTTGTCGCCATGGCGCGCCCCTACGGGCTCGAGATCCGCTCCACCTATACGCGCAAGTCCGGCTGCATGGGCCTGGCCCTGGCCCCGGTGCGATTGATCGGGCGACTGCGCGAAACCCTCGACACCCGGCTGGCGAGTTCACGCTTCAGCGACATCCAACTCGACCTCGGGTTGCACGCGCCGGGGCAGAGCGACCGCTTCGTCCTGAACCCGGGCGGCCAATCCGGGCGCAAGCTCGACCTCCACCTGCCCGACGGCGCCCTGCTGCAACTCGCCATGGGGCACCTCTCGGTGGCAAGCCTGCTCGTCGCGCACCCCAATGCGTGCGGCGAGCCCGCGACGCCGGAAGTGATCGACCTGCTGGATACGGTCTTCCCAGCGGGCCATCCCTTCATGTGGCACACCGACCGCTACTGAGAGCGAGCCTCGCCGGTCCCCAGAGGGTTGTCCCGTCGCTCCGTGAAGCGCCTCACACCCTGGCGTCGAGTTTCTGGGCGAATTTCGCTTTGGCTATCCAACGGGCGGCCCGGGAACGACTGGTCCTTCATACCAAGCGACAAAAACCCTTTGCGTCGCCCCAAGCGGGTGACCTTTGAATTGGAGACCGACCCATGCGATTTTTTGCCCTTCGAACCCTGCTGATCCTCAACCTTGCGGTGCTCGGACCCTTCGGAGCCGCCCTGGCGAGCGACGACGATGACGGCCCGCGGCGAACCCTTCGCCTGCAGCCGCTCACCGGATCCTTCCAGATCTACGGACAACCGCGCTGGGATCTCGGCGACTCCTACGGAAGCCCGGGCGGGCCCGCCGGCGAGCACGTGGCCGAGTACAACCCGGACGGCGACCACCCGATCCCGCTCTCGCCCGATACGCGCTGCGACGCGGTGCTCGCCACTTCCGTCGACCCCTCTTCGCCGAGCTACGACCCGAACCTCGTCAACATCCCGCTCCACGAAGTGCCCATCACCGTGGATGGCGCGGGCAACACCGCCTTCTTGCCGCCTCATCCCGAGGCAGAAATCACCGCGCCCAGCCGATCTCTCCCCAACGACCCGCTGACCCTGGGCGATTGGCTCGGCGCGCGCGGTCGCGCAAAGATCCGCTGCACCGGCGAAGACTCGGCGCAGATTCGCATGAAATTCCGGGGCCTCGTCCCCAACGCGCTCTACACGCTCTGGGGCTTCATGGATCTGCCCGGCGGCGGCGTCGGGCCCAGGCCCCTGGGCGGGGTGCCCAACGCCTTCGTACCCGGCGCCAACGGCAAGGGCAGCTTCGAGCGAACCCTGAACTTCTGCCCCCTGGACGATGACTCGCCGCTCTTCGATATCGTGCTCGCCCTGCACACCGACGGCTCGGTCTTCGGCGCCGTGCCCGCCATGGCGGATGCAGAAACCGCCAAGCCGGTGGGCGTCATCGTCCACGCCCAGGCGGGCTTTCCCGTACGCGTCGAAGAGGTCCTCGAAGTCGACGAAAGCTGCCGCGACTGAAACGAAAACGGGGCGCCCCCATTCCATAAGAAGCATGGGGGGCGCCCCCCTCGCGCCAGGCTCTTCCCCCCCAGACAGCGGGGCCCCGGGGAAAATGCGCCCGGGTTGATCCGAAATCGAGACCCGCGCTGACTCCCTCTATATAGAAGGCCAGCGCGCCCCGATTCTCCTTCCAGGCAAGTCACTCCACCCAGCCGCCCGACTGGCCGCATTCGCATTCGCGAACGCTCCCGGTGGGCGGCACTACGCATCCAGTCCGCCCATCGGGGGCATTCGATTCGGGCCACGTCTGCCTTATGCTTCCCCCAGCCGCTGAAACGGCAACGGGGGGCGATCCAAGATGAAACTCCATTGGCAGATCCTGATTGGCCTTGGCCTGGGCGCAGCTTTCGGTCTCTTCGCGGCGGCCACGGGGCTCACCGATTTCACCCGGGACTGGGTCGCGCCCTTCGGCACGCTCTTCGTCAATCTCCTCAAGCTGATCGCCATGCCCCTGGTGTTCGCGTCTCTCGTCACCGGCGTCGCCTCGCTGGCCGATGTGAGCAAACTCTCGCGCATGGGCGGG
>JAAZXM010000068.1 GCA_014240165.1 Myxococcales bacterium | reverse complement strand
TACCTCGACAATTCGATTGTCGTGTTCACGTCAGACCACGGCGACTGCCTGACCGACCATGGACACAGCCAGAAATGGACGATGTACGAACAGGTCATCCGGGTGCCGTTGATCATCAGGGCGCCCAGGCGGTCGGCGTGCTTCGCACATTGTCGGCCGAGATCATCGAAATCGACGTTGCCGGATTCGTCGCAGGCCACGGGTACACATTCGAAGCCGGCGATCACGGCGCTGGCCGCGTTGGTGCCGTGGGCTGAACTCGGGATCAAGCAGATCGTACGCTGGGCCTGGCCCTGTGCTTCGTGATGCCGGCGAATCGCCAGCAGGCCGGCGAATTCGCCTTGGCTGCCCGCATTCGGTTGCAGCGAGACCGCGGGCAGGCCGGTGATCTCGCCCAGCCAGGTTTCGAGTTGGTCGAAGAGCGCCTGGTAGCCCAGGCATTGATCCGCCGGCGCGAAGGGGTGGAGTTGGGCGAATTCGGGCCAGGTGACGGGCACCATGGCGGCGGTGGGGTTGAGCTTCATGGTGCACGAGCCCAGGGGGATCATCGCGGTATTGAGCGCCAGGTCCTTGGCCTCCAGGCGGTGGAGGTAGCGGAGCATGGCGGTTTCCGATCGGTGCTCGTGGAAGACCGGATGTTCGAGGAAGGGGGTGGTGCGCTGAAGCTCCGGGGGAATCGCGACCGCTTCGTCCGCATCCTTGATCAGATCGGCGAATTCGAAATCCAATTGCCCTTCAGGGGAAAACGCTTCGAGGACTTCCATGACATCATCCGGGGTCGTAGTCTCGTCGAATGCGACGCCCAGGAGATTGGCCGCCGAGCCGTGGCGGGCCAGCCTTCCTTCTGCTTCCGGAGACTCGGAGGACTCGGAGGACTCCGAGGAGTAGGCGCGCAGGTTGATGCCCCGCTCCCAGGCGGCGGAAAGGATATCCCCCGCACCCGGGGCTGCGGTTTCCACGACGAGGGTGTCGAAAAAAGCGGCGTCCGAGGCTTCGTGTCCCAGGCGGCGAAGACCCGCGGCCAGGCAGGCGGTGAGCCCGTGGACCCGGCGCGCAATCGTGCGCAGACCATCGGGCCCGTGGTAGACGGCATACATGCCCGCCATGATGGCGAGCAGAACCTGGGCGGTGCAGATATTGCTCGTCGCCTTGTCGCGCCGGATATGCTGCTCCCGGGTCTGGATGGCCAGGCGGTAGGCCGTTCGTCCCGCCCGGTCCCGGGAGACACCGACGATGCGTCCGGGAAGTTTGCGCGCGTATTTTTCGCTGGTGGCCAGGTAGGCGGCGTGGGGTCCACCAAAGCCCAGGGGAACGCCGAAACGCTGGCTGGACCCGACGGCGATGTCGGCGCCCAGGGTGCCGGGTGACTCGATCAAGGTGAGGGCGAGAAGATCTGCGGCCATCACCACCGGGATGCCCGCCGCTCCGGCCCGGGCGATGCACTCGCGCGGATCGGTGATCTGTCCCTCGGTGCCCGGGTATTGGAGGAGGAGGCCGCAGAGTTCGGCGCCGTCGAATTCCGCCGCTTCCGGGTCGCCCACGTGCAATGTCATGCCGAGGGCCTCGGCGCGCGTACGCAGCACGGCGAGCGTTGACGGATGGCAGTCATCCGAGACGAACACGGCGTTGGCCTTGTTGCGCGACTGGATGTTGCGGCACATCGTCACCGCCTCGGCGGCGGCGGTGGCCTCATCGAGCAGGGAGGCGTTTGCCAAAGGAAGCCCGGTCAGATCCGAGATCAGGGTCTGAAAGACCAGAAGGGCTTCCAAGCGCCCCTGGGAGATTTCGGATTGGTAGGGGGTGTATTGGGTATACCAGCCGGGGTTTTCGAGGATGCCTCGTTGGATCACCCCGGGAACGATGACGCCGGAGTACCCCATGCCGAGCCACGAGCGCATGGGCGAGTTCTCCATCGACATGGCGCGGAGTTGCTCCAGGAGTTCGGCCTCGCCCAGGGGCCTGTCGGGAAGCCCGTCGAGTTCCAGGGGCTTCTCGCTGCGGATCGGGCCCGGCACCGCTGCCGCCGTCAGGGCGTCCAGGGAATCGAAGCCCAGGCCCTGCAGCATTTCCAGGCGATCGCCCGGGCGCGGACCGATATGACGGGATGCGAAAGTGTCGGAGGGGAGGAACGCGTCTCGCATGGAGGCTCCAGGGGGCCCGGCCTGGGCTCGGGTCCAGTAGGGGTAGCATGGATGGCTTCCCCTGCGCGAGGGAAAGCTCAGGCGTTCTCGAGCAGGGCCTTCAGTTTGACCAGGTCATCGGCTTCGCCGAGGACCAGCAGTCGATCGCCGGGGTGGAGCGGTTCCGCAGGGTCCGGATTCGTGTTCGCGTTCCCGCTGCGCTCGACGGCCAGGATGGTGCAGCCCGTGCGCGCGCGAACGTCGAGTTGTTGAAGGCTGCGCTCGGCGGGAAAGCCCGGAGGACACTCGAGCCATTCGGTATCGCTTTCCTCCAAGAGCTCCATCAGCCAGGGATCCATGGGCAGGGGGGCCGGGCTGCGAATCGCCCCATACCCCTCGTCGCGCAGAGCCTGGGTAAAGCGTGCGATGGGTCCGCTCGGCACTTCGAAAATCTCGAGGGTGCGCGCCACCAATTCGATGCTGGCCTCGAATTCCTCGGCGACGACGCTACTGGCACCGGCGGTCTCCAAGGGGTCGACTTCCATCACGTACCGCGTTCGGGCCAGGACCGGGGTGTCGGGGGCCAGCAGTCGAAGGCGGGTGACGATACGACGGGTGGCCAGGGCGTCCGAGATCGCCACCACGACCAGGCGGGCTTCGTGGACCCCCAGCCGCGAGAGCAGAGTGGGCCGCGTGGCGTCGCCGAAGAGGATATGGGGCTCGTGGGCCTGGGCGCGTTCTACGGCCCGGGGGTTGTTGTCGATGATGAGGTAGGGAACCTCGATGGTTCTCAGCAGCCGGGTCAGGGTTTGGCCCGCCGGCCCATAGCCGATGACCACCACGCGCTGCCCGCGCACGCTGGGGTCCGCTTCGGGGACGATTTCGGCTTCGCCATCGCCGCCGTCGCGCCAGCGGGCCGCGGCGTCGGCGATGCCGGGAGCCGCTCGCATGATGAAGGGGCTGGCGAGAAGGCTGAGAATCGAGCCCGAGAGGACGATCTGGTAATAGGGCTCGCCCAGGAGTCCCGCCTGGGCAGCGGCTTCAGCGAGCACGAAGGTGAATTCGCCGGTCTGGGATAGGGCCAACCCCGCCAGCAGGCCGACGCGAAGGTTATGACCCAGCAGCAGGGTGCTGGCGGCAGCGATGACGCCGGTTTTAAGCACCACGGTGATCATCAGGTATAGAAGGACCAGGGGCGCGTGGTCGATCAGGGCCTGGGGTTCGAAGAGCATCCCGATGGCGGTGAAGAAGAGTCCGAGCACGACACCGCGCAGGGGCACGACTTCGCTGAAGAGTTGTTGCGCGTAGGGAGACGAAGTGGCGGCAACCCCGGCCAGGAAGGCGCCCACTGCCAGGGTGAGGCCGAGTTCCTCGGCGAGGAAGGCGGAGCCGAGCACGATCAGCAGGGCGAGCAAGCTGAAGAGGTCGGGGGAGCGTGCTTGGGCGACGAAGTTCAGGACGCGGGGCACGCCCACCCGCACGATGAAGAGCACCAGGGCCAGGGCGGCCAGCATGCGAATCACCGAGAGGCCGAGACCCTGGGCGGAATCCTCGCCGCCGCCGGCCAGGAACGGGATCGCCAGCAGGAAGGGGACGATGGCCAGATCCTGGAAGACCAGTACCGACACGGCGAGACGGCCTTGGGGTGCATCGATCTGGGCCTCGTCGGAGAGCAGGCGGATGACCAGGGCGGTGCTCGACATGGACACCAATCCGCCCATCACCAGGGCACTGGCTGGGGACAGGCCCATGAAATACGCGCCCGCGGCGACGGCGATGACCGTGACCGCGACCTGGGCCCCACCTGCGATCAGGCCCATCTTGCCCAGGTCGCGTAACCGGGACATGGGGAGTTCGAGGCCGATCTCGAAGAGCAGAAAGATGACGCCGATTTCCGCCAGCACCCGCACCCGATCGGGATCGGGGACCAGGGCGAGGCCACCGGGGCCCGCGACGGCGCCCACCACCAGGAAGCCCGCGATGGCGGGCAGGCGCATGCGTTCGAAGAGGGCGAGCCCTGCGGCGGTGAGCGCCAACAGGAGGATGAGTTCGAAGAGCAGGGTGGATTCGCTCAACGCCTCGCTTCCGCCTCCTCGGACCGAATGCTTTCATTCCTGGCCGGCCAGCAAAGCCTCGCCGAGCCAGCGCCTGGGGGGCTGGTCCCCATTCTAGTGGGGAATGCGGGTTCTGGCCGCTTGGGGCGCACTTTCACTCGCCGGTCAGGGACTCGCCGCAATCCTTGCAGTAGAGGGCATCCGCAGCATGGCCCTCGCTGACGCAATGGGCGCAGGTCCGGGTGGTGATCGGGCCCCGGGCTGCGGCGACGATCTCCGCGGTCACGATCCCGGTAGGGATCGCGATGATGGCGTAACCGGTCATCATGACCACCGAGGCCAGGAGTTGACCCGTGACCGTCTGGGGGACGATATCCCCGTAGCCCACCGTCGTCATGGTGACGATCGCCCAGTACATGGACTGGGGGATGCTCGT
This sequence comes from Myxococcales bacterium, assembly GCA_014240165.1. Classification (GTDB taxonomy): domain Bacteria; phylum Myxococcota_A; class UBA9160; order UBA9160; family UBA4427; genus JAZXM01. Next base: position 15,043 of record JAAZXM010000068.1, on the reverse strand, counting down.
AAAGCCCGTCGCTTTGTCTTCCACCAGGAACATGAGTGTGCCGAGGATCACGATCATGATGGAGAGTGTGCCCAGGAAGACGCCGATTTTATGCTGGCTCGCGCGCATGGCGGTGAGCAGGATGTTGGCTTCTCCCAGGAAGCGGGCCAATTTGAAGACGCGAAAAACCCGAAGCAGGCGGAGGGAGCGGATCACCAGCATGGACTGTGCCCCGGGGAGAAAAAGGCTGATGAAGCTGGGGAGGATCGAAAGCAGGTCGACGACGCCGAAAAAACTGCGCGCGTAGCGGAGCGGCTGGGGAACCGAGTAGAGGCGAAGCGCGTATTCCAGGGAGAAGAGCGCGGTGAATCCCCACTCGGCCCGGCGCAGGAGCGCGGCGTGCTCGGTATTGATTTCGGGGACGCTCTCGAGCATGACGGCCAGGATGCTGAGGCCGATGCTGATGAGCAGGGCGACGTCGAAGGCCTTGCCGGCCCGGGTGTCCGCTTCGAAGATCACGATCCGCAGGCGTTCGCGGAAGGGAGCGGGCGCATCGGACGTCGCGTCGGGCGGCATGTTCGACTCCTTGGCGGAGGGTAGAAGGGGGGAGCGATCGGGCGGACTGGCTTCCGGGCAGGTGAAGGGTAACCCCGCTCGCCCGGGCCATCGCTGTGGCTGGGGCGATTCAAGTTGGGATCGAAGTTGGATCCCGCGGGGGCGAGTCGTATCCTTTCCGCCGATGTGGACCGCGGATGTTGCGCCCCGGGGAATGTCGCTACCCTAGGTCGAGTTGACGGGGTGGGAAGACGCGTCCTCGAAACGTCCAAGAATTTATCAAGAGCAGCGACGATGAGGCTCTGGCTTGCGGCCGGAGCCTCTGTTTTGAAGGCCCTCTCATGACCGATCCGACGGTCTTCCGGGGGTGGGCGCGAGCCCGGTAGGGGCATGGCCGCGTGGACGCGGTCGGCGACGGGAGGGATCGAATGGTCTCCCTCTCCCATTCAGGAGGAGCCACCGTGAGCTTGCATCCACTGCTTGATCTGGCCAATGACCGCGAGGTCAAGCAGGCCAAGGGTTTCCGCGCAGTCGCGGCGGACCAGACCGGCGAAAAACTCGAAGCCCTTTATAAGCAAGAGGCTGAGTCCGCCCCGAATCGCGTCGAGAAGGGCAAGAAATACCTGGGCGTCAACACGGGCCGAATTCCGCGCGCCCCTCAGGCGGGCAAGGACGATCGCCATGCCTCGATGGCTTTGGGGGGCTGGGCGAAAGCCGGCGGTGAGCCCCTGGAATTGCCGACAGAGCAAGTGTTGACCATCGTCGACCATCTGGTTCCCCTGCGCACGGCGGCCCCGGACAAGGCCAAGGGTGACGCCGATCCGAATAAGGGTGTTGAAGACATAGATCTTCTCGGGCAGTTCGCCGACGGCCGGCTTGTGGTGGTCCGAGTGAAATACCTTGCCGCGGACGCAACCCGAGGCGGGGCTGGGGATACGCCGCTTCGGGCTCTGCTGTCCGGGCTGGCGCAAGCCGCCATGGTCGATGCCAACCGCGAGTCACTCGGGGCGGAGGTCGAGGCCGCTACGGGCAACGCCATCGGCGAAGAGGCACCCGCGCTGATCATCGCGGCGAGCCCTCGCTATTGGGAAATCTGTCGCAAGCGCGAAGCCCAGAAGGGCGCAGGCTGGATTCGCGAGATCGAACGCCTGGGCCGGGAGATCGCCACCCAGATCGGTGTAGAGGTCTTTCTCCTTGGCCTCGATATGGGGGAAGAACCCCCGTGGTCGTACGAGGAAGAGGGCCCGGCTTTGAGCGGGACGGCGGGCCTCAAGGTCGCCTGGGAGCCCGGAGCGGGCAAGTTGAAGCCCAAACCCAAATCCCGTTCGAAGAAGATGGATGCCGAAGCGGCCATTATCGAAGCCGATCCCAACAAGCCGGCGCGTTCGTATTCGATATTCGAGAGCTTCGAGCCTGGAGACCAGATCATCCACCCGAATCTCGGAACAGGCGTTGTCCAGGCCCATATGGGCCAGGGCAAGATTTCCGTGCTCTTCGGCGAAGACTCGAAACTACTTGTTCACGAAAGGCCGTCTCCTGCGGCCTGATCGCTCATGCACCCCGTGGCAAGTTCTGCGCTGCAAGAGGGGCATTGGACCAGAGAGGAACCATGACAGAAGAAAATGATTTCTATCGTTTCACCGGGACCAAGGGCTATATCGTTTCCCGATCCCTGGTGGAAGCGGTCAATTGCGCCATTGCGCTGGAGCGCCCCCTCCTTGTCAAAGGTGAGCCCGGGACGGGCAAGACGCTGCTGGCGCATCACGTGGCCGAAGGTCTCGGTCTCCCCATGGAGTCGTGGCATATCAAGTCAACGAGCAAGGCCATGGAGGGTCTCTACGTTTACGACACGCTCCAGCGCTTGAACGATGCGCGTTTTGGCGAAGGCAACGTCGGGGATATTCGCAGCTATATCAAGCTGGGCCCTGTGGGCAGGGTCTTCAGCGCCGAAAAGCGCCAGGTTCTGCTGATCGATGAGGTCGACAAGGCAGACCTCGAATTCCCGAACGATATCCTGCGAGAGCTCGATGAAATGCGCTTTACCGTGATGGAAACGGGAGACGAGGTGATCGCCCAGGAGCGGCCGTTGGTGATCATCACGTCGAATAACGAGAAGGAATTGCCCGACGCATTTTTGCGCCGCTGCGTCTTCCATTTCATCGAGTTCCCAGAGCCGGACATGATGCGTCAGATCGTCGATGTCCATCATCCGAACGTGGACACCACGCTTCTGGACCAGGTTTTGATCAAATTCTATTGGCTCAGGGGGCAGCCGGATCTCCGGAAGAAGCCTTCGACTTCCGAGCTGATCGATTGGATCGCTGCCCTGCTTCGGTCGGGCGTCACCGAGGAAAAATTGGAAAGCCATATTCCCTTCCTGGGCTCATTGCTCAAGAACGAACAGGACACGGCGGCCTTGGCGGATTTCGAGGAGCGCGGCGGGAGCATGCCCTCGGATTGGAGCGACCTCGGGCCCCGCTACAACCAATAAAGCGGAAGATTATGTTTCTCGATCTCTTTTACGGTCTTCGTGACGAAGGCGTTCCTGTGGCGGTCCAGGAATGGCAGATGTTCATAACGAGCCTCGAGAAGGGGCTCCACGATTCGAACCTCTTCGCCTTCTACAATATTGCGAAGGCCACCCTGATCAAGAGCGAGACCTATTACGACGCATTCGATCGGGTTTTCGCTCGGGTCTTCAAGGGTGTAGAGGGCGAACTCAGCGCGAGCGACGAGCTCAGCGAGTGGTTGAGTGATGCGAAGAATTTCGACGGGCTGACCGACGAGCAGCGAAGAATGCTCGAGCAATTGGATGCCGACGAATTGATGCGCCGCTATCTCGAAACCCTGGAAGAGCAGGATGAGCGCCACGATGGGGGAGGGCGCTGGGTGGGGACCGGCGGGCATTCACCTTTCGGGAACGGGGGCGAGCATCCCACGGGTATTCGTGTGGGTGGGCAATCCCAGAACCGCTCGGCGATGAAGGTGGCTGAGGATCGTCGTTTCGAGGAGTACCGCACCGACCACACCCTGGATATCCGCAACGTTCGGCTGGCCCTGAAGCGCCTGCGTCATTTGACGCGCGAAGGCCCCGACGACGAATTGGATATCGATGAAACGGTGGACGAAACCTGTCGCAACGCCGGCGAAATCGAGCTCGTGTACCAATCCGAGCGCCGAAATAATGTTCGGCTCCTCCTCTTGATGGACGTGGGCGGCACGATGGAGCCCTACTACGAACCGGTCAGTCGGCTTTTGACGGCGCTCCACGAAGAACGGGGGCTGCGGGATTTCAAGTCGTTCTATTTCCACAACTGTGTTTACGAGCGGCTCGGAACCAGCGCCGATCTCTACGTCAAGGACGCGATTCCCACAGGTGATCTTTTGCGCCGATTCGATGAGCGCTGGAAGGTTCTGATCGTGGGCGACGCCGCCATGCACCCCGCAGAGTTGATGAACCCTCGCGGGAATATCAATCCGCGTTTCGAATCCGATACCCGGGGAATCGATTGGCTGATGCGCATCCAGGACCACTTCAACCGAGCGGTTTGGCTCAACCCCGACCCGCCTTCGGATTGGCAATATACCCGGACGACCCAGGTGATTGGCGAAATCTTCCCCATGTACCCGCTCAGCCTGGACGGGATCCAGGATGCGGTGACGAGCCTCGTGGGGGCACGGCCCTCAGCGGCGGGAATCACCCGGCACTAGGGTCGCCAGGGGATCACGCCCGCAGCGAAGCCCTGGCCGGGTTGGACTGCCTCAGGCGTTGACGACGACCACTGCGCTGCCCGGGGTCGTGTTCTTGCCTTCGGCGTTCTTCACGAAGAGTTCGACCTCGGCCAATTTTTCGCCGCCTTCCTCCCATTTTCGCTTCACAACCCCGCCGAGGGTCATGGGCTGGTCGGGAAGATCCATGCCGCGGTATTGGCAGGAGAGGGTTCGGATTCGTCCGCCATGGTCGAGCCAGTTGGATACCAACTCGCCCAGGGCTGCGTATTTGAAGCGTCCATGGATGATGATCGAGCCCAGGGCCTTGCTCTGGGGGAAGGCGAAGTCGTGATGCAGAGGGTTGAAATCTCCTCCGCCCGCGGCGTATTTCACGAGTTGGGTGACTCCCGGTGCTTTCTCGAGTTCCGGGAGGTTGCTTCCTTCTTCGAAGGCGTTCCAGTTGAGGGGCATGAAGCTTTCTCCTGGCCGGTCCCGCGGCAATGGCAGAATCGGCGGCAAATCCTAGGCAATCCTAGTAGAAGAGTCCCTGGCCGCGTTGTTTGGCGACGACGGTTCCATCCTGATTGGTGTAGGTAGACTCGGTGGTGACGATGAGCATCTGGCCCGTGGTCTTGCTTTCGCGAATGCTCAGATCTGCGCAGCATGAGGTCACGGAAAGCGTATCCCCAGCGCAGATATCCGCGAGATAATCCGTCTCGGTTCCGCCGTCGAGTACGTTCTTGAGTCCGTGGTTGAGCCCCGGCCCGGTATTCTTTGGCCCACTGAAGGTATCGTTGCTCAGGCCGGGAATGAAAATGGGCGTGCCGAGATAGGTGGGGGGGCAGGGAAGCGAGCGGTAGCCCGCCTTTTTTGCCGCCTCCTCATCGAAATAGACCGGATCGGTATATCCCACGCCCCGGGCAAAACTACGCACGCTCGTGGTGGTGACTTCGTGGGTCCAGGGTTCGGATTGCACGCCAACCACGGCCTGCATTGCTTCGGTGATTTCAATTTTTTCCGCCATGTGGCCTCCTTGAATCGGGCGACCCAGTGTATCGCGACTGGAGGACAAGGCGACCCTCCGTGGGGCGCCCAGCCATAACCCTGGATCACTGGTCTTCGGACTCGCCGCCCGAAATTTCGCGCACCTGGGTTTCGATCTGGACGGGCTCTGGGAGCGCCCGGGCGGACTCGATGGCCGAGAGTTGTTCGATCCGGCGACCTTGGGGCAAGACCCTGGCTTCGTAGGATCCGATGGCCGAGTTGAATTCCCGAACGGCGCTATCGAGTCCCCGCCCGGCCTTGGCGAGATGGCCCTGGAAAGTCTGGATGCGACCGTGGAGTTCCCGGGCTGCGTCCGAGATCTCCCGGGCATTGCGCGCCAGTTTTTCCTCGCGCCAATAGAGCCCCACATTGCGAAGCAGTGCGATGAGCGTGACCGGGGTAGCGATGAGGACCCCTCGGTCGATGGCCTCCTGTTGCAGGTCGGGCCGGGCTTCGAAGGCTGCGGCAGCCACGCTTTCGATTGCGATAAACATCACGGTGAAGTCGACTTCGCCCTCCAACTGGTCCGCATATTTTCGCTTGGCAAGTTCCAACATGGTGTTCCGCGTGACCTCGCCGTGCTTCTTCAGCAGCGCTTTTCGCAGGTCGGGGTCCTTCTCGCCAACCATCCTTTCGTAGTCCGCATACGGAACCTTTGCATCGACGGGGATCTGCCTCACGCCGGGGAGGTTGACGACGAGATCGGGCCGTCTTCCAGAGTCCTCCCCCGACTGCTCGACGAAATCACAGTGCTCTGTCATGCCGGCAGCTTCGCAGACGTTGCGAAGCGCGAGTTCTCCCCACTTCCCCCGGCTTTGGCTCGATCCGCGAAGGGCCGTGGAGAGCTCGGTGCTGGACTGACCGAGCGCTTCGGTCTGGCTGCGCAGTGAAAGAACCTGTTCGCGCATTGCGGAGAAATCGTCAGTTCGCTGTTTTTCGATTTCCCCGTGCATCTTCTCGAAGGTTTTGACCGTTTCGGTCAGGGTCTTGAACTCCTTCTCGATGGATTCGTGGCGTTTTTGTAATTCGCCGGCCTGTTTCTGCTCACTCTTCTCGAAGCGCTCGCCCGCCTGCTTCAGGAACTCATCGCGGCTCGCTTTGAGCTGGTCGGCGGCCACGGAGCCGAAGGATTCCTTCAGGGCTTCCCGGTCCTGTTGAATCTGCTTGACCTGCTGCTGGGCGGCATCGCGCTCCGCCCGAGTCGCGGCGAGTTCCTCGCGTGTCTTGCGATAGGCCTCCTGGGTTTTCCCCAGGTTGCGCGCTGCCCAGGCCCAGGCCGCTGCTGCGCCCAGCCCGGCGGCAACCATGGCCACGAGAAAGGTCTCCATTGCCTCGCCTTTTCAAGCTCTCGATCCGTGCGAAGTATTCGCCCGGAGGAGAGCCATGATAGCCCGAATCAGCCCATGCCCCGGGCATAGGTGGCCATGTCGAAATAATCTCGCCAAACCTTGATCTTGCCTTCTTCCAGTTCGAAGACCCCGGTGCAGGGCAGGTCGACGCCCTTTTCCCCGGCTTTGGTGCGATCGAGTCGCTCGGCGATGACCAGATTTCCATCGGCGACGAGGTTCAGCACATCCCACTCGGTCTCGGTCCAGGCGGCGATGAAGCCCCCGATCATCTGCTCGATATTGCTCCGGCCCGCCACCGGGCCCGCGGGCATATTGTGATAAACGCCGTCCTCGGCAAAGAAACCAGCGAGTTCGGCGGCGTCGAGACGAGACCAGGCTGCGATGAATTCTCGAATGATTTTCTCGTTGTCCATGGCGGTCTACTCCTCCGATCGGGGCCCCGCAGCCATGCTCTCATTGCTCCGGGGCCCGGCTGAGTGTGAGCGCGCGAGTCTGGCAGCCTTTCGCCGAATCCGGGCGGACTCTGGTTTGGCGATGGTCTCCTCCTGCCGAAGCTTTCGCTAGAGCGGAGTCGAGACCTTGAAAACCGTATCTGACGAACCGTCAGATTGGCTGAATCATTTTTTAAACCGATTAAAAAAATCAAATAGCTTAGGAAAATAGTTGACTTGGAGTAGATTGGGTTTTTATCCTCTCCGCGCCCAAGAGACGGCCGATCGGCGCGCGTTCGGGCAGGATGGGAAGACTTGGACGACGCTGAGAAAGAAAGAAAAGACAGAAATGGGGGTCGGGGGCGTCCCAAGCGGCTTACCCGCCAAGCGATTGTCCGCGCCGCTGCGGGGATTTCTCCCGAGGATTTCAGCCTGCTCAAATTGGCCGAAATTCTCGGCGTTTCGTCTCAATCGCTCTACCACTACTTCCCCAGCAAGGAGGCGATCTCGAAAGCGATCGCCTTAGAAATCGCCGCAGATGTTCCAGTGCCGTCATCTGACCTGGGTTGGCGAGAATATATTCGTCAGACGTTCGTCCTCTATCGCAAATGGCTTTTGGAAAATCAATTCCCGATTGCGAGGAGCATGCCCCCTTCCCGGTTATCGCTTTTTCGCGCCGGGTCGGATAGGAGCGAAGTTATCTTGCAGCGACTGGATAGCTTCGTGGCGGTTCTCCGCAGAGATGGTTTCAATGCCGATCAGGCCGTCAACATCTGGAGCCTCCTGACCAATTTTATCCGACGCTCGGATCTTCACCGGGCGACCCAGGAAGACTTCAATGCGGCCTGGGGCGAACTCATTGCTGATATCGGGGAATCTGAAGAGGGGCAATTCCCCGAACTCAGGGGTCTCGAAAAGGGGCCCGTACCCGATTTCGAGCAATTCTATGGCGAGGTGCTCGAAATCTACCTGGACGGAATCTCTGCCCGCTACGGGATCAAGTAGAACTGGGCAGGTAGGGCAGGAATTCTCCAACGTTCCAGCCGCCGTCGGCGATGAATTCGGAGCCGGTACTGTAGGAACACTCGTCCGAAGCCATGAAAAGTGCGAGCCGGGCGATATCAATGGGTTTGCCGCAACGCGGGATCGGCTGGTTCTTATAGAAGAGGTCGATGTCCTCTGAGCCCGTGGGGTTGCCCATCACCGTATCGACACCTCCGGGATGCAGCGAGTTGACCCGTATATTGTGTCGGCCGAATTCAATGGCCGCGACTTTCGTCAACCCCCGGATCGCCCATTTGCTGCTCGCGTAGGCCACAAGGCCATTCTTGGCCTTGAGACCGTCGATAGAAGATACGTTGACGATCGACCCGCCACCGGCGTCTCGCATGGGATCGAAGACCGAGCGCATGCCCAAAAATGTTCCCACCTGGTTGATACCGATGACGCGGTTGTAGTCCTCGAGGGTTGTATCTTTCAATGAAGCGAAATGAGTGATGGCCGCGTTGTTGACCAACACGTTCAAGGCTCCGAGGCTCGACGCGGCTTCGACCGCCGACGCCCAATCCGCTTCGCTTCTGACGTCGAGATGCACGTAGCGCGCGGCATCGCCCAAGTCCTCGGCGACCGCCTTTCCTTCTTCGTCGAGAATGTCGCCGAGCACGACCCGGGCGCCTTCTTCCACGAAGAGCCGGGCTTCACACTCGCCTTGCCCCCTGGCCGCGCCCGTGATGATCGCCACTTTGCCCTCAAGTCTTCCCGCACTCATGGATTCGTTCACTCCGTAGTTTGCTTTTCGGCTTCGTTCGATATGTGAACGGCAGCAGCCGCCAGCATCCTGTTATCCTAACGCCATGGAACGCATGGTGCTTCGGCTGAATCATCGCAATATGGAGGTTCGGGATGAGGCTTCGCCTGTCGGATTCGTTGAGGTCCAATCGGGGCCCTGCAGGGCCATCTTACTCACACCCGAGGTGATCGAGCCCGATCGGAGCTACCCCCTGATTACCGTCTTTCACGGCGCAGGTCGGCAGGACGAGATGCTCGTCAAGGCCTGCCGGGGCGAGCCCGATCGCCGCCAGGCATTCTTCCTCATACCTCGCTCCGATGCGCCCACATGGGATCTCATCGCGGGCGGCGACGCGCAACCGGATTTTGACTTCCTGGAATACGCCTGGGATCTCATCTACCGGCGCTACCCCATCGACCCCGCGCGTCAGGTTCTGGTCGGGTATTCAGACGGGGCGAGCTATGCCCTCTCCCTTGCCTTGTCGAACCCTGGCTTCTTCGATGCTGCCCTTTGCTGGGCGGCGGGTTTCGCGATGATGGATCGCAACGCGGTTGGCGTCGACAACAAGCGGACTCGCTTTTATCTCGAATACGGCACAGCCGATGAGCTCTTCCCATTCGACCAGATTGCTGTGCCCATGCGGGAGAACCTGGAGAGAGCCGGCTATGAGGTCGAGTTCTCCGTGGACGAGGGCGGTCGTCATTGGCCCTCGGGGAGTTTTCAGCGCGAAGCCCTGGACTGGTATTTCCAAGAGGCCTCCGACGAGCCGAGACGGAATCAGGTCTCTTCTTCTCGGCAGAGCACGAAGTAGCCCATGATTCGCTTCTCCATCCGGTAGGCGGCACCGATGGAGACGTGCTCGGAAACCCTGCGCATATAGTCGCGCATCTTGTTGTAGACGAACATCTGCAGGCCCCGGCTATTGGGTCGAATTCCTGGCCAGCCTTCGGGCACGGGTCCCTCGGGCTGCATGAAATAATCCACCACCACGGCCCCGCGCGGATCGCTCCCGTCATTTTCGGTCAGGTGGGCGACGAAATAACCCGGTCCGATCAATGGACGAACGGAGGCTTCGTTGTAGCCCCAGAGTTCGCCGGGATGTCCGCTGGGCCTGCACCAGCGTTTTTCGAAAAGGCGAAAGGCGGGCTGGCTATTGCGGCCAGCATGAATCACCTCCTGGTCGTCCTTCGTTCCTTCGGGCACGAAGTGCGCAAAGTCGATGGGCGGACCTTTCGCAGCCATCTCGTAGAGCACTTTTTGGCTCCGGCCATCGAGGGCCTGTGTTTCCTGGCGACGCGCGAGCGCATCGAGGTGGTCGAGGTGTTGGGTGATCTGCTCGAAGGTCGCATCCGATTGAAGCAGTTGGCTCAGGGTCATGGCTTTCCTCCCGGAAATTTCAGGATAACCGATTCGCTGTGGATTTTGTTTGCTCGGATCCGGCGGGAAACCGGGCTGCTAGCATGGCGCCGCCGGCATGGAGATTTCTGCTGCCACGCCTGTGGCTCGCCCTGATGTCCAAGGGCATTGCCTGCACGCTCCTGCCGTCTTTGAGGACTGGCTTGATGAAAATCATTGCGCCCAAAGGTTGATCCGAAAGCAGAAGGGTCGAAGGCCTGGGCTTGACTCGCGAACAGACGAAGGAGAAAGCTTGGTCATGGGGATGTTGCAGGGAAAGAGAGGATTGGTCACGGGCGCGGGATCCGGCCTGGGACGGGCCACCTGCCTGCTTGCGGCGCGAGAAGGCGCACGGGTGGGCATCCTGGACATCGACCCCGCTGCGGCGGAAGAAACGGCGACCATCGTGCGAGAGGCCGGGGGCGAAGCGATCGTCTGCAGGGCCGACGTCGCCGAGGCTTCCGAGGTGGAGGCCGCCGTGGCGCGCGTGGTGGAGGGCTTCGGCGGCCTCGACTGGGCCTCGAATAATGCTGCGGGCGGGGCCGGGGATTTCGCCCTGACCCACGAAATCGACGATCGCACCTGGAGTCGCACCATCGATGTTTGCCTCAAGGGGGTCTTCCACGGCATCAAATACGAAGTCCCCGCCATGCTCGCTTCGGGTGGGGGTTCGATCATCAACATCAGTTCGGCGAGCCAATTCAAGGGTGAAGCGTTTCTGGGCGCCTACGTCGCGGCCAAGGGTGGGGTCGATGCGTTGACCAAGACGGCCGCAGCCGAGTACGCGGCCCGGGGTGTTCGGGTCAACTCGGTGGCACCCGGTGGCTTCGAAACGCCCGCGCTATCGCGCTATTTTGAGAAGTTCCCCGATTTTGCGGACCGGACCGTCGCCCAACATGCCATGCGGCGAGTGGGCAAGCCGGAAGAGGTCGCCGAAGCGGTGGTCTGGCTGGCCTCGGAAAGAGCTTCCTTTGTGACCGGGGCTTGCGTGCAATGCGATGGGGGTGTGCTGGTGAATTCGCACATGCTCTAGTTTTTTTCTCTGCTCTTCGAAGAGCAAATCCAGGGCGGGTAAAGAGCCCTGAAGCGAGTCGCAGGGGCGGGTTGGTTGATCGCCATTCCGCTTCCAAAGTTCTAGAGTCAGCCCATGTCGCGACCTTCTATTCCCACGGGCCCCGAACCTCAATACGGCAAGGTGGTTTCGGGTTACGAAACCTTTCATTCGAGCGAACCCTTCGTCTGTGATTGGGGTGGCGTATTGCCCGAGCTGAGCCTGGCCTGGGAGAGTTGGGGGGAACTCTCGCCCGGCGCGGACAACGCAGTCTTGCTTCATACTGGCCTTTCGGCCTCTTCCCATGCTCGAAGTCAGGAGCGCAATCCGAACCCGGGTTGGTGGGAGGAGATGGTGGGCCCTGGGCTGGCGATCGACACCGATCGCTATTTCGTCCTCTGTACCAACTTGATTGGCGGTTGCTACGGCAGCACGGGCCCCTCATCCACAGACCCCGCCACGGGGAACCCCTACGCGACGGATTTTCCCATCCTGACGGTTCAGGACATGGTCCGGGCCCAGCTTCTTCTCTTGGATCATCTCGGGATTCAATGCCTTCATGCCTCGGTGGGGGCGTCCCTCGGAGGCATGCAATCGCTGATGCTCGCCGCGCTGGCGCCGGATCGCGTTCAGCGATTGGTCAGTATTTCGGCCGCGGCGTGTTCGCATCCCCAATCCATCGCCATGCGCTTCGTTCAGCGCCAGGCAGTGATGGCCGATCCCGATTGGAACGCGGGGCGCTACTACGGCCGGAGTTTCCCCCATCGGGGTCTGCGCGTGGCTCGCGAGATGGGCACGCTCACTTATCGGTCGGGTCCCGAGTGGATGGAGCGCTTTGGCCGTAGACGTTCAGCCGATGAGGTGCCGACTCTCGACGAGGATTTCCAGGTGGAGAGCTACCTCGCCTATCAGGGCGATAAATTCTGTCTCCAATACGATCCCAATTCATACCTCTATATATCGAAGGCCATGGATCTTTTTGATATCACCGCCGCCGACACTTCTTCGCAGGGAGCCCCTTGCGCCCAGATATCGGATATCAAGGCGCCTGCCCTGGTCATCGGCGTCAAGTCGGACATTCTCTTTCCCGTTTGGCAACAGCGCGAACTGGCTGGATTGCTCGAGGCCGAGGCGCTTGCGGTGACCTACCTCGAATTGGATTCGCCTTACGGCCACGACACCTTCCTGATTGAAGTCGAGCAAGTGGGCGCCGCCCTGGGCGCCCACCTCTCCGCCTAGGTTCCCGAGAATTTTCCTCGCGGTCAGGACTGGCCTGGGTCACGGGTGATGGGTTTGCCGGGCCGAGGCTCGCTCGCTCTTTTCGGATCCGTCCGCGACGGTGGACGGTGGGTGAAAGTCGACCGGGTTTCGAAAGGGCTTCCTGCCGCGAACTGCGCCCTATTTCATTCCGAAATTCTTTCGAGTTGCCGATTCGATTTTCAATAAAGCAGGTTTTTCCCCTAAGGCGCTCCGGCTTTTCGAGCTTTCGGTGAAATTCACCTCTAATTATCGTCATCAATTCCAGGGTCTGGGTTTAGAATGGTCGCGTCGAGCCGTTTGGAGCGACATCGCCGGTAGGCCGTGATTGCTGAGGCGCTTTGCCGACGCGCTTTGCCGACGCGCTTTACCGAGGCGCTTTGCCGAGGTGCTTGGCCCGAGGCTCGTTCTCGAGCGGCGGGCTTCGTCCGGGTCAACCCAGGAGAGATCAAATGTTCTTGTCCACGGTCAAGAGAGCGCGCACGAGGTCGTCATTGTGGCTTCTGGTTTTTTTTGGGGTCTTATTGGGCTCGGCGGGCGCGGCCCTCGCCCAGCAGGATTTTTACGCATTCGAGAGCGGGCCGGTCCGGCCGATGGCGCTTTCGGCGGATGGAAGCACGCTCTACGTCACGAATATTCCCGATGCTCGCCTGGAGATTTTCTCGGTGACGCCGACAGGCCTGGTTCATGACGCATCGGTTCCGGTGGGTGTGGAACCTGTGGCGGTGGCCGAGCGTGCCCCGAACGAGGTCTGGGTGGTCAACCATCTTTCAGACAGCGTCAGCATCGTCGACCCAACCGCTACCCCGCCCCAGGTGGTGCGGACCCTGCTCGTGGGCGATGAGCCCAACGACATCGTTGTGGGCGGGGCCGGTGGGAATAGGGTTTTCATCACCACCGCGCACCGGGGCCAGCAGCGGACGAACCCCACGATTTCGGGTGTCAACGGGGCGGGCGATCCGCAGCTGAGGCAGCCGGGCACGCCCCGGCTGGATGTTTGGGTCTTTGATGCGACGAGTCTCGGCCACACGCTTGGGGGGACGCCTCTTCGCATCCTCAGCTTCTTCAACGACTCTGGGCGAGCCCTGGAGGTCAGCCCCGACGGGAACACCGTCTATGTCGCGGCGTTCCGCTCGGGCAACCGGTCCACGGTCATTCCCGAACAAGCCGTTCCCAATGGATTCGGCACGGCTGCCCCTTCCGGAGGAGCGCCTGGAGGTGTGCTCGGGCCCAATGACAATATTGCGGGGGATCCGGCCCCGGAAACCGGAATTATCGTGCAGTTCAACGGAACCGATTGGGTCGACGCTGCTGGGCGAGATTGGAGCCCCCTGGTTCAGCTGAACCTTCCCGACCACGACGTATTTGCTTTCGACGCGAACCTGGGTGCCACGGGACCCACGGGTCTCGTGGAAATCGATCACGTGGGCACCATTCTTTTCAATATGGTCGTCAATGCCGTGACCGGGAAGCTCTATGTCATGAATACAGAACTTCCGAACCTCGAGAATTTCGAAGGGGCCGGCGACCACGGGGGCAGCACGGTTCAAGGTCACCTCTCGGAGTCACGGATCACCGTGATCGACACGACGACCTTCAGCGTTGACCCCCAGCACCTGAACCAGCATATCGACTACACGAAGCTACACACCGATATGCCCGACCTCGTGGATCCGACCCAGATCGACCACAGTCTCGCCACCCCGCTCCAGGCGGTGATCTCCCAGGATGGTCTCACGGTTTACACGGCGGCCTTCGGTTCGGGAAAGATCGGTGTATTCAGCTCGGCCAGCCTGGAGGATCCGGCCTTCGAGACGAATTTCGACCCCACCGTGGAGAGCGCGAACTACATCCCGACGGGCGGCGGCCCGGCCGGGTTGGCGCTGGATGAGACCCACGGCCGGATATACGTGCTGACCCGCTTCGACAACACGGTGGAGGTTATCGAACTCGCTTCGAAGACCCTGTTGCAGAAGCTTCGATTGCACAATCCCGAGCCTCTTTCCCTCGTCGAGGGGCGTCCCTTTCTTTACGACGCCCGGCTCACCTCGGGCAATGGCGAGGCCAGTTGCTCGAGTTGCCACATCTTTGGAGATATGGATCAACTGGCCTGGAACCTGGGAGATCCCGATGGATTGGTCACCCTCAACACGCAGCCTTCGGCGATTCCCCTGCTCCCCGCCCAGCCGACCTTCCATCCCATGAAGGGCCCGATGACAACCCAGACCTTGCGCGGGCTCTCCACGCACGGGGCCAATCATTGGCGGGGGGACAGAGTCGATGGTTTTTTCGGTACGGATTTCTGCACCGAGCCCATAGGGGCAAGGTGTAACGAGGAGCACTCCTTTCGAAACTTCATCGTGGCCTTCGAGGGACTGGTGGGCAAAGACGGAATTCTGGACGCGGCCGACATGCAGAAGTTTACGGACTTCACCCTGCAACTCTTCCTGCCGCCAAACCCCGTGGCCAATCTCGACAACAG
>JAAZXM010000067.1 GCA_014240165.1 Myxococcales bacterium | reverse complement strand
GGCCATGGCGGACTCGGCGGAAAACCTCCAGCCTGGCGCCACCTTGGCGGGCGTTGACGTGTCTGGCGCGAACCTGCTGGATGCGGTTTCGACCGATGCGACCCTGACAGGCATCGATCTGGTAGGCGGCAAGACTGGCGTTCCCTGTTACGACGCCTCGATGAATCGGACGAAGACATGCCTCCACAAAGACACGACTTCCTTTGACCCGGTCTTCGCAGGCTGGACGCGCGTCCCCGAACCCTTCGCCGCGATTCTTGTGGGGCTCGGGCTTGTGGTCAGCGCTACCAGGAGACAGACATAGGACGGGGGAAGGTGTTTTTCTGCCGGAGCTTTGATGGGCAGGCTAGCGGGCGTTCCTGAGGAAGCCCATGCCCATCAGCCCGAGGGCGACAAGGAGAGCGGTCGAAGGCTCAGGAATTGCGAAGAGAAGATCTTTCCCACTGTCGCTATTTCCATCCTTGTTGATCATGTGGCCAGGCGAGTAGGAAGAGGAGGCATCGAAGTGGACATAGACCTTCTCGGATGCCGTCGTATCGAGCCGCAGGTAATACTGGGTGCCGGTAGACAATTGGGCGGTGCTTCCGTAGAAGGTGACTGGGGCGTGCAGGTTGTTCGCGTTAGCAGAAGAATCGTTTTCGATCGAGTTTGCATCGATGGTCGATTGCCAAACCGAAGTGCCATTCCAGCTCTCCCGAATAGACGCCGTGATCGTCTTCCCGCTTGCGTTTGTCGCCCGAAACAGGTAGAGGCTCACCTGGTTGAGGCCTACCTCCGATCGGGAACCGAAAGTGATCGTGAAGGTCTGGCCCCATTCTTGATCCGATTTCAACTCGGAGGCATCGAGGCTCGATGCGGTCAAGTGACTCGTGTATCGGTCAAAGCCAGCGGTAAAGGCTTGCGCCGTTCCGCCAATTGAAACTGTGAACAACACCATCGGTAGTAGAAAAAAAAGCAATCGCATGAATCCATTCCCAGAGTTTCCCGCACCACATCCGCTCAGCAGTCTTGAGATGGCACTTGAATCCCGCAACCAAAGCCCGGCCAGCGGGCAGCGCCAGTCACAGGTTCCGAAACTCAAAGACAGCGGTCATAGTGAATCGATACATCAGGAAACAAAAGCGATTTCGAAAGGACCAAGCGTATTTTTTTCGTCGGTGTCTTAGAACTATTTCTTATTTTCTTATGTCGCAAGCACCATATTCTGAAGCGAGGAGATGAAAGCCGCTTAAGGCGCGAGCAATGGGTGAACCTGGTTAGCCCCGAACAGAATTCAACTTCGGCGGTTCTCCAAGTGCTCCCTAAATCACATGCACTGGGAGCACCTGGGTTACGAAGCTTTGCGCCGCGACGATCGGGGGGGCTTGAATTCCCAGGCGGCGGTCGGCGTTGAACTCTTAGGCGATGCTTTCTCGCGAGCTTATTTGGCGCTTATTTGGCGAGAAGGCGGGCGTAGCGGGTGTGGGTCTTTCCGCGATCCTGGGGAAACAACACGCGCTCCCAGACGCCGTATTTTTCGAGGAAGACCTCGTCGATCCGAATTCTTTCGCTCGGCTCGGTGACGGGTTCGGCGAGGAAGACATGGTCCGTCCCCGAGAGCCGTATCCGGATCGTCGGATCACGCTGGAGATTGGCCCACCAGCGGCTGTCACCGGTGCGAAGGATGGGATCTCCCTCGAGGACACCGATCCAGATGCGCGTAACCCGTTCGTCGCCATCCGGGTCCGTGGTGACGACATGCAGCGACCACCGGTCGTCGATCTGCGCCGGGTCGACGGGACCGGTCGCAACCGGAACCGCGCCCGATGCACACGAGAGCATAAATAGACATACGATCCACGCACAATTTTTCATGAGCCGACTCTACCAGGTCTCGCCCCGGTGGTGCTTGCGGGAGCGTGCTCGCCGGCTTTGCGTATGAGGGGTGCCGTTCGTCGCCTTTGGGAGTACGCATAAAACAAGGACGGAAGAACTGTTCTATCGTCCCGGTTCAGTTCTTTGTGGGGGCGTCGATGGACTTATTGATTCGGCAGGGCAGGCTGGTTGATGGCACGGGGTGCCCGGAGCGCCCGGCAGACGTGGTGGTGGAGGATGGCCTGGTTCGGGGGATCGAGGCGCCCGCATCGGTGGATCCCGCCGGCGCGCGCCAGGTGATCGAAGCGGACGGCTTGTGGGTGACGCCGGGTTTCGTGGACCCCCACACCCACTATGACGGCCAGGCCACGTGGGACGATCGCTTGGCACCGTCGGCAGATCACGGCGTCACCACCGCGGTGATCGGCAATTGCGGGGTGGGCTTTGCCCCGGTTCGCCCGGGCTCTGAGGATTTCCTGATCGCCCTCATGGAGGGGGTGGAGGATATTCCGGGCGCGGCCCTGGCCGACGGCATCGACTGGGCGTGGGAGAGTTTTCCCGAATACCTCGATGCCCTGGAGCGCAGGCCCCGGGCCATTGAACTGGCCGCCCAGGTGCCGCACGGGGCGATCCGCGCCTACGTGCTTGGCCGTTCGGGCGATGTGAACCGGCCGGCCACCCGGGAAGAGATCGACGAGATGGCAGCGCTCACCGAAGAGGCCGTCAGGGCAGGGGCGGTGGCGTTCTCCACCAACCGGATTGCGCTCCATGTCTCCACCAATGGCGAGGCGGTGCCCGGCACCTTTGCGGACAAGAGCGAGATTCTTGCCCTGGTGCGGGCCACCCAGGCCGGGGGCTCCAACCTGCTCCAGGTGGTGCCGGACGGGTTGATGGGGGAGAACCCCGAAGGCTTCCGCGCTGAAATCGCCCTCTACCGGGAACTCAGCCTCGAGACAGGCTGCGCGGTGTCGTTCACCCTGGCCCAGAACAATGTCCAGGTCGATCTCTGGAAGGAACTCCTGGAGACCATGGAACGGGCCAACGCCGAGGGGGCCCAGTTGGTGGGCATGGCGGCCAACCGGCCCGGCGGCATCCTTATGAGCTGGAACAGTTTCAATATCTTCATGGATCGCCCGAGCTACCTGGAGGTGGCCGAGCTTCCGCTTGCCGAGCGGCTCGAGCGTTTGCGCGACCCCGGCCTGCGTGATCGGATCCTGTCGGAACCCGTCCAATCGCCGCTGCTCCAGAACGGCCACATGATCGTGATGCAAAGCCTCGGTGCGACCTACATCGTCGACGAAGCCCCCACCTTCGAGCCTGAACCGGCAGAAAGCCTGGGGCGCCGCATCGAGCGCCTGGGGGAGCCCCCGGAGAAGGTCGTCTACGACACGATGTGCGCCATCGGAAACGGTTTTCTTCATGTCTACATGGGCAACTACGCCGAAGGCGATCTCGACGCGGTGGAGACGATGATGCGGCACGAGAGCACGTTCATCGGTGCAGCCGACGGCGGTGCCCACGTGACGGTGCTCTGCGACGCGGGCTACCCGACCTTCATGCTCCAGCATTGGGTGCGCGATCGAACCCGGGGCGAGCGCTTCTCCATCGAGGAAGCCGTTCGCATGCTCAGCCAGGAGCCCGCGGACCTCTACGGGTTCACGGATCGCGGGGTGGTGGAAGCAGGGCGCCGGGCCGATCTGAACGTCATCGACCTGGAACGGATCAACATGCACCTGCCCCGGGTCGAAAACGATCTGCCCACGGGCGCGCCCCGCCTGCTCCAGGGTGCCGACGGCTACGTGGCCACCCTGGTGGGGGGCGAGGCGACGTTTCGGGAAGGCAAGGATACCGGGGCCCGGCCCGGCGGTTTGGTTCGGGGCGGCGGCTCAGCGGCGCCCCGATAGCGGGAGCCCGTCGCGGAGCGAACCGATCTGGGTGGCTACGCGGGCTTCGCCGAGCCGCGAGGGCGCACGGTTCGGGTATGGAACCTGAGCGTTCGTCCGCCTCTCTGCACGACGATGGAAATTTCCTGGTCTGTTTCGGCGATATGTAGAAGTTCCTGCCAGCGGTCCATGGAATCGATGGCGGAGCCTTGCGCCTTTTCGAGCAGGTCTCCCTCGGCCAACCCGATCTGGTGCCAGAAACTTCCCTCGACGAGTTTTCGCACGCGAAGGCCCCTCATGGCATCGCGGCCCGGCGTGAGTTCCGGGACGAGCCACACCTGCTGCAGGAGTTGGGGTCGGCCGCGTAAACCTACGTTTCGCCATTGGGCCATCAATCCCTGGCGCTTTTCGCCGAGCTTCGCCTGGCCGAGAAGTGACAATCCCGCCCCGGTTGGCTTGTCGCCGCGAAGACGTTGATCAAGGGGTGGCCCGCCCAACTCGAGGCGCAAAACAGGGCCCGCTCCATTGCGTTCGAGCCACGCCCGATCATCGGCGATGCGGGTCAGGCGATACCCCTCTTCGTCACCCAACGAGTCGCCAACAGAGAGCACCGAACGCAAAGATTCCCTGCGGTCTTCGATCGTGATCGCGGTCAGGGTGGAATCGTCCGGCGATTCGCGCACCGCGACCACCCGAAGGTGAGCGGGGTCAGTCGGGACTTTCGTCTTGGAGACGACACCGATCCCGGAGCCCTGCTCGGAGGTCGGCGGGACGAAGTCCGAGGGAGTCACCTTCCGGAGAAGCCGCGTCTCGAGGATGAAGAAGGCCGCTTCGGAGGGCGGCAACCCGGACCGCGCCGCGAACGCTTCGAAGTCCAGCCGGAGTCGCTCGTGTTCACCGCGAAGATCGACCCGCCAAGCTCCGTTCTCGCGAAGAAAATATTGCAGGCCGCGATCCGGGCGGTCGTGTCGCCCGAATTTGTAGAGCCGACCGGTTGCCGTGTCATTGGCGACGACGATCTCGCGCAATTCGTCGCTGCGGCGAAGGTCCTGTCCGATCCAGCGCTGATCGACTGCGAGCAAGAGGATCTCGCGACCGTCCATCGCCTGCAGCTTGCCAGGCTCCACCGTCAGGCGCAGGAACAGCGCCTGGAGTTGGTCTGTGGGCCCGAGGGCATTGAGCGCGGATACGTCGCCGTGGAGCGCTAAGTCCCGGAGGCTTTCATAGTGTTCTCTTGCGCCTACGCCGAGCAGGTCAACGAACCCTGGATCGCGATTCGCGACGGCCGATACCCAGCGCGAAGAGAGGCTCGTGATTTCGGCTTCGGCCCGTTTCTGGCCGGACCCATCGCTCGCCAAGACGGCGTAGAAAGTCCCAATGACAACGAGGGCGCCCGCGAAGGCCGCGAGAAAGATTCGAATCTGCTTTTTCAACTTCGCTCTCATAGTTGGGCGAGGAGGGCATTCAGGTCGGCCCGGCACCCCGCTCCATCTTTCTTGGCCTGTGCCAGTTCTGACGCGTCGGGAAGCCTCGGCTGCCTGGCGAGGAGGCGCGCACGCGCGCTGCGGCAGAGTTGGGCCGCCGCCGAAGTGGCCCGCTGGAGAATCCGCTGCTGATCGTCCGCGATCTCCTTCCTGGCCCCGGCTTCCGCCAGTTGGTGGGGCACGGAGTAGTCGAGATTCCAGGCCGCGTACCCGAGCCGGGCCGCTGCTTCTTCGATCTCGCAGCCCGCGATGGTGCAGAGGTTCGCGAGCGCGAATTCCACCAGGCCAAGGTCCATTTCGAGCTGGTTTCGCACCCCGGTGACGAAAGAAGTCGGTTCGTAGATCGTGATGCCGGCCTCGGGTTGCGCCACCTTCCATGGGTCGGGAACGATGCCTTCTTCGCCAATCGGGCCGAAGAGGCCGAAGAAATAGAGCTTCTCGCTCATCCCCTGGAGTTCGGCCATGCCCTCGGGGCTCACGTCGTCGTAGCTGACCTCGTTCGTGTTGAAGAAGTTGTAGTTGCCCTGGAAGAGGTAGTAGTAGAAGAGGGTCAGCAACTCGGCCTTCTGTACGACGTAGCGGCCGCGGGTGGTTACGAGGCCGTTGGCCTGGGAGATGCCCGGCCGAGTGAGTTCAGGTGTAAAGGTCTGGCCTGGCATGAGCTTGCCGGTTTTTGCGTCAAAGGTCACCGGCACCATGGTGGTCGGTGTCAGTGAGCCGAGGCGCGTGGTCGCGCCCAGCACGCTTCCGAGGAAATAGGGGTAGCCCACGCTCGCAGTGGCAGTCCATCGCACGGGATCCACGATGCCCCCCCCGATATAGTCCGCATCGGGCGTCGTCCCCCAGAGAAAGGGAATTGCGTAGTCGTCCAGTTCGGGCAGAAGCTGTGCGGCGATCTCCTCTGTCGCAGAGTGATCGGCCTGGATCACGGTCTTTCCGTCGGGCGAGATACAGGTCAGGGTCCACCAGTCGCAGTAGAGCCCATCGATGGTATTGGCGGGCGAACCGAAGCTGTTGAAATCCACGTCGGGGTTGGGGATCGCTTCGCCGTTCTCGACGTATGTGAAGTTGACGTTGCCTTCGGCGTCCGAGGCGTTCACGATCGTGTAGTCGGGGTTGAGCGTGGGCGTGGCCCCCGTCAGCCCATGGATGACTCTTTCCCAAGCCTTACGGAGGCCCCATCCCGCGTCTTTGCTGTAGGTGAAGTCGTACGCGATGAGCCGAGCCTTGTCGGGTTGGCCCACCGGGCCCGCGTAGGTGAACATGTAGCGCGCGCGTTCTGAGACGCCGGGAATCGCAGGCCGCACCGCCAGGTTGTTCGGCTGAGGGACGGTGTTGTTGGCGCTATAGGCGAGGCAGGTCAGCTCATCAAGTTCGCCCGACTTGTCCAGTTCGCCGCCGCTTGCGGTGACGTAGAGCCGAGCACGCAGCGGGCAATCATTGGCCGAGAAGGGGTCGGGTTCCTTGACGATCACAGGTGACCCATCTCGGCGATCGAGCCAGATATGCCAACCCGATGCGAACACGTTTCCCACCAGGCCGTCTTCGCCTTCGTTGAAGAGACGCAGGTCGTTGGAAGCGAGTGTGTTGCCACTATAGTCGGAGAAGCGCGAGAACCAGATACGCTCCCCCGTATCCTGGTCCAGTTTCCAGACCCCGTAATTGTCGCCCACATAGATCGCGCCTTCTTCGTCGACCATCGGGGCCTGGATGCCGGCGCTGGAAGCCACGGCATTACGCTGCCCTGCTTGGTCGGGAATTCCGTCGCCGTCCTTGTCTTCGCCGGTCCACTCCTCGGTGCGCCAAACCACCTTGCCGTTCAGGTCGAGGGCCACGACCGTAGATGTACCTCCGCCACGCGGCGAAACAGCGATGATGAGTCCATTGGGGGCTTCGGTGCTCCCGTTGGTCATCAGCGCGGATACGGGTGGCGAATTTGGCTGGGTCCAGCTGAGGTATTCGCTCTGGCCGGCCAGGCGGCGCTGCTCGAAGCTTGTCACGAGGGTCGAGCCTGAGTTTCGGTTATCTCCCCATGTGCCCATATAGGCCGACTCGATACTGCGCGGCCATACCTTGCCGTGCTCCTGGACTCCTCGATCTGAGATCCGCGTGGGCGCTGCCTGGAGGCTCGCAGAGGTTTGAGATTTCTCGGCTTCCGAGCAGGAAAGGAGAAAGAGCACGGGAAAAAGCGGAGTCAAGACAAGGGTGAGATGACGCATTTCAGGGTCCTTTCCGGGGGTCGTCAGATGAAAGTCTCGCAGTTTTACTGTGCGGTTGCCTGGGCCATAATGGTCCAGGCATGCCCGTCAGCGCGAACTCCCAGCTCACGAAGAGAGAAAAGGAAGTCATCCTCGAACTTCTTGAGGGAGGCCGTGTGGCCACGATCGCGACGCTTTTCGGACTCAGTCCGCGAACAGTGAGCAACCATTTGAAGTCGTCGTTCCGGAAACTCGGCGTCCACTCTCAGGCAGAGCTGATCGAGCTGGCGCGATCCGACGCCCGGCGGCTGGGTCTTGAAGAGCGAAGCCCCGCGAAGTTGTCGATTTCAGAGCTCAAGGGGCGCTGCGATCAGGCGCGTGAGCGGCTGGTTGCCCGAATAGAAGCAGCCTACGCCGGATCCGCAGGGATCTCGCAACTCCGTTCGGCGGTGCGCGCCGCCCTGCCTCTCGACACTGAGCGCCGCAGGGAGTGGGGAGATTGGTTTGAACTCAGGGCACGATCAGATGCTCAAGGTGATCCCGTGGGTGATCCTCAGCAGGGGATCGAGGACTGGAGGAGCATGAATATCGATCGCTTGGGCTTGCTCCAAGAAGCTGGCCATGTGCGGGACGATGTTGAGCCTGAAGATCTCCTTGCGGCGATTGGTGCCCTGGCGGTCGGTGCCGGAACTCGCTTGGTGGGAAACCCAAGCAAGGCGTCCGCCGAAAGAGAACTGCGCATGATCGATGCTTTTGTTGATTCGCTTGGTCCGTCGGAAGGCTCTTAGACCGAAACGGCTCAGGCGCCCCGGCCAGCTTTCAGTAGGCTGTGAACTCGACGACACCCCTGAAAAGGGGCGAAGCTTCCGACGAACCCAGGAGATGCGATTTGAAATTGGTCACCAACCTGGTCGTAGACTCTCTGCAAGACGTCGCTGCTCCGGCGAAACGAATCGAGGAGCTCGGCTTCGAGGCGCTCTATATCTCGGAGCGTAAGCACAACCCCTTCATGCAGCTTTCGGTCGCTGCCACGGCCACCAGCCGAATCAAGCTGGGTCCCGAAGTCGCACTGGCCTTCCCGCGAAATCCAATGGTCCTGGCCTACAGCTCCTGGGATCTGCAGCACGCCACCAACGGGCGTTTTGTACTTGGCCTGGGAACCCAGGTCAAGGCGCATAATGAGCGCCGTTTTGGCCTGGAATGGAACTCGCCTGGACCGAAGTTGAAGGAATATATCCTGGCAATTCGGGCCATCTGGGATTGCTTTCAGAATGACACCAGGCTCGACTTCGAGGGCGATTTCTTTCGCTTCAACCTGATGACGCCCATGTTCAACCCGGGCCCTCTCGAAGTGCCGCCACCGCCCATCTTTGTCGGCGCCGTCAACCCGTGGAATTGCCGGATGGCCGGCGAGGTGGCCGACGGCTTTCATTGCCATGGCTTCCACACGGGCAGGACCCTGCGGGAGAAGGTGATCGACAACATTCAGCAGGGGCTCGATATGTCGGGGAGGAAGCGTTCGGACTTCACGATCACAGCGCCCGTGATGGCCGTAATGGGAGACACCGACGAGGAACTCGACGCCATGCGCGAGCGCGTGCGGGGCATGATCGGATTCTATGGTTCCACGAGCTTCTACAAGGACATGTTCGAAGCCCACGATTGGGACGAAACGTTCATCCGGCTGAGAAATAAATCGCGGAACAACGAGTGGGATTCCATGGCGGAAGAAATCACCGATGAGATGCTCGACGAGTTCGCGGTGACGGGAACCTACGAAGAGATCCCCCGGCTCCTCGAGGAGAAATACGGAGATATGCTCGATGAAGTGCTGATCTACTTTGGAGAGCCGGAGAAGGGTGATCCAGCAACCTGGCAGAGGTTGGTGGCAGCTTTCAATGAAGGCGACGCTTGAGGGAGCGCGGGGGCAGGCGGTCTTCGTGTAGTTCCCGGCCCCAGGCCGAACCCCGAACTCACCCCGAGCCCGGCGCGCCTTCAGGGGGCCGCTTCGCCCAGCCCTTTTCGTAGTCGGCCACCATGGCGGGGCCCTTCACGCGCAGGTGCTCGATCTTCCACTCGCCGCTTACCTTGACGTAGTCTTCGTGGTAGCGAGCGGCCTGCCACCGGGCCTGGTTTCCTTCGTAGAAGGTGAACATGCCAAAGAAATACCAGGTGCCGTGGGCGTGTTCGCCGTCCGCGTCCACGTCGATGATTGGGTTCATCACCATGTGCTGCGAATAGCTCATGAGTTTCTGAAAGCCCTCGAACAAGTTTCGGATTTCGGCATGTCCCCTTGCCCTGCCGATGCCGCGGCCTTCCCAGACCCCATCTTCGGAGAAAATCGTCGTGATTCGGTCGGGGTTGTGGTCATCGTCGCAGATTTCACAGTAGCGAGCCTTGAGTTGCTTGATGGCCTCGAGATCCTCCAGTCGGGCAATTCTGCGTTCCAGTCCGCCTTCGTCCATCGAATTCCCCCCTTGTTTTCAGAGCCTGCGAATTTCGTTGGCAGCCCCCGTGCTGCCCTTGGTGACGCCTGAGACTTTTGCGTTTCGCGCAGAAGTTCTGGGAAAAACCTCCGAGAGTTTGGGCCCGGCAGCCATCAACCCGCCGTCGACCACGAGTTTTTCGCCCGTCACGAAGAGCGAGTCGTCGCTGGCGAAATACAAGGCCGCGCCCGCGATGTGCTCTCCCTGGCCGTAATCGGGCCAAGGCTGTGCCTTGGCGAAGTGAACACGAGTGCCTTCCGGGTCTCCGCTCTCGGCCAGGGGGGTGGCGATGAAGCCGGGGCAGATGGTGTTCACCCGGATCAGGTCGGGAGCCAACTCCACGGCTGCCGACATGCTGAGATTGATCACCGCCGCCTTCGCGGCTGAATACACCAGGGGGCCGCCATCACCGCTCAGGCCCGCGATGGACGCCGTGTTGATGATCGAGCCGCCGGATTTCTGCTCTCGCATGATCCTCGCGGAATGCTTGATGCCGAGGAATACCCCTTTGGCCAGGACATCAAAGGTGTAGTCCCAATCCGCCACCGAGGTCTCGGTGACGGGTCCGATGGCCCCGCCCACACCCGCGTTGTTGAAAACGATGTCGAGACGACCGAATCGGCCCACCGCATGCTCGAGCATGGCGACCACGTCTTCTTCACGGGCCACGTCGGTCCGGATGAATGAGACCGACTCACCGAACCCCGCTGCGGCCGCGTCCTTAAGCGCAGCTTCGCCCGTCACGCTGTTGTAGTCGGCGATTACGACCTGGGCGCCTTCGACCAGAAAACGCATCGCGCTGGCTAGCCCCATTCCACTGGCCCCGCCGGTGATCACTGCAACCTTGCCTTCGAGGCGCATGGACAACTCCTTTTCTGATATCACGTGGCAACGGGAGTCTACCATCCAGGCTCGTTTTTCAGGCGCTGCATTGGCACGCGAGGCGGGGCCTCGCCGTCGACCCGGGCACCCGGCTCTGAGGGGAGGCCAGGGTCCTAGAAGGCCGGGCTGCGGAGGGCCGGCTTGGCTTGGCTTGGCTCGGGGCGGCGGGGTAGGGGCCCCTAGGCCGCGGCTTCGGGTCGCTCCTGCATCTTCTTCAGCATCGCGCCCATTGCGGCGTGAACCGCGTTCACGGCTTGGAGCGGCCGAATCATCACTTTGAATTCGGTGATCTTTCCCTCGTCGTTACACGTAATGATGTCGACGCCGTTGACGTATTTCCCGCCCATGGTGGTTTCAAACTCAAGGGTGGCGTGGTTTCCGGACACGATTTTCTTGATGTATCGAAACCCGTCCTGCTTATTTGCGTCTTCGCTCGGCTCAGAGGCTTTCTTGCCAGTGTCGTCGTCGCCCCCGAAGGTCGCGCCGGCTGCTCCCAGGTAGAGCTTTGTTACGGCCTTGCCCTTTTGGGGGGTGAAGACCACTGGAGATAGAAAAACCACGTCGTCGGCCAGCAAGTCGTCCAAGAGAGCGTTCTTGTCGGCTCCGCCTTTTCCTTGAATGATGGCTTCCCATTTTTCGAGCGTGGTTTCGATCATTGAAGTCTCCCTCTTTCAGCGAATCGTCGCGCGGCTCGAGTGCTGCGCGACCCGGGTACGGTATCCCGCCCTGCGCCCGGGCGCGAACGCGGCTTCCAGGCGGTTTGGGTCCGTCGCCAGTCGGGTTTCGATGGACTTCCACAGGGTCACCCGGGGGAGATGCGGTCGGACGGTTCTCGGCGTGTTAGCCTGGGCGCCTCGTTTTGCCGAGGTGATACCACCCGGCGGGTACGGGATATGGGGAGGCTGGACAGGTGCTGGAACTCGATCAACAAGGTGAAGTGTGGGTCCTTCGGGTGGACGAGGGGGAGAACCGGTTCTCTGCCGAAGTGATCCGCCGCTGGAATGAATTGCTCGACGAGGCCGAAGCGGCGCCGGCACCCAAGGCGCTCGTGACCACGGGCTCGGGAAAATTCTATTCGAATGGGTTGGATCTCGACTTCCTGCAGTCGGGCGAGGTCGACTCGGCGGAATATCTGGGAAGCGTGCTCGCGATCATGAGCCGCATCCTGACTTTCCCCGCGATTACCGTGGCGGCCATGAACGGCCACGCTTTCGGGGCGGGTGCGCAGCTGGCCCTGGCCCACGATTACCGCGTGATGCGCCGGGACCGGGGCTATTTCTGCATGCCCGAAATCGATCTCGGAATGAGCCTTCATCCCGGCATGACCGCCTTGATCCAAGCGCGCCTGCCGGTGCAGACCGCCCACGAAGTGATCGCGACAGGCACGCGTTACCCCGGCGAACTCGCGCTCGAGCGCAGAATCGTCGACCGCCTGGAGGACGAGGCCACGGTGGTCTCATCCGCGGTCGAATGGGCGGCGGGTCTAGCCGCCAAGGCCTCGCCCGTGATGAGCCGCCTCAAGGCGGAGATGTATCCCCAGGTGGTCGCGGCCCTCGCAGGCACCGCGGCGCCCTGAGCCGGGCACTTAAGTAAAAGGAAGGAAGACAATGCATCATTGGGTTTTACTGGCGACGGCCGTACTCGTGGAGGTGGCTGGAACGTCAATGCTGAAGCTGTCGGACGGCTTTTCTCGCCTTGGGCCCACCGTGGGCACGCTGGTTCTCTATGCCCTCTCTTTTTACCTGTTGGCCCTGGTGCTTCGTTCTCTCGACGTGGGCGTGGCCTATGCGATCTGGTCGGGCCTGGGTACGGCCCTGGTGGTCTTGGTGGGGGTGATTTTCTTCGGAGAGGAACTGACCGCTGCCCGCGCGGCGAGTGTCGCGCTGATTATTCTCGGGATCGTGGGCCTGCAGTGGACTCAGCCCGCCTAGGCTTTGTTTCCCGATCGGTTGGGGCGGCTTTTGGCCTGCTTCGGAAGCGCGGGTAGGCGTGAAGGGGAAGGGGGCAGTCCGGAGCGCCTTGGCAAGGTGATCAGCAAGGGTTATGAACGGGGCCACCCATCTTCAAGGTGTGATCAAGACCATCGCTTGTAGAGCACACGGTTGGACGCGCTAGCTTCCCGAGATGCGCACTCTGCTCGTCTCTTTGGTTGCCTTTGTGCTCGGGCTGGCAACGGCCTTCGCAATTCTCAGCCGGACGGGCATGCCGGTCGAGGCGCCTGCTGCGCCTATTCCTGGATCAGCTCGAAGTGCCTGGGGAGAGTTCACCGAGCGCATGGCGGCGTTGGGCGATCGGCTCTTTGCAGCGGATTTTCCGGCGGGCGAGGCCGATCGCGTGCGGCTTCAGCGTCACCTGATCGGCGTCATCATTGAGGGCCTGCAATGGCAGGTGGACCACGCCGATGCCGCCCACCCGGTCTTGATGGCAAGCAATGGCCGGTTCCAGCAATGGGGCGGGCCGAATGCGGACAACCTCTACTACCGGGCCCACGTGGATTCCCGCTTTCAATATCGCCTCAGTGGCAACCTTGCGGGGATCGATCATGTCGCCGTCTCCTTGGCGACGGGCGATATGCACATGGCGGCATTTGAGACCTCGCGCAATGTCGACGTTCCCGAGCTTGCCCCTGCCGAAGACGGGAACTTCGCATTGTCCATCGGTCGTGAAGAGGTGCCGGGCCCGTGGCTTCAGATGGCGACCGACCATCGCATCCTGACCGTGCGCGTTTATATCGACGATTGGACGAACCAGAAGCCGCCAGAGCTTTTTCTGGAGCGGGTGGGGCGCGAGGGGAGTGCGCCGCCGGAGATCGACGATGCCGAGTTGGCCCGTCGCATCACCCGCGCGGGTGATTGGATCGAAGCCAACGTGGTCTATTGGAATGCCTGGCTGAATCAGCGCCTCGCCTTGATCCCCAACAACGCATCCCTGCCCGCGGCCCGCGTCGCTGGAGGCTCCGACGATCTGTTCTACGGCGGCATCGCATACGCCCTGGAGCCCGGCGAGGCATTGGTCATCGAGGGGCCCATGGTCAGCGGGCGCTATTGGGCCTTCCAGCGCAGTGCGCTGGGGTCATTCGATACGAATTACGTCGATCACGTGACGAGCCTCAATCACCGCCAGATTCGTCCGGGCAGGGATGGGCGCTTTCGACTCGTGGTGGCCCACGACGATCCGGGCCTCGCCAATTGGCTCGACACCGAGGGACAACCGGAGGGCCTGATTACCCACCGCTGGATCGGCGTCGCTGAGCGGCCGCAGATCGATACCGTAAAAGTCCGCCTTGTGGACCTCGACGAAGTCCTACCCCAGGGCGAGCCTCGGATTACACCGGAAGGGCGGCGCAAAGAAGTCGCCCTCAGGCAAAGGCAGGCCGCCTGGCGCCCGTGAGCCCAGGCCCACCTGAGCATGATTCAATTCAGAAAAAGAGGAAGACCATGATGAAAAAAGGTTTGTACCCCATAATTCTCATCCATTTTTTTATAGCAAGCGGAGCCCTGGGCGAAGTTCCATCCGGGTACAACACTTCTATCCCGCCCGAAATCCTGACACCGGACAGGGTTGAGACCGATCATCTCGGGACCCTCAACTTCTTCGACGGGATGCCGGACGATGCGACTGTTGCGGCGGTTTACGACAACCTTGATCGGATGCGCGGGACTGAGGTTTTCTTGGATATGGTGCCACTGGCATCGGTTGAAGCCATGCGGCGGGGCATGGTAGGGCTCGGGGTCGACAAGGCCAACGAGATCCTTTTGTACGAAGATTTGATGGATTCACGCAGTCTGTTCCTGACCGGGAACACAGACACGATCTACGCGATTGGTTTGCTTGATCTCGAGCGAGATGGTCCCACGGTGGTCGAAATTCCACCGGGGGCTGGTCCGGGGACGGTCAACGACGCCTATTTTCGGTTCGTCGTGGATATGGGCGCGCCCGGTCCCGATCGGGGCAAGGGCGGTAAGTATCTGATCCTGCCGCCTGATTTCGAAGGAGAGGCGCCCGATGGCTACTTCGTTGCCCGCAGCCGCACGTATACAAATTGGCTGCCGCTTCGGGGTTTCCTGAAAGATGGGAAAACCGATTCGGCCGTCGAAATGTGGGCCAAAGGTTTAAAAATCTATCCCCTCTCCCAAGCCGAGAATCCGCCCGAACTGGAAGTGATAAACGGTACGGGGAGAGTCATGAACACGATTCATGCCAACGATTTTTCCTTCTATGAGGAAATCGCCGAGGTGATCGAGCGGGAGCCTGTGGAGTTCCTCGATGCAGAGCTAAGAGGAAATCTCGCGGCGATTGGAATCCAGAAGGGCAAGCCGTTCGAGCCCGATGAACGCATGAAACGGATCCTGACTGATGCGGTCGCAGTCGGCAACGCAACCGCCCGTGCTCTCGCATTTCGGCCACGGTCCGAAACGATCGGGTACTACGGGCCCGATAGTGCATGGTTCAGTGCTTTTGATGGAGGAGATTACCGGTGGTTGATCGAAGACGGCAAAGGGGGCCGGAATAAGGACGCGCGGACCCTGTTTTTCTATATCGCGACTGTCAATACACCGGCGATGGTTTTGGAGATGGTGGGCGCCGGCTCGCAGTACGCGCTCGCGGTAACAGACAGTAAAGGGGATTACCTGGCCGGAGGGAAGAACTACAAGATCACGATTCCGGGCGACGTCCCTGCAAAAGATTTCTGGTCATTGGTTGTTTACGATCCGCAGACGAGATCGATGCTGCAAACCGGGCAATCCTACCCAAGCAAAAACAGCGAACGAAACAAGGATTTGAAGTCCAATGCTGACGGTTCGACGACCATCTGGTTGGGCCCCGAAGCGCCCGCAGGGAAGGAGTCGAACTGGATCCAGACCGTGCCTGGCAAAGGTTGGTTCATCTGCTTGCGCTTATATGGGCCCCTGGAGCCCTGGTTCGACAAGACCTGGCGACCCGGCGAAATCGAGCTGACGGACTGACTCAGTTGCAGACGCCAAGTCGAAGCCGATCATTGGCTGAGCCGAAGCTTGAGTTCCCTGGGTGGCTGGACCGGGATCAGGCGGCGTCGCTGGCAGCGGCGCAGATCCGGTCGTATTCCGCTTTGAGACGCCGGCCGCTATCGCGTTCCTCGGCGATATAGCGCCCGAGGAGTTCCCCTGTTTGGGGGTCGATGGTGGTGTCGTTGAAAAAACTGGAAAAGATATCCGGGCCGTCGCTGCCCTCGCCCCTATCCTGGCGGGCGATTTTTTCGGCGTCGCTCGAGTCCGAGCTCACGAACGCAAGCAGGTCGTCGAAGTTCTTGAAGACCTGGAAGGCTGTTTCTTCGCAGACCGCATGGCCGAGTTCGCACATGCGCTTGGCAAAGGCCCAGTGGTGTTCGCCTTCTCGGATCGCGACAAAGCGGAGCGCCTGCTCGAGGGCTTCGTCCTTCGTGGCGTCAGCCCAGGCGTTGAGAAGGATCTCGCCCTTGGCTTCGTTGACGGCAATCGCATTCAGTAGTGGCAAATAGGTGGGGTCGGCCATTTCGTTTTCCTCGCGAAGCGCACTTGGTCAGGGTTCCGGTTCGGGCTGTCAACGCTAATGCATCGCAACCTCGCCAGCAAAGCTGCCCCTTCGCTGAAGGGTAGGGCTCAGGATTTCTGGTCGGGTCGAACCCAGATCAGCAGGACGAAGAGAGCGGCCGCTTGAAAGGTATGCCAGAGAATGCCGACGAGGTAGGGCAGAAACTCGGCACGCCCATCGCCCCCGAAGACGTTGAAGACCTGAAGGATCCCCGCCAGAAAGCCTGGCAGCGTGCCGAGCCGCGTGAGCCAATTCGAGCTCTTCAGTCGTGCGATCATCAGTGTTTGCCAGAATAGCTGCGCACTCAAGAGCAAACTGCAGGTCGACCAGAGGTGCTGAGGGTCCTCGACGAAAGCAGAGAGCACGATGGGTAGAAAGCAGAAGCCCGTTGCGAAGCTCGCATGGATCAGCATCCCGTGGAAACGGTCCGCATCGCCGCTATCCCACATCCCGTCGTCACGGCGCTTGAGCACCACCACGAGGGACGCGAAGCCGGCGATCGTTAT
The DNA here is from genome assembly GCA_014240165.1 of Myxococcales bacterium. GTDB lineage: Bacteria > Myxococcota_A > UBA9160 > UBA9160 > UBA4427 > JAZXM01. The sequence continues at coordinate 2,946 of JAAZXM010000067.1, read as the reverse complement.
GGCAAGTTGGGCGACTGGGTAGAGGCTTTGGGTTTCTTCCATGCGTGCCCCCAGGTGGGTTCCTTGGCGAGGGAAAATATTACATACTGGCCCCGGCAAGTATACAGCCAGCGGGAGCTTGAGCCGTGTACACCCTCTATATAGGAAATAAGAATTATTCCTCCTGGTCACTGCGACCCTGGGTTCTGCTCTCGGTCCTTGGAATTCCGTTTCGCGAAGAGCTGGTTCCGTTCGAGAAGGAAGGCAGCTGGGCAAAATTCCGTGCTTTTTCTCCGACCGGACTCGTGCCCTGCTTGCACGACCAGGGCGAAGCGGGCGAACGGGTCGTTTGGGAATCTCTTGGGATCGTCGAATATATTGCCGAGCAGTCTCCGGAGGTGTGGCCACGGGCTGCCGACGCGCGCGCCTGGGCACGAAGCGCTGCGGCGGAGATGCATGCGGGCTTTCATGCCCTGCGTAATGAATGCCCCATGACCGTGGGTTTGCGCATTCGCTTGCATGAGACTTCAACCGAACTCGAGGCGAACCTGCGCCGCCTACGCGAGTTGTGGGAGGAAGGCCTTGGCGTGTTCGGAGGAGCTTTTCTTGCGGGGCCTGATTTCAGCGCGGTGGACGCATTCTTTGCCCCCGTGGCCTTTCGCTTGCAGACCTACGGGCTGACGCTGTCGGGCGATTGCGATGCCTACGCCCAGCGCATCCTGCAGTTGCCTGCCATGCGGGCCTGGGCTCAAGAAGCCCTTGATGAAACTTTTCGCCATGAAAGTCACGAAGAGGAGTTGCGCGCGCTGGGCGACTGGCTGGAAGATCTGCGCGCCTGATTTCCAGCCTCCGGGCCCCTTTTTTCGCATTTCTCCCTGGTTCCTGGCGGCGACCGAATGCCCCATACTCATTCGGATGCCTGTCCTCCCGAATTGCTGGAAGCGCGCGACGTCGGTGAGGACGGCCGGGACGCTGGCTTTGCTGGCGGTCGGGCTTGCAGGGATCTCTCAGGCGGCTCAGGGCCAGGGGGCTGAGCCTCAGCCTTTTCGCTTCGTCGTCGTCGGCGATACCCAAACCGATGGCGCCGAGGCTTCGGTCAACTGGGATGTCCTGACGCAACTCGTGGCGGACATGAATACCCATAACCCGGCATTTGGGCTCTTCGTAGGCGACCTGGTTGGGGGGTCGAGTTCGCTGACCACGACCCGCGCCCAATGGGCTGACTTTCTCGCGGCGACCGACGCTTTCGTAGGAACCCGGCTGCCGATCCCGGGCAATCACGATGTCTATGGGGGCGTCGGAACCTTCGACGCGTTTTCCGAGACCTTCCCATGGCTGCCTACCAATGATTCTCCTGTCGGGGAGGAGGGGGTCTCTTATTTTATTGACCACGAGAACGTTCGCTTCATCGGCATCACGAGCGATCAGGAGTCGGGTCAGAGTTCGCGCGTCAGCCCCCAGGGCCTCACGTGGTTGGATGCAAAGTTGGCCGAGGCCCAGCAGTTGGGAATCTAGCACACCATCGTCTTTACCCATCATCCCGTGTCCTTTTCATCAGAGAACAATCACGGCGGGACGAGCGGTGCTTTCTGGCAAACCATCGTGGGCCGTGGGGTGAGCGCGGTATTCAGTGGCCACTGGCACCGCTACCAACCCAGTCGGCTGGGCGGCGGGGGAGATTCGTGGGAGAACATCATCGGCACCGGGGGCGGCTATACGGGTTATTTGCCGATCCGGCCCTACCAGCAACTCTGGGGTTTTGGGGTCGGTGAGGTCGATGGCGATCTCCTGGTGATGTCCTTTTATGCTGATCGCGATGGCGACGGCGCCTACGACGATTTGATGGATCGTTATGTCGTGGCCTGGCCCACGGCCGCTGGCGAAAGTACCGAGCCCCATGGTCTGATCGCGCGGTACTCGTTCGAAGGAGGTCTGGCTGCCGATGACGCGCCCGAGCCCTTGGGTCGCGGCATCGATGCAGATCTCTTCGGTGGAGCAACGGTTGCGGGGGGAGGGATCAGCGGCGACGCGCTGTGGCTTTCAGGGAACCTCGACTACGCGGAGGCGGGGGCCCTGGACGACTATGTCCTTGCTCTCAACGGCGACCTGACGCTCTCTCTCTGGGTGCGCCTGGATGGCCTGGGAGGCGGCACCTGGGCCAATACGCTGATCGCCTATGGGACAAACGACTATTACACCGAGGACGAGGAAACCAACTACTCATATTGGCTGAATTTGCAGGAGGCCAGCGGCGGTACCTACGTGCACTTCTACTGGGAGCATTCGAGCGGGAACAACATAAGCGTCTACTCCACTTTGCCCATGAACCTCAGCCTGGGAACCTGGCACCATATCGTGGCCACCCGGGATGCCGAGACCATGGAGGCCCGGTTCTACTTGAACGGCGAACCGCTGGGAGACCCCGCGGCATTCGCGACGCTACCCACCAGCGGGGGGCGAGGGATGCTCTACCTCGGTTCGGATACTGCGGATCTCGTTGGTTTTGGCTACGAAATCGCGGGCGCACTCGATGAGGTTTGCATTTTCGATGAGGTTCTTGGTGCCGAATCAGTCGCCGAACTTTTCAACCTCGATGATTGCGTGAACCACAGCAGTAGCGCGCCGGCTTCCGTTGTCCCCGCATTGAAGCACGATGTTTTCGGCTCGGTGGGTCTAACCCTGCTCGTGGTCGGCGCGGGCTTGCTCGCCTTGAGGCGACGCACCGGCGAACGCCTTTAGCCGGGCGGCGGCACAGAAGCCTCGCGATCGAGTCTGTCCGGGAGGGCGAGGGCCGATTTGCTAGCTTCGCCTGGTGGAAACTTACTCACTCGACCGGCCACTCCCCGACGGACTCGCGGTGCGCAGCGCGTTGGACGCCTACCTGGGTGAGAACGCTTTTACGACAGCCGAGTACGATGCGCGGACGGTCACGGTCACTTTCTGGGGCGTTTCTTTTACCCTTCCGAA
>JAAZXM010000066.1:19628-19952 GCA_014240165.1 Myxococcales bacterium | reverse complement strand
ATTTTGCCCCTGGTGCGCAAGAACGCGAACCAAATCGAGCTGAGCGGACTCGACGACCTTGGTCGTATGCACAGCGACGTGACCAAGCTACGCCAGATGCTCTTCAACCTGCTCAGCAACGCCTGCAAGTTCACCCAGGAGGGTGTGGTTCGGCTGGAGGCCGATCGGACCAGCGAGGCGGGCGAGGATTGGCTTCGCTTCCGGGTGAGCGATTCGGGGATCGGCATGAACGAGGAGGAACTCTCCAGGGTATTCGAGGAGTTCAGCCAGGCCGACGCCTCGACCACCAAGGAGTACGGCGGTACGGGGCTGGGTCTTCCCATC
>JAAZXM010000066.1:0-19618 GCA_014240165.1 Myxococcales bacterium | reverse complement strand
CCCGGAGGCGACAGCGGGAGAGGGACTCGTGGACGCCCCGTCCGAAGGGGCAGCGACCGTGCTGGCCATCGACGACGACGCGGCGGCTCGGGACCTGATCGGGCGCTTCCTCGGTTCCGAGGGCTATCGCGTGATCACCGCAGCCGATGGGGAAGAGGGGCTGCGTCTCGCCCGTGAGCAGCGCCCGGATCTCATCACGCTCGACGTCATGATGCCCCACGTGGACGGGTGGTCGGTGCTCCAGCAGCTGAAGGACGACCCGGAGCTGGCGGCGATCCCGGTCATTCTGCTGACGATGACCGACGAACGAAACCTGGGCTTCGCGCTGGGAGCATCGGAGTACCTCACCAAGCCCATCGATCGGGACCAGCTCGCGGAGGTACTACGCAAATACGAGGGCGACGATCTATCGGCGCCGGCGCTGGTGGTGGACGACGAACCCGCCAACCGGGATGTCCTGCGCAAGGGCCTGGAGCGCGCCGGTTGGCCGGTGGTAGAGGCCGAAAACGGCCGTGTGGCACTGGACCGGGTAGCCGAAGCTCTGCCGCGGTTGATCCTTCTCGACCTGATGATGCCCGTGATGGACGGCTTCGAGTTCGTGGCGGAGCTGCGTAACAATGAGGCGTGGCGCGAGGTTCCGGTGCTGGTGATCACCGCCAAGGAAATCACGGCGGAGGACCGGGTGCGGCTCGAGGGTCAGGTGTCGCGGATCCTCCAGAAAGGCTCCTTCGGCCAGCAGGAGCTGCTGCGTGAGGTTCGCAAGCTCGTGCGCTCGCGCGGATGAGCCGCTCGGACCGATTCGTCCGCGAGACCTTCATCGCCACCAAGCGGCACGATCTGCGTACTCCCATCAACGCCATTCTCGGCTACAGCGAGATGCTGCTCGAAGAGGTCGACCGCGACAACGAGGAACAGGTCGCTACGGACCTGTAGCGGATCTGCACTGCGGCGGAGCGGCTGGGCAGTCACGTCAAAGACATGATCGACTTCAGCGGCGTCGTCATCGGTCAGGCCGAGCTCGAAGCGCAGGGCCCGGCGCCGCGCATGGTGCGGGAGATCGCCGCCACCATCCATGATCTGGAAGAGCAACGCGCCGCCGATGCAGAGGCACCCGGGCATATCTTGATCGTCGACAACAAGGAGCCGAACCGCGACCTGCTCTCGCGGCGGCTCGAACACGAGGAGCACCGGTGTGTCACCGCTGCGGATGGGCGCCAGGCGCTGGAGGCGATCGCGAAGGCCGACTCCCCGCGACAGGGCTCCCCTAGGGATTTAACATAACGGCCATACTCGGACGCCCTGCCGGAAGACAGCTTGAATGGCCTATCATCCGCGACTCAGTCCTTCTGCGAGATCCAGATCGGCGAGGTCCATGCACGTTCTTGGATCGTCGCCGGCACCTTGCCCGACGGCGGCAGCCCGAGTTCCACGGCGTCGTAGGTCGACCATCGCGGCGTCGGAATTTCGAGAACACGCGCGTAGTAGACCGCGTCCCGCCCTGCGACGAAGTCCGGATCCGTCCAGACCGCCTGGAGCTGCGTCGCCCCGTGCTCGTTGGTGTACGTCGCCTGGGTGACGTCGACCGTATTGGGCACTGGAGGGACGGTGCCCGTTTTAGGGTTTGGGCGCCGCTCCCCGGAAAGCGCCACCTCGTAGATCTTCTCGTATTCGCTGTAGCCGTCCGACCAGAGCTTGATGACCTGGATCCGATCGAGATTCGCGCCATCGGGATCCTTCATCGCCTGCACCGCGATCCGGATAGGCTTCTCCTTCAGCGCCAGTTCGCCTCCCATGGGGACCCCTGAGGCGTAGGCGCGATTGACCCATCCCGCCTTCGAGATCATGTCGTTGGGGAAGTCGTATCCGGCAAAGAAGCGTACCTTGATCCGCGTGCCGGAAGTCGCGTAGCTCTCGCGCCGTTCCATCGCGTCGAAGATGTGGCCTCGGTCATTCTTGGCCACCCACACCCCGGTCAGCGTGCCCGGAGTGAGGTAGAGATTGTCCCCGGGCTTTCCAAGGCTCTGCCCGGGCGGGCCGCTTCGACGTTGCTCCGGCGTGTTGTCGAAAACGTGGTTTCCTTGGTTGTTGAACTCTTCGAAGGTGTTGATGGTGGCGTGGGAGTCCGAGCCGCCCCCGAGCCCGAGCATGTAAGGATTGACGCCATCGAGCTGGTACTTCGTTCCGAGGCCGATCTTCCAGCCCTCCCGGACGTAGTTCCCTCGCATCGGCGAGATCGGCCCGCCGTTGGGCACAACGCGGTTCCAGATCTCGAAATTCGCGAACTCGTCGTTGGAAGAGAACATGGGATGGGCCATCGAGACGCCCTTGACCTGCCCAGCCTCGTGCTGTGGTTCGTTGCGGTTTCGGCGGATGGCCCACTCCTTGGTGATGAGCGCTCCGTCTGAATCGAGCAGCCCGAACATCTTTCCGAGGCTGCCATTGCCGTTGTGCGAGATGGCGAAGACTTCGATGCCCTGCTGGCGCCATCCCTCCATGGCGCTCCATAGATCCTCTGCACGGTCGGAATCCATCGCCGAGAAGGGTGCCTCCGGAACGTTGGAACTCCGGAAGATGATGTTGCGATGCATGTTCGATCCGCCGGGCAGCGAAGTCCACTCATAACCGGGGAATGTGGTGAAGACGCCTGGGTCGTTGTAGCGGTCGGCGATCAAGACGTACTCCTTCCACATCGACTGGGCGATTTCCGGATCACCCAGCCCCTCGAGCGGTTTGCCCGAGATAATCGCGTTACCGATCATCGTAAAGGCCTCGGTTCCCTTACCCGCCCGGACGAGCTTACCGATCGGCGTATCGTAGACGACGCTTTCCTCGTCATTGAGGCCGGGCGCCGTCCCCATCATCTCGGCGTGATCCGAAAGCATGAAAAAATCGAGGGGTCGCTTCAGCTGAACCTCGTTGCCGTTCAGGTGCGTGACCTTATCTCCACGCGCAAACTCGAAGGCGCCCTCGGGGCCCAAAACCTGGTTGCCCACTCCGAACGCATCGATTGACCAATTGGAATGGCCGTGGGTGGTACCGAAGAGGACGAGATCCTTCGAGTGATCCTCAGCCCGGACCTCTGCAGCCAGGAAGAGGAACACGACAAGCGCCAGCGTATTGAGCATGGGTGTGCTTCCTTTTTTTGTAATCGACATCAAACGCGGGCCCTGATCAAACGTTCGGACCCGCCTCTCTGTGTTTCGGGAGCGATTCGGCATCCCTTGCCCGCCGCGGTGTTCCCCTAGAGACTTAACACAACGCCCATACTCGGACGTTGTGCCAAAAGCCAGCTTATATGTCCTATCCCCCTGCCCGCGACGGGGCTCCCCTGGGTATTTAACATAACGCCCATACTCGGACGTTGTGTCAGAACCCAGCTTGGATGTCCTACCCTCCTCGAAAGGGGGCCGGCGATGTCCACACTGATTTCAGCCATTGGATGGATTCACGTCGCGGCCAGCTCTTTTTCGATGCACGGGTTCGACAACGAAACCGCGACGCCGCACCCGGCGGTCGGCATGGTTCACAGCGTCGTGATGCTGGCATTCATCATTCTGTTGATGGTCTTCCTGCGACGAAGGAAGAAGTGGCTACCGGATCAGCTGACTCGACACTAGGCCCGTCACAGGGCTCCCCTAGGGATTTAACGTAACGCCCATACTCGGACGTTGTGCCAAAAGCCAGCTTGAATGTCCTATCCCCCGAATTTAGGGCGCTCACGGCGTAGATTTGGATCGCAACGGGCGCTCCCGCTGCGGGATTCTCGGCGCTAGAATCGATGGGCTCGCATCGGGCGGTTCCGGGTGAGCTATTCGCCCTCTGTGATTCCGCGTGCTGGTCGTTGGAATGAATGAGGCGCTCTTCAGCTGAGGATTTTGCCGATGTCGTCCGACTTTACCCCCGACTTCGACCCGAACGACCTGATCATTCCCAAGAACTACGGCGTCGCCGGGCAACCCCACGCGGCTTGGACACAGCTTCGAAAGCATGCTCCGGTCTGGAAGACGGAGACCGAGCTCTATCACCCGTTCTACGCGATCACGCGTCATGCGGACATCATGGATATCTCGAATAAGCCGGACGTATTCAGCAACGCCGAAGGTCCTATGCTGCTCGACAACAATATGCTCGCGCGACGTGACGCTTCGGCCGACGGGTTTGGCAATATGCGAACGATCATCGAGATGGATCCCCCGGAGCATCGCGATTTTCGGAAGGTCGCGAGCGGATTTTTCACGCCGCGAAGCATCCACCGCCTCGATGAGATCGTAACCGAGTGCGCCCGCGCGCAGATCGACAAGCTAGGCGACGAAGGCGAGACAGATTTCGTCGAGTCAATTTCGCAGCGTCACCCGCTGCGCGTGCTCGCAACGATCCTTGGGATCGAGCCCGAGGACGAGGATCTCTTGCTGGAGCTCACACAACAGCTCTTCGCTGCGGATGATCCTGATCTGCAGCGGAAAGGGGAGGATCGCGGCGCGGCGAGCATGTCGCTGATGGCGGATTTCGGCGCGCTCTTTACGCGCCTGATCGAAGATCGTCGTGCGAATCCCCGGGATGATCTCGCGAGCCTGCTTGCGAACGCGAAGATGGCCGACGGATCGCAAATGGGTCCGATGGAAACCTTCGGTTACTACCTGATCGTCTTCACCGCCGGTCACGACACGACGCGAAATGCGATCTCCGGTGGGATGCAGGCGCTGCTCGATAATCCGGAACAGCTGCAGAAGCTCCGCGACGATCCGTCCCTCGCGAAGAGCACGGTCGAGGAAGTCGTCCGCTGGACGTCGCCTGTGAACTACATGCGCCGCACTCTTCAGGAGGACGTGGAACTGCATGGTGTGAATATGCGCGCCGGCGAAAGCCTCGTGATGTACTACGCGTCCGCGAACCGTGATGATGCCGTCTTCGATAATCCCTTTGGATTCGACATTGCGCGCCATCCCAATCGCCATTTGGGCTTCGGGACGGGCGAACATTTTTGTCTCGGCGCGCATGTGGCGAGGCTTTCGGCGCGCGCTCTCTTCTCTGAGATCGCGAACCGCGTCGAGTTCATGGAGCCGTCCGGGGATCCGACGCATATCGCATCGAGCTTCGTCGTTGGGCTGAAGACCCTGCCCGTTCGGTACAAGATTCGGCCGGCGGCCTAGCGGCCATCGCGATCACCGAATGAGCGAAGTGCAAAAGCTCATGTAGTGAAGGATGCGAATGGGTTCTCAAGACGTTTCGCTCGACGGGCGGGTGGCGCTCGTAACGGGCGCGAGTCGCGAGATCGGTCCCGCGATCGCGCGACGACTTGCGCGCGCAGGCACACGCGTGGCTGTCACCGCGAGAAGCCCGCGACAGGGCTCCCCCAAGGACTTAACATAACGCCCACACTCGGACGTTGTGCCAGAACCCAGCTTGTATGTCCTATCCCCTGCCGCTGCTCCGACGGCGTTTTCGATCTGTATGAATGCCCTCCCCGACAGATCTGTCCCAGGGCTCATTCTGGCAGGAGAAAGGGAACCCGGGGAGGAAATCTATTTTTCTGATGGCATTCAATAAGTCGGCACGTGGGTGCCGGGCGGAGCGCGGGCCTAAAGGCCCGACGGAAGGCCGAGAAGGCGAGCGCCTCCGGCCATTGGCCGGCAAAGGCCGAGGCGTGCGCCGGCGCAGGAAGCGGCGCGGTGACCCGAGCGATCGCGCAGCCGCGCCAAGATTCGCCGTTGGGCGATGAACGACTCCCACTCGGGGCGCCGCCGGGGGGCTACGGGGGAATTTCTGCGGGGGATCCGCTAGGCGAGGGACTTCCGAGTCGCCAAGGCCAGCAGCCCCAGGCCCACCAGCAGCGCAGTCGAGGGTTCGGGCACCAGGAGCACGTCGCCGTCGACAACGGCCCACGCGTGGGCGGTGCCGAAATGCGCTCCGCCGAAAGAATCTTCACGGCCGCCGTTTCCCCACCCGAATCTCGAAATAGGCTCTGGGGGCTCGGCGCTGAGTAGTGTACCCGTCCAGTAGTAGTGGTCGCCCGCCACGATGGTGGCAAACGGACTCGAGTTGCCCACTGCACCCGGGGCTCCCGCGGCCAAGCCAAGGGTTATGTAGTACAAGCTTCCCATCTCACCCCCGGTACAGTTGTATCCGCTCAAATCGCAGGAAGGGTCGACGGTCGGCGTTTGCGGCAACCTCCAGCCTGTGACCCCCAGATGAGCCTGGGCATTCAGCCAGCCGAGGTACCCGCACGCTGTCCCCTGGGTGCCGTATTCGTCGCCGCACGAAAACTTCATCGCGCCGTCGTAGCCAACGGTAAAGCCGCTTGTATCGGCATAGTTTGGATCGGCCAGCCAGGTGATGTTCAAGAGGTCGTCGTAGTAGGCCAAACCCCCGGCTCGGCTGAACAAGGTGGCCTCGGCGGTGTTGGGCAAAGACAGCAAGCCCATGGGTAGCAGCAAACCGGCGAGAGCCGTGGCGACTCGGGAGATCAGCGGGCGTCTCTTCCGGCGATTTTCGCTCGGAGTCCGCGCTCGGAGGGCGCGGTGGTTTATGGGTCTTTTTTTGGCGACGACAACCGTCCAACTCGAGCGGCGCAGCATGGACACTCCTGACCGAAGGCAACGACCGATGCTCAATGCTCTCACGGTTTGGCAGGAATTGGAAGCTTTTTCGTACCCACGCCGTACCCACGTCGTTGAAGCAAAAAATCGTGGGAGGCAGCGGCTCCATCCCAGGCGCTCCTTTTCCTATTTTCCCGTCACGGGGCTCCCCTAGGGATTTAACATAACGCCCACACTCGGACGTTGTGCGGGAAGACAGCTTGTATGTCCTATCCCCGTCGCTCTGAACACTACCGAAATCAGAGTCAAGCTCGTTGGGATCAACCGAAGTCTCGAAAATATGCTCAGCGATGGCCACAAGCGTGCCGCGGTGAATCTCGTGAAAGGGGACACGGACTTCGTCGGTGGCCACACCCTTCAGAAGCTGAATCACACTTCTCACAGATGAACCCCTCAGGTCGAAGATCTCTTTTCTATGGACGCACGGTTTCTTTGGTCCTATTTCGCGGAGGACCGCGACTGATAGCTTGAAGGGCTGCATCCGCGCTTTCAAGCTCATGGGGGTGGTTTGCAGCCTGACAGATTCCACGACGCCACGAAGAACGCACTCTTCGAACCCTGGCCTCGCGAAAGGAAACAACGATGCAAGCACTCCCTGGAACCACCATGTCGACTGAGAAATCGCAGCCACCCACCTCGTCCGCCAACCCGAGGATGGCGCTGCCATACCGGCACGAGCGGGTGATCCTGGCGCGCTTTCTCCTTCTGTTTCTCGTTGGCATCACGCTCTGCGACTCTGCCACCGCAAAGTCAAGAAGAATTCTATCTTCCGACTTGCTGAGAGAGCCGGGCTTTGAAACCGAAGAATTCTCCACGGTCTGGAAGGCGTTTGGCAGCGGCGTAAACCTCGTTCGGTCTGGTGGGGATGCCGAATCCGGCTTTTACGAGCTGGATGTGAGGAACAGGACTCGGTACTGGCATGGGGCGAAGCAAGACGTTACCGCAGCGCTGAACGCTGTTATCGAGGAGTACGGCCTGACCGGAGGCTCCATTCAGTTCGACATCGAGGCGCTGGTGTCATTCGATGGTCCAGTGGCTGACGTGCGAGTACAACTCGAAACCGTGCAGACACAAGGGGGCGCAAAGCAATGGGCCATTGCGAACCAGAGCTATCTGGACGGTGATGGCGCATTGCGCGTCCACAGTACGCCCCTGATCAACAACGTGACCGGGCCACTGCACAGCGCCGTCTTCCGGATCTCGACGACATCGGCAAACACGGCGACTCCCGACTTCACGGTTGACCTGTGCTCTCTTCGGGTCGACCTGACGGGGGAGATCTCCAAGAAGATCGCATTTCGTGAGGAGATGCCCGCACCCATGGCTTTTCGCGCCTCCGATGGAATCCACTCTCCAGACCTCGGTCCGGCTGACTTCGCTGACTTCGAGGTGGTTCATGACAACTCCCCGATCGCCACTCTCGCGGCCCTGGAAGAGCCAGGCATGCCACACCACGTCACCGTGTTTCACGCCGAGGCGGCAGCGGTTTGGCATGCCGGCCCCTATCCCATGGCAACGAATCTATGGCCTGGACATCTCCTCTACTACGCCGGCGCACTAGTGTCGGGTTCAGGAAGAAACGGCGGCATTCTCAAGCACGACACGGTGCTGATGCCGATGGATTTCGACACAGCCTGGAGTCGCTTTGCACGTGCAGACACCGACCAGGGGTGGACAATGCACGCGGCGCTGTATTCCCTCGACAACAATGGCGATCCCGACTGGAGCGAGGTCGAGTTCGTAACGATCGTCCTGGTCGATGATGATGGAACGTTGACCATAGAGCGTGGCCTGAAGGAGGCCTTCCCAGCACGCGGCTTCAAATCTTCTAAGGGAGTTGTCCTCGCCCCCATCGTCCCTTGGTGCTGCGACCTGGAAAAGTGGTGGTCGCTCAATTTCTCCGCGAGCAGCCCCCTGGACGCCAACGGGCTAACCGCAGCCCAGTGGGCGGCGAACGGGTACAGCAACTGGCTCCTAGCCAAGGGCTTCGATGGAATTCAGTTCGACGTCGGTCTCTGGCATCAGAACCGGGAAAAGAAGGACAGTGCCGGCGTACTTTTTCGCCACGTCGTGGACGCGGACAATGATCTGATTCCAGACTACGGCTACGGCCACGGGCTCAACCAGTGGGGTCTCGGCAACTCACGCTTCTTCTCGGAACTGCGGGACATCCTGGGCCACGACAAGGTCATTCAGGTTGATGCTTGGGATCCCTCAAGGAACGGGGCTCGACTTCCGAAGGGCATTGTCAATGGTGTGGAGTACGAGTCATTTGGGAAGGAGTACGGTGGCGAGGGCCGACTGTCCGAGTCGATTCTCCACATGATGCGGCAGCAGGAGCGTGGAGCCCCCCCCGCATTTTCCTACGCGTTCACCAAGGAGCCGACGCTCCAGTGGACACCCAGCCTGGCGAGTTCGAATTCTCAGTTCCGATTGGGTGTCGCCATGTCGTGCCTCCTTGGGACTCCCCACCCACACTCTGAAGGCGAAGGCCAGTTTGGACTCTTCCGGTGGGACGAGTACCAGAACGGGCTGCTCCAAGACCGGTCGGGGTGGCTCGGCAGGCCTCTCGGTCCTCCCCGTCAGATTCTGGACCACTTCAGCACCGCATCTGACCTGCTGAACTCGGCCACCTGGGGTCTGGTCGACTACAACGGTGCCGAGTCGAGCATGATCGGCGAAGAACTGAGGGTGACGGACGTTGGTTTTATCTCGGAAACACAATCCATCAGGAGGTGGCCTCTCAATGTCCGGTATCAGGCGCAGCCGCTCACCCAGCCGCGACCCGGTTTCGAGTACACGGTGACATTCGAGGCCAAGGGCGCCTACCCCAGATCGGCAAACCTGAGTGATGGGTACGTGCCTCGTCTCCTGGTCCTTAATGGCTTTAACTCCGGCCCCACCCGTTCCGTACTCCTGGACGATCAATGGAGGCGCTACACGATCTCCTTCACAGCCGAGTCCAAGGCGTTCAACCCGAGTTTTGGCATTGCTGAGCAGGAAGGAAGCACCTGGATCCGGAATATCCAGATGTTCGAGGGCGGTGCGGACCGGTGGTTGCGCTGGTTTGAGAACGGCCTGGTTGTGCTTAACGGGACGGAGTCGCCCTGGACTCTGGATTTTACGGGTTCACTCCCGGCTCTCTCACGGATCGACGGGACCCAGGACCCGGTCAACAATGGAGACGCCATCGATGTCCTGACACTGCCCGCAAAGGATGCGGTTCTGTTGCGGCGATAGTTCCCGCCACGGGGCTCCCAATAGGGATTCAACATAACGCCCACACTCGGACGTTGTGCCAGAACCCAGCTTGTATGTCCTATCCCCTATAACAGATGGAACGTACCCGGGCGTTCGTACGACGACGATCGAGCTGTACTTCCCGAGCGCGAACTGCACGAGACAGGCGTATATCTTTCCGCCCGGTGGTTTCCTCATTGCCGAGATTAAACGACGGCCCATTGGTCCAGGTAGGAGACAACGGGGTTTTGTACGCGCCTTCGGGACCGCAGACCAGCGTCACGGTGACGAATTACGTGGACAGCAACGGCGTCTACCAGCCTTCCAGCGGGACGTTTAACGTCTACCCCGCCGCCGCAGTCGGCGATCTCGCCGCCGAGTTCACTCCCCCCGTCCACGTCGTGACCGTGGAAAGCCGATCCGCCTCCGTCCCCATACAGATCGGCTGGCTCCTCGGGGGACTGCTGTTGGAACTGGGCGTGAAGCGGGCAGTGGGGCGTTAGGCGCGGTATCTAGTTCGGTCCGCTTCACCCGGAGTCACGACCCCAGGGAAAAGGCAGCTTGAACTTCCTGTGCTCTGAGGTACGTATTCTCGACAAAGATGCACCAGAAGATGTGCGTGCCGCCTGAGCTTCTCGTGGTGGTGCCGCGCGATGCCACCCTCTTCTAAGTAAGCCCGGATGTCACGAAAGCCTCCCGCCCCTTTCCTCCCCGTTCTACATCTGACAGAATATCTCGCCCGGACCAGTGAAGTCGCTCGAACTCCCGACGATCACGGGATCGAGGACCAAGATCGGCAGATACGGATGCTGAAGACGTAGCAATCAACGATTGATCCAACTTTGGAGGCGGAAATGGCGCAGTACGCGAAAACTTGTGTTGCAGTTCTTTCGACAGCAGTGACCTTGACGAGCCCTCTCACTCTTCGCGCAGCAGACGATGGAGACCTTGCCGGTGGCGGAACCTTCATCCGGAACAGCAGCATCGAACTGAACTCTGCGCTTTCCCTGACCATCCAGAATATCGACCGAGAGAACACCACATCCCAGCAAGAAGATCTGTCTGGGACTGTCCTGCTCTCTTCCATCACTCAGGCCGATACCTCAGCAGGAATCGAGACCCGCAGAGCCCGCCATCGCGACGCTGCAGCGAATGCTCATACCCAGTTCCTTTCGAAGTTCGAGATCACCTGTCTGCGCTTGCTGGACGTGGGTCCCGAAGGGGACTACGACATGATCCTCAAGGGAATCAAGGTCGATGGCAGCAAGATCCGATTCAAGAATCGTCCCGTCTGCAAAAATCGTTCACCGCGCTGCGGTTCTGACAAGAAAGCAACGTTCACCCGCGAGGTGGACGTATCGGGCGATGAGATCATCGGCCGCCTGACACGAAGGAATGGCCTGGTCGAGCGCAACGACTGGTCGACGGGCTTCGAAAACTGCGCGGGATTCGGGCAGTCGAGCCTGTCGGTTCAGGGGGATGGTACCAAGAGGGCCTTCAAGAAGTGCAGCAACGCGATCGAGGCTGGAATCTATACGACGCTACCGGATTGCGATGAATACTCGGAAATCGTAGACGAGGGTGACGATTCTCCCGACGTCGGTCCGATTCCGGTCGACCGATCACTCGCTGGAGACGTGAAGTTCACGGACGCCCACTGACAGGATCGGAGCAGAGAAAACCGATCACATGCTGGCCGGTCTGCTCTTCGTGGTGGAGAACAAGGTTGAGTCCCTGCACATTCACCCTGACTCTGCACGGCGGGGGTATGGCGCAAGACTTCTGGCGTATGGCGAAGACCTCATCGCCGAAAAACATGCCTTTGCCGAATTAGATGTTCTGGCGGGCAACAAGAATGCACGCGATTTCTATGAAGCCCATGGCTGGCAGGCTGCGAACGAGTTTATCGGTCTGGAAGTTGGAGAAGTGCCAGCGCCCATGGTGTTGATGAAAAAGCGATTGCCCGTCAGGGGATAGGACATACAAGCTGGGTTCCAGCACAACGTCCGAGTATGGGCGTTATGTTAAATACCCAGGGGGAGCCCCGTGACGGGAAAAAGCGCGACGCCGAAGGACCGCATTGCGAGTCATGCGGGAGCCCGGTGAGGGAGGAAGCGCCGTCGCTTGGGATGCCGCAGTAGGGCGACCCGAACACTCAGCGCCTTGGACGCCTCCTGGCAGCGATCCCCTTGGTCTCAGACAGAAGAGTTAGGAGCGCCGACGGCCCTTTGCCGCAAGGCCGGTTAGACCGAGGCCGAGGAGGAGTGCGGTCGAGGGCTCGGGGACGGAAGACCACACGGCATAAACGTAGTCGCCCGACCCAAACGAGGGCCCTAGCTGCGGGTCGTCAGCTAGGGGGGGCGGCTACTTGATCGGGGAAGCCCGAGATAGGGTGAAAGTTTACCGCTCCGGCGAAGAGAGGCTCCGCGGGATAAGGATCACCAGTGGGGTCACAGCAGACAATGAGGAGGGCGTAGGGAGTAAGAGCAATGCCGTAATTGACAGGGCCAATTCCATACGTCTCGTTCGGATAAAAATCGAAGAACACTTGGTCAAGCAAAGCCTGACTGGCGAGCACGGCCGACGCCTCCGTTTGAAACGTGAAGTCCGAGACGTCATCGCAACTGCTGTACAAACCAATGCACGTACCATCAAGGAACTGAACGTCGTATAAACTGCCGCCCACCAGGACGTTCGACGCGCCATGCAACTGCCCGCCGATGACGTTGAACGTCACAGCCTGCGCGCCGCCCGCCATCAAAACCAACGCCGCTACGAGTACCAACTTCCGCATAACAAACCCCTTCCCGAGGTGAGTGAGTCGAGCCCCAATACTGACAGAACGCGGCAGGGAAGCGGCAAATAACTTGTAGGTGAAGGGCATCATATGAGCCTAGGGGGACCGTCACGGGATCCTCTAGGGATTTAACATAACGCCCATACTCGGACATTGTGCTGGAAGGCAGCTTGAATGTCCTATCCCCGACGTTATGCCAGAATGCAGCTTGTATGTCCTATCCCCGAGAGCGTGGTGATGAAAGGGACGACGGTCTAGCGCAAGCTTGTCTTGATCTTCTGGAACGAAGATGCAGCGTGATCTGAGTTCTTTCGGTAATCGGGCAACGTTTGCTGGTCGCTTGTTGAATCGCACGGAATCAATATTCCGCATGAGGTGCCGCCCCACGGCCCTAGCCCAGCCTTAGCCCAGGTTCCATTTGGCAGGACATTCGTTACCGGAACCTGAACCCAAGCCCAAAAGCCCGCTTAT
This sequence comes from Myxococcales bacterium, assembly GCA_014240165.1. Taxonomy (GTDB): domain Bacteria; phylum Myxococcota_A; class UBA9160; order UBA9160; family UBA4427; genus JAZXM01. The sequence goes on along the minus strand of JAAZXM010000066.1, from coordinate 6,514 downwards.
TTCTCCTATCCTCACAGCTCGCTCGCGCGAGCGCGCCACTTCACGGGCTTGTAACTGGTCGCAGGGTGGGCGATGGTCCGACACTGTGACCGGCGAGCAAATCACGGTCTTCGCCATTCTCGGCCTGGTGATGGTGTTACTGGTGTGGGGCCGCTGGCGCTACGACCTCGTGGCGTTCGGCGCCTTGCTGGCAGGCCTGCTGTGTGGCGTCGTCCCGTCGGACCAGGCGTTTTCGGGCTTCGGTCACCCCGCGACGGCAGTGATCGCGATGGTGCTGATCGTGAGCCGCGGCCTGGCCAACTCAGGCGCGGTGGACCTGCTTGCGAAGGCGGTCACCGCAGCCGCGCGCACGCTCACGACGCACATCCTGCTGCTGTCCGGGCTGGGCGCGTTGCTGTCCGCGCTGATGAACAACGTCGGCGCGCTCGCGCTGCTCATGCCGGTCGACCTGCAGGCAGCGCGCAAGGCCAAGCGCGCCGCAGCGCTGACGCTGATGCCGCTGTCATTCGCCACGATCCTCGGCGGCCTGGTCACCCTCATCGGCACCCCACCCAACATCATCATCGCGGCGTACCGGGAAGAGGCGCTCGGCGACTCGTATTCGATGTTCGACTTCGCGCCCGTCGGCGGCGTCTGCGCGCTGGTCGGGCTCCTGTTCGTGGCGACGATTGGCTGGCGGCTGCTGCCGAGGGATCGGACGACGGCGCCCACCGGCCCGGAGTTCGACCTCGAGGACTACGTCGCCGAAGCGCTGGTGCCCGAAGGTTCGAGCCTGGTCGGCGAGAAGATCCGCGAGCTCGATGACCTCGCCGCCAAGAACGAGATCGACATCGTCGGCCTGGTCCGCGGCGGCAAGCGCCTGCCCGGGATGGCGCGCCACGCGCGCATCGACCAGAACGACCTGCTGGTGATCAAGGGCGGTCCCGAGGACATCGAGCAATTCATCACCGGCCAGAAGCTCGAGCACGCTGCGGTGGAGGGCACGAAGGCCGGCTTGCTCGCGACCAAGGACGTGGCGCTGCTGGAGGTGGTGGTACCGCCAGGCGCCCGCATCGCGAACCGCAGCGCCATGAGCTTGCGCTTGAAGTCCCGCTTCGGCGTGCACCTCATCGGCATCTCGCGCAGCGGCAAGGCGTTCCGGGAGCGGCTGCGCCAGCTCACGATCGAGGAGGGCGACGTGCTCTTGTTGCAAGGCAACGCCAACGAGATGCCCGACGTCGTCAAGTGGATGGGCTGCCTGCCGCTCGCAGAACGCGGGCTGCAGCGCAACAAGACCGACAAGGCGTGGCTGGCGGTGGGCAGCTTCGCGATCGCGGTCGCGCTGGCGAGTTTCGGCGTGCTCTATCTCCCGGTCGCGCTCGCCTGCGCAGCGGCCGCGATGGTCGCGTTCAAGATCGTTCCGCTGCGCGAGGTCTACGACCAGGTCGAATGGCCGGTCATCGTGCTGCTCGGATCAATGATCCCGCTCGGCAGCGCGCTCGAGACCACCGGCGGCACGGGCCTGATCGCCGACGGCATCCTGACCTTGACTGCGGGCGCGTCCGGCGTCGTGGTGCTCGCCGTGCTGATGGTCATCACGATGACGCTGTCCGACGTGATGAACAACACCGCCACCGCGGTCGTGGCCGCACCGATCGCCGTCGATCTGGCCCGCCGACTCGAGCTGAGCCCCGATCCGTTCCTGATGACGGTGGCGATCGCCGCGTCCTGCGCCTTCCTGACCCCCATCGGCCACAAGAACAACACGCTCATCCTCGGCCCCGGCGGCTATCGCTTCGGCGACTACTGGCGGATGGGCTTGCCGCTCGAGATCCTGATCATCGCCGTGTCGTTGCCGATGATCTTGCTGGTGTGGCCGCTTACGATCTCCCCATGACCATCGAGCGCATCTGTCGTCACGATGTGGACCTGGTCGAGGCCAACGAGACGGCCCAGATCGCAGCCCGTCACGGGCACCCCTAGGGATTTAACATAACGCCCATACTCGGACGTTATGCCAGAACCCAGCTTGTATGTCCTATCCCCCACTCAGTCTTTGCGGGCACTAGTTTCTTTGGATTCGCCAACGTCGACTCCAACTCGTTCAGCAACAGCCGCCCGCTGACGAATGGCCAAACCACCCCCGGCTACTCCATCACAGGTGCCGACATCTACTTGAACATCGACAACTTCGCGTTCCTCGCACCACTCGGACAGGCCACACAACTCGACATCATGACTCGTGTCTTGATTCATGAAATTGGCCACGCCATAGGCCTCGGCCACCCGAATAGCGACAATCCCTTCGGAGCACAACCAAACTACGATACCGACACTGATCCGCTGAACGAGATGTCGATCGACCCGAGCGACCCATTCGCGATGCTCGCCGTCTCGAATTTTCGCGACCATCAGGCGATCATGTCCAATGGCCCTTGCGGGATACCCGCAACCGCGTTCTGCGCCGCTTCCGCCTTCACCTCCCTGCAGTACGACGATATCGGTGGACGGGACACCCTCTACCCCGTCATTCCCGAACCCTCGACCGCCCTCCTCCTTGGCCTCGGCCTTGCGGGCTTGGCTGCTCGGAGGCGAGTGTGATGCGGGGGGATAGGACATTCAAGCTGGGTTCCAGCACAACGTCCGAGTATGGGCGTTATGTTAAATACCCAGGGGGAGCCCCGTGACGGGCCCCTCCGGTACTTTTCAAAGACTTCGCCCAGAGGTGGCTTGAGCGTGAAATGCGCTTGCCTCTAGAGCGTGGTGACGAGAGTGCCCCTGCGGAGAAGACGGTCCGGCTCGCGGAATCTCATATTCGGCTGAGACTGAATCCTTCACTGGCAGGGAAAGATCTGAAAGCCATCACAAAAGGCGATATCCAAGAGGTCTACGATTGGTGTCTGAACAGGAAGCCTCAATGGAGCCCTCGCACCATTGAAATGACACTCGCCGTCCTGCATCAGATCTTTACCTATGCGGAGACGATTGAACTCATCGATTCCAACCCCGTGGAGGCTTGGCGAAGAACACGGACCAGGCGACGCAACTCTGGTGTCCGCCCAGTGGCACGAGAGAACGTTCTGGATTCCGAGGAACTCTCACAGTTGCTGAGTGCCACCGCCGAGATCGAGCCTGATTGGCTGAACTTCATCGCCTTTCTAGCTGCTACCGGCACGCGACTGGGCGAAGCGTCAGCGCTGCTCTGGGCGGATGTCGATCTCGAAGCTCGTACAGCGCGGATCCGAAGGAGTTTCTCGGATGGAAAGACTCTGTCCACGACCAAGACAGGCAAGGAACGCACCATCGAGCTTTCGTCGCGTCTCGTCTCCGCGTTATCAGAAATCAGACCCGATATCGTCGGAAACGATTCGCTGGTCTTCCCAAACCGGGCAGGTGGATATATCAACCCGCACAACTTCCGGGCGCGTGCCTTCAGACGAATCGTGACGCGCGCTCTGGGACCGAACCGCAAGTTCAGCCCTCATGGATTGCGTCATACCTTCGCGAGTCTTCACCTGGCCTTCGGTACGAATCTCAAATGGATCCAGAATATGGGCGGATGGTCGAGCGCCAAGCTTCTGCTCGACCTCTACGGGCACTTCCTGCCTACCGAGAGTACGGGCTTCGCAGACGCCATCGACGGACGCAAACGGCACTATACGGCACCGACTCGGAGAGACGCGGTCGGTCGCGGTGTTCCGAAATCGAAAAAAGCGGGCCGAGCCGTGCAGTTCAGTGGCACCCCGGACAGGACTCGACGCGCGGGCCTGCGGCCAGGCTGGGGTCGAGTCTTGAGATAGGGCGACGTGCTTCAGACCTAGCGACTCAAACCCTAAAACGGCATGAGGAACACAGCCGCGTGATCGCGAATCTCGCCAGCGCTGGGTGAAGTCCCAGCACCTGCCTGTAGTACGCGAATACGAAGTAGTGGGAGTTATAGAAAACGCCGTAGGCGGTGCCGCCACTTCCATAGGTCCCTCGTATATTTTTATTACTGCGAGCGTATGGGTCACCACGAATCATCCCGTTATCTGCGGTATTGTGCGCCCAGTCTTGGAACGAATACAACTTGAAGTTGGAGCAGATCATGGCAATACAGTATTTGGATAAGTCAACAGAGACCTTGAACGTCGTCCAAGCGCTGCGGCGTGACGGTGCGGTCGTCGTGAAAGAGGTCGCGGGTCACGACGTCGTTGACCGAATCGTTGCCGAACTTAGACCACGTCTCGATATGGATAGACACGAAGAAGCGACCGTCTTCGACGGTGCCAATACTTTGCGTACGAGTTCCGGCCTCCTCAAGCATGCGCCGAGCGCAGCCGAACTCGTTGACCATGACCTCGTTATCGATGTCGCAAACGATATTCTCCTGCCGCATTGCGCGAGCTATATGATAGGCAGTCTCACTGCAATTGAAATTCAGCCGGGTGAGAGCACCCAAGCGCTGCACCGAGACGATTCGCTGTACCCAATCGAGAATGCGGGCATGGAACTCTTGATCGGTGTGATGTGGGCGCTTAACGATTTCACAGAGGAGGTCGGCGCAACGCGCGTTGTACCTGGCAGTCATCGCTTCCTGCGTTCGTGGCACCTACCTGACGTATCCGAATGGGAGTCGACTGAAATGTCGAAGGGTTCGGTCCTGTTCTACATGGGCTCAACGTGGCATGGCGGCGGTGCGAATAACGGCGATCGGTCGCGAATTGGGTTGATCAATACGTATTCGCTTGGATGGCTGCGTTCAGAATCGAACATGTATCTCGATCATCCACCCGAGGTGGCCTGCAGATTCGAGCCGAGACTTCGTGCGCTGATGGGCTACGCCGCTTATGGCAGCGGCGACGATCTGATCGGTTATTCCGACGGGGATTGCCCGGGATGGGTGGCCGAGCCACCGGACCCTTCGTGGAATGAAGAGCGCGGCCAGGTCGGAAGGCAAGAAGACACTGATGCTCAGGACGGCGTCTAAGCTCCAAATTCGTAAACCTCAGGGGATAGGACATACAAGCTGCATTCTGGCATAACGTCCGAGTATGGGCGTTATGTTGAATCGCTATCGGGAGCCCCGTGGCGGGCGGAGCGCCCGAGTATGGGCCTTCTGTTCAATCCTGATGAGGAGCCCCGTGGCGGGGACTGTTGGTGGGCAAGGGCATTTCACCTCGGGGTCCACTGCAAATATTCCGTTGCATTTTGTTCCCAAGTCGTGGGACGATCCGAGCACTCGATGCCGCGTGCGCGAGACCCGGCACGGTGGCTGATTCTCGCCTCGCAGCGGCGTGTAGAGAAAAACCGGGAGTGCGGCCCATCCGGCATTCGTGTTGGATGAACTCAACCAATCAGGGAGGGCACAGCCATGCGAAGGATTGAGGTCCCGCGGAACAACGGTCAGTGGAATCGAAAACGACGCTCGAACCCGCGCCGCGCGAGTCTTCTTCTGGCAGTTCTTGCTGGCGTGATATTTTCGACGTATGCGCGCGCCGAGATCGTCATCGATCCGGCTGCTTTCCCGGACTGGACCAACCTCACCCATGCCTATCCCGGCGTTACGCTGATTGCAGACTCCTCCTACCTCCCCGGCTACGTATCGAATCAGAAGGTCGCGCTTTTGGGGGCGATCTTCACTCTCGCTTGGGAGCCGAAGGGCAGCGGTGGGGTAGCTGACTGGTTCGACGACAGCCCCTTATTCCCTGGAAGTTATAATGTTTTTGAGGCGCACTTCGCGGCAGCGACGGATCGAGTTACCGTGGAAATGCTAGGCGGCGGATCCGCTTCAGAGTTGAGCGGCATCCTTGAGGCGTACGACGAGGCGGGAAACCTTCTCGCGACGGAATCCATGGTTCTTCCTCAGTATCCTCCCCAGGCGGTGTCCATCCAGCGTCCATCCGCGGACATTCGATCGATTCGCGCTTATGGATCAATTTCATGCACATTCCCTATCTGTCCAAACACAGTTTTGGCTCTTATCACGAAACTTTCGTTCCAAGAATGGGCCCCTATCTTGAGCGTTTCACCTCCCTCTGGTTCTTACGCCTACACCCAGAATTTCGATCTTACCTTCATCCTTCGCGCGCTCGGTGTCTCCATTGCCGGGGGGAGTGCTGTGTTGGACGGATTGGATATCACCCCTGAGCTTGCGGGTTGCTTCGTGCGGGGAACCCTCGTATCGGGCGGCCAGACCTTCAGGTGTCCTTCGCTCTCGGGAAGCCGGTTGGGCGTAGGCACCCATACACTCGAAGTCTCCTTCGACCTCAGCGACGGCACGACCGTCCAAGACGCCGCGACCTGGGAGGTCCTCGAGAACACCGAACCGTGACCTCTAACAACTTGCCGGGGCTCTGAGTGTGTTTTCTACCAGCCGAGCCAGCTCAAAGCTTGCAACGGCCCGAGCAGGGCATTCAAGCTGGATCCTGACACAACGTCCGGGTATGGGCGTTATGTTAAATCCCTAGGGAAGCCCGTGACGGGGCTTTCTCTTCTGTCGGCCGCAATCGCCCTCGTCACGATCGGTTGCAACCTCAGCGTCCAGGGCGAATTG
>JAAZXM010000065.1 GCA_014240165.1 Myxococcales bacterium | reverse complement strand
TCGTCCCCCTCGGCAATGGGCCGTGAATAGCGGTTTTCGAAATCCCGGCGCCCGCCCAGTAGCCCGCGGTTGAGAAAATGGAGTTGGCTCCAGAGTTCATCGAGTCGGTTTTCCACGGGCGTTCCCGTGAGGGCCACGCGGAACTCGGCATCCAACGAGTGGGCCGCCTGGGCGACCTGGCTTTCCGGGTTCTTGATATTCTGGGCTTCGTCGATGACCAGGGTGCGCCAGCGTTCGGCGGCGAGTTTGTCGCGGTCGATGCGAAGAATCGCGTAGCTCGTCAGCACGACATCGCTGTCGGGATCGAGGCGCCGCCGGGGTCCGTGATAGATCGAGGCCGAGAGGCCCGGACGGAAGCGCTCGATTTCCTGGCTCCAGTTGTGAATCAGGCTGGTGGGCACCACCACCAGGGAGCGCTTTTCCAGGGCGCAGAGGGTTTGGATCGTTTTGCCCAACCCCATATCGTCGGCGAGCAGGGCGCCGAGGCCCGCCTGCCGGAGAAATTGAAGCCAGTCCACGCCCTGGCGCTGGTACTCGCGGAGTTCCGCGTCCAGGTCGTCGGGCAGGGGGGCGGGGGGGATGCCCGTGAAGTCCCGGAGCAGGGGGCGCAGGCCTTCCAGGCGCGGCGGCGGGGGTTGGTCGAGTTCCTCGCAGAGTTGCCCGAGGTCGGGGAGCATGCACGTGGGCACCCGGCCATCGTCTTCCCGGGCGGCGAGCAGGTCGGCGACCCGATGCCCGAAACGCGTCAACCAATCCGAGGGCAGGGGGGCGAAGCCGCCGCCGTCCAGGGCCACCATCGAGTCGCCCCGGCGCCAGGCGCCGATCACGGCCTCCGCCGAGGCGGCCCGGGCCGGCCGGCTGCGCGTTTCGTCCTCGGGCGAAGCGAAGCCCACATCGAGTCGCTCGCCGTCCACCTCGAGTCGGGGTGCCAGGGGGGCCGCCCGGTAGAAGTCCTGCTGGGCCTGGCCCGCGATATCGCCGGGCCAGCTATTCAGGCGTTCGGCAAATTCGAGGGCTTCGTCGCCGCTGAAGTGGATCCGGCGCCCCGGGCGCAGCCCCAATTCGCGCTCCAATCCGACGATTTCCGCCCGCTCCGCCGCCGGGTCACGCACCGGAAGCGCCCCCTGGATATGAACCAATCGCCCAGCGTCCACGCGCGCGGTGGGCGGGTCGCCGTAGACCAGGGCGGGGAATACCGTGAGGGCATCGCCCTCTCGGCTGACCGCGACTTGAATGCGCGGAGGGTCGCCTTGCTCCGCGCGGGGGAGGCGGTCGGTCTCGACTTCCACGGGCAGGCGCGCTTCGAGGTCCGGCAGCACTTCGCTGACGAGTTCGCCGAGTTGATCGTTGGCGAAGAAGAGACCGCGGGGAAGTTGTTCGCGCTCGCGTCCGCTCAGGCGCGGGTCGCCCACGGGCCGCAGAACGCCGGCCGCGATGACCACGCCGCTGCCGAAGCTGCGCGAGACCGACGTGTCCTGTTCCACGAAGAGGCGCACGCCTCCGGGCGCATCCACGACCCGGGCCACCGGGAGCACGGGTTCGGCGGAGATCGTGATGGGCTCGCCGTCGAGCAATACCCGTTCGCACTCCGCCAGGGCAGAGATCAACTCGGCCATGGCTTCCCGGGGCAGAACCGCCTGGCGATACTTTCCGAGAATTCGTTCGACATCCATGTCGAGGGCGTCGGCGTCGAAGCGCGGCCCCCGAACACGCCCCGCGGCCAGCGCCGTCAGACTGTGTTGCAGGGGTTCGGCGGTATCTCCGATCACCACCTCTCGGGCGAAGGACAGGGCACTGCGTTCCTGGCTCTCGAAGCGGTAGCGGAGTTGGCCGCTGCGCTCGCCGCCCTCGGGCAAATCCTGGCCTGCCTTGCGGGCGGCCCGCAGGGCGATCACCGAAGCGGTGACATGCTCGCAGGGGTCATCATCGCCCGGACAGGTGCATTCCCAATCCTGGTCCTCGGGGTAGAGAGTGACCGAGGGCGCCTTGAAGCCCTGGCGGGCGGAGACCCGCAATGCGATCTCGTCGGCGCTACTGCGCTCTCCCGTGACCGCTTCGGCGCGCGCGAGTTCCACGCCCCGGGACCAGCAGACCCGGGACGCCGCATGTTGTACGGCTTCGAAGAGCGCCTGGATGGTCTCCATGTTGCTCGGAGTTTACAACGACCGCCGCATCCGCCTAGTCCGACGGATCGGGGTTGCCTTTGGCGCGGTCTTGCGCCGCCCACTCGGTCAGCAGGGCGAGCAGGCGGCCGGGTTCGTTGCAGTCGGGGTCTTGATCGACTTGCCCGCGCAAGAAGGCCAGGGCCCGGCCTACCCGGGGGCCCTCATCCAGGCCCAGGGCGCGCATCACCGCCGCGCCGTCCAAGGCCAGGGGGGCGACCCTTTCGTCCGCCTCCCGGGCCAGAGCCAGGCGCAGAAGCACCAGAGCCTCGTGGATGACGGCGGCATCCTCCTGACCCTCGATTTCGGCTTCGCGCAGGGCGAAGAGCATCTGTCTTTCGCGTTCGTCCAGGCGGCCCAGCAGGCGTCGCACCGAGAGCCTGCGCCGCGCCACCGCGGCGGCCTCGATGGGGTGGTGGCCGATCAATCGCCTGACCCGGCCAGCGAATTCGGCGCTCGCCCGAATTTTTCCGAGGCAGCGATCCCCGCCTGGCCGGCCGCGCAGGCAGATGGCCAGGCGCAGGGCAAAATCTCGGGGCGCGCCGTCGAGCAGTCGGCCGCAGTCCTCCCCAGGGCCGAACTCGAGCCAGGCATCCACCCCGGCCTTTTGCAGCACCCCCAGGCCGGCCCCGGGTTCGGGCCCCATGAGAAGTCCTTGGAGTTCCCGCCGTAAAGCGTCTCCCGAGATGGCATCAGCCCCCGCCTGCCAGGCCCGGGAGAGTTCGGCTTCCAGGGCGGGGTCGAGCCGATAGCCGTGGAGCGCCGCCAGGCGGGCGGCCTGGAGTACGCGCAGGGGCCGGACCCCCAGGCATTGCTCGGGCGTGCCCACCGCCTGCAATCGCCCCTGGTCGATGTCCTCGGCGCCTCCGCAAGGATCGTGGAGTTGCCCCTGGGCGGGCCGCCAGGCCAGGGCGAGTACGCCGAAGCCCCGGTGGAGCAGGTCATCCTCGATTTCTGGGCCCCGGCGAAGGGGGGCCAGGTCGACGGGCCCCGCGGCCGTGGGCACCACGAAGGACAGTCCCCGGGCCCGGGTGGGCACCGCAAGGGGGAGCGCGGCGGCGATCTGATCTCCAGTCGCCGCCGTGCTGAAAGACCATTGCCGGGGGGCGCAACCGCGCAGGGCGTCGTGCAGGCTCTCGCCCACCCACCAGGCGGGGTGGCCCGCCTTCTCGAGGCTTGCGGCCAGGGCCCCGATCGCGGCGGGCAACTCAGGAACTTGGGGTTGGGCAGCGGTCAACGGGCTCTTTCGGCGCATGGTTCAAAGCGCCCGCTGGGATCGCCAGCGAGCGGAGCGACGGTTCGCCCGAATCTAACCCACCCGCTCTCGGGTTGGGGGTGTTGGGGGTGTTGGGGGTGGTGTGGGTGGTCGGGGGTTTTTCGGGCCTCGGGTATGCTGGCCGCTATGGCGAATTCATCGGCGCGTCCCTACCGGGTATCCCGGGCCACGGCCCGGGTGCTGGGCCGAGGCCATCCCTGGATCCTGCCCGATGCCGAGAGCGACGATCCCGCGGCCTTCGAGCCGGGCGCCCGGGTCGATGTGGTGGGTCCCGGCGGCGCGCCTCTCGGCAGCGCCCGGGTGGAGGGGCCGGGCCCGATTGCCGCGCGCATGTGGTCGCGGCCCGGGGCCGAAGTGTTGGACGACGAGGCCGAGGTTGCGCTCCGAGTGGCCCGGGCCCTGGCCCAGCGCCGCGGCCTGGCGCGCAAAGGCGTGGCGCGTCCCCGTCTTGGCGGCGAGCCCTATACCGATGCCCTGCGGCTGATTCACGGCGAAGCCGACGGTCTGCCGGGACTCCATGTCGACCGGCTGGGGCCCGTTCTGCGCGTGCTGATCTCGGGCCGCGCTTGCGCGGGCCTGGTGGACGGGGTGGTGGCGGCCATTCACGCCGGGGGCGATTGGCCGGCGGGCCCCGGAGCAGTGATCCAGGTGCTTCACCGGCCCGCGGCGGAGCGCCCGCCGGGCCCCGCCGTGGCCTGGCAGACGGATCCAGACCCGGCTTGGCTCGCCGAGAATCTCGATGCCCGGGGGCGGATCCAGGTGCATGAGTGCGGCCTGCGCTTTCGGGTGGATCCCGGGCTCGGGGATCCCGGGCGCCCGCGGCCCGGGGTGGGCCTCTTCCTCGACCAGCGCGAAAACCGCGCCCGCTTGGCCGAGCTCGCGGAGGCCGGCGGCGAGTGGCTCAACCTCTTTGCCCACACCGGGGCGTTCAGCCTGGCGCTACTGGCGGGGGGAGCCCAGAGGGTGGTGAGCGTCGACCTTTCCGCCGCCTACCTGGCCTGGCTCGGGGATCATTTGCAGGCCAATCGGGACCGGGGCGTGGAGCCCGGGCGTCACGCTTCGGTGCGACACGATGGCCGGCGTTATCTCGCGAGTTTGCCCCGGGCAGAGGGCTTCGACGGCATCGTGCTGGATCCCCCCACCGCGGCCGCAGCGGGTCGGCGTTTCTGGTCGGTTCAGCGCGACCTCGAGCCCCTGGTGACCGAAGCCCTGGGTCGACTGCGGCCGGGGGGCTGGCTGCTTGTTTGCCGGAACGCGCGCCGGGCGCGGGCGCCCCTGGCGGATCTCGTGGACGCGGCCGCCCGGCACAGCCGGGTGCGCCTGGCCGAATTGGAGGAGGCGGGTCCCGGACCCGACTTTCCGCGTCGCAAGGCTTTTCCGGAGGGCGACGCCTTTCGGGGCGTGCTCGCACGCATCCGCTAGTGGGCGCCGGGCGCTAGCGGACGGGCGCTTCGGCTTGGGGCTCGTCGTCGTCCTCGGCCTCGCCGGCCTCGGTCTCCAAAGCTTCGGCCTCGGCCTCGCCGGCGACCTCGCTTTCCAAAGCCTCGGCTTCGGCCTCGGGGGCCGCGTTCATCGCCTCGGTTTCCTTCTCGACGAGGGCATCCATGCTCTCGGTCTTCGGTTCGGTTTCGGCTTGGGCTTCGGCTTGGGCTTCGGTTTGGGCTTCGGTTTCGGATTTTGCTTCGGGTTCGGGTTCAGGGCTCGGGGGCGCGGGCCACAGCGCCTGCTCGGCTTGGGCCCGCAGTTGGGCGTTCATGGGGTCCGAGGAGCCGGGCAGGCGCAGCGCCGCCTGGGCCATTCGGGCCGCAGCGATTTCATCCCCCTGGTCTCGAAGCCTTTCCACCTGGGCGAGCATCAGCGGCCCGGCCACGTCGAAGCCCACCCGTCGGTCGCCGCGTTCCTGGGCAATGAGCACCTCGATGAGCGCCCCGGCATCGGCGTAATTCCCAGCCTTTTCCTGGGCCCGGGCCAGGTAGGTCAGGTTGAGAAGAGATGTGTGCACCCGCACGTCGTGGGCCGGGAAAGTTTCGGTTTGGGCCAGGGCCGAGAGGAAGGCGCTTTGGGCGGCGGCGAGTTCACCCGTGCCCAGGGCATCGCGACCCCGGGCGGAGAGTTCGGCCCACGAATACGTGGTGCTGGCGGTGGTCGCGGCGGTAGTGGCAGCAGTGCGGCCAGGGGTCGATGCAGCCCGGGGCGCCGGGTTCTGGGCGGGGGGTGCGGGGGCGGGCGGGGCCGGCACATGGGCCACGGGCTCTTCGCTTTCCTCGCCGGGAAAGCTCAAACTCGTGGGGAGCCGCACGCCCTCGGGCAGGATGTTGAACCCGCTGCAGCCGGGGCCCGCCAGGAGGGCAGCCAGGGCCAGGGGCCAGAAATGTCGACGAATCGTGGGCTTCATTCGGTGAACGCGTCCTTTAGCGCTGAGCTGGCTTCGTCCACCGCGGCGACGGCCTTGTCGATCATCGCCCCCATGCCGAAGAAGCCGTGGAATACCCCGTCGTAGCGGGTGAGTTGAGTTTTGACGCCGGCTTCGCTCAGCCGCTTCGCATACGCTTCACCCTCGTCGCGCAAGGGGTCGAACTCGGCAGTGAGGACCGTGGCGGGCGGCAGGCCGGAGAGGTCCGCCGCGCGCAGGGGCGAAGCCCATTCGCCGGCGCCGTCGGCGGGATCGGCCAGGTAGTGGTTCCAGAACCATTCCATCATGGGCAGGGTGAGCATATAGCCCTCGGCATTGTCCGCGTACGACCCGGTTGCGAAGGCGTAGTCGGTGACGGGATAGATCAGCAACTGGTGGGCGAGCTTGGGGCCCCCGCGTTCTCGCGCCATCAGGGAAATCACCGCGGCCAGGTTGCCCCCCGCACTGTCGCCCCCCACCGCGATGCGCGCCGGATCGCCGCCGATCTCGGCGGCGTGCTCGGCCACCCATGCCGTGGCGGCGTAGCAATCGTCCGGTGCGGCGGGAAAGGGGTTCTCCGGGGCCAGCCGGTAGTCGACGGAGACCACCAGGCAGCCGGTGCCTGCGGCGAGTTGCCTGCAGGTGGTGTCGTGGGTCTCGATGCCGCCGATCACCCAGCCGCCGCCGTGGAAGAAGACCAGCACCGGGAGCGGATTGTCGCTGCTGCCGGCGTAGATTCGCACGGGAATTTCCCCGCCCGGCCCGGGAATCGTGCGGTCTTCCACCCGGTCCACCGGGGTCGAAGCGTCGGGCACGTTCATCTGGTCGAAGACCGCTCTGGCCTCGGCGGGATCGTCGCCGAGTTCAAAGCCCGGGGCCGCATTGATCATATCGAGGACCGTCTTGGCCTGGGGATCGAGGGGCATCGGGTCTCTCCTTCAAGTCGTGGGGCCGTGGGGGGCGGCGGGCCGGGGCCGAGTCTACCCAACACGGCGGATTCAGCGAACACAGGACTGCGTCTGGGGCGCTAATCTCGCGCCGGGTGCTTCAGAAACTCCCGGGGAGGGCAGGGTATGGCAAAGCGTGGAGGCGTGGGGTGGTTCCTGGGATGCTTGCTCGGGGCCGGCTTCGGGCTCGCTCCGGCCCTCGCGGTTGCCGCCGAGGTGCCGGAATCCGCCGCTGCGACCCAGGCCGAGTTCGTGGACGAGTGGGTCGAGCAGCACCTGGATGGGTTGGTTGAACTCTATCAGCATTTTCATGCCCACCCGGAACTCTCCCTGCAGGAGACCGAGACCGCCCGAAAGATTGCCGACGCCCTCCAGCGCGCCGGCTACCGGGTGAATGCCGGGGTGGGGGGCACCGGGGTGGTGGCGGTGCTCGAGAACGGTCCGGGCCCCACGTTGCTGATTCGGGGCGACATGGATGCTTTGCCGGTGAGCGAGGAGACGGGTCTCGACTACGCGAGCGAGGTCACCGCGGTGCTGCCCGATGGACGAACCACGGGGGTGATGCACGCCTGCGGGCACGATATCCACATCACCAACCTGGTGGCCAATGCGCGATTGCTCGCCCTGGCGCGCTCGCTCTGGAGCGGAACCCTCGTGGTCATTGCTCAGCCCGCCGAGGAGATTGGCCAGGGGGCCCGGGATATGTTGGCCGATGGGCTCTTCGAAGATTTCCCCCGGCCCGACTACACCCTGGCGCTGCATGTCGATTCCAGCCTGCCCGCTGGCAGTCTCGGCTATACGCCGGGCTATTCCTTCGCCAACGTCGATTCGGTGGACGTGACCTTTCATGGCCGGGGCGGGCACGGCGCGCGCCCCCATAAGGCCATCGACCCCATCGTGGCTGCGGCCTCCTTCGTGGTTTCGGTGCAGACCCTGGTCAGTCGCCGGATTGATCCGGTGGAACCCGCCGTGGTCACCGTGGGTTCGATCCACGCCGGGACCAAGCACAACGTGATCCCCAACGAGGCGGCGTTGCAGCTCACGGTGCGCTCCTATAGCGATGCCGTGCGGACCCAGCTCCTGGAGGGCATCGCCCAGATCGCTTCGGATACCTGCCGCATCTTCCAATGCCCGCGTGCGCCGAGCGTGAGCGTGCGCGAGGAACACACCCCCTCGCTCTACAACGACCCCGCTTTTACGGCGCGTGCTGTGGCGCTCTTCGAAGCGGTATTCGGGGCCGATCGTGTGACCGAACTTCCGCCCACCATGGGGGGCGAGGATTTCGCCCGCTACGCCCGGGCGCTGAACGTGCCCGGCTTGATGTTCCGCGTGGGCGCCCAGGATCCCGAACGCTTCGCCGCCAGCCAGGCGCCGGGTGCGGTGCCCTTGCCCGGCGTGCATTCCAGCGGTTTTGCGCCCCTGGCCGAGCCCACCCTGGAAACCGCGGTGCGCGCCATGGCGTTGTTGGCCATGGATGTGCTGACGATGGAGGTGCTGACCCCGGCCCCGCCCGGCGGCGCTGAAGAGGGCGCGGAGTAGGTCAGGGGCGCCGCGGCTCAGCCGAGTTGGCTCAGCACTTCCTCGGCTTCGGGGAAACGCCCGACCTGCTTCTTCGAGAAGATCAGCCGGTCGTCCACCACCACATCGAAGACGCCGGCTCCCCCCTTGATGAGTTCGGCCTCGCTGCCCGTGGCTTCTTTTATGGCGGCGGCCAGACCGGCCGCCTGGGGATGGTAATTTCAACGCACGCAGTAGGTGATGGTGATCTTCATGGCGGGGCTCCCCGAAGCGCGGCCTCCGGGGCCGCAGGCCCAAGCATCGCACTCGGCCCGCCGTTGGCAAGCGCCCCCGTGCGCCCGGCCTCGGCTCTCCTAGACTCCCGCCATGCTCGAAGCCTTCAGCGAAAATGAGTTCAGCCACGAGGGCGTGACCCACCGGGTTTTTTATTGCGGCACGGGCCCGGGCGTGGTGATCATGCACGAGGTGCCCGGCATCTACCCCGCGGTGGCGGAGTTCGCCGAGCGGGTGGTGGCGGCGGGCTTCCGGGTGGCCCTCCCCGAACTTTTCGGCAAGACGGGCAAGCCGCTCTCGGCGGGCTACGCCCTGGGGCAACTGGCCCGGGCCTGCATCAGCCGGGAATTCCACGTATTGGCTTCGCGCGGCTCCAGCCCCATCACGGTTTGGCTGCGCGCCCTGTGCCGATCGCTCCACGAGGAATGCGGCGGCCCCGGGGTGGGGGCCATCGGAATGTGCCTGACGGGCAATTTTGCCCTCTCGTTGATGGTGGATCCCTGGGTGATGGCCCCGGTTCTGTCCCAGCCCTCGCTGCCCTTTCCCCTGGGCGCCGAGCGGCGCCGGGGCCTGCACGTTTCGGAGGCCGACCTCGAAGTGGTTCGCCGCCGGGCGTGCCATGAGGGCGCGGGCGTATTGGGCCTGCGTTTCAGCCACGATCCCATGGTGCCCGCCGAACGCTTCGAGCGGCTGCGCGACGAGTTGGGGGACGGCTTCGAGGGAATCGAGATCGACTCGGGCCCGGACAACCCCCATGGCATCGAGCGCGGGGCCCACAGCGTGGTGACGGGGCATCTGACCGATGAGGCCGGGCATCCCACCCGGGAGGCCCTGGACCGGGTATTGGAATTTTTCGCCGAGCGGCTGCGGCCGTCCGGCCAACCCTGAGGAGACGGGCATTGGCGAGTGCGAGTCGGCGAGGACGATTGGGTTTGAGGATTCGGCAGGTCGCGGGCGCGGCCATGGTGGCCCTGGTTTTGTGGGCGGCGCCCGCCAGTGGCGCGGGCTACGACGGCGGTCTGCCCTTTGCACTGACCCGCGGTCTTTGGCAAGGCAAGGTCGAAGCGAGCGGGCGCGGGGTGGGCGTGGCGATGGCGCTGCCCGTGGACATCGTCTCGTTCCCGTTCCGGCTATCGCCGGGGGATTACGACACGGGCTATTTCTTTGCCCTCAGCCGCGGGGTTCTCGCCCAGCCGGGTCCGGAGAGCGAGCCCGCCTACCAGGCGCTCTTGCTCACCGGTCCCCTGGATCTGGCGCTCCTGCCCGTCGCTGGCCTGGCGGGCCTGGCCGGCCCCAACGCCCTGGCGAGCAGTCGCGGGGTGAAGCCCATGAACTACACGCCGTGGATCCAGGTGTTGGGCAGTTTTGTCACAGTGCCCCTGGATCTGGTGACGCTCCCCTTGGCGCTGCTCTTCGGGTTTCACAGCGGTTGAAACGAGCGGTTGAGACCAAACCCTGTGCCGGGGGCCGCTGCTCAGCGGCGCTCGAAGAGAGCCAGGGTTTCCACGTGCTCGGTATGGGGGAAGAGCGCGTAGGCTTCCAGGCCAACCAGCCGCAACGGGCCCGCTGCCAGGGCGCGCGCCTCGTGGAGCAGGGCGGGCAGGCCGCAACTCACGTAGGCCAGCCGCGCCGGGGGCGAGTCGACCAGCGCCGCCAGCACGTCTGCCCCCAGGCCACGCCGGGGTGGGTCGACCATCACCGCATCGCATTCCGAAAGGAGTTTGCGGAGTTCGGGCAAACGGGCCACATCGCCCTGGTGCACCCGGGCCCGGGCGCGCTCCTCATTCGGCCGCCCCGCGAGCCCGGCGCTCAGACCGCGCAGTGAATCCGTGCCGCGTTCGGCGAAATGCACCTGGGCGCCTTGGGCCAGCAGCGGAAGCCCCAGGGCGCCGCAGCCCGCGTAAAGATCCGCCACCACCGGCGGCGGCTTCCCGGGCTCCGCCGCGGCCAGGCACCACGCGCCCACCCGGGCGGCCAGGCGGTCGGCCAGGTCGAGGTTGGCCTGGCCAAACGCGCCGGGAGGAAAGTGGACATCCACGTTGCCGATGCGTTCGCGTACGTCGGCTTCCCCCGCCAGGCATTCCCAATCTGGGCCGAGGATGGTGTTGGTGCGCGCCGTATTTCCGTTCCACCAGAGACTGTGGAGCGCATCGCCGACGAGCGCCTGGATGCGCTCGGCAGCGGGCTTGAAACTCTGGGACGAAGGCGCGTTGCAGACCACAACCAATTGCACGCGGTCGCGATCGCGCTCCACCACGATTTGGAGATAGCGCACCAGGCCCGCGTGATGGGCGTCGCGATAGGGTGCGCACCGGTTTTCGCGCAGCGCCTGCTTGACTGCCGCGACCGTCTTGTTGATGGCCGGGTGATGCACGCCGCAGCGCGGGACGTCGACAATATCGTGCGTGCCGGGCGCAAAGAGCCCGACCTTGGGTGAGTTCACCCGGCCACGCACGGCCAGGCGAGCTCGGCGGCGCCAGCCCAGGGGCGCACCTTCGATGACCGCCGGCGCGGGCAAATTGTTTTCCCGGGCGAGGCGGCCGAGTTGCTCGAAGGCATCCGGCGCAATGCCCCCAGCGCCGAGTCGCGGGCAACCGGGGCAGGCGGGTTGATGGGGGCATTCGATCAAGGTCATCTCCAGGGCGACGGCGGGCATCCCCGCGTGCGGGGCGGATCCGGTAGTATGGCAGCTTCGCCCGCCCGGAGTGACCAACCATGACCGTAAGCCAGCAGTCCCGCGGACCCCGGGCCGGCCCGGGCGCCTTTCTCCCCATGAGCCGGGCCGAGATGGACGCCCTGGGCTGGGATCAGCCCGACGTGATTTTCGTCTCGGGGGATGCCTACGTGGATCACCCCTCGTTTGCCGCGGCCCTGCTGGGGCGCTGGCTCGAGGTCCATGGCTTTCGCGTAGCGGTGCTGGCCCAGCCCGATTGGCAGAGCGCCGACGCCTGGCGCGCCCTGGGCCCGCCTCGGCTCTTCTACGCCGTCAGCGCCGGCAATATGGACTCCATGATCAACCATTACACGGCCAACCGGAAACGCCGGAACGCCGACGCCTATTCGCCCGGGGGCCGCATCGAGCTGCGCCCGGACCGCGCCGCGGCGGTCTATGCCCAGCGCTGCCGGGAGGCCTTCAAGGGCGTGCCCGTGGTGACCGGCGGCGTCGAGGCCTCTTTGCGCCGAGTGGCCCATTACGATTATTGGTCCGACAAGGTGCGCCCCAGTCACCTTGTTCATTCCAAGGCCGACCTGCTCGCCTTCGGCATGGGAGAGCGCACGATCCTCGCCATTGCGCGGCGGTTGGCCGCTGGGGAAGAGGTGAGCGCCTTGCGCGACCTGCGCGGCGTGGCCTACCTGCTCGGCGCAAAGCAAGAACTTCCCCACCACGACTTTGGCTTGGGCGAAGGGTCGGTTGGAGAGTCGGTTGAAGGGCCGGTTAAAGGGCCGGTTAAAGGGCCCGTCGAGGGCGCGGAAGACGTGACCCTGCCGAGTTTCGAGGCGGTGAACGAAGATGGCCGCGCCTTTGCGCTGGCCACCCGCCACGTGCACCGGGAGACGAACCCCGGCAACGCGCGCCGTCTGGTGCAAGCCCACGGCGCGCGCCGCCTGGTGGTGAACCCTCCGGCTTGGCCCCTGGAAGAGGCCGAACTCGATCGCCTGCACGAGTTGCCCTATGCCCGGGCGCCCCATCCGGACTACAGCGAAAAGATTCCCGCCTGGCAGACCATCGCCGACTCGGTGCAGATCATGCGCGGCTGTTTCGGGGGCTGCACGTTCTGCTCCATTACGCTTCACCAGGGGCGCACGATCCAGAGCCGCAGCGAAGCGTCGGTGCTGCGTGAGCTCGAGAGCGTGGCCGCGCGCCCAGGCTTCAAGGGACACGTCAGCGATATCGGCGGGCCCACGGCCAACATGTACCGCATGGAGTGCAGCCGCCCGGAGGTGGAGGCCACCTGCCGCCGGCTCTCATGTGTGCACCCCAAGGTGTGCAAGCTGCTGGGCACGGACCACGGGCCCCTGCGCGAACTCATGCGCAAGAGCCGGGCGCTGCCCGGCGTGAAAAAGGTCAACGTGGCGTCGGGCATTCGCATGGATCTCGCCGCGGACGAACCCGAATACCTCGAGGAACTCGCCGCCCACCACGTGGGGGGGCATCTCAAGGTGGCGCCGGAACACGCCAGCGAGAAGGTGCTGGCGAAGATGAAGAAGCCCGCCGGCGACAGCTTCGAGCGCTTTGCCGCGGGCTTCCGGGCGGCCTCCAAGCGGGCGGGCAAGGAGCAATACCTGGTGCCCTATTTCATCGCGAGCCATCCGGGCTCGGGGCTTGAGGAGATGATCGAACTCGCCCTCTACCTCAAGAAAAACGGCTATCGCCCCAGACAGGTTCAGGATTTCATCCCCGCCCCCATGGATATCGCGACCTGCATGTACCACACGGGCCTCGACCCCGAGACCCTCGAACCCGTTTCGAGCGCCCGCAGCGCCCAGGACCGCGGGCTTCAGCGCGCACTCCTTCAATACTGGGAGCCCGCCAACCACGCGGCGGTCAAGAAGGCGCTCGTCCGCGCGGGCCGCGCCGACCTCATCGGCACAGGCCCGGAGTGCCTCATCCCCGAAGACCCGCCGCCCCCGCGCCCCGATGCCCCGGGCCGCCCCGGTCGCAAGGGTGCGGAGCCGGGTTACCGCGCCCCGGCCCGGGACCGTGCCCGCCGCTGATCTTTGCGCGCGCTGGGCCTGTTCAAGCAAGAGCGTCCTGGGTCTGCGGGGGGCGACGGCGAATGGCTCGCCCTTGTCGTGGGGCGGTCAGGATCGCGGGGCTGCTCGGTGAACGGGAGGACTCGTTATGAGGCCGGTTGGCTGCGCTTTATTTCGCCTCTGCCCCCCACAGACCCAGGACTCGGCATACGGCAGGGAGCGTGCGGGCGGCGGATCCCCATTGACCAGGGCAAGCGCGTCCCGGGTTCATGGGGGCAGAGGCGAAATAAAGCGCAGCCAGCCTTTCGTGTGATTGCGCAGTCCGTTTGCCCAGTGAACCCGCGATGCGAACCGCGCCAAAACAAGGGCGAGCCATTCGCCGGCGCCCCCGTGGACCCGGGGCGCGCGCTTCTCGAAAGCGGACTGGCCCTGAGTACGCCAGCGCGCAAGACTGTCCGGGCATGAGCGACCCTGACGCGCCCGAAGAGAACGCCGTCGAGGTTCCGTTTTCGGACCTTGCGCCGGAAACCCTGCGCAACCTCGCCGAAGAGTTCGTCACCCGGGACGGCACCGATTACGGCGCCGTGGAGAAAACCCTGGACCAAAAGGTGGCGGGCCTGATGCGCGAACTCGAAACGGGTGAGGCGAAGATCTACTTCGAGGCCGAGAGCGGCACAGTGAACATCGTCGCCCCGCGCCGCATGCGCTGAAGCTAGACCTCGGCGCCGGGCTTCCACTCCGGGCGCCGCACGGCATAGAGGATGAGCGGAAGCGCCACCGCCACACCGAGCCCGGCGATCAGAAAACGTACGAAGGCGGCGGGCCGCATGCCGCTGGCGGCGAGTTGGTCGGGGGGGAAGAAGCCGACGCCCAGGGCTCCGAGTGCGCCCGCGACGCCCAGGCCGCAGGTGATCCAGAGGCCCGGGGTTCCGCCCGGTACCCGGAAGGGCCGGGGCTGGTTTGCGTGGCTGCGGCGAAGTTTGAGCGCGGCGGCAAAGAGCATCAGGTACATGAGGAGGTACATCTGGATCGTGAGCACGCTGATCATGAAATAGGCCGAGGCCACCGTGGGCTGGAGGGTGAAGGCCAGGCAGATGAGCGAGACCAAACCGCCCTGGAGCACCAGGATCCGAGCCGGCACCCCCCGGCGGTTCGTGCGGCATAAAAAGGGGGGCAGGGTGCCATCGTCGGCCGAGGCCAGCATCCCCTTGCTGGGGCCCACGATCCACGCGTTGACACTCCCGAAAACCCCCACCGCCATGCCCAGGGCGATGAGCCGCGCCCAGCCCCCCAGCCCGTAGCGGTCCAGCATGGCTTGCAGCGCCTCGGTGACCCCGCTCTGGAGGTGAAATTCGCCGGGCCCCAGCGCCACCGCGATGGAGAGGGCGCCCAGGATGAAAACCCCCAGGATCACCACCGCCGCGGCGAGGATGCCCAGGGGATAGGTGCGTTCGGGGCGCTGCACCTCCCGGGCGTGGGCCGCTGTCATCTCCATGCCCGCGAAGGCCAGCAACACGCTCACCGCGAAGGTGATGTTTCCGAAATGGCCGAGGTCGGGAACGAAGCGGGCGCCATTCTCGAGCAGGTGGGAGGGCCCGCCGGTGGCAAGCTGCGCCGCCGCCAAACCGATCAGCACGATCCCCGGCACCACCACGCCGCACAGGGCCCCCGCGATGGCGATGCGCGCCGAGCCCGAGAGCCCGCGCAGGTTGAGCCCCACCGCGGCCCAATAGGACACGAGCACGACGGCGACGATGAAGCCCTTGTCCTCGGCGAGTTCGGCCGAGCGCCCAGGCAGGAGCGCAAAGGCCAGGGAGGCGGCGCCGAAGGTGAGCACCACGGGGAACCAGCACAGGTTCTGGAACCATTGCAGGAAGACCGCCACGAAACCCCAACGCCCGCCGAAGGCCTCGCGCACCCAAACGTAGACGCCGCCGCGCTCGGGCCAGCCCGTGGCGAGTTCGGCGGCCACCAGGGAAACGGGCAGAAAGAAGAGCGCCGCCGCCGCCAGGTAGAAGAAGATGGAGCCGACCCCGTAGGTGGCCATCTGGGGCAGATCGCGCAGGCTCGCGATGGCGACGATGTTGATCATCGCCAGGCCGAAGAGTCCGAGGACCCGTCCCTCTTTCGCCTCGGGCCGGCTCATGCCCGGGCGGCTCCGAGCGCGGGGCGGGGGATGCGCCCGCTCAGACGTGGACCCAAGGGCGCCCGCCGACTGGTGCAGCGTGCTCGAAGACATTCCACGGGGTGATCTCGCCCAGGGGCCGCTCGCGATAGCCCGCGGGCAGGTCGGCGTTGCGGATGAAGAACGCGTTGGGCGCGAAGCGGTCGGTGTAGACCAGGGTGTAGCCCTTGGCCCGGCCGAGTTTCTGGAGCGCCGCGATGCTGGCGCCGTGGTAATAGGTGCGGTCCCAAACCCAATCGGGGTCGTAGGGGATGGTGCACGCCTGGTCGATGGGGAAGAAGACGTTGTATTCGATGATCACCACCCGGGGAGAGAAGCCTTCGAGGGCTTCCCAAACCCAATACTCGTTGCCGTCGATATCGATGGAGAGCAGGTCGAAGCTTTCGGGGACGCCGTGCCGGGCGAAGAGCGCGTTTATGTTGCCGGCGTGAACGAATTCGCGCTTGACGATTTCGCCGTCGGCGTGGTCGCTGCCCTCCATGAGCAGGCCCTGCCAGCCGTGATCCAGGCGCAGGTGGGCGGTATTGGAGAGGTGCTGGCCATCCCAGGCGCCGAACTCGACGAAGTAGCGGCTCTGGCGACCGATCACATCGAAGATCCGGCCCAGCACGCCGTCCTCTCCGCATTGGGAGTAGACGCTGGCTTCGTAATCGGCGAGATCATCGAGCATGGGGGCTTCCTTTATCTGGGGGCGGCAGGCTAGCACCCCGCTGCGCCGGCGGGGCGGGGGGCGACGCTCGGCGCGGCGCTAGACGCCCGCTTCCATGCGCGCCCGGATGAGCGGCAGGTGGGCGTGGCCCCGGAAGGGTTCGGGGCCCAGCAAGAAGGTGGGCGCCGCGGCGATGGAGCGCGACTGCGCCTCGGCCCGGGCTTCGCCCAGGTGCCCGGGGCCAGGGCCTTCCGCGTAGGTTCGCCAGGCCGTTACCCCGGCGTCGGCCCAGGCTTCGTCTGGGCGGGCGCGTTCGAAGTCGGCTTCGAGTCCCTCGGTGGCCAGCAGCAGGGGTTCGATGGCGCGGGCCGATTCGATGGCGCCGTTCTCCCGCCAGAGATGCACGAAGACGCGCTCCACGTAGTCGTCGATGACATCGCGGCCGGCCCCGAGTTCGCGCTGTAACCAGAGCAGGCCGAGGTCGGCAAATTGGCAATCGGTTTCGCGGTGGACGTCGCCGAGGGGGTGGGGGGCGTAGCGCTGAAGATCGTTGACGTGGTACTCGCCGCGAATCCGCCGATGCTTGGTGCTGCGATCTTCGCCGGGTGCTTCGGGAGCGGGCACTTTCAAGGCCCGGCTGACGAAGGGGTGCCAATCCAGCGCGATGCCTTCTTCTTCTCCGGCTGCTTTTTTAAGGGCGAGCAAGGCGGGCAGGGCGACATAGCAATGCGGGCTCTTGAAGTCGAAGAAGGTGGTGAGCCGCCGGGGCGTTTCGCTCACTTCGGGCGCCGCGCCGGCATCCACCGCGGAGCGGGCCAGGGCTTCGCTGTCAATCTCGGGGTCCAGGAGATACGCCGCGTGGGGGGCCGGGCCCTGGCGGCCGCTCAGTAGCCATTCGACACGGGGCAGGTTTTCCCGGCCGAAGAATTGATGGTGCTGGGGATCGGCTTCGGCTTCGCCGGGCAGGATATAGGTGGGCACCCCGTAGACCCCGGCACCGAAGGCGGCGGCCTGGAGCCGGCCGTTGATGGCCGCGCCTTCGCCCTAGGCATAATCCAGAAACCCGTCGCTGGGCGCGCCGATCTCTTTGAGTACGCCCAAGATCATCGAGAGATCTTCGGCATCGAATTCGCGCTTCCAGAACGGCGTGTAGACCGCATCGAGATAGCGCGCGAGCAGGCTGCCTTCGGCGCATTGCTCGGCGAGGCTTTCGAAGCGCTTGAGCCAGAGCATGCCGGTGGCGAGCCCATCGGTATTCCAGATCTTCACCGTGCCGCGCAGGGTCTTCTGGCTGAGGTTCGCGTAGCGGCGGCAATCGAAGTAGGCGTATTTCACGCCGGACCATTGTTCCTGGGTGCGGTTTTGTTTTTCGACCTTCTTGCCGCGCTTGTCGAGCTTGGCCGAGCCCAGGTAGCTCGGAATATCCAGCACGAAGGGCCGCCAATCGGCGACGATGCCCAGGCGGGCCACCATGCGCCGGGTGGGCTCGATGGCGAGGTACGCGTAGGGGCTCTTGAAATCGATGTAGATGATCAGCGGCGCCTCGGAGGCGAGGGGCTGTATTTCATCCATGGCTTCCGTGTCCGGTGCTGCTTCGTCGGGCGAATGTTTGGGCAAAGCCAAGCTCCCTGGCGAAAAAGAACCCGCGGAACAACGCTCTACAGAGCCCCTTGAAGAACTCTCCGTGCGGGGCACTCGACCCTAGCACCCCGGGCTTTGCCGAAGGGCTTTGCCTAAGGGCTTTGCCGAAGGGCTTCGCCCCGGCTCAGGCTGAGGCCCCACCCGGGCGTGATAGACTGAGCCCCGCCCCACACAGAGGAGGTCGCCCGATGGATAGCGCCGAAAAACTCGCCCGCGCCCGCAAATTCGTATTGGTGCTCTGGCTCTTCGCCGGGGCGTGTTTCTTCTTTCCTCTTTATTACACCGCGGTGGGGCCCTTTGGGCGCGCGCTCTTCGGCCTGCTGCTGGCGGTTCACCTGGTGGAGTTCGTCGTCTTTCTCGGGCTCTACCGCCGGGCGGGGGGGTCGCTGTGGCGGCACTTTCACCGCACGGTGGTCTTCGGCGTTTTGCACAAGGCCGAGACCGAGCAGCAACTCGCCGCGGGCTCGTCCTAGTCGAAGCGCAAGGGAAGGCGCGGCGCCCGGCACTCAGGCGGGGCGAAAGAGGTTGCGCTCTTCGCCGGGTTCGACCTGGCCTTTGCGCCCCAGGGCGTCGCCCTGGGCGAAGGCCGCCAAGGCATCGGCGTCTCCCGCCAGGTTGGCGATGAAGCGCTGGTCCCCCGCATCGAGTCGGCCCAGCACGATGCCGCGCTCGGGCTGCCCGTCTCGGCCATAGAGCACGGTGTAGGTCTCCACCCGGCCCGGGCCTTCGGGCGATTCGGCCACTGCGAGCGGTTCGGGCCCGGCGGAGAGTTCGGCCTCATCGGCAGGCGGCGGCCCGTCGCCGGGCCGGGGCGATGTGGACCAGACGCACGCCGAGTGCTTGGTGAGATACCAGCCGTTGCCCGTGGCGAGACCCACGCTGCCCGGTTCGGCGCGGCAGCGCTCGGCCACGGTGGCCAGGCCGTGGAGGGTGTAGTTGTTGGCGGGGCCGCCGTGGTAGGGAAGGCCGCCGGTGGTGGTGAGCCCGCGCGGATCGTCTTCGGCCACGCCGAAGGCCTCGCACGCCATCTCCACCGCCACGGGAAAGCAGCTGTAGAAATCCATATGGTTCACCTGATCGATGCCGATCCCCGCGGCGTCGAGGGTGCGCTGGGCGCAGGCCCGCATGGCCGGGGCATCGCCGATTTCCGGGCGTTCGCTCACGAACCAGGCGCGCTCGTTGGCCCGGGCGCCGCCCCACCAGCGCACGCGTTTTTCCTCGGGCACCCCCAGGCGATCCGCCGCCGCCTCGGAGGCCAGGATCACCCCGGCGGCCTGGTCGGTGTAGAGCACCGCGTTCAAATATTTCGTGTACGGGTCGGCCACCATGCGGTTGTTGGGGGTCGGCGTGATCAACTCTTCGGCGCTGCGCTCCACCGGGAACCATGAGTAGGGGTTGGCGGCGGCCACCCGGGTGAAGGGCGCCATCAGCGCGCCGAGCCGGGCGCGGTGGTCGTCGGGGCTGAGCCCTCGGCGGCCGCGCAGGGCGTGCTCGAGCATGGGGTAGACATCGGGCGGCATGGTGAGGCCATGCTGCACTTCGCGGGGATGGGTGCCGGGCTCGGTGCTGCCCATGAGTTCGGGCTCGCCCTCGCCGCGGTCGAGCCAGTTGAGTTCCGTTCCGAGTTTTCGGGCCTTCATCATGGACGCCAGGGGGTTGGCCCCCAGGGCCAGGGCCACCTCGCTCTCGCCCCGGGCGATGCGCTGGGCGAGATCGTTGACGAGCACCAGGGGCATCTCGCCCCCCACTCGGGTGGTGACGAGCCGCTTCGGATGGATGCCCAGTTCCAGCGCCACACCGTGGGCTGGGTTCTTCGAGCGGGTGCCGATGAGGCTGACAGTGGCCACGGTGTCCGCGGCTTCGAGCACTGCCTGGCCCGCGCCGGAATCCTCGGCCGCCTGCCGGGCGATGCCGGTCATCATCTCCAGCGGGCCCACGGCGTCCTCGAGGCGCTCGGTGCGGTGGATCGACTGGCCAACGCCGATGAGGACGGGATCGTGAGGTCGGGGCACAGGTTTCTCCTGATGGAAAGCGGGAACGGCGATGCAGCCCCGCAGCCTAGCGGAGCTTGACTGGGAGCGGCTCCCGGGGCGGCGCCCAATGGGGATCCGCAAAGGCGCGCTGAAGCGAAGCGACGGTGAGCGCGTGGGCGTCGTCGCGATCGTCCGGGGAGAAGAGAAAGCCGTGGAGCGCGCCGTCGAAGCGGCGCACCTCGGCCCCCACCCCGGCCGCGCGCAGGCGGGCCCCGTAGGTTTCGGCGTCGTCGCGCAGGGGATCGAATTGCGCGGTGAGGATCAGGGCCGGGGGCAGTCCATCGAGCCTCTTGGCCAGCAGGGGCGAAACCCAGGGGTGAGTGGGGTCGCCGTCCGGGCCCAGGTAGGCCTCCGTCATGGCGTCGATCTCGGCGGACGACAAGGTGAAGCCCTCGCCAAAGAGCCGCATGGATTCCGATTGTTCCGGGGCCAGGCTCATGGCGGGAACCATCAGCACCTGGAGCCGGGTGGCGGGCCCGCTTTCGTCCCGGGCGCGCAGGGTGACGGCGCCCACCAGGTTGCCTCCGGCACTGGTGCCGTGCAGGGCGAGTTTTTGCGGGTCGCCCCCCAGGCGCCGGGCGTTCGCCCGTGCCCAGAGCAGCGCCGCGTAGGCGTCGTCCACCGCCGCCGGAAAGCGGTGCTCCGGAGCCAGGCGATAGTCCACCGAGACCACCACGGCGGGCACATCGGCGGCCAGCCGAGAGCAGTTGCCATCCCAAATGGCGAGGTCATCGCCCATCCACCAGCCGCCACCATGGATGTAGACCAGCACAGGCAGGGGTTCGCTTTCTTGTGCGCCTTGAGGCGCGTCTTCTTCCGTTTCTTCTTGCGCCTCTTCGGGGGTGTAGATGCGCAGGGGGACGGGACCGGCGGGGCCGGGGAAATCGGTGTCGCGGATGGCGACCCCCTCCACCGTGCCCGGCGTCAGGCTGGCCATCAGGGCGTTCGCGGTGCGCCGGGCCTCGGGGCTGAAATCGATCGGCCCACGGGCGGGCGCAAGGTTGATCATCAGGGCCGGGCCCAAGTCCAGGGGGCCGTGGGGGGTTTGGGTCCAGCGCCAGGCGGTGATCGCCGCCCCGGCCAGAAGCACACCGAGCACGCCCAGGGCTATCAGCAGGATGCGTCGCATGGCGCCGACGTTAACCCAGCGGGTGCGGGGCCGGGCTCAGGCCTCGCCCGGGAGTGGCTCTTCGGCCAGGCGAATGGGGCCGAAGTTGTCGGGGTAGCGGGCGATCTTGTCGGCGTAGAAGGCCCGCACGGCGTCCATGTCCAGGGAGACGTTGCCGCTGGGGACGAAAGCCGCCCCAAAGCCGCCGACCTTGCGCTTGTAGTCGAGGAAGGAGAGCACCACTGGGAGCCCGGCTTCCCGGGCCACGTGGTAGAAGCCCGATTTCCAGTGCTCGCGCCAGGCCCGGGAGCCCTCGACGGGGATCACCAGGCCGCGCGGCGGGCCGTTCTTGAGCGAGCGGGCGAGCTGGCCGACGAGCCCCTCGGGCCCATCCCGGCGCACCGCCACCCCGCCCAGCCGCCGCATCACGAGCCCGAAAGGCCAGCGAAACAGCGACTGCTTGCCCACCCAGGCGATCCGCACGCGGTAGAGCCACGCAAAGCCAATCAGGAGCGGAAAATCCCAATTGGACGTATGGGGCGCCGCCACCACGACATAACG
>JAAZXM010000064.1 GCA_014240165.1 Myxococcales bacterium | reverse complement strand
ACGTGGGCCGGCGGTACCCCTGATGTCTTCCTTGCTTGGGGTTGAGCGGCCATGGATTTGGGCCGTAGGCCAATCCCAGGCTTACAGACGGCCAACCGTAGTCCTCACCCCACGAGATTCGGTTCAACTCGTCCCCACCGTGAGGGCCGTGCTCCACTGACCAAATTCGGCCCTGTACGTCCACTTTGAGGCCCTGGGGATTTCTGTGGCCGACACTGACGATCTCCTTCGTCCCATCCCCAATGTTGATTTTCAACACCTTGCCGTAGTCAATGGACTTGTCCTGTGGGTAGTTGTCCGGCGCATATCCATCGAACTCGTAGTCCCCCAGCGCGAGCAGAACATCTCCTGCCTCCGCGTTGAAAACATCGATTCGTCCGCCCGACTGATGGCCCGAAAACAAGTTCCCATTGCTCCTGAAGCCAAAACATCGATTCGCCTCGAACACTAAGGCCCAGTCAGCCGCGGAGGCTTTGATCCGCGCGAGTTGAGTCTGCTTCGGGACGCTGAGTTTCGACAGTCGGTGCGTGAAACACCCTTCCTTGGGCGCGAAGTGGCTGTACGACAGAATCAGATGTCGCTCCCGTGCGTCGTCGAATACCAAAATGTCGTCGTACCTGAGCCGGTCCTTGATCTGGTTCACGGCTGACTTGGAGACAGATAGGGGCTCGAGCTTCTGTGCCGCGATCAAAGCTTCCTGCTGATGGTTCTGCGGTAGCTCTATCTCAGGTTCTCCAGACTTCATCGTCGACAGGTCGAGGGTGCGGACGAGGCCGTCGCCTGCCAACAGGATCAACTCGGAGTCGGTCGAACTCAGCGCCCCGCCGTGCTTTGTTCGGGGCACAGTCAGAAGTTCAGTCAGATCGAGGTCGAACATACTCGTCGAAATCTTCTTTGGATCGACGGTCGGTACTGAGGGCTCTGGGTCGACCGGATTGCATTTGAGTTCCCGTGTCGCAGCCATCGCGGGGTCTACTTCTTCACGAAAGAACCTTATCGACTGAAGCGTGAAAGGGGGGCCGCTGCCGTCGTTGAAGTCGAGACGAAAATGCTTGATCTCGCCTCTCCAAAGGCAATGGTCCGCCAGGTTTGCTCGCCACACGCCCTTCGACTCGATTTGAGATGCTCGCACCCTGCACTCTACGGAGATCGACGTACAGCCTGTCGACCCGGCCCAGTAGATATCCAGTTCTTGAGGCGGTAGACCCTCGGCTTCGATCTCAACGACGCCCGCCGTTAACGTGTCGAACTTTCGATAGAAGTTGATGTGAGGATCATCCGAGTGTTCATGGAACCGCGCCAGGATGACAGAGCCAGCCTGGTATTCGATCTCCATATCGTGGGCCGAGTCAGCGTGCACCTGTAGGTCCACGTCGATGATCTCAAGCTGCTCGACCCACGCTGGATCCGATGCGCCGCAGCCCTGGAGAAGCTGCACGCCGATCACTAGGAGTAAGAGCCCGAACCAGGCAGCTACACCCTGCCGGCCTGCGTTCCAAGGCTCCCCCTCAAACCTTGTGGGGAGGTTGGGACTTCGCTTACCGCAGAAACGCATACTTTCCCTTGTCAGTGAAAAAGGCCTTTACCTTGCTTTGCCCATTATCCGATTCCCAAGGCGCTGACCCGGCTCTTCGATCAGTCTGTAGCTGAGATTGCTCGCGGCCCAGAGAATTGCAAGGGACCCTCCAAAGGCCAAGCCGAAGGTTGGCCAAGGCCCCAGGGACAGAGACTTCACTAACTCTGGGAACCCCATCTCCCTCATTCCGAGGAAGATCATGGGGTGGATTAGGTAGAGACTGAAGCTGACTTTTCCGAGGTTTCTCAGAGGGCGGGCGGAAGGCATCTGACTGGTACCGCACGAAGCTCCGAGGATCAAAACAGCGAAGATAACACTCCATACGTTGTGCTCGATCCGACCAAAGTGGAGCCTCCATAGAGCAAGATACGCACCCTCGCTAGCCAAGAGGAATAGAGTTGAGGCGAGGGCGACCGACACCAAGAACAGGCTGATTGATCGGCGCTCGAAAAAGTCCCGAGCTTGCCATATTCGAAACGCGGCCATCCCCGCAAGGAAGAAGGGGAGCTGTTGGCCGATATTCTTATAGGCGTAGCTGGACAGCCCAGCGGCTTCCATGGTGGAGTAGATATTCGCGGATACGATCAGTGATAGGAGCCAGCCAAGCAGCGCGAGCCGTGAGTTGAAGAAGAGGAGGGTAAGGACCGGAAAGAGCAGGTAGAAGAGCATCTCCACTCCGATCGACCAACTGGCCCAAACGATTCCCTCGTGGCTTCCGGGAACCAGAGAGAACAGAAAAGTGAGATTCAACAGGATCGTTTCGGCGCTGAAATACTTGTCGAACGACCACGCATTGGTCACGCACCAGAGGAGAAGCATTGAGTAATAGAGAGGCGCGATCCTGAAGAATCGTTTGGCGTAGAAGTAGTAGATTTCTCGCGAGCTGCCGAGCCGCTCCGAGTAGCCGTAAGACAGAACAAAACCACTGAGGGTGAAAAAGAGGGGAACACCAAGGCCAAAGTGGCTACTGATAAACTCCGTGCCGGGAGGTGCGGGGATCTTCATCAGCTCGACAAGATGATAAACGACGATCATCAGTGCTGCGATGCCCCGCAGCGACTCGAGAGGACCGAGGCTTCGATTGGGTTGCTTACTCAACCTGAAGATTCCTTCCAGGCAACCAGCCGGTTCCCTTGCGCCCGGAGATCAACGATTCCACATCTCGATCGAATGTGACATGAGTTGCTCCCCCCGCCCCAGTCGAAGAATCCCGAAAGTTCCACTCTGTGGGAGCCGGGATAATACGCCAGAGGCCCGGACTGTGGCGAGACGTCCTCCAGCGGAATCCTGCTCGCCGCCAGATGAGCAAGCTTCGTCTGGCAGCGAACGTAGGGGCAGTCGACATGAACGGGCTGCTCACTGCCTTTTTGAAACGTGAGCGATTGCATGACCACTGGAGGAGATTGATACACATGCTTCAAGAAAGAAACAACCTCTCGCGAGAGGCTTAGTAGCGCGCACGATTTCAAAATGGTTTGAAGGCTATTGAACTTGATACCACTCAGTTCGAGTTCCTCTGGTGATTACTCCGAAATCTGTTTGGTCGTCCCTCGAACTTCCACCTCGAGTTCGAAGTCTCGATACTGCCGCTTTAGATACTCGACATCATTGAGCATCGATTCGATCAAATCGTGTGGGATGACATCTTGAAAGACCACCACCCCGCGGCTCTGCTATTCCTGAAGACGAGCGCGCAGATCGAACGGCGTATCCTCGTCTAGGGACTCGAGGTACGCGTCGATATTGGCATCGGGCCTGTCGATCCAGGGCAAACTGCTGAGCCAGTCGTTCACTGTTGCAGCGTCCATATTGGGTTTCCCATGGTTTAGCCCGCCGATATCACTCCGCCGGGACGAGTAGGCCTTTCTCTTGCTGGGCTCAATCTTGTGGGCCGTCGAAGGGTCTGGTTCTCTTCGGCGCGGGCTGCTTTCTTCACCGGTCGATCCTTGGTTAGGGAGATTGAAAGCAGCGACGTTGGTTGTCGATGGTCTCGATTTATTCGCATTCCGCGCGATCTCTCGAATAGCCCGAAGCCCTCTCCGATGCTAACGATCCGCTTGAGCGACGTCTAGTCTTCCCAAGCGTAGGAGGGTAGGAAATTCAAGCTGTCTTCTGGCACAACGCCCAACTATGGGCGTTATTCTAAATCCCTAGGGGCGCCCCTTCGCGGGCGTTATGTTAAATCGCTGGAGGGAGCCCTGTCGCGGGAACTTCAAAAGGACAAGTGAGAGATGACCGAGAGCTATTTCAGCGAAGAGCAGGTCGCCACTTGGAGGGAAGAAGGCGCGGTTCTGTTGCCTTCCTTCTTTACGCCGGGCGAAATTGCGCCGTGCCTCGGCGACATGCAAAAGATCTATCACGACCGCGCCCCCGCCAGGGGAGGCGCGCACGCGCTTGAAGTTGAACGCGACGGTGCGGTGGGAACGTTCGCTCTTGATCAGTTCAAGAACTTCGACGACATGCCTTTCGATTGTTCACCCGCGCTCAACTTGCTCGGCCTGCATCCCCGGCTCATGGCTTTTGCGAAGGCCGCACTCGGGAGCGATTCCGTCCACCTTTATCAGTCCCATGCGTGGGCAAAGTTCACGGGCGAGGCCGACTATGAACAAAATTTTCACTGCGACTACAAGAACCACACACTGATAGTACCGTCCGACGATATTCGCCTGCGCACGATCAACTTCATGATCTATCTCACCGATGTAAGCGATGCACTCGGGGCCGTGCATTACGTGCCGCAGTCGGCGAGCAACTCAATCACGGGGCCGAATCGTCCGATGTTTCTCGAAGGTGATACGGATACCCAATTCGCACTCAAGGCCGCAGAAAAATCTGGCGCAGCACCCGCCGGATCGATCTTTGCCTATGGCATCGACGTCTATCACCGAGGTACGAATCTCACCGAAGTAGGCGGCTCCCGATACACGCTAACCGCCAGCTACAAGAGCGCGGGCAACGATATGATCGGCTGGTCCGCTTGGCCTTTCAGCTTTCTCAAGCCATGGCATTTGATCTTTGACAACGCGACGCCGGAACAGCTCGCATGCGTCGGTGTGCCGCGACCGGGAGATGCGTTCTGGACAGCCCGTACCCTCGAACGCGCACAGCAGCGCTGGCCTGACTGGGACCTCACTCCCTATCGCGAGGCACTCTCCCTAGCCTAGGGGTTCAACAGAAAGCCCATACCCGAGCGCCGCACATACGGTGGTGGGCAAGGCCGTCGGGGGCGAGTCGGAGGCAAACATGAACAGGCCCTATGACTTGCAGTTTATCATCGATACGCTTGCGAAATTTCCCAAAGCACAGTTCATCCACTTGAGCATCGGCGGCAGATGGGGCCGGTGAGGCTGGCGCTGGCGCGAACCCGCTAGTCGCCGACCGTCACGGTGATGGATAGGACATTCAAGCTGGATTCTGACAGAACGCCCGAGTATGGGCGTTGTGTTAACTCCCTAGGAGAGCCCCGTGGTGGGCGCCCGATTCACTCCTAATACATTACGTATACGAAGGGGGAGACGTTCTCGTTCTCCTCCTCACCCACCTCCAGATGCTCAGCCAACTTCATCATTTCGCTCGCGAGCTCGGCGAGTTCCGGAAGATCTTGGCCTTGCCAAAGGTCTCGCAGAGCTGCTTCGCACTGATCGACGTCCAGGGAAGTGAACTTCGGCTCCGCTGGCGGGCCGCTGTACCAAGTATCAGCCTGGGGTTCGGGACCGAGGGGAAAGAAAGAAACCCCCCGAGCAGTCATTTTCTCGGCAGCGCGAACCAGGCGCTTGTCGAAGAAGCGTTTCAATTTTTGGCTATCAGTCGAGCGCATATTCATCTCTCCAAGATTCGTCGGCATCGTGAACTGGCTGCTCCTCTTTGAGAAGGAGGCAGTCCTCCAAGAGCAAAAGATCCATTTCTGTGCGCATGAAACAGCGATAGGCGTCCTGGGGTGAGCAGACAATGGGCTCACCGCGGACGTTGAAGGAAGTGTTGACAAGAACCGCACAGCCAGTCTGGCGTTCAAATTCGGTGAGAAGTGCGTAATATTCCGGGTTTGAATCGCCGTCTACAGTTTGAACTCGCGCGCTGTAATCAAAGTGGGTGATCGCGGGAATATCGCTGCGGGCTTGGCGAACGGCGGCGAGGAGGTCGTCGTCCCCGGCGTCGAAGGCGCTGCGGTCCATTGCGATCCTTCGGTTTTCCTGTACTGGCGCCACCAGAAGCATATAGGGACTTGGCGCATCAATGTCGAAATACTCCATGCATTTCTCGGCCAAGTACAGAAGGCGCAAAGGGGCGGAAGCTCTCACGATACTTGATCTTGAGGTTCATCACCGTCTGGGTTTCGGTCAGGCGAGGGTCGCCAAGAATAGATCGGCCACCCAACGAGCGCGGCCCAAACTCCATGCGCCCGGATAGGAAGCCCACGACCTTGCCATCCGCAAGCGCGGAAGCGATGCGCCTGTTGCGCTCCGTTGCATCTTCGATGGCGTGGTAGGGATAGTCGTGGCGCTCAAGGAAAGCTCGCACTTCCGCAGATGAAAATTCGGGGCCCAGATAGCTTCCGTGTTGAGAGTCGGTATTGGCTCCCGGTTGAGGTCGCGAAACGCCGAAGTGTTCGTGTGAGGCGGAAAGGGCCGCTCCGAGAGCCCCGCCCGCATCACCTGCCGCGGGTTGAATCCAGATTTCGTCGAAGATCTTTTCGCGGAGCAAAATCCCATTGGCAACACAGTTGAGCGCAACGCCTCCCGACAGGCAGAGTTTGTCAAGGCCGGTTATTTCACGTGCGTGACGAGCCAGCCCTAGAAAGACTTCTTCGGTGACAAGTTGAATCGAAGCGGCGATGTCCATTTCTCGGCGAGTAATGGCGGATTCGGGTTCTCGGGGGGCTCCATCGAAGAGTGCGTGAAATCGCTCGTTCGTCATGACATCGGAATCGAGGAAGCCGAAATAATTCATGTCCAAGCGGTAGGACCCATCCTCTTTGACTTGAATCAGTTGGCGGACTCGATCAGCGTAACGGGGGCTTCCGTAAGGAGCCAAGCCCATTAGCTTGTATTCTCCCGAGTTGACTCGAAAGCCGCAGAAGTAGGTGAAGGCGCTATAGAGCAGGCCGAGAGAGTGTGGGTAGTGGATCTCTTTCAAGACATCAATTTTCTCGCCGTCGCCCCGCGCAATGCTCGTGGTAGCCCATTCGCCAACGCCATCGACGGTAAGGATTGCAGCATGCTCGAAGGGGGAGGGATAAAATGCCGAAGCGGCATGCGAGAGATGATGGCGAGTGAAGAGGACCGGCACTTCGGTCTGGAGTGCGCGGTGCACATAGCGTGTAACAAAAAGTTTTATGCCGAGGAACGACATTCCGGCTTTTTGCCATTGCTCTTCGCTAGCGGGTGCGGTGGAAAGAATGGATTTAAGGGCCCGGTCGTAGCTCGCTACCGGGTTGTCATAGAAGACGACTGCGTCGAGATCTGAGGGGTCGAGGTAGGCCTCGCCGAGGCAGTAGTTGATGGCGTTTTCTGGGAAGCGCGGGTCGTGTTTCTTGCGAGTGAATCGCTCCTCCTGCGCGGCTGCAATGATCTCCCCATCCCGCACCAGCGCAGCGGCTGAGTCGTGGTAGAAGCCCGATATGCCGAGGACGGTGACGCTCACGATGGGAGGGGTAGGTCTCCGAGGTGCGGCTCAACCGCCCTAGAAAGCGACTCTGCCAACACTCGGTGGGCCGAGGAAGTGAGGTGACAGTCGCGTTCGAAGCGAAAGCCACGACGTTGTTCGAAGTCAAACCGGTGGAAGTCGGGCAAGGGGTCGTGGATCGTGACGCCGGGCAGCTCAGCGAGTTCTTGGAAGCGCGCCTGATAGGCCTTTGCGGAGGCAGTCTTCTCCACGTAATGGTAAAGCGGGATCGGCATGATGATGACTGGCTTCGAGAGTTCTCCCGTCCACTGGGTCAGGATCGATTTCATGAGGCGCCAGCTGGGGCTGTCGCTGCGATTGTAGGCGGGAAGAGGCTGGAAGCGACTGAATCGTTGCACCTGATCTTTGACCCTCGGCCCGAATCGATTGACTAGTTTTCGGAGCGCGAGGAAGCGCCCGTAGGGATCGCTCAGCGATTCTTTTGTAGGGAGCGCCTCCTTGGGTACGGGTACGTGCCGAAGGGAGAGCGACCCATCTTCGGAGAGTTCGAAGTAGGGCTTCGCGAAGAGGAATTCGTCGCCCTCCAAAGTGCGATAGGGCCGGTGAGTCTGGACGATGCGGAGGATGTTCTCCACCATGACCGAGATAACGACGAGGTCGTGTTCAATCTCCTGGGCGTCTTCTCGCCAACTCATGTACTGCATGTCGGTGCCACTGCCTGGCAACCCAAAATTGAAAACTTCGACGTCAGGACGCAGTACTTCGAATTGTTCGCCATAGCGAGCCCGGTCGTCCACCCCCATGCCGGCGGTGTAGGAGTCTCCAAATAGCAGGATGCGGGATGTTCCTGGCTTCTTTTCCTTCTGAAACTCGTGGCGACAGCGATATCCTTCACCATTCGTTCGAAGCAAGAAGCCTCCACCCTCGTGTAGCTCGCGAGTTTGAAGACCGGGTATGAACCGGTATCCGATCTGCGGGTGGTATGCCATGAGCTGACGGCGCATTCGCGGGAATATACCCCATTACGTTACGAATAATGGGTGGCGCCAGTCGAAATTGGGTAACGAAATCGAATCGGGCCTCGGGCACGATGCTCGGAGATGGGCGCCATGTCGTTTTCGTTTCGGGAGACGTGACGGGGCTCACCAGGCGCCGGCGAAGTTGTGATTTCCTAAATGAAAATCGTGCCGTCGCTGTAATGTCGGAGAGCAGCCTTGATCGATGCCAGAGAATCCGCTTCGAGAGACTCACCGCGAAGGGGCTGGTAGTCGTAGGGCTCCTCGGTGGGTCGGCGAATTTTGCGGGCCGCGATGGCCAACTGAATGATTCGTGCGCGAGCCTGGATACATGCTTCCGAATAGCGGCGGCGCCCCGTTTCTTGTCCGGGACGGGTAGCCGGGACTTCGACCTCGGCGTCGAGCACCGAATCGCGACGGAAAAACCCCCAAACGAAAGTCGCACGGCGATCCCTTGATGCGTTGGCGAACGAACCATGCAGACATTGGCGATTGCAGGCGACGACGTCCCCGCGCTCGCAAAGCATGGGGACTGCGTCGGGTAGACGAGTCGATCCATGATTGTTCTCAACACGGGATTGAATATCGATACGTCCTTCCCTGTGGCTTCCTGGGACGACCCAGAGCGCGTTGGCCGGAGTCGTTGGGCACAGCTGCGCCATGAAGTTGAAGCCGTGAATCTCCGGGTGCCAGTCGGGTCGATTCCAGTGGGTGGTGCCGTCCTGATGCCAGGCGACGGCTGCGCCCAGGCCGGGTTCCTTTAGGAAGATGCTGTCGTTGTAAGGTACGAAGTCGGGGCCGTTCAATGACTCGGCTACGTGGAGTAGTTGCGGATTCGCTGAAAGACTTAGGGCGGAGGGCATTTCTTCGAAGAGGTTGAGAATCAGGAAAATACTTTTTTTCGGAGGGCGGGCGTTCGCCGATGGACCGTCCATGGCCACCGGGTGTCTTCCGTTGAGAAGCTCAGTGCCTCCCCATGGATCGGAGAGGGCTTGAGCCCAAAGGAAAGCCGGGGCACCATCAGCGCCCGCTGCGGGTTTTCCCGAGCGGTCAATGGCGCTGCCCTCATCGCTTGG
The DNA here is from genome assembly GCA_014240165.1 of Myxococcales bacterium. Lineage (GTDB taxonomy): Bacteria > Myxococcota_A > UBA9160 > UBA9160 > UBA4427 > JAZXM01. The sequence goes on along the minus strand of JAAZXM010000064.1, from coordinate 12,938 downwards.
GGCGCGTTCAAGCAAGGCTGTCAGATCTTGGTCGAACTCCGAAATTTCTTCGGCATCTATGGCTTGCTCAAAAATATAGAAACCTGTTCGGTCGTAAGCCTCTCGAATCTCGGGATGGAGTTGTCCGTTTTTATCCCTTCGGAGCGGGCCTCGGTTCTTGAGCGCATGGGCGCGCTCGGCGCCGTCCGTCCAATACGCTGTCTCTGCACGGGTCGGGGCGTGGAGATTGGCAGCGGCGGGGGTGATGCCGCTCTGATCCATCGTGAAACTCTCCTTGGGGGTTGATCGAGAATGGTACGCCAAGAAGCGGCCGAGGTGAATAGGGCTGTTGTTTGTTTCGGCCATCAGTTGAGCATGGTATTGCCGTAGCCGTCCATGAATTTTCTTCTTCCGAGGCTGCCATCCTTGAGGAAGTTCAAGCTCACGATGCCTTCTCGGCTCGTGAGGATGGCGACAGCTTTGCGAGCAGGCCTGATGATCAGGCGAGATTCACCGCGTTCGCTTGGAATGCGATGGGCCGCCCGGCTTGAGGCTCTACTGCGCCGTTACCCAGGCCTGCACTCCGGGCTCGATCCGCTCGGCGATCCGCTCGGCTACCCAGCGATTGCCTTCGGCATTGTAATGGAGGTAGTCGTTGAAGACAGTCCCATCGTAGTTCCGAAAGTCATCGATTAGGTCGATCATGGGGATTCCGCGCTCGGCCAGGGCCTCGGCCACGATCCCGGCATTTTCCCGCTTTAATTCCGTCACCTGGGCCGGGATGTCTCTGCTGCTTCGCACGTAGCGTACAACCATGCGCTCGTACTCGCTGAGGGGCTTGATGCCCTCAACCGTCGTCAGAAGATACTCCCAGAACACCCAGGTCTGGGCTCCGTGCATCTGGACCAGCGTGGCGAGAGATACGAGATCCGCCAGGTACGCGCGGCGGTTGTCCCGGGATTCCTCGGGTGACGCGAGTGGCGACGCGTTCCCCGACTCGCCCCGCGGCATGGCACTCGCCATGGCAATATTGACTCGCTGGAGCACCCAATCCGAGATCCGGTAGACGACCGCCGCCAGGGCGGAGCGGTTGACCAACACTCGGACAAATTTTTCACCGAGCGCGGCAAACGTGGCTTCGTTGGCCAGACGCTCGAGCATGGCCTCTTCTCCCGTCGGTTGGTTCGGGTCGTAGAAGAGGGCATCTCGAGCGCCGCTGTGCTCTAGTTTTCGGGCATCGTTGTTGGTGCCGAAGATCACGACGATGTCAGGTCGGTAGCGGGCGAGTTCGGCAGCGTAGTAGGGGATGACGTTACGGAGATAGTGCCGATTGGTGCCGGCGTTGATTACCTCGACGTTGTAGGGGGCGAGTTCGGGCATCGCGCGCAGTATTTCACCGAGATAGGCGGTGATCGTCTCGTCAGTCTGGACACGCTTGGCGGTGCCCCCTGGCACACCGGCCGAGCCCGCATAGAGCACCGAAGCACCGATTCCCATCACACGGAGCGTCCGCTCGGGTTTTTCTACGTTGAATTCTTCACGGTTGCGAAAGCCCGCGGAGTTGTGGGCAAAGGACGGATGCGTATACCGGGGGTTCTGCCGGAATACTCCGTAACCGCTAAAGACGTATGCGTCGAAGCTGCGGAAGGGTTCGCCAAGGAGCACGCGAATCGCGACGCGCGAACTCATCTCGCCTAAGGCGAAGATCAGCAGGATCGCGCAGAGAACCCGCGACCAGCGAATCGCTGCGTTCTCGTTGGAGTCGCCCACCCTAGAACCGTCCGTAGTCGAAGATCGTGAACGTTTCGCGCAGTACGCTGGGAGCCATGTAGAGCATCAGCAGATATCCCAGGCCAATGAGAATCTTTCCGGCGAGAATAAGTTCGCTTCGATTCATCGGATTACCTCATCCAGAAGTCGAGGGGGAAAACAAAAAGCAACCAACTCGCAGAGACGAAGAGGAAGGTGGCGCACACCGCAACAATTCGGGTAAGGCCGGTGGCGGGGCGAAGAGGCTGGCGGCGCTCCCGGGCAAGGCGCATGAGCCGACTGCGGTAGGCGTCGTAGACCGATAGACCGCCGCCATGGAATATGCCCCAGGCGAGAAAGTTGAGGGTGCTGCCGTGCCAGAAGCCGCAAAATAAAAAGGTGATCAGGTAACCCAGGGAGGCAGTCACTCGAGGTGAGAGATCGCGGATGCGACCCTGCAGGCTGCGTGTCAGGGGCACAAAGAGATATTGCGTCAGAACGCGGGTGAACGTGATGTGCCAGCGCTGCCAGAAGTCGCGGATATTCGAAGCCAGGTAGGGCAGTCGGAAGTTTTCGGGAACCCGCACGCCCAAGATGCCGCCGGCCCCGATCACGATGTCGGAGTAGCCAGAAAAATCGAGGTAGAGGACGAGGGAGTAGACTACGGCTCGCCCCGCGAGTTCGAGCCCATCGACCTGTGAGAATCCCAGATCCTCGAGGACCTCGAGGGAAAATGGGCGCAGCATTGTCGAGAGAACCACCACCTTGATGAGTCCGTGGAGGATCCGGAAGCCGTGATCGACAGCCGCGCGTCCATCAAGGGGCGTCCGCTCGTGGAGAGCCACGCGGAATTCGCCATAGTAGTGCATAGGGCCGCTGACGAAGCAGGGAAAGAAAAAACAGTAGGCGAGAAAAAGAAGCGGTTCGGGATCCTCCAATCGACCATCGTGAAGATCCTTGAGGAAGGTCCAGATTTTCACCAGCATGAATGAGCCGCCGAGAACGAAAAGCCAGGAAAGGCTCCCGATGTCGAGCGAGCTTCCGATTTTTCCTAGCGACCATACGACGCCGACGACACCCAGAAGGGGGGCGAAGCCGCCGCCCCGGCTCGTGGCGAAGCGAACCGACGCTGCGTAGACGAAGCAAAGCGCGACCAGAAGCCCGGCAAGAGCCGCCGCACTGGCACCCGCGAACCCGACCAGAAAGGCGGCGGATACGAGAATCAAGAGCGCGTGATACACACGGCGCGGAAGCATCTCGACCGCGCTGCGATCCAGAGCCGCCCAGGCGAGAAAGACGACCCAGAATGCGCCGGCGATGAGAAAGGCCGAGTCTGTCATCTCCGTAGTTCAGCCTCATATTTGGATCGGTTGTCGCTACGAGCGATCTTGCCCGCGGTTGACTTGATGAGCCAGCGCGGCGGAACGAGGTGCACTTCGCCAGCAGCGCAGTCGAGGCGCTGGGCTATGAGGTTGCGAATCTGCAGCCCGAGTTGGCCGCGCTCGGAAGTATCTTCGAGCTCGGTCTCCGCGATCACCACCAAGCTTTCGGTGCCGGATTCCTCATCGCTTTGCCCAATTGCAACGACTCGACCATCGATTACATCGCCCACTTCGGACACCACAGCCTCGATATCACCGGGGTGAAAATTTCTTCCTTGGATGATGATCAGGTCTTTCTTGCGTCCCGCGACAAAAAGATCACCCTCGGCCTGATAGCCTAGATCTCCGGTGTGGTACCACTCATTCAGGAAGGCCGCGGCGGTCAGATCCTCCCGCTTGAAGTACCCGCTGAACAAGCTCGACCCCCGGAGATAAATTTCACCGATCTGGCGGTCGCCGCAGGGTTCGCCCGCATCGTCCACCACTTGAACCTCGACCCCCGGGATCGGCTTGCCGTTGGAGACGAACTCCCGCGTCGCGGCCCCGTCCGCCTCTTCGGCGCGGCCTTCGGCAAGTGCCGACGCCGACACACGATCGACGCGCGGTGCCTGCCCCAGAGGCGACTGAGTCACCGCAAAGACGTTCTCTGCCATCGCGTAGCAGGCAGCCAGCCGCCCTGCATCGACGCCGCAATCCCCGAATCGTTCGACGAAACGCCGGCTGCTCTCGGCCATGACCGGCTCCGAGCAGTTGACCCACAGGCGGACCGAATTCAGATCGAGCCCTCGTAGGTGAACCGCACGCACCGATCGAGCGAGGAAGGAGAAAGCAAAATTGGGCAGCCAGCAAAGCGTCGCCCTGTGCTGCTGAATTTTGTGCAGGAGCGTCGCCGGGCTGTTGACCCACTCGAAAGGTGAAATCTCGACAATGGGGATTCCGAGGCATAGGGGCAGAACGAAGCACGCGATGAAACCCATGTCGTGGTAGAGCGGTAGCCACGTTGCGATCCGGTCGTCGGCACGCAGGTCGATGGTCCGGGCGTAGGCCTCCAACTGGTTTCGAACCGCCGCGTGGGAAAGTGCGATGCCTTTTTGGAGCCCCGTGGTTCCGGAAGAGTGTTGGATGAAGGCGACCGCGTCCGCCTCGCTCTCGGAATACTCGAGATTCCAGGGATCGACCGGCCCCGCCTGGAACTTCGCGTCAAGGTCATCGGGATTCAGCATGTTTCTGTCCGCTGGATCCCGAAGCCCGCGCGCCTCAAGTTCTGCCAGAACCGCGGCTTCGGTGACCACGATATCGGGCGCAATGTGTTCCATCATGCGGACAAACGAGCGCGCGTACTTTTCAGGCTCCATTCGCGGAGACGGAGGGGCGACCATCGTGGGAATCTGCCCGGCCAGCATCCCGCCGATGAATGCCGCGTGCAGATGGATCCCGTGGTACAGACACACGACGATCTGCGCCGCCTCGCTTTCGGGGTTCCCAGAGGCGAGCCTCTCGCGATAGACGCTGGCGTATTGATCGGCCAAGCGCAGAAGATCCGAGATTGTGTAGACGGAATCTGGCTGGCCCGCGTGGACCAGGATCGATGCCACTCCATGGGGGTCGCGCTCCGCCCGCGCGAGCAGCATGCGGTGGAGCGTGGGCTCGCGTAGTTGGGGAAACCGATCGATCACCCAGCCACCCCCGAACGCCGAATGAACGCGGCAATCGCGGAGAGCGAGCCCATATTCTCACGGGTGACGTCCTGGTCTTGAATTTCCAGGCCCGGGAAGCGTTCCTCCAGGGCGGCCGCCAGTTGCACCAGGCCCATGGAGTCGCAGATGCCCGATTCAACCAGATCCATGTCGGGCTCCAGGGGAAAGGAGGAGTCGCCGCCGAGGAAGAGTTCAAGGACTGCTTCACGAACCGAATCGTCCACTTGCGTACTCATACCCAATCACCCCAGTGCTATTTGTCCATCACCCTGACATCCTACTCGACCCCGCGACGAATACGCACGGGGTAGAAAGGTTTTTCTACCCTCTTGCTCCAAAGGCTTTCGGCCTCTCGACTTCGGGTACGCCACCGCCTCTGGCCAACCGGATTCGGCCGGTACGCGAATAGACTGCCCGGCAAGTAGGGATCTCCCAGGGCCCCATCGATAGGGGACGCTGTTTCGATGAGGATAGGAAGTGCCTGGGGTCGAGCGCTCGATCGCGCGCATCCAGCTACTACCCAAACTCCTCGGTTGTTCTCGAGAATCGAAAGCAGTGGACACAGGCAGAGAAGGAGAGGGCTTGAGGCGATATTTTGGTCGGCGCTGTCCCGTCGCCGTGGGCGCCCATGATTGATTGCGCCGGAGATGCCGAAGGAAAGCTCCTTCAAGGGATCCGTGTCCCGTCTTCTCGAGATCAACTCAGCAGCGGATCCCAACCGAGGGCGAGCTATCCCCAGCTTTGCTTGCCGACCCCCGGAACAAGCATGCCCACCCGCCACGGGCGTCCCGTGAGGAACCCGACTTAACGCCCATACTCTGACGTTGTGCTGGAAGACAGCTTGAATGCCCTACCCCGAACTACCGGGAGCGGCTTATTCAGATAGAGTCAACCCCCACGAAGCGTGGCAGAGGAGGCGGGATGGCACGGGTTCAAGAATTATGGCGATATCCGGTGAAGAGCATGGCGGGGGAGCGGATTGCCGAGAGTGAGGTGACCTCTCGCGGGGTCGCCGGCGATCGCGCGTGGGCTGTGCGCGACGAGGTGCGCGGTGGTATTCGGGGGGCGAAAAAACTCGCTGGACTCATGAAGATCGCTGCGGAATATCCCGGCCCTCCGAGCAGTGAGGGGTCAAGCCCGGCGACGATTCGTTTCGAGGACGGGTCTGCGGCGAGTACCGGCGACGAAGATATTCATAAGCGCGTCTCTGACGCCCTTAACCATGAGGTTACGCTCTGGCCCCTCGTCGAGATCGGCGACGGGAGCCATTACCGGCGCGGGGCTCCTGACAGTGCGGACATGGAAAAGGAACTCCGGGCGATCTTCGGCCGAGAACCCGAGGAGCCCCTTCCGGATATTGGCAAGTTTCCGCCGGAGTTGATGGAAAATGAGTGTCCGCCCGGGACCTATTTCGATGCGTTTCCGCTCTTGGTGATGACCACCACTTCGCTCGAGAGCATGGGAGCGCGGGAGCCGGGGTCACGTTTCGATGTGCGCCGCTTCAGGCCCAATGTGCTGATCGACGCCGCCGAGGCGAGCGGTCCTTTTCCCGAGTCGGCTTGGGAGGGGAGGCGAGCCCGGATCGGTTCGGCGACTCTGCGGATGGGCGTTGTTTGCCCTCGCTGCGTGATGGTGACCCGAGGCTTCGATGACCTGCCCAAGGACCCGAAGATTATGCGTTCCCTGGTGCGAGAGAGCGAAGGGAACCTGGGGCTTTACGCAGAGATCGAAAAACCCGGCCGAATCGCGCAAGGTGATGAGATCGAGTGGCTTGATTAGAGGGTCTTTGGTGATTGTCTCGGGGGGATAGGGTATTCAAGCTGTCCTCTGGCACAGCGTAGGAGTATGGGCGTTATGTTAAAGCCCTAGGGGACCCCGGTGACGGGCGCTCTGATCTATTTTTGAAAGGCTTTTGAGAAAGTCTGCGGGCACCAGATCGGCACGGCAGGTGGTGGGAGCACGCTGGCCGGGCTGAGTGGGTCGGGTTCAGTGAACGTCGTCCCCGAGCCGACCACTGCACTGCTGGTGGCCCTGGGCCTTGCGGGCATGGGCATCGCGGGGCGTCGGAGAGGGACAAGCCCGATTCCGCCTGCTCTTGGTAGAGAGCGACGTCACGTCCGCGCGACCTCAGTTCCCCTGCGCGACTAGCTCGCTCGGCCAACCACAGCCCTCGAGTGGAGCCTGACAGCGTTCTTGGGCGATCGCTTCTTCCTGCACGCAATACTCGCCCTGACTGCAGGGCTGGCCGTGAATGTATTCGTGCAACGCAATTATTTGCTCCTGCAGGCCACCGAAGTAGTCAACAGCCTCCATGATCCATCCTCGGCTGAGCGCGAGATGCCAGGCAGCGTTCGCGTCGAGCCCCTTGTACTTCATCTGATAGTAGGCAGCGAGCCGACCCGTGCGGTGACAGCCACAGCTACAACGAAAAGCAATCTTTCTTCCGTCCCTACGAGCACGCTCGACCCAAGCATCGAAAAACCCCAGCCATTCGCCAGTCAGAGGGGTGAGATCATCCTCTACGTTGTAGACGATCTCGAGTTGCGGGCACTCGTCTCGATGAGCCACCTCGTAGTCGAGAGCCGACCCCGACAGCACGACGATCTCACTGACCCCAAGGGCGCACAAACCTCGAACATCCGCGGGTCCCGGATCGCCCAGACGATAGATCGCGAATCCGGTCATTGGGTCGGCGTCGACCAGGTGTAGGTTGTTAACGCCATCCGGATTCACCCGGTTTTCGAGGATCGGGCGGGGTCGGGAAATGAAGGAGTACCCGAGTACTAGGGTTCCGATCAGCATCGCGACGACAATACCGGCAATTTTCATTCAACAAGCCTCTCTTCGGTGTGAGCGGTGGAGTATGCCAGCCTGGGATGAATCATCGCACCCGGTTTCAAGCTTCTGCCGACGGTCTCCGACTTGCTCTCGGGTGCCCCTGTATCCCCTTTCGAGGTGGTATCCGGCCTGCCCAAGGCCCAGTTGGTTGGCCCCGCCCAATTTTATAAGGTGTTGGGGTGACCAACGCCGACGCGGTCAAGGGGACGCCTGCCCTGTGGGTGGCCGAGCAGGATGGAGGCCGGGTGCATTTCCTCGGTGGGCGCCTGCCACTCCCGTTTGCGTGGACAGCTCCGGACGCGGAAGCGCTGATCGATTCGGCCGATGAGTTCTGGCACGAGGTGCCCTCACCGGGCGACGAGCTTCTGGGGCTGGTCGCGCGCTACGGAGTTGACCCGGAGGCCCCACTCGCGTCATGGATCAGCGCCGACGAACTCGCGCGCGTTCATGCCGCGGCCGACAGCCTCGGAGTCGCCCCCGAAGCCCTCGCTCCCTTTCGCCCTTGGCTGGCTGGCCAGATGCTCAAATTGGCTTCGCAATCGCGACGCGGCATGAGCTACGACACGAGCCCTGAGGATGTTTTTCGTAGCCGTGCCGACAGGGCGGGAATCCCGATTTTTGCGGAGTTCGAGAGCACAGAGTCCCTGGTGCAGCTCTTCACGAAGGTGCCGCCCCGTGCGGAGATCGAAATGCTCCTGATGGACGTCGAAGACATCGATGAGGACTCGGCGCGGGACGAGGCGCGTGCCCAGGCCTGGCTGAACGGCGACCTGGAGCAGGAACTCGCATGGGCGGACGAGTTTTCCCGCAAGCACCCGATGATGCACGAGCACTTGGGCGTCGCGAGGAACCGCGATTGGGTGCCCCGGGTGGAAAAGATTCTCGATAGGGGAACCGCCGCTTTCATCGTAGTCGGCATGGGGCACATGCTGGGACGAGGAAGCGTCCCCGAGCAGCTGGCGGCCGCGGGGATCGAACTCTGCCGGGTGTGAGATCTTCCGACCCTCTCGCCCCAATCGCCGAGTGGTCAGCAGCCGACCCGCCACGCGGGATTTAACAAAACGTCCATGCTGGGGCTAGGACGCACAAGCAGGGTTCTGGCATAACGTCCGGGTATGGGCGTTATGTTAAATCCCCAAGGGAGCCCGGTGACGGGCAAGATTCATTGCCTGCCGGCAGCCCAGGCAGCATCGGCTTCTGCTCTCTGGGAATGGCGAACGGCCAAGATCAGCATGACCAGGGCGATAACGAGCTTCGGCAGCTTGACGATGATGGCGGGCGGCGTGTGGGTGAAGTATTCCGGACCGATCGGGCGCATCGCACCCACGCCGTAGCTCAGCACCTGTTCCACGACCACGACGAGGTACATCAACGGAATCAGGTTGCGGTAGCGCCACAACACGACGAGGAAGAGCCCGAGAACGATCAGTTCCCACAACCCCGCACGCGCCCCCATGGCCCAGACCATTTCGTTCGGATCGGGGTCCCCTTGGAAACGGATCATGCCGCCGATCTGGACCTTGCCGCTGTCGTAGGTGAAGTAGTGGACGATGGCGCTGAAGGCCTGCTGCGCGATGACGAAGAAATAGACGTAGAACGGAACCTTGCCGCCGCGGTAGTCGTTGTTCGCTTCTCTGGGAAAGATCGTTTCGATCGAGCTGGCCATAGAGTCTCCTGGCTTCTGTGTGTGGGGCGCTTGGGTGGGGAAGGGGCGCCGTCATTCCTGCGCGATGCGCGGCAGTCAGATCTCGACGATGTCGAGGATAGGACATGGGGGCTTGATCCTGATACAACGCCCGAGTATGGGTGTTTTGTTAAATCTCTAGGGGAGCCCCGCCGCGGGTGCTAGTATCGCGCCACGATCCAACAGGGCCTTGCTTCACTCCATCCTGACAGGGCCCTCGGAAGGGGCGCTCTCGCGTTTTTGATCGCCCTCAACGAAACCATCACCATACACTCAGGTCTCTACCCACATGACGACAGCCGATGCCTTCAAAGGCGTACCCGCACCGCTCCGTTCTGCCATGGAAAAGCGAGGGTTCACCGGACTCACGACGGTCCAATCCGCAGTCGTTGCGGCCGAATCTTCAGGTCGGAACCTTCGCATCTCGTCGCAGACAGGCTCCGGCAAGACGGTCGCGATTGGTCTGGTCCTCGCCCGGGCCATGGACTCCGAGAGCAAGCCGGCCGCTTCCCCGACAAACCGAAAGCCGTCCGGGCGGAACCAATCCAAGGTGCTTATCATCACACCGACGCGCGAACTGGCGGTTCAAGTCCAAGATGAGCTCTACTGGCTCTTTGAAAAGCTCCCGAATATAGGAGTCGGCGTGGTCACGGGCGGTTCGGACTACCGACGCGAACGTTCGGTTCTCCAAGGAAGCCCCACCATTGTCGTCGGCACACCGGGGCGCATGCTAGATCATATCCGCTCCGGTGCATTGAATGCCTCCACGATCGAGCACGTGGCCCTCGATGAAGCCGACCGGATGCTCGACATGGGCTTCCGCGAAGAATTGGAAGCCATCGTCGAGAGCCTGCCCAAGGACAGACGCTCCCACCTGATGTCGGCCACTTTTCCACCTGGCGTGAAACGACTGGCCGACCGTTTCCAGAAAGACCCGATCCACATCCAGGGCACTGCGCTCGGAGAGGCCAATGAAGACATCGAACACTCCGCTCACCTGATCCGCGCGTCCGACCGATACGGCGCTCTCGTCAACTCATTGCTCATGTCTCCGGAAAGCCGCTGCCTTGTCTTTGTGGAGCGAAGAACCGAAGCCGCAGAATTCGCAGAGCGCCTGGCCAAGGATGGCTTTGCCGTTCTGCCCTTCAGCGGGGAATTGGCCCAAGCTCAGCGAACGCGCACGCTCGCCGCTTTTCGAAACGGAAGCATACGGATCCTGGTCTCCACGGACGTCGCTGCGCGCGGAATCGATGTTCCGGATATCGGCATGGTGATCCAACTCACCATGCCCACTGACGCCGACACCTACACCCACCGAAGCGGCCGCACTGGTCGAGCAGGTCGAACCGGCCGGAGCATTCTCCTCGTTCCGAAGTCCTCGGAACACCGTGCACTCCGAATTCTTCAAGGAGCTCGCGTCAAGGTCAACTGGCAACCCGTCCCCGGCCCCTCCCAGATCAAGAAGCTCGCCAGAAAGGCGCTTCGGAGAGAACTCCACGGCCGACTGGATTCCGAAAACAGCCCCTCCGAGACCGAGCTTGAATACGCGAATCACCTACTCAAAGAGAGAGAGCCCGTACAGGTTATCGCCGCCTTGATGAAAATGGCCGAGCCCCCCACGGCTTGCGAGCCGGCTACCGTACCCGCGCTGATGCCGGGTACCGAATCAAAACGTGAGCGGAGAGCTTCTCGCGACGTACACAGCTTGACCGGCTTCTTCATTAATTGGGGTCAGAAAAAGGGAGCTACCAAGCCGCGACTGCTTTCGCACATATGCCGACGCGGTGACATCCAATCACGTGATGTGGGAGTTATCCGCATCGGACCGAATTCATCCACGTTTGAGGTCGCCTCCAACCTGAGTGCCGATTTCGAGCGAAAGGTGGCCAAGCCCGATACCCGGGACCCCGAAGTGCGGATTACCCGAGACAAGAGGGCAGGGCCGCACTCCAAGAATAATTCCTCCACATCGCATCAAACCGACGCAATGCCACGACCCAAATCGAGCCCGCCCTGGAAAAGGAGAGTCAAGCCCGGGCAACGCAAGAAGAACGGTCCTCGGCAGGTTCGACGCTCTCCGCGCGCGAACAGGCAGAATAACTCCAGCCCCTGAAAGACGGATACTCTGCACGACTCGTACCGTTGGGAGTCCTTTATTGGCCTACCAGAAAGTCGCGAATACGAATGACCTGCCCACGGGCCGCGGCCTCTGCGTTCAGGTGGATGGCATCGACATCGGCCTCTTTCGCGTGGGCGAAAAAATCTACGCCATGGAGAACCGCTGCCCACACGCTGACGACCCGCTCAGCGAAGGGACCTTGGAAGGCACCATCGTGACTTGTCGCGCTCACGGATGGCAATTCGACGTGCGCACCGGCTTCCGGCCGGAAGACGGCGATGGCTTTCCCATTCCGCGTTTCAAGGTGCGAACCACGGGAAATACCATCGAAATCGACCTTCAGTCATCGCCTGACGAAAACCGTTAGAACGAACTCGCTACGGGCTGCTTCAAAAGCCGACTGGCGGAATTGGAGTTTTTCCCACCTCTCGGTCAAGGGCATGGTTTCGGTCTCAGCGGAGACGAGTTCATTCCGCCAAGCTGTCTCCTAGCAGGGCTCCCGGGTATGGGTGTTGGGTAAAGTCCCTGGAGGAGCCCCGTCGCGGGATAGGACGTACACGCTGCGTTCCAGTGCAACATCCGGGTTATGGGCGTTATCTCAGATCTCGATGGGAAAGCCCGGTGGCGAGGCCCATGGCATTCGCTCAAGCTCTCAAGAGGGCCGCGACCTCTTCGAGGAGCGCTTTGTTCCGATAGGGCTTTTGAATGAATCCATCGTGAGCAGGGTTCCAGCCCTCCAGTTGGTCGAGCGATTCTTCGGGGTGGCCGCTAGACATGATGATTGGCAGTTCAGCCCGTTCACTTCTCAGCTCTGACCAGATCTCGATCCCGCTGCGGCCGGGCATTGTGATGTCCAAGATCACAAGGCTGAGTGCCGACCCGACATCCTTGGCTTTGGCGAGCGCCTGTTCTCCGTTCGAAGCAAGGTGAACGTTGAATCCGATGTCGGAGAGGTGCTTCGATAGAATCAAGCGAATGGATTCTTCGTCGTCAACGATGAGTACATCCCGGTTCTCAAAGCGTCGTGGCCCAGTCTTGATATTGGCCTCTGTCGAAGAAGGGTGGGCAGCCTCTTGAGTCGGAAGCAAAAAGGTGAATCGGCTTCCGAGTCCCAGCGCCGTTTCGATTCTGAGCTGACCATCGTGGCTGTCGAGGATACCGCGCGTGGCCGCCAGCCCAAGTCCACGCCCAGCGAACTTCGTGGTGAAAAAGGGATCAAAGATTTTCGTCAGCGTTGCGGCGTCCATACCCGCCCCATAGTCTCGAACTGTGACGTGGACCACCTCTCCCGAAATTTTTCCGTGCTCGATAAACTCGGCCGCGCCACTCATAGGCAGAGGCCTGCCGATCCCCGTGCCGATCTCGATCTTGCCCCCGTCGGTTCCGATTGCGTCGGACGCGTTTGTGAGCAGGTTCATGAGTACCTGACGAAGCTGCGCGGATCCGCCCCGAACGAGCGGAAGGTGATTCTGTAGAGCAAAGTCAATTTC
>JAAZXM010000063.1 GCA_014240165.1 Myxococcales bacterium | reverse complement strand
CGCCAACCCGCCCGCTTCGATCATTCCTGCCAGCGAAACCATGCAGCGAACCGTTTGGCTCGAGGCGACCCAGATCGCCGACGAGTTCAACGACCCGGGCAATTTCACGGCCCTGATTGGCTGGGAGTGGAGTTCGATTCCGGCGGGCGCGAATCTTCACCGGGTGGTGTTTACCAGCGCGGGGGCGGAAGTGGCGTCCCAGTTTCAGCCCTGGGGCTCGGGGGAGAGCATGTACCCCCAGGATTTGTGGGATTGGCTGGACGAGACCTCAGCGCGAACCGGCGCGGAATTTGTCGCCATGCCCCACAACTCGAATATCTCCAAGGGCTATATGTTCGAGGCCAAGACCCTGCGCGGAGTCCCCTTCGACGAAAAAATCGCCCGCCAGCGCCTGCGCTGGGAACCGGTGGTGGAGGTGACCCAGATCAAGGGCGATTCCGAAACTCATTCCGCCTTCTCCCCCGAAGATCCCTTCGCGGATTTTGAGACCTACCCCTATTACATCCAGCAGAAAGCGCCGCCCTACGATCCCAAGGCGGGCGACTATATTCGCCCCGCCCTGCTCCTTGGGCTGGCCATCGAGGAGCAGATTGGTTTCAACCCCTACCGCTTCGGCCTGATCGGCTCGACGGATTCCCATACCGGGATGGCGTCGGCCGAAGAGCCGAATTTCTGGGGCAAATTTCCGCGCGATGGAATTCCGGAGAACAAGGCCGGTCGTTGGCGGACGGGGGAGCAAGCCGACAGTGGTCCCTCGGGCTGGTCCATGTCCGCTTCCGGCCTCGCTGCGGTATGGGCCGAGGAGAACACCCGGGATTCGATCCTCGAGGCTTTCCGCCGGCGTGAGGTCTACGCCACCACGGGCCCGCGCATCGGCGCCCGGGTTTTCGGGGGTTGGGATTTCGGCGAGGCCGATGCCGCTGCCCCGTCCATCGCCGACGCGGGCTATGCGCGCGGCGTGCCCATGGGGGGCGAATTGGCGAAGGCGCCCGAGGGCACAGCGCCGACGCTCCTGGTCCAGGTCATGAAGGATCCCAAGGGCGCGAATCTCGACCGGGTGCAGGTCATCAAGGGCTGGATCGACGCCGCAGGCCAGACCCACGAACGGGTTTACGATGTCGCGTGGTCCCAGCCGCGAAAACTCGATGGCCAGGGAAGACCAGAGCCGGTGGGCAATACCGTCGACCCCAAGACGGGCCGCTACCAGAACACCATCGGGAGCGCCGAGTTCTCCGCCCAATGGCAAGACCCGGACTTCGACCCCGCCCAGCCGTCCTTCTACTATGTGCGCGCCCTGGAGATTCCCACCCCCCGGCATTCGGTCTTCGATGCCCTGGCGCTGGGCGTGGACGCCACCGAGATCGAGGGCCCCTGGTGGATCCAGGAGCGGGCCTACACCTCACCCATCTGGTATCGCCCCTAGTGGAGGGCGGGCTAGGCGGGTGAGTGGTCGGGAACCTTGCAGACCGCGCCTTCGGCGAAATCCTGGGAGGCGACGTCAAAGCCCCGATTGAAACGCGCCCTGAAATTTTCCCACGCGATGGCGGCAGTGAGCTCGACAAGGCTCTCGTGGGAAAGCGTCTCGGCGAGTTCGCTCACCATGGCATCCGTTGCCTCGGCGGGGGTTCGGGTCAGCGCCTCGGCGTAGTCAAGCACGAGTGCCTCGAGGGCGCTGAAGGCTGGGGATTCCCGGTGCCGAGGCACCGCCAGGATTTTCTCCTCGTCCAGCCCTGTGCTGCTGCCCACGGCAGAGCCTATGTCGAGTCAGAATACGCAGCCCACGAGCGAGGCCACCTTTAATTCCGCCAGGCTCTTGAGCCCAGGTGGCAGGGACCGTGCCCGCTTGCTGGCCACCTCGTAAAGCCCGGCTGCCCAAAGGACCCCCGAACTGTGCGCCATCAGCCGGTTCGGTTCGGGCACCTTCCCGACCTGGGCCCGGGCGGCGCGAAAGATCGCCGACTGGATTAGACCGGCTTCGCGATCGGAAACCCCCTTGATCCGGGACATGGGCTTTTCTCCGCTCGGGCGCCTTTCGGGCGAACGAAATTATTCGTCGGCCTTCTCGCGCCCGGCTTCGAGTACCGCCTCGTAGGCGTCGCCCGAGGCTTCGACGACGCCCTCGCCCTCGGCGCGGTCCTTGTCGTAGGTCTCCTCCATCAACTCCTCGGAGTGTTCGACGTTGGCCTCGGCTTCTTCGGCCGCGGCTTTCACCTCGTGGGCGAGATGACCCCCGGCCTGGAGCGTGGCGGGGGCGAGGATCAGGGCGATCGCGGCGGCGAATGCGGCAAGGCTGAAAACGCGAGTGCGGCTGGTCATTATTTTCCTTTCAAGAAATCCGCGAGAGATCCGTCCGTGGGTGTCAACGCGGGGCAAGCGGTGCGCGTGTCCCGACTCTCGGTCCCAATGACCTTGGACGGGCTCGGCGGGCGAGAACGTACACGAAACCCGGCCTGTGGACGAACCCCCCAAAGCCTTGTTTTTCCGGTGCTTTAGCGGGGCCGGAGCCCGAGACAAGCCCGGCGCTATTCGCCCTCGAAGTCTGGGGCGCGCTTGCCCACGAAGGCGTTGACGGCCTCCTGTCGATCCCGGGTGAGGTTCGTGAGGAGTTCGTACGCGAAGGCCGCATCGCTGATCTTGTTCGCATTGTCGCGCAGGGGAATGTTGACCGCGGCCTTGGTCCAGCGCACCGCCCAACGCGGGTTGGCGAGTATCCGGGCCGCCATATCGTTCACCTTGGCGTCGAGTTCATCGGTGGGGACCGCATAGTTGATCAGCCCCATCTCGGCCGCCGTGGCGGCGTCCATCAGGTCGCCGGTGAGCAGGTATTCCTTGGCCCTCGCATAGCCCACGAGTTGGGGCCAGATGATCGCGCCGCCATCGCCCGCCACCAGGCCCACCTTGACATGGGGGTCGCCGATCTTGGCGTTCTCGTCGGCGATGATGACATCGCAAAGCAGCGCCACCGACGCGCCGAAACCCGCGGCGTGGCCGTTGAGACGACAGACCACGGGCTTCTCGAGATCCAATAAACCGCCGATGGTTCTTCGCGCATCGGGCAGGATGGTGCGAAATTCTCTCGGGTCGTCGATCATTTCCTGGAACCAGTCCATGTCGCCGCCGGCGCAGAAGGCTCCCCCCTTGCCCGTCAGGATGATCAGGTCGCTGCTCGCGTCATCCTGAAGTTCGCGGAGCAGGCGCGGGAACTCCCGGTGCATCAATTCGTCCACGGCGTTTGCTGGTCCGCTGCCGGCCAGAGTGACGCGGAGAACTCGCTCCTCTCGGGAAAATTCGAAGCGTTCATAGGAATTGAAGTCGATCTCCATGGTGGGGGCTCCATTCGTATTGCGGGGAATCAGAGGGTGTTCTTGTAGACCTTGCCATCTTTCATGATCAGCCGGATCGTGTCGATGGGGCCGGGAGGGGGCGCTGAAAACCACTCGGAACTGGCGCCGATGACCGACAGGTCCTCCAGGGGGTGGCCGCCTTTGCCGGGCTTTTCCGGCAGATTCTCGTGGGGTTGCTGTGTCCGAGGCGCGGAGGCTGTCAGTCGGGGTATTCGATCCGCTCTCAATGCGACTGAGCCACCTCAGGAGCATCCCCAAGGGGATCTAGGATTGATCAGCGAACGGGGTCGATTCTCGTAGGAACCCCCAAGTGCTCAGTATATAATCGCAATTCAATATATTAGGGCCGAGCCAAAAGGGGGGTCGCGTGAAGCGGCAGAGCGTCTTGGGATCAGTCGGGGGCTTTGGCACCCATTTTTATCGATGGATTAGCCGTTGTGCACCGCTGTCTATTTGCGCATCGATTGCGGTCACCCTGGCAATGGCCTTGGCCGCACCCGCAGCCTGGGCTCATTTCGCGGCCTTCCCCATCGGGGCGGATTCGGTTTCGATTCAGACCCAGGGCGACCCTTCTACCTGGACGTTCAGCTACGCGACCAGCGGCCAGCAGGTGCTCATCATCGCTCACAATCCCACGGTGGATTCGACCTCGCTGCTGGTGCGCGGAACCGGCGCTAACGCCGGCCGCACCTCGCTCATCCGGCTGCCCGTCGCCCATTGGGCCGCGGACCCGGGCACCGGGGGATACCAATACACGGACCTGGCCGGAACCGAAGGGGGCGTGACGAGCGTTGCCCTGGCTTCGGGCAGCCTGTCCATCCAGGCATCCGGCGCGAACTGGCCCTGGGAAATCGCCGGCGCCCAGGATTCGGTCTGGGTCGAGTTCTGGATCGGTGAAGAGCTCTTCTGTTCCGAGTTCACCCCGAGCAGTGCCTCGATCAGCGCCAACGCGGCGGGGCTGTATGCGGCCACCAATGCCTCGGCGCCCCTGGCTTGCCAGGAGCCTGTGTGTGGCAATGGCATCCACGAACTCGGCGAAGAGTGCGATGACGGCAACTTCGACAACGGGGACGGTTGTACCGATCAATGCGTGACTGCGCCCTGCACCGCGATCGCCTACCCGAGCACCTGGGAAGCCATCCAATCGGTGGTGATCGGGCAGACGGCCTTCGAAGGCTATAGCTGCCTTTTCTGCCACGACGCACTCAACCCGCTGCCGCCGCTCTTCGTTCCGAATGCGCCGGACCTGAGGCCGGGTGTCGCCTACGCGAATATGTTGAACGTGCCTTCGGCGAATGCACTCAACCAGGACGACCTGATTGAGCCGGGCGAGCCGATTGCGAGTTTCCTCTATCAGAAACTGGCGGCGGCCACCAACGGAACTTCACTTCCCCTCGGCGAGGGCTTTGGCATGCCTTCGGGTGCAGTGCCGCCCCTGACGGCGGATCACCTGGAAGCCGTCCGGCTTTGGATCCGTTCCGGCGCCCCCGAGACCGGCGTGGTTGAGGGCACCGCGGACCTGCTCTCGGCCTGCTTGCCGCCGCCGACACCGTCGAAGATTCCCCAGCCCGACCCGCCGCCGGCGGGCACCGGCGTGCAACTCTTGCAGACGCCCTGGGATCTCCCCGCCCAGAGCGAGGACGAGATTTGCATGACGACCTACTACGACTTCACCGCGACCACCCTTGTGCCCGAGGAGTTCCAGACCGATTGTCCCGGGGTTTTCGGGCCAAACAACCCCTCGAATAAGTGCTTCCTCTATCACGGCCAGACCCTGGTGCAGGATGCCCAATCCCACCACAGCATCCTCCACATCTACCAGGGGATCTACGACGTCAACTACGACGATGCCGCGGGTTCGGGGCTCCAGCAATTCGGTCCGTTTACCTACAAGAAGGGCCCCAATGCCGGGCAGAGTTGCGACCCGAAGGCAGTGGACCCCGCCACCGGCGTGAACAACGATTGCAGCGGCAAGGTGGTCAGCACCCTGGCTTGTCTTTCGGCCCCGGGGCTGGGCACGGTCTTCGGCCCGCCGGATTATGGGAATGCCAACGATGTGGCGCCGTCCTTCGGAGGATCCCAGGAGCCCTACGCGGAAAATAATTTCGCGTTGGGGGTCTTCGCGGTCCTCCCCATGTCGGGCCCGGTGGTCTGGAATTCCCACGCCTTCAATCTCACGAACGACGATTCCACCATGGAGCAGTACTTGAACATCCGCTTCGCCGAGCCGTGGAATCAAATGTTTCCCGCCCAGGGAATTTTCGACTCGGTTTCGATCTTCTCCGAGAACGTGCCGCCTTACGGAACCCAGGAGGTCTGCCGGACCTACACCGTCGAGCAGGGCGCTCAGGTATTCCACATCAGTTCTCACACCCACCGTTGGGGTGTGCGATTCCGGGTCTGGGAGCCGCCGCATGCTTCCTGCTTCCCCGACGCGGATGGCAACGGCTGTTCCCCAGGTGATCCTTCCCAACTGATCTATTTCAGTACCGAGTACACCGATCCGGTCGACCTCAGATTCGACCCGCCGGTGCTCTACGACAGCCCCAACGCCGATGATCGCACCTTCCTTTATTGCAGCCTCTACGACAACGGCTCGACAGTGAGCAGCCCCACGGTGAAGCGGCAATCGACATCGCCTGAAGCGCCGGGGGGTCTCGGCCCCTTCGTGTCCGGGGGACCCTGCGACAACTCGACCGTGGCGTGTCTCGGCGGCACCAATGCCGGCACCCTATGCGGCGGGAACGGCGCAGTGTGCGATAGCGGTGTTTGCGATGCCTGCCCGGTTCGGGGCGGCGTGACTACCGAAGACGAGATGTTCATCTTGACCGGGACCTATTACGTGCCCGAACCGTCCGGGCTGGCCCTGCTCTTGAGCGGTGCTGTGGGTCTGCTGGCGCTCGGAAGAAGGAGAAGTCGCGCTCGGAGGCCGCGCTCCGCCGCGTGAGGAGTCGAAACAGGGGGATTCACCCATACAGACCTAGGGGGTCCGTTCGGGGACGTGAACGTCAGTCAGGGGAAGTCCGCCCGCTCAACGAGCCCTTTCTGCACTCGATTTAGCTGACTATGCTTCGATGTCTGAACTATTGGAGGCATCGAGATGAAACGAGTTCACACCGTTCGCCAAGGCACCAGGCGACCTTCTCTTGGACCGATTCACTCGCTCGCAGCGCTAGTGCTTCTATTATGGCTGCCGCTTTCGGTGCAGGCCCATGACGCGACTTTTCCCATCGGCGGAGACAGCGTGTCGATCGAGACCGTGGGCGACCCGTCCACCTGGACCTTCAATTTTTCGACCACGGGCCAGGGTGCACTCGATCTTCTCCACGATCCACAGCTGGACGCAACCACCCTTCTCGTGCGCGGGCTCGGGCCCAATGCGGGGCGCACTTCGCTGATTCGCCTGGACCAGGGCAAGTGGAGCGCGGATCCGGGCACCGGCGGCTACCTGTACAACGACCTCACGGGAGCCCAGGGCGGCGTGAAGAGCATCACCCTGGCGCCGGGAAGCCTGTCGATCTTCGCCGAAGGGCCGAATTGGCCCTGGGATATTGCGGGCGGGCAGGATCAGGTCTGGGTGG
Source organism: Myxococcales bacterium (assembly GCA_014240165.1). Classification (GTDB taxonomy): domain Bacteria; phylum Myxococcota_A; class UBA9160; order UBA9160; family UBA4427; genus JAZXM01. The sequence continues at coordinate 15,606 of JAAZXM010000063.1, read as the reverse complement.
AGTTCGCTTTGGGAGAGGAACTCTTTTGCGCCGAGTTCGATGCTCTCAACATGACCGCAACGGTCAGCGCGAATACCGCGGGCTCTTTCGCCGCGACGGCGGCACCGGCCCCCTTTGCCTGTCAAGAACCGGTCTGCGGCAACGGGATTCACGAGTTGGGTGAGGAGTGTGATGACGGCAATTTTGATAACGGGGACGGCTGCACGGATCAGTGCGTGACCGCGCCGTGTGATCAGGTCGCCTACGACAGCACCTGGGAAGCGATTCAATCCGTGGTGATCGGGCAGACCGCGCTTGAGGGTTACAATTGCCTTTTTTGCCACGACCCCATGAACCCGCCGCCCCCCCTCTTTACCGAGACGCCGCCCGATCTCCGGCCGGGGTTCGCCTACCAGAGCCTGGTGAACGTTCCCTCGGCGAACCTGGCCAATGATGAGGACTACGTCGAGCCCGGTGAACCCGTCGCGAGTTTCTTCTATCGAAAGCTCGAAGCCAGGACCGAAGGCATCTCTCTTCCGGCCGGCGAGGGTTTCGGCATGCCTGCGGGAGCGGTCCCTGCGCTCACCCACGACCACCTCCACGCGGTGGAGAAATGGATTCGAGGCGGGGCTCCGGAGACGGGGGTTGTGGAGGGCACGGCGGAAGCTCTGGGCACCTGCCTTCCGCCGCCCACGCCTCTGAAAATCCCGCCGCCGCCGCCGCCGCCGGTGGGCACCGGCGTGCAACTTGTCCAGACGCCCTGGGACCTGCCGGCCCAGAGCGAAGACGAGATCTGCATGGCGACCTATTACGATTTCACCGGGACGAACCTGGTCCCCGAGGAGTATCAGGTGGATTGCCCCGGCGCGTTCGGGGCCAACAACCCGTCGAATAAATGCTTTCTCTACCACGAGCGCACCCTGCTCCAGGATCCGCAATCCCATCACAGCATCATTCATATCTACACCGGGGCCTACGACATCAACTACGTCGACACCCCAGCCCAGGGCCAACCCATTCGTCAGTTTGGTCCCTTTACGTACAAAGGCGGGGAGAGTGCGGGGCTAGCGTGTAACCCGGCGGCGGTGGATCCGGCGACGGGGTCGCATCCGGGCTGCAGTGGGCCGGTGGTGAGCGACGTGGCCTGCCTGACCTTCAATGCGTTCGGTGTTTCGGTGGCGTTCGGCCCCCCCGACTACAACAACGCGGTCACAGCGCCCACCTTCGCGGGCTCCCAGGAGCCCTATGACAGAACGATTTTCGCCCCGGGTGTGTACGCCGTGCTCCCCATGGCGGGCGCGGTGGTCTGGAATTCGCATGCCTTCAACCTGACCGACCAGGACTCGACCATGGACCAATACCTGAATATCGGTCTCGCCGGTCCGTCCGATCGTCTCTACCCCGTCCGCGGCATCTTCGACAGCGCATCGATCTTCTCCGAGGACGTGCTTCCCTACCAGACCCAGGAAGTCTGCCGCACCTACTTGATCGAGCAGGGGGCCAGGCTCTTCAACTTGAATTCCCATACCCATCGCCATGGGGTGAGGTTCCGGATCTGGGAGCCTCCGCAGCGCCCCTGCTACCCCGACCAATTCGGAAATGGCTGTTCCCCCCCGGCGGATAATTCCCAACTGATCTATGTGAGCACCGAGTACACCGATCCGGTACAGCTCAATTTCGAACCTCCTGTGCTCTACGAGAGCGCAAACCCGTCTCCCGACCCCGATGCGCCTGAAAACGACGATCGTCGCTTCCTTTACTGCAGCCTCTACGACAATGGCTCGACGCCGAGCAGTCCGGCGATCAAGCAACAATCGACTTCGCCCGCCGCGCCGGTGAACTTCGATATCCTGATTACGTTCCAGGGCGGAGATGGTGGGCCTTGCGGCAATGATCGGGTGGCTTGTCTGGGGGGTAGTAATGCCGGCCTGCTTTGCTCTGGTATTGACGCGCTCTGCCCGGGCGGAACCTGCGACGCCTGCCCGGTTCGCGGGGGCGTGACCACCGAGGACGAAATGCTCATCATGATCGGGAGCTACTACGTGCCCGAGCCCGCCCAGGCGATCATGGTACTGGCTGCCCTGTTGACCGTGGCTGGCTTGAGGCGCCGAGCGAGGGGGTAGCCCGCCCAGGACTTGCGCAAGTGTGTAGACAATATGAAGAGGAAGAGATTCCGTGCGCCGTATTTCATCAGGATACGGACTCGGTTAGAATTTTCGGGAGGGGCAAAACAGGGAGCGCCTAGCTTGGTTGAGAAAATGGAATCAGAGGCGGGTTCATCTCCCGATCGTCGGCTCTCCGAGAGCGAACAAAGTGTACGTCGCCGTCGCATGCGCACGGCGGTTGTTATTTTCGTCGTTGCCTTCGGGGCCGCTTGCGCCACCGTGGTTTGGACACCGGCCGGCTCGCGCCGGGTGGAGCCGATTCCCGGCGTCACCCGGGTGGGGACGGAAGATTGCCGAACCTGCCACGAGGATGTGCACGGCCAGACGGTGATGCCGGCCTACCACGGCGATTGTGAAAGTTGTCACGGCGGCGGCAGCCTCCACGCCGAGAGCGAGGCCGTGGCGGATATCCGGCACCCGGCCAGCGGAGATTGCCTGGCCTGCCATACGCCCGGACGCGATACCCACCTGCAATGGGGCCTGGGGGAGCACTCCCAGGCGGGCCTCCTGTGCAGCGATTGTCACGACCCACACAATGACCGCAGGCTTTCGCTGCGCGAGTTCAAGCACTCGGGCTTTCCCGATATGGACGCTGGCTCCCAACTCTGCATGGAATGCCACGGAAACGTGGGCGCCGAGCTTCGTTTCCCCAGCCATCATCCCGTAGGCGAGGGGGGTCTCAGTTGCATGAGTTGCCACGACCCCCACGAAGATTCCCGGGTGATCCAGGGCGGGGCCAACCAGCGATGCGCGGGTTGTCACCAGGATTTGATGGGCCCCTGGGCCTACGAGCACGCGCCCGTGGCCGAGGATTGTGGCACCTGCCATGCACCCCATGGCTCCGTGACCACCGATCTGCTCGAGCCCGCACAGCCCATGCTCTGCATCGGCTGCCACACGCTGAACGACCCCTTTCATCAGTCGCTGCAGGGGCCGGGAATTCCGACCAATCAACCCATTGGCCAGGACTTCCCCGTGGTTCCCGGCCAGCAGATCAAGCCTCTGACCCCGGCCGACCGGAACCAGGCCGGGACATTCCTGCGCCGCTGCACGGATTGCCACGGCGCGATCCATGGATCCTATACCGATGAACATCTCCGGCACTGATCGCCCCAGATGCGCCCGTTGGCGCCTGGCCCGGGCCGTGTTTGCGGTTCTGGTCTGTTTTCTTGCACCGAGCGCTTGGGCGGATGACTCGGCGGACCCGCTCGCCGTCAAGGGCTCCGCCACCTTGGGGACAGACCTTTACGTCATCGAGAACCCCTTCGATAACGCCAACGTGACGGGCTTCTTCGATCAATACCGCTATATCCGGGACAAGGGCGCCGAGCTTCCCTTCTTCCTCGACCTGACCCATTTCAACCTGGGGCTCGTGCGCGAAGACAACACGTACCTGCTGCGCGTCGAGCGCTGGAGCCGCAACGCGATCAATGCCAACACCCTTTTCAACCTCGGCTGGAAGGGGTTGATCGTCGAGGGCGAGATCCGCCGCTACCGAAGCGACGCCCTGCGCTTCTTTCCCCTGGGCACCGAGGATGATTGGGTTGGCGTTCCCGATGGAGATGGCTTCGGGACGACTTATAATCCGGGCGTACCCGGCCTGATCTCGAATAACAGCACGGATATCGATGCGATCTTCGGCGGGAATTACCGCATCGGCATCGAACGCTTCGATTTTCAAAGCGAGATCGCCCTTCGCCCCGACGGATTCGGCTACGACAACCGCGTCTTGAAAGAGGCCCGTCTGCGCGCGGGCTATGGGAGCCGCACCGGGCACAGGCAGGACAGCTTTCTCCTGGATCTCAACGAAAGCCTCGATCCCACTTCCCGCTTTCGGGGCAACCGCAGGGCCGTCGACCAGACCGTCACCAATGCGGGCACGGGATTCGTCTTCGCTCTGGGCGAGACCATCGCGGCCAATTTGGCCTTCGATATCGAAAAGTTCGTGGAAGATGCCGACGTCGTCACCCTGGAAGATCTGGTCGCCGGATCGGGCGGCGGTCTGATGCCCACGAATACGGCGCCCGAGACCCTGGCCCGGGAGTTCTTCTTCGTTCCGGATACGAATCGCTATTCGGGGTCGTTGCAGTTGACCCGCAGAGGTGAGCGCTCGGTGGTCAACGCAGGGGTCTTTGCGACGCACCTGGAGCAGACCGGCCGCCTTTCCAATTTGCAGACGCGATACAGCCTGGGGCTGAACAATGTCACCACCGTGTCGGCGCATCTTGACGGGGCGGTGCCCTTGGCCGATCGCCTCGAGTTGAGCGGGTTCGTGAAATACATCTATCGCGCGAACAACATCGACGAGAATGCCTTCACGGCCCTCGACCTCCCTGGAGGTGGCCAGGAGTCGCCCTATATCCGCAGGCGGAACGAGGTGCGGGGGAGCGCCGAAATTGCTCTGCGCCCCATGGCCTCTACGCGAATCGCCCTGGGTTATGGCCTGGATTGGGTGGATCGAGAACTCGCCTACCCCATGGGCGGCGGAGGCGTTCAGCCGGATGTCAGCGTCATCCACCCGCGCAGTTCGAGCCATCGGGTCTTCGTGAAGGGCCGCACGCGCCTTTTCCGCTCGCTTCAATTGGCGGGAGAACTCGGCCGGCTTTGGGCGCCCGAGGTGGCCTATCCCAACGATCTGAGCGAGGCGATTTCTTTCCGAGGCCGGGGCAGTTATTCCCTGGGCCGGCGAATGCCGGGGTTGCCCTTGACGCTCTCTTTCGCGGGCCGGGTGGTTGATGGAAAGAACAATGACTTCGATCTGCCCGGCCCCGGGCCAGTTTCGAACGGGTCGCGGCGCGCCAAGAATTTCGAACGCACCGATTGGGGCTACGACATCACCCTGACCGCGCTGCCGCACGCCCTGATTGCTCTTTACTCTACTTTCTCACAATCCGCCGACGAGCAGTCTTCGGATTATGTGCGAACTACGCTCGCCCGGTCCGCGGGGGGCGGTGCGTTCTACGTCGACTCGATTCCCCATTACGAAAGCGATATCAAATCGCTCACGGTGGGGGGAAATATGAGCGATCTGCACGGCCTTGCTCTTGGCGTCTCAGCGGCGCTCACCTGGGCCGATCTGTGGGCCGGCGGAACCCAGGGGCAGGGAAGCAATGTCGGCCAACTGATCAACGACGCAAACCGAATCGAAAGCCGAATTCTCACGCTCAACACCGACTTGGACTACCGCATTCGCGACGGCCTAGGGGTTGGCTTCGGTTACCGGTACCAGGAATTCATCGACGAGGCCCAACTGGATCCCCTCGACCTCGATGAAACCGTCCACACCGTGATGCTGCGCTTGAAGGTTGACCTTTAGCCCGCCACGCTTTCGGCACTTCGAACGCGGGGCTCGGTCAGCGGTTCTTCTGCCGCTCCTCTTCTTCCTTCTGTTTCTTTCGCAGTTCGAGGTAGCGCCCCTTGACGTGCTCCGGGATCGGGTGATCGATCCGCTCGGCCGCCTGGTCGTAGTCGAAAGCCCGGGTCGAGCCATCGCTCAAGGTATAGCGGTGGGGGTCGAAAGTGGGGCTCGCGTCGTTGTGGCAACGCAGACAAATTTCATGGTCGTTGCCCGGATCCCAAAGTCCGTTCGCCCTGGCTTTGTCGAGATCGGCCATGATCTTCTTCTTGCGGAAATCACGACCGGGGCCGTGGCATGATTCACACTGGACGCCCTCTTCGCGCTTCAGGGGCTTCCAGATTCGTTCCTCAGGCACGCCGTATGCCGTGAGGTGGCAGACCAGGCATTCGGGGGCATCCGAAGGCGCGCCGGATAGCCCGAGTTCCCCGGCGATCGAGAGGGATTGTTCATTGGATAGGGTTTTAAAGGCTTGTGCATGAGGTCCGGCGCCCCACGTGGCGTTCTGGTCGCCCATGAGCTCCTTGCCATGACAACTTTTGCATTTCCGCGCTCCGACGAAATCGTGCTGGATGGAGGCGGAAGCGTCGCCGAGTCCTTGGGTCTGGGCCGATACTGCGTGGGCAAAGACAAGAGGGAAAAGCCCGACCAAGAGCAGCGCGAGCGAAAAAAGCCCGAGCCTGGGGCCCCCGTGATAGACGTTCATTGAAAAACCCACCCCCCAAATACAGCCGATCATTTGTCTTTCGATTATAGGCGAACTGATTTACCTCGCCGACCAGAGTTCGTCTTGAAGCCGGCGTCCGATCAAATTCCGCCGACATCCAACCGGCGGCTTCGTCGCCGCCGTCTTCGCGCCAGGGGAATGAGTCCAAGCAGCGCTTCCAATCCGACCAGCCCGCATCGATGCCGCCTGGGGTAGCAGCCTGAATCATCGCAGCGAACGAAACACCCGATCGCATCCACCAAATCGATACGCCCGTCGCCATTTTGGTCGGCACGATCCGAAGGCCCGCGGGATCGTTTTCCGGAGCGGCGAAGGATCATGCCGACATCTTTTATATCCACCTTCCCGCTGAAATTCATATCGCACCACCCTTTGCCTTCGCTGCCCTCGTTCGGGTCGCGGCAGTCCGAATCTTCCATGTCTACCAGCCCGTCGCTGTCTTGATCGATTCCGTCGAAACATGCCGGGGCTTGAAGGCATTCATCGGGTATTCCATTCAAGTCGTCATCCAGGCTGTCGCCGCATTCGATATCACAGCCGTCAGCAACGCCGTTCTGGTTGCAATCCAAAATGGGAACCACCCTCTCAGGACTTCGCCCGAAGCGATCGGCGAGGGATTGCAAGACGGGAAGGCATTCCGCCGCTCTCCCCCCAGAGCCCACTGCGTCGAGTTCGTCGCCGCCCGGCAGGGGAAGGGATGGGTGATCGAAGGGGGCTTGTTCCTGGGCCACTCGCTCATCGGTCAGGGTATGGAGAAAGGCGACCACAGCGTTTTGCTCCGCGATCGTCAAGCCCAACCGGACGATCCCTGGCGCCAGGTCAGGAAGGTTGACTTCGTGAAAATCGCCCCCCCGATTATAGAAAGCCAAAACTTGGTGGAGATCGACCATATTGCCCACATGAAAATAGGGCGCGGTGAGTGCGACGTTTCGCAAGCTCGGGACCTTGAATGCCCCGGCATCGATGACATGCACTTCCGGCGATACGAGTTCCCAAGGGTTCCCCGCTTCATCCAGCCCGTTCACTTCCTGTAGGCCTTCGAGTTCGGGAACGTCGAATCCCTCTTGCAACCTGCGCGCGTAGGAAAGCGGCTCGCCGAGTTCATCCAAGGTGAAGGCCGACGGGTGCCGTCCGCCAATGCCGAGATCTTCCTGGGTGGGCCGCACACCGATATTGTAGAAACCCAGGTCGTAGCGCGAAGTCTCCGTAATGTTGAAAAGCGGGCTGCCGTCGATCCGGGTCTGCTCGATCCCATCAATGAAGAGGGAGTAATACCCCGCCGGAACCCCATCGAGCCGCAACTCGACCTGTTCGTTGGTGCAGGCTCCCTTGATGGGATCGAAGATATTCGTGTAGATCGCCCTTGCCTCGGGAAGCTCGGACTGAGCACCAGGGACCGAGAGTGACGGGGGAGTCTGAGCGGTGGGGCTGAAGAGAAGAAGGCCGCTTTGGCCACAGGCGGGCTCGGCGGCCGGCGAAATGCCAGTGAAGATGATCTTCCCCGATGACTCCTGCATGATTTCGAAATCCCGGTGCAGCCAGCCATCCCGTAGGGGCCAGCTGAATTCGGGCGCGCAAAGTTCTTTGGAATCGCCGCTAAAAGCCGAGCAATTGAGAGGGAGCACGCTGTCGGGAAGCACATCCGGCCGTTCCGCAAAGATCGCAACCGCTCGATTGGCTCGCTCCCGGGGCAGCATGGAGCTGACCGGCGTTTCAGCGAACCCGTCGGGAAGCGAACTCTGACCGGGTCGCGTTGCGCGCATCGATCTTTGCCCCGAGTAGGTAGCGATGCTGAACGCGGAGCCTGCGTGGCAGGACGCACACATGCCCTTTCCGATTGTCGGATCGCTCAACCCGTCATTGAAAAAGACCCGCATGCCCAATTTTTCTTCAGCGTTGAGTTCTTCACTCTTGCTGCCAACGACGAAGCTTCGAGCATCCGCGTGAGCGTTCTCGTTGCGGTTCCGTTCTTCGGAAATGAACCGATCGAAGCGAGTATGCTCCGCACTCGAAACCAATTCGCCCTGGTATGCCTGGAGAGCGAGTCCCCAAAAGAGCGAAAAGTTCTTCTCGATCAGAGGCAAGCCGTCGTCTGTTATCGCGGAATCGTCCCAATAGGTCTTCTCGAAGGCCTTTTCGATCATCTCGCGGTATCCCACCTGTAAACCTTTGCCCGAAGGGTGTCTCAGGCGGCCGAGCAGGCTGTCGGTGAGGCTGATTTCCTGCTGGGCCAGTGGCCTCAAGGAAAGCAGTTTGCGAGAAAGCTCCTTGAATCCTCGAGCGTTCGCGCGGCTACCGTCGGGTAGGCTGCGCCCAAAGGCCATGGCAATGTGGTGGTTTGGAGCCCATAGAGCTTGAGATGCCAGGGACGAGTTATGCAACTCAAGTCGAGCCGCCTCAACAGATTCAGCCGTGGAAACCCAGATTCGGGCACCGGCATTGACTGGGCCAAGGGGATCAACGCCGTTGAATATCTCGCTGGCACGGCCGTCCCAGAACTGTCGAGTGTAGGAGGAGGCATTGATTACGCTCGGCGTATTCCGGCGGGTGACTTGACGCGTATTGCCGCCGCTCGCATTGAAGACCGGGTCGGAGATCTCGATGCCCGAGTCACTGGCTTCGGTGGGAACGATCCCGCCGAAATCTCGCTGGATCACCCCGGCGGATCCCACTATATCGTCGACATTTCTCAGGCTTTGGGAGAAATAGGGGGCGATCCCCTGCTGCAAGTTTGGGTCGAAGCGGTCGAGTGAGATGCCAAGGGCAGTGGTGGGGAAACTCTGCCCGCCAAAAGATTCGCCCGGAAGGACAGCCCTTCGGCTTCCGTCCTGGATGCCGCCAAATTGACCATCGGCTCCCGGGTGCATGGAGTCGGCAAGTCGTCCATCGGCGCCGGCGTGATGATGGCAGTTGGCGCAAGCCGTCGTGCCGTCGCTCCCCACCTGGATATCCCAGAAGAATGCTTTGCCGAGGGCTTTGGCCGCGGCCGGGTCCCGGATGAACTCGTCCATGGAGATTTGTCTGGAAATCCCGATCTCATCGGACTCGAAGCTCAGGCCACCGAAGGGTTCGGGAATCGTTTCGTCCCCCAATGAGGTGTCGCCCAGGGGGGGCGGTACCGACAGCAACACGAAGCGACAGCCCAGCTCTGCCGTGTAGCTGAACCCGGGCGGGCAGGAAGGCGCCTGTGCCGCCTGTGCCGCCTGTGCGTAGACGGCTTCGGGCAGCAGCACCCAAGCAAGAAGCGAGAACCGAAGCAGCGCACCCAACGCACCGCCCAAGGCCGATCTGCGTTTCGAATACTCCGAAAGCTCGACTCTCGTGGTCATCATTCACGGCCCCCCGTACCGTTCGACTCGCGTCATCCATATGAAGAAGCAAACTTGATGCCAGAAACCGGGGACCAGAACGCCCCACAGGCAGCTCGCTCCCCCTGGTCCGCGCTGTCGAAGGCAAGGGGTGTCCAGCGCGTTTCTTCGAAACCCCAAGGCGCGTTCGTCCCCGCAATTCTTTTCGGAGCGCTGTCAGCTCGAAATATATGGGTGCTCGACTTTCCGCTGGATCCTCCTCCACGTCGACCGACCAGCAGGAATCCGGACCATTCAGCCCAGGCTATGAAGTGAAAGTAGAATTTTTCCACTAGGCTCCGGGGCGGCCAGCGACTCTGATTTCTCCCCACTAGTGGAATTCGTTGACTTCTCTTGCGAGTTCTTTGCTCTTGCCTTTTGTGCGAATCAGGCTGGCAGTTGGCGGTCCAAACCCCCGAAAAGTCATGCGCGGGTGACCGCTGGATTTTTACCCCGGTGGTTGGTATTGGGCTTGCATTACTAAGCGGCCATCCAGCGGTGCGTGCGGCCCTCGGTCGTAGGCGCTGGTGGAGACCGCTTCAAGCGAAATTCGCGTGCAGCGGCACTTACAAAAACGAATGAGACACAGACAAGGAAATTGGACCAATGCGAAAAATCAATCTGTGGGCAGTCGCTTTCGCTGCTCTCTCATTGCTGGTACCGGCAGGTATCGCCTTCGCGGGTGACGCCAATACCAATGCCACTGGGACGATCGAAGCTCTCGATGCCAACCAGGGTAGTGGTAGCCAGACCAACGCGGACGACTGGGAGAACATGACCAACGTCCTCGCGGGTAGCGGTAGCCAGACCAGCAACACCGGTGGTGACGCCAATACCGGGTCCGGTAGCCAGGACAACTCGAGCGACTCGGCTAACGGTTGGACCAACATCGGCAACGGCAACAATGGTTCTGGTGCGCAGCTCTTGGACTCGCGCAACAGCAACGGTGGTGACCGCGTTTCCAGCGACATCGTGATGGAGCTCGGTGAAGGCGGATCGGTGGCCAACTCGGCTCTCGAGAGCACGGTGACCGGAAATGCCGTGACCGTTACTGCCATGGGTGCTTCGGCGGATTCTTCACTGACCATGTCGGGGACGAGCGGTTTCTCCGGGATGTACGGTGTGAACGCCATCGCACTGAGCACGGGTGCCAACTCAAGCCAGAACGTCAACGTGAACGTGACTGCCAGCGTCGACGCCGACTAGGGTTCGGTCTTTTCTCCATTAGTTAGAAGCGCGTGATGCGCGCCTCTGTCTAGCAGATAAGGAATTCCGTTATGACCAGAAAAGTGATGTCAGCAATGATAATGCTGGCCCTCGCTCTTTGGGTCGCCAATGCTGGAACTGCTCTCGCTGGAGATGCTGACACTAATTCTGAAGGTGTACTCAATGCACTGGACGCCAATCGAGGTTCGGGTGTCCAGGTGAATGCAGATCGCTGGGAGAACATGGACAACGTTCTCGCAGGAGATGGTGCTCAGACGAATGGTTCTACGGAGCTTGATGGTACGCCCGCGAACGGAAACGCGAATACGGGTACTGGCTCTCAGGACAATTCGACTTCGAGTACCGACGGATGGACCAACGTCGTAAACGCTAAAAACGGGAGTGGGGGCCAGATCCATGGCTCCAGTAACAGCAACGGTGGAGATCGAGATTCCAACGACATCGTGTTCTCGCTCGGAAATGATGACTCTTCGGTCACCAGTTCTGCGCTTGAAGCCGCCGTCAGTGGAAACGCGATTACGGTTGCTGGCCTCGATGGAAGCGCAAACTCGACGATGGCGCTGAGTGGTGATGGTGGCAGCGGATTCCATGATCTTGCTGGTGTCTCAGCTGTCGCGATGGCCGCGGGTGGTAACGCGAGCCAGAACGTCAGCGTAAGTGTCACTGCAGACGTGGTTTCGTACTAGAAAAGTTTAATCGGGCGGAGTGCTCGTAAAACCTTACGAGAAAGTCGCTCATAAAATCATAAATGCCGAATCGGAAAGGCCGAGTCGGCATCTTTTGAGGGGAAGAAAGGAAAATTGAAATGCTGAAATCAAACGGACGGGTTTTTGTTGCTTTGATGATTTCGCTTTCGTTCGCTGTTGTTGGAGCCTCCCAGGCGGGAGACACCAACACGAATTCTGAGGGCGTGATCAACGCTCTGGACGCCAATCGCGGAACCGGTGTTCAGGTCAACGCTGATACTTGGGAGAACATGGACAACGTTCTCGCGGGTGACGGTAGCCAGACCCAGGATACGACAGGCAATGCCAATACGGGTAGTGGAAATCAGGACAACTCAAGTTCCACTTCGGACGGTTGGTCGGGCCAATCGGACCATGAGGGTGGTAGCCACGTGAATAACGGCTCCGGCTCTCAGATGAATGGTTCGCAGAACAGCAACGGTGGCGATCGCAACTCGAATGACATCGTGATTGGTGGCGGAGACAACACCGCCGTAGCAAGCGCTGCCCTTGAGGCAGCTGTGACGGGCAACGCCGTTTCGATCACCGAGTTGAATGCAACCGTCGATTCGTCGATGGCTCTGAGTGGCGACAGTGGGTTCAGGGATATGGCCGGTGTTTCGGCTGTTGCGATGGCTGCAGGTTCGAATGCAAGCCAGAACGTGAACGTCCAGGTGACTGCGGACGTGAGCGGCACGAACCTTCACTGAGCCAGGAACTAGGAACAAGAATCAAGAGCCAAATCTAGAAAAGCACAAACCCGGAAATTTCGGGCCTGTTATAGATCGACAAGGGCGGACGAGCAGCAGGGATTGCTCGTCCGCCCAATCCCGCAATTTGATGTGGTTTAGGGGTAATCCAGGTCAGAGAGCATGAAGCATCAACTCTTCAAGCAGAGAACGGATCGTGGTTGGAATCATCTTTTGATGGTTCTGGTTGCGGTCTTTTTTCTGTTTTCGGCGTTGGCCGCGACTGCTGATGATTTTGGGGCGGATGGCGACCCCATGTCGGGTGTTGCGGGGCTTCAAGATGATTTCGGACTGGACGAACTCGAAGGTTTTTCGGTAGCGGGCGAGTCCGAATTGGCAGAGATCCGAGGTGGCGAAGCCACGGCAATCAGCCTTGCGGATATGCAATCGAATGTCGACGGGAACGTGGTTTCGGGAAATGTGACCACGGGAAGCGTCAACATCGGTGAAAATGCTTTCACCGACTTCGACGGCATCAGCTCTGTGGTTGTCAACAGTGGCAACAACGTTTCGATTCAGAGCTCAACCGTTGTCAACGTGATCATTGGGGACTGAATGGGACTGACCCGAATGCTTCGAATCGCGCAAATTTTCTGTCTCTGCGTCACGCTGCTGTGTAGCGCGGGCGTTGCCATGGCCGATGGAACCTGGTTCTCCGGCACGGCGGGTGCTTTTAATGCCAATGTGAGAAGCATGCACGAGATGCGATTCGTCGAGACAGTGCGGCAAGGTTTTGACTTCAGTTGCGGTTCTGCTGCCCTGGCTACTCTGCTGAGTTATCACTATGACCGGCCGACGACCGAGTTTCAGGTTTTCGAGAAAATGTGGGAGACGGGCGACCAGGAAAAGATTCGGGCCAACGGATTCTCGATGTTGGACATGAAGCGATACCTGAAAGAGGAAGGGCTCCGAGCGGACGGATTCAAGATTCCCGCCAGCCGGATCAGCAAGGTTGGTGTGGCGGGTTTGATCCTCCTGGCCAAAATGGAAACGCCTCATTTCGTGGTGATCATTGGTGCGACTGAAGACGAGGTGCTGCTGAGCGATCCGGCTCGGGGTATCTGGAATATGTCCATCGAGGAAGTCGAGCGACTCTGGAACGGCGTCTTCTTCGTGGTCAGGCAACATGCTTCGCTGGCGCGAAGCAATTTCAACGATTCGGAAACGTGGAAGAGTCGGCTCTGGTCGCCGATTCATGATTCACAGATGGCCCAGCTGGTGGTGCCGATACTTCACGATCTGCCGCTGGGCACGGAGTTCAATTCAAATTGAACAGCAGTGCAGGAAAAATCGGAAAGTCGCTCCCCGGACTCCTCGGCCTTTCATGGCTGATCGGACTCGGGGTTTTGCTGTTTGCGGCTCCGGTTCTTGCTGATTTATCTGCTGGGCTCGACGACCCCTTTGCCGCCATGGAGGCGGTGGAAGAGGGCGAGTTGGCAGAGGCCCGGGGTGGTGCGGTTCTCCCCAACGGGATGACCCTGGAGGTCACCGCGCTGATGCGTGTGATGGTGGACGGCCAACACTTGGCGACCTCGACCTACGGCAACCACCCCATGGGAGGCAGCGATATCGCCATGCCGATTCCCATCGGCGATGGGCCGGCCAGCGTGATCAATTCCCTGAACGGAATTTCCCTCGATCAATACCGCGAAATCAATTTTCATATCTCGAATTTGCCCACCAACCTTGCGCCGCCCCCCTTTGTCCCGCGGGCGGATATCACCCAAAGCCTGACCCCCTGAATTCGACCGGCGGTCCTCGCTTTTTCCCCAATTCCCGCTGAAGTATGTCATTCAGCCCAAATTGGTGTCTTTTCACTACAAATAATCCCCCTTGTGCTCCTGAACTCTCGCAAACTGCGTTCCTGCTGACTTAGAAATTTTAGCGGGGGCGGATCTCTGCCGAATATTGCAGAGGAATCTCATGCGAAAGGACGGGTGCTCTGCGTCATCTGGGAGTGCATTACGCGGCTGACCCACTGGGGATCGGCAGGCGGTTCGCTATCCGAATTGGATGGGCGGCACTGGCCACCTGCGTCTGCCTGGGCCTTGCCGTGGAGGTGAACGCCGTCGTGGTTTCGCCCGGCGAAGGTGCGGCGGCTGGCTCACCCGGAGAACTCGAGCATCTTCGCCGACGGGTCTCCACGTTGGAAGCGGCAATTGCCCGGGACAAGCCCAAGCCCCGCTCGCGAAAATCCGCTGCCAAGCGCCGCCGCAAGGCCGCATTCGCAGCCCCTCGCGCGGGTTCTTCAGGCCGCGCCGCTGCGCCCGAAGCAAAGGAGACCGAACTCGAAAGATGGCTCCGGCTGCGCGGCTCGAGTGGGCCGATGGGAAAAGAGGTTGATCGCAAGCGACCTGCGGCGAAGCCCGCCGCCAAGAAACCGAGCCGGAGCAAGGCGTCGAAGCGGCGCAAAGCCTCGCGTTCGACATCCACCGGAGCCGCGCAGGAAAAACCCGTGCGAACCGTGGCGAAGAGTTCCGAGCCGGTGGCTCCGCCCGCGCCCAAGCCCGCGCCGAAGCCTGAGCCCAAGCCCGCGCCCAAGCCCGAACCCAAGCCCGCGCCCAAGCCTGAGCCCAAGCCCGAACCCAAGCCCGAGCCCGCACCGGAAGCTCGTCGAGCTCAGCAGAGCCCCGCGCCTCCCCCTCCGAGCGCCACCCGGCAGGAAGACCGACCGGACAGTCGCGACGAGAGAGACCGCGAGGTTCGAGAGCAGCTCGCCGAGGCGATTCCGGTGCGCCAGGGAGGCGTATTGCTCCCGGCCGGCCGGCTGATGATCGAACCCCAATTTCGATATTCCTATACCGGGGTCAACCGGGTCGCCATTTCGGGTTATACGATCCTGCCCGCATTGACCCTCGGGCTGATCGACGTCACGACGCACAACAAGACCAGCATGCTGGGCACTGTGGGGTTCCGATACGGCTTCAACCACCGCATTGAACTCGACGCCGCGGCCTCTTTCGTCTCAGGCTGGAGCAGCTTTTCTCTGTCGGCGAAGAATACGGTGGAGGACCGAAGCTCGACGCTCAACGCTTCGGGGTACGGGATCGGCGATCTGCGATTTGGCCTGCGTACGCAACTCAACCAGGGGAGCGCATCCCTGGCGACCTTCGTGGCGGGCGTCGGCGTTCGGATTCCCACCGGAACCAGCCCCTACGAGGTCAAGCGGCACGGTGTCGAGGAAAATTACATCGAGACGGATGTGCCCACGGGCAGCGGCTTCTTCTCAATCAGCCCAACGCTTTCGTTCGTCTACCCCACCGAGCCTGGCGTCATTTTCGGTAGCCTCCACTACAGCTGGAATATTCCCCGCACGATCAATACCGTTCAGC
>JAAZXM010000062.1 GCA_014240165.1 Myxococcales bacterium | reverse complement strand
TCCCTGGGATCTCCGGGCGAGCAGGCCCGGCCGCGCGGCGAACGCTTAGACCCAGCAGGGGCATAGGCAACGCGAATTGCGTCAGGCGGGATTGCACCATGATAGGATTCGTCCCATGAATATCGTCAGAGCCGACCTCGAAAACCCGCACCACCAGACCTCGCTGATGCAGATGGTCGAAGCCTTCAGCGCCGATCCTTTCGGCGCGAATGGCCCGTTGCCCGAGTCGGCGCGCGTGGGGCTGATCGACGGACTGCGCGAGCATCCCACCACGCTGGTGTTCCTCGTGTTCGAAAGCGATGCGCCTATCGGCATGGCGATCTGCTTTCGCACCTTCTCGACCTTCGCGGCCCGCCCGGCGGTGAACATCCACGACTTCTACGTCAGCGAGAAAATGCGCGGCCGCGGCGTATCGCGTGCGCTCCTGGGCACCGTCGAGGCCGAGGCCCGGGCGCTGGGCTGCTGTAAAATCACACTTGAGGTGCTGGCGCGCAACGAGCGTGCGCGATCCGTCTATCACGCCGCTGGCTTCGTTCACGCATCGGCGGCCGACTCGCCCGGCGGCACCCTCTTCTACTCGCGCCAACTCGGCGAGTCGGTCTAGAGCCGGTTTCAAGCTGGGCTTTCCCGGCGGCTGCAAGGCTCCTCGAGTTCGGAAGCTGTCCGCGCTGAGATCTCAGAAGATCAGGAGCAGAAGCGCGAAGCAGGCCAGGCCTGCGTAATTCCCGAGTTTGCGGCTCTTGGGCAACCCGCCTTCGCCCGCCCGCTTGCCGAGTTCGGCGCCGGGGTTGCCGCTCACGGCCGTTCGCTGGACCACGGGCACTTCGAAAATCGCTACAGCGACGGCCTTCGAGAAGAGCGTGGCAAAGAGGACCGCGCCACTCAAAGTCGAAAGCGGTACCAGCATTGCTGCCAGGACGACGGCAACCCAGGGCGTCAGGATGCCGCCCCAACTCATCCAAGCAAACTGGCGGGTGTCGTTTTGGTCGATCTGGAAATCGAACATGAAGAAGTATTGCCGCGGCTCTTCGAGCACCGGCGAGACTGAACCTGAGAGCCGTGCGCCCGCGAAATGTCCCCATTCGTGAATGGTGCTGACGATGACGACGCCAGCCACGAGCGCGTTGGCCACCGCAACGAACTCCGCGAGCGCCCAACCGGATACCTGAGCCCAGGTTTCGGCGGCACCCCAGAGCGTCAGGGCACCCATCACCAAGGCGAAATGGAATCCACCGATCTGCGCCATGCGTGCGCGATCAAGTCCCCGGGCGAGGTCGCGTAGCGCCGCCGCCTCATCGACATTCATGGTTGTTTCCGTCATTGCCTGGTCCCTTTCTCGCGCTTGGGCCTCATCGCCCAATGGCCAAGGGAAACATTCGCCGATCTCGGGCTGTTTCACAATCCGCAAGTCTCTCTGCGAACGCAGGGATATACTGGCGGGTACTGTCCGCCGTCTGAATGCCCGAGGGGGTTGGTCGCGACCCCGCCGGTTGGCGCTACGACGGACTGAGCATGTTCGAAGAGCGACGGAAGAAGGGACCGCAATGATACGGATGAACGAACTCGCCTTTTATACTCTCGCCGGAGCGCCTCGCTCGCCCCGTGATCTGGTGGAGGAAGTGACGCACGCCGAACGGCTTGGGATCGGATCTGCGTTCATCTCCGAGCGCTTCAATATCAAGGAGGCAGCCACCCTATCGGGTGCGGTGGGGGCCATTTCGGAAGAGATCGGCATCGCTACCGCTGCGACGAACCACAACACGCGCCACCCGATGGTCACCGCGGCATTCGCCATGACGATGCACAGGCTGACGGGAGGAAGGTTTTCCTTGGGGCTCGGCCGGGGCATCGCGCCCATGTTCGACGCGTATGGTCTTCCGCATATCAAGACTGCCGAGATCGAGGACTTCGTTGGGTTGATGCGGCGCATCTGGCAGGGTGAGGTCATCGTTGGGCACGACGGTCCGGCCGGAAAATATCCACTGCTCACCATGGGGCCCGATTACGCCGAATATATCCCGATGACCTTCACAGCCTTCGGCCCGAATTCTCTGGCACTCGGCGGTCGTGCCTTCGACGCCGTTGTGCTCCATACGTTCTTTACCGACGAGACGACGGAGCGGTGTGTGCGCCAGGTCAAGCAAGCCGCAGAGGAAGCCGGCCGTGATCCGGCGAGCGTCCGGGTCTGGTCGTGTTTCGCGACGGTCGGTGACCACCTGCCCGAAGAGCTCCGCCTCAAGAAGACAGTTGGGCGTATGGCCACCTATCTCCAGGCCTATGGCGATCTGATGGTCAAGACGAACGATTGGGATCCAGATGTTCTGCGCCGTTTTCGCGAAGACGATTTCATTGCCGGCTTCCGGGGGGCGCTCGACACCACCGGCACGACCGCCGATCTGGAGCACGTGGCTGAGTTGATTCCCGAAGCGTGGCTCGCCCCCGCGGCCAGTGGTTCAGCGGAGCAATGTGTCGCCAAGATCCAAGGCCAGTTCGATCTCGGCTGCGACGGCGTCATCCTTCACGGTGCCAGCCCGCACGAACTCGAACCCATCGTGGAAGCCTACCGCGAGAATCGCCCCGCCAGCCGTTTCGATGGGCTCGCCGCCAACCCCGCCGGAGTGAGTGTCTGAGCGCTCTGCCCCGGCCGTGTGAGATCACTCCGGCCCTGACTTACCCCTGCCTATGAGGCGCGGGAGAGCATATTTTTGGGCTGACTGCGGGCAGGGCCACCCCGTTATGGGCATTATGCTGGATCTCTACGGAGAGACCCCTGGCGGGGGCGAGAGGGTTGGCGTAGTACTCGATTGGCCTTATAGCCATGAAACCGAGCCCCTCAGCCTGGTTTAGGCCTCCCTTGAATCAGAAACGGAGATTTGAAAATGACCCAAATCGACCCCGAAAAGCTGAAGCAACTTTCTTTCTCAGTCTGGAATTTCAAGCAGGGTGAAATGGTCGCAAACATGATCCACCTCGGCGATCGGCTCGGGCTCTATCGATCCATGGACGGGGCCGGCCCCATGACGGCCGCCGAATTAGCCGACCGCACGGGGCTGAAGGAGCGATGGCTCCTGGAGTGGCTGCGGGGGCAAGCCGCCGCTCGGCTGGTGGATTCGTCCGATGGGGAAATCTTCGAACTCTCCGCCGAAGGGGCCACCGTGTTGTCCGATGAAGCCAGTCTTTCTTTCGCCGCCGGCGCCTTCTCTTCACCCATGCACCCTGAAACCCTCGATAAGCTCGCCGAAGCCTTCAAGACGGGCGTCGGGCTGAGCTACGAGGACTTGGGCCCCAATGCGGCTCACCGCACCGAACGCATGCTGGGGCCTTGGACCCGGCAGGCGCTGGTCCCTGATCTCATCCCCCGGCTCGACGGCGTCAAGGAGAAACTCTCCAAAGGGGCGCTGGTCGCCGACGTCGGCTGCGGCGGCGGAATCGCTGTCGCCACCATGGCTACTGCATTTCCCGATTCGACTTTTCACGGCTACGACCCCAGCAGCCATGCCATCAGCCGTTGCAATGACAAGGTGAGTGAGGGCGGGTTGAAGAACCTGGAGACTTTCGTGGCTGGCGGCGAAGACCTCCCCCAGGAGCCCACCTATGACTTCGTGATCACTTTTGATTGCATCCACGACATGACGCACCCCGCTGAGGTCATCTCCGCCATCCGGCGCGCCCTGAAACCCGATGGCACATGGCTCATCAAGGACATCAGGAGTTCAGGCAATTTTCAGAAAAATATGAAAAATCCCATGCTGGCCATGTTCTACGGATTCTCGGTATCGGCCTGCATGTCGTCGGCTCTTTCCAAACCCGACGGAGCGGGGCTCGGCACCCTTGGGTTCCCGCCCGAGGTTGCGGAAAGCATGACCCGAGCGGGAGGATTCAGCCGCTTCACGCTCCATGACATTGATGATCCAAGCAACCTCTACTACGAGGTTCGCCCCTGAACTCGGGGCATTTTCGTCAATCCTTCATGGCTCCGGGCTGAAGCGGATTCCCAGGCGTGGGCCATGAGCCCGAAGGCGGGCGCAATTCTATTTTGCCCCGTTGTGCCCGCTGTGGTCGTGGCCATGCCCATGCTCGTGGCCATGGCCATGCCCATGGCCCGAGTCCGTTTCTTCGCCCTCACCGTCATGGTCGTGGCCATGATGTTCCGGAGCCCCTTCTTGGGGCTCAACGTTGTGACCATGGCCGTGGCTTGCTCCATCATGCGCTTCTTCAGTGGGGTGCCCGTCGTCGTGCGCGGCTTCCATGGCCGCGGAAGGCGCGTGGGGGGCGCCTTCGTGTGCGTAGCCATTCATCTGAAAAACGAAGAGTCCGACGCCGGCGAGCACCAATCCGATATTCGCCCACTTTCCAAAGCGCTGGAAGGTTTCGGTGGAGCGCCAGATTCGGAAAAGAACGAGCATGACCGTGAGGGCGGCGATCTGCCCGAACTCGACACCCACGTTAAAGGCGAGAATGCGAGAGACCAGCCCTTCATTGCCGAGGGTTAATTCCTGGAGCCGGGTCGACAGTCCGAAGCCATGAATCAAGCCGAAAAGGAAGACCATGATCAAAAGGTTCGGTGCACGGACGTTGAAAAATTTCTTGAACCCATCGAGATTCTCGAAACCCTTGTAGATGACACTCAGGGCAATGACGGCATCGATGAGGTAGGCGTTCGCGGTCACTCCGGCCAGGGTTGCGCCCAGCAGGGTGATACAGTGGCCCAGGGTGAATGCGGTGATGAACCTGACCACATCCCGAAAACCGTAGAGGAAGAAGATCACCCCGAATAGAAAGAGCAGATGGTCGTACCCGGTGACCATGTGTTCAGCGCCGAGCCAGATGTAGTCAACGACCCCACCGTGAATCACGGCCTCGTGGGAGGATTCATCGATGCCATGGGCTCGCGCGCGGGAAGCGGTACAGAACAGGGCAGCGCCGGCCAGGGCGGCTGTGGCCCTTGGCAGAGCGCGGCGAGCAAAGAAGCTCCGTCCGGCTGGCAGTTGGAACATGGTTTGGATTCCCCCCGTTCTTCCCGAGCAACTGTAACGCTTCGGCGCTCGCCAGCCGAATCGAGGTCTGCGGCGATCGCGAGGCCCCGCCTTGGTCGGGGAGCGCGAGGCCGTGTCTCCCGGTGCGGGAGACGGGCGGCGAACGAAATACGAGAGCCGAGCCTGATCGCAACCCCGTCATCATTCTGGCATAGTTCATGCCACAAGAAAGACCCTACTCAGAGCGAGGAGCAAGTGTGATCGATCTGAAACGCGACGGAAATATCTTTACCCTGGTGATGGACGAGGGTGAGAACCGCTGGAATACCCGCTTCGTCCGGATCTTGGCCGAGGCCATCGCCGAGGTCGAGGGCTCCGAAGGGCCAGCCGCCCTTGTCACGACCTCCGCCAACCCGAAATTCTTTTCCAATGGTCTGGATCTCGACTGGGTTAGGGGCAAGGTCGATGTTGACCACGACGGTGGCGACCGGAATGTCTTCGGTGCCGAGTTCATGACGCTCATGGGCAATCTCATCACGCTCTCCGTTCCGAGCATCGCAGCCATCAATGGTCACGCGTTCGGCGCGGGCTTCATGAGCGCCCTATGCCATGACTTCCGCATCATGCGCGAAGACCGCGGCTACATTTGTGCCAACGAGATGCAAATCGGCATTGCGATTCCGCCGTCCGAGCTCGCGTTATTTCGGCATAAGCTGCCGGCGAATACCTTCTTTGAGACCGTTCAGCTGGCGAAGCGTTGGACGGGCCCGGCCGCCCTGGAAGCTGGAATCGTGCAGCAGGTGGCGAGCGCCGCGGAATTGCTCGATGCCGCACGCGCGCGCGCTGAAGAGCTGGCCCCGCTGGGCGCGAACCGAAAGAACTACAAGGCCCAGAAGGAATTGCTCTACGGCGAGAACGCGGCGATCAACGCGGTGCACGGCGCCGCGTATATGCTCCGCAACAGCGAGCAGTATCCCCATTGAACAGGAGAGCGCATGACCCGTCCGATCGTCCACGGAGACAATATCTCACCCTACGTACGCAAGGTCCGGGTCGCTCTGGCCTTTAAGGGCATCGAGTACGAGAATACCCAGCAGAATCCTTTCGGCGCGCCCGCCGAGTACAGGGCCAAGAGCCCGCTCTCGAAGATTCCGTGCTGGGAGGAGGGCGATCTGATTCTGCCCGACTCGTCGGTGATTCTGAGCTATCTCGAGCACCGCTGGCCTGATCCCGCGTTGCTCCCCGCAGAGCCGGGCCCTCGGGCGAGGGCGTTGTGGTTCGAGGAGTACGCTGACACGAAAGTGGCGGAATCCCTGGCAATGATCTTCTTTCAGCGGGTCGTGCGCCCCGCCGTCTTCAAGCAAGATGCCGATGAGGCTTCCATCGAGAAGGCACTGACTGGGGCCATACCCGACATCTTTGACTATCTCACCGACTGTCTCGGAGATCAGGAATTCATGGTGGGCGGAGCCTTTTCGTTGGCCGATATCGCTCTCACCAGTTCCTTCGTCAACTTCTTTATCGCTGGCGAGAAGGTCGACGCAGAGCGATGGCCCGAAATTGC
This sequence comes from Myxococcales bacterium, assembly GCA_014240165.1. Taxonomy (GTDB): domain Bacteria; phylum Myxococcota_A; class UBA9160; order UBA9160; family UBA4427; genus JAZXM01. The sequence continues at coordinate 16,481 of JAAZXM010000062.1, read as the reverse complement.
AGCCTACGTCGACCGGATCCACGCCTTGCCCTGCTATGCGCCGATTGTGGCCGGTGATCAACCCCGACGCTGACCGGGGTTTTGATCCTGTCGGCATTGTCAAAGGTTGGAAGCCTGCTGAATTTGCCTATGCAGGCGGAGTTCCCATGGGAGGGGTGCTTCGGCCGGAAGAAGGGGAGGGCGGGCGCCGATTGGATGAGTGCTCCGCCTCATCTGAAAGTGCCCGCCACCATTTGCGAGAGGGCCCGGTCCTCACCGATCTGCATCGACCCTCTGGGCTGAGCTTCGAGTCGAATGCAGACGGTCGTAGAGGGCGCTCGGGCAGAACTCAGGCTGCGGGTTTTGGGGCCGTCGTCTGACGATTTCGTTCAAGGTGCTCCATCAGGTGGTTGATCACGGTTTCTTCCTCGTCCTGGATCAGCCAATGCCCGGTATCCAGTCCGAAGGTCTCGAATGGCCCCTTGATGAAGGCCGGCACGCGTGATTGCACGCCTTCATTGACGAAGGCCCCGATATCGTTTCGGCCGTAGATGTAGAGGACGGGCTGTTCGATCGGATCCGCGTTTGCGGCTCCACCGCTGGAAGGATCGAGTGCCCGATACCAGTTGAGGGTGGCGGTGAGCGCGCCGGGTTCTGCGTAGAGAGCGTCGTATTCAGCGACGTGCGCGGCTGGCATCGTCGAGTACATGGCGTTCCGCATGAACCAACGGCCGCCGGCCCCCATGAGAGCCTCGGCGACCCCAGGCCGACGGAATACCTTGACATAGGTCGGCGTGGATGGCGGCGCATCGGGATCGGGGATCGCGCCGGGATGCGGAATCGAAAGCGAGGCCCAGGACAGGACCCGCCCCTTGTCTCGCGATGTCGCTGCCCAGCCGACGATCGAGCCCCAATCGTGCCCGATCAGGTGGAAGCTTTCGAAACCAACCGCATCGGCGATCGCGAATATGTCATCGACGAGCGCGTCTATCCCGTATCGGTCGACGCCTTCGGGGCGTGCGCCCGGGCTGTAGCCGCGCTGATCGAAGGCCACGACCCGGAAGCCGGCGTCGGCAGCGCGCTCCACCAGGGGCGTCCACATAATCGAACTTTCGGGAAAGCCGTGGAGCAGAATCAGGCCGGGCCCATTCCCGTCGAGGCCCGCCACCCGGGCGCGAAACGAAAACTCACCGACCTTGATCTGGACGAGGCCGCTGCTTGTTTCCGGACCCGCGAGAGGCAGCGCATCGGACGCGCGTGTATGCGCGAGAGACCGATCGAGAGTGAGCCGCGCGCTCAGCCAAATGAGGCAGGGCAGGGCCAGTAGGAGGCCAAGGACAATCATGAGGGCGATTCGCATAGGAGAAGCTCTTCGTGGCGGGGTGTGAGTGGCTGGAGAATAGGATATCCGGCGCCATTTCAAGTTCCTGCCCCGCCATTCGCGACAGATCTCTTATCTGTGATCGCCGCGCCTCTGATCGATTACGGCGGGTCGGTCCGAAATCCTGACGGTAGCTTCGTCCGGGCGACTACATGCTGGCTGTAGTCATGATCAAGCCGAAAGTGGCACCGAACATATTGAGGGCTCCAAGGGACGCGATCCAACCATGGAGCTTCGGGTTCTCGGAAAACATGGCTATGCCAGAGAGGATAATCGAGCCGACATGGATGAGTATCAGCTCGACAGGGGCCCGGGGGGTGAAAATGAGCTGCCCCGCCAAAATCAGCAGGAGGAGGAGCGCAATATTCGCCCCGAAAAAGAGTTTGCGCTTCTCGTAGTAGTGTCTCTGCCAGTCGGTTACTGCTCGCGGGTCGGTCGTGACCAAGGCAATGATCTGCAGGTAGAGCGTGGCGGCGATCACCAGCAGGCCTAGAAATTCTGCGAAAGAAAAAGCCTCCTGTTCTTTGAGGCTCCATAGGCTCCACCAAAGAACCGCCGGGTTTGCGAGCTTCACGCAGAGCCAGGTGGAATGAATCCAATAACGCCGACCGAATGCGAACGATGAAGGGAGCGCATCCAGGCACCTCGCGATCGACAACGCGTAGACGATCGAGACGGCCGTAATGACAAATTCGAAATGCGTCACGCTACTCCCCGTAGAACCACCTGGAGGCGGAAAGCCGCTGAAGCCTGGAACTTGCTTCAGGTACTCCAGTTGTCGAAATGCGTAATTTCCTCGGGCGGCTGCCGCTTCGCGACCTTGAAGTCCGTGCCCTTCGTGTACGCGACCGGTAGGAGTGCCACCTGCATGACGTCTTCGGGCATGTCGAGCAATGCGGCGACTTCCTTTTCGAAGAAAAGGTGGATTGTGGTGAGGGTGGAGCCCAGTCCCCGGCTTCGCAGCGCCAATTGGAAGCTCCACATGGCCGGGTAGATCGAAGCGTAGACTGCCGCCGCCATGCCGCCGGGGGCTCCGTCGGGGACGCGCCCCTCTACGCAGGGGATTACCAATGCTGGCGCTTCACCCATGTGATCAAGGAGCCAACCCGCCGAGTCGTAGACGCGATGGGTCTGCTTGTCTTCGGCATCGACTTGGGCCTTGGCCTGCTCGATGAACTCCTTGCCACGCCCGTAGATCTCTCCCAGCGCCTTTCGCTTCTCGGGATCCATCACCACCATCCAGCGCCATTTCTGGGTATTGGAGGCAGTGGGGGCCTGTTGGGAAAGACGAATGCAGTCGAGAATCACTTCGCGTTCGACAGAACGCTCGAGGTCGAGACGCCGCCTCACGGCGCGGGTGGTCGAGAGCAGCCGATCGGTTTCCCCGAGGTCGAAGGGAGCGGTCATGGGGGACTCCTTTTCTGGATTTTGATTGCGGATCCTGCAGTGGCAAGCAGTGTAACCCATCGACTCTTCTATTCGTTGCGTGTGATCTCGCTTCGATCTTCGGCCGGGACCCGATGCAGTGTTCGCCGGTTGCGTCCTCCTTCGGGCGCTCTTCCTGGCGGGCCCGGCTGTCGCTCTGGCAAGGAGCTCGCCGGTTATTTAGCCTGCAAGCCGAAATCGGTCGGGGCCAAAGGCCGAGCGAAGGGATCTCTCTGTGAGTACGGAATTGTCGGTGGGTTTTATTGGGCTCGGCAATGTCGGGGCCAAGTTGGCGGGAAGCATTTTGCGAGCGGGGATTCGGCTGACCGTCCTTGATCTTGATCCGAAGGCCGAAGCCCCCTTGCTGGCCGCTGGCGCCCTGAAGGGAGACAATCCGAGAGCCGTGGCCGAATCGGCTGATCTCTTGATCACGTGTCTTCCGAGTCCCGCCGCAAGTGTCGCCGTTATGGAAGGGCCCGAGGGAGGTATTTCGGGGTTGTCCCATGGCAGCATTTGGGCCGAGATGAGTACCACGGATTCCCAAGAGGTTAGGAGACTGGGCGAGAAGGTAAGGGAGCAGGGCGCGTGGCCCGCGGATTGCCCTGTTTCGGGTGGGTGCCACCGTGCGGCGACCGGGAATATCGCGATTTTTGCGGGCTGTGATCGCCCGGTCTTCGAGCGTCTGCTGCCGATTCTCTCGGAGATCGGACACGAAATTCTGCATACGGGTGAATTGGGCTCTGCATCGATTCTCAAAGTGGTTACAAACTACCTTGCCACCGCAAACCTGGTGTCTCTTTCCGAGGCACTCGTGACCTCCCAGCAAGCGGGAATGGATTTGGCAACGACCTACGAAGCGATTCGAATCTCTTCGGGCAATTCATTTGTTCACGAAACCGAGAGCCAGGTCATCCTGAATGGGAGTCGAGATATCAACTTCACCATGGACCTCGTTCTCAAGGATGTGTCACTCTTTCAGGCCCTGGCCGATCGATCGGGAATTCCCCTTGAGATTTCGCCGATGCTTCTGGAGATTTTCAGCGATGCCGCAAGCCGGTTCGGCGCGAGGGAATGGTCGCCCAATGTGATTCGGCGGCTGGAAGAATCCGTGGGATGCCGAGTCGAAGCGCCGGGCTTCCCTTCGGAGATCGTGGACACCGAGCCCAAGAAGCCGGGTTCCGAGGTCAATCCGCGCGCCCGATCCTTTCGCCCAAATTGATCGATATCGACTTCGCCTCGACGGCAGACATTTCTGACTTACGCACGTTCTGAAGAAAGCAGTCAATCAAAGGTGCCTACCAAGATTCCCAGGATAGATATCGGCTGCCTCTTCGATTCGGAAGCGACTGATAAAGCCGCGACCGATGGCGCGATCTACAGGGCCGCAAGCGAATCGGGCTTTATGGTGATCACGGGGACGCCCCATGAGGCGGAACTCGGGAGCGATCGCCGCAAGTCCATGTTGCGGCTTTTTGGTCTTCCGGAGGCGGAGCGGCGCAAGCTCTGGAAGAGAAATTTTGCGCCCGAGAATCCGAACCTATATCGGGGCTGGTTTCCTCTTCATTCGGGTGATTCGCTTTGTCGGGAGGGCTTTGAGATCGGACCTGATTGTGTGCGTGCGCTCCCAGACCTGACAACGCCCGACGTTCTCTACGAACCCTCAGTCTTCCCGCCTGAAATTGCAATTCCCGAGTGGAGAGAACACGTTGCGGACTTTTATCAGGCCATGGAAAGCATCGGGAACACTCTATTGGCTTCTCTTTCGCGAAGCTTGGGTATCAGTGAGGCGATCTTCGAAGATGCCTTCCGTGACGGGATTTCGACGCTCAGGCTTCTGCGTTATCCGGCGCGCACTTTCCCGGATGACGGTGTCTTTGCGGAATCCCCGCTTTTCATGACCAAGGATGACCGAAGCTACGAAATCGTTTGCGGGGCGCACGTGGATACTGGGCTGGTGACCCTTCTCGCGGATTGCGAAGTGCCCGGATTGCAAGCGCAAAGCGAATCGGGGGAATGGGTTGATGTCGATATTCCAGCGGGAGGCTTTGCAGTCAATTTCGGTGGCCTTCTCTCGCGGTGGACAGGCAAGCGGATCAGAGCGACCCGCCATCGCGTCCTCTCGGCGGGGCCCGAGCGCTTCTCCATCCCTTTTTTCTTCGAACCTCGGCCCGATACGTTGATCGCACCCTTGCCAATACCCGGAGCAGGGGCTTTTGAGCCCTTCCTATTCGGGGATTACCTCTGGGACACTACGACGCGATTTCCCGAGAACTACGGACTCGGATACCTGCGTCCGGCCCAGGACGGCTACCGAGACCCATGGGCGTCGTCTGATCCGACCTGACAGAAGCGGGCGTGTCGCAGGAATGCGAGGAATTTCGGCTTGGGTTCGTGAAGCCTGTGCGAATGGGTCGCACATGGTGCGCGAGTCCACTTGATTTCCTTTCCATGGCGAGGCGATTTTTCAGTCGGCCTCCTCGCCTGTGGCGAGCCAACGCGCACATTCCGCTCCAAGTTCGGCCTCTGCGCGTTTTTCGTATTCCGCCGATTCCTCTTGTGAGAGCGTGTCCTTCCAGCGGTTATTCACGCCCTTGTTGATGAAGACTTGGGCGCCAGCGTCCCAGAATGCACCTCCGAGGGGGACACTCTTGGTCGCGTTCTTTTTCATCCAATCGAACGAACAATGTTCGAGGATTTTTTCCCAGGATGATTCCTGGATCGGAATTTCCAAAAAGTTCGCAATTTTTCGAATTTCTCCCGGCATGTCGTGCTTGAGATGGTTGAAGTGAATGAAATTCACATTGGGCAGGTCGCGAATGGCCCACCAACTGCGAACGTTCTCCCAGAAAGGCCAAAAAGGGTACCCGTCGCGCTCAAACCAGTCGCGCCAGTATTGTCGGATGTCATCAGGCGGTGGTTCGATGGGTGGACCAACCAGCCCCGGCGTATCGTTGAGGGCCTCGTACCAGGTTTGGTTGGCGTTGGAGTGATGGTTATACAAACTCCAGACCACATCGCGCGCGTCGCGGCCGATATAGAGATATTTGGCATTGGCTGAAAACCGCAGCGCATCGACCGGCAGGTGGGTTTTCATAAAACGCCGGTGGCTTTGTTCCTCGACGATCGGAAGTTTAACTTCCTTGGGCGGCACCCGCAGGTCGAGCCATGGGGACATTTCGGCTACCTCGAGGTCCGAGCGCCCGTCGAATAACAGTTGCCCGATGATTTGCTGTACCCAGGTCGTGCCCGATTTTCCGTAAGTCGAAATGATGATGTCGTCATCCCTGAATATCAGGTCGTTCCAGATCGTAGAATCGAAATGATGGCTATGAAGTTCTCGGGTCTTCTTGGGCAGTGCGGATTTTTCAGTCATCGAATTCTCTTTTGTGAGTCATAAATCAAAGCACAAGAAATCGGTCGGGTCGAACTGGACAGTAGCCGACTGCCAAGAGAAGACTTGTCTTTGATTCGTGTAGAAGAAGAAAGTAACGAGCTTGATCAAGTTGCGCTGGAGTTCGGTTTGCTCGGCGTAGTGATGGAAAAAATATTCAGTTTTTGGGAAATCAAAAAAAGTCAACAGGGTATTTTTGAGGAATTCAAAATGAGCTTTCAATGACCATAAATAACATTGGTCCAAGCGCCATACGAACATCGACTGGGTGCAATGAAAACGTTGAGTCATACGACTCTTCAGAAAATCATTGATACAGGTCATGTTGTCCTGGCAGTCAATTGGTCTTGAAAATAAAGGATCGAAATCATGCTCATCTTTCAAATTTCTAAATCTCGATTTCTCAGTCTCATCATCTTGCTGGCCTTCACATGTCAATCAACAATGGCATTTGCCCAGCCCACTGACTTCGTCCGAATTAGCCTTGCGTACTCCTCCGCAGGCAATCCGGCGGATGCAACACTCTTCTTCGGGAGTCTGAACGGCGACGACGTCATGGCAGGAGGCCCGGCCCTTTTCGAAGGACACCTCCTGGACTACGAGACGGGGACCAACCACCCCTACTCGGTTGAAATTGCTGCCGAAACTCTCGCGGATATCACCATTGACCCCACCCCTGCGCTCGAGGACTCAGACGAGCAGATCTACAATATCTACCAGGGCGGTGAGCGGGTGCCGGTCACTCTTCGTATGGCCACCAGCGCAGATCCCCTGAAGGCCAATAGTTATGTCCATACCGGCACTTTCCATTTCGAAGACACCGGTAAGATCGTGACTTTCTCGGCTTTGAATGACCCGATTCCGGTGGTTGTTCTGATTGGCGGTGTGGCCGTTCTGCTGATCTGCGGCACGAATATCGTGCAGGAGCTCGTGGACGCCTGCGCCGACCGGGCGGCAAGAGCATGCGCACCCAATGGGGTCCGTACCTGCAAGGCCGAGATTACGGCCTGGTCGCTGATTCGGGGATGCGACAGCAACTGCACGTTTACGTGCTGGCCCCCGCCCACGGTTGATCCCAAGCAGGTCGATTACGAGGAGGCACCCGTGCAGCTTAGAGTGGATCTGCGCTAGAAATGTCGCATCGTGCCGGCGGCCCAGAGTCGCCGGCACGATGCACCGACCGAGCGGCAGAAAGGCGAAAGACGCGGGTTCCTTTCAGATGCCAAGCACAAGAGCTTGGAGAAGAGGGGAATTCAGCCGAATGCGAAGTCGCCTATTCTCGGAATGATTTTGGAATCTAGGGAAGCCCGGCTTGAAAGGGCACGAAGACAGGAAAGGCGGTTTGGCCGTGGAGGACAGCGCCTCGGGGCCCAAGATCGGATTCTTCGGTCCGATGAAAGACCTGAGTTCGGCCCAATACGATGTAGAGATCTTGCCGACGGGTCAGATCCGCGCGCGCATCGAGCATGCGCCCATGGCTGGTGTTACGCCTCAGATGATGCGCTGGTGGTTCGAGCATATCGACGAGTTTACGCACTATAACGGCGTAGGCTTCGATGGTCCGTTGGTGCAGCACTATCGCCTCTGGCATCCCTATGATCATATTCGCGTGAATTGGAGCAAGCGCGTGTGCGATGCCGAGGGAAGGCTGGCCCCAGGAAGCATCATCGAAATCGAGGAGAACCTCGGGGGTGTTGCTCCGGTTCGGGCGAAAGCTCGCGTTCTTCGCTTTGATGACTCGGCTTTCAACTTTGCGATGCGTCCTCACGGCCCCCTCGAGGTGGGCGTTCTCTTGCACGAGTACGCGGAAACCCGGGAGGGCTGCTCTTTTTATACCGAGATGCTCGTCGGTTTTGAGCAGCCCCTCGTCCGAAACTTGCTCAATCCATGGGTACGCCGTTTGTTGGGCGGCGTGGAGTTCATCGAGACATGGATCCTGCACAATATCGAGGAGAGCGGCGAAACCGAGAAATTCGTGCCGAAACTCTACGCCCACGCCTTGGAAGGGGCGGAGGGTACGAGCGGAGCGTGAGTCTGGGATAGACCGATTTTTGCCTACACGCTGGTTCACGGCAGGTGGGCACGAACTCTGATTCGGGTTCTAATTCGGGATGGCCATGCCCCGCTCGACTGCTGGACGAGCGGCGATTCGATCGAGCCAATCGACGACCCGGGGACGGCTGACCACCCAATCGGCACCGATGGATTGAGCGATCCTGAGCCAGGGGAAGTGCATGATATCGCCGATGGAATAGTCGCCGGTCAAGTACTCGCGCTTTCCGTTCTCGAGTATTCGATCGATGACGCCGCAGAGGCGATTCATTTCGCCGCCGAAGATCTCGATCATTTCCGGGTTCTTTTCGCCCTCCTTCCGGAGAGCGGCGCCCAGGCGCCCGAGGTTTGGCCCGACTCCGCCCGTCTGAAAGAAAGCGTATTGGATTGCTTCCATTCGCTTGTGAGGATCCTTCGAGAGGATTCGGCCCTCCGGGTCGTATTGTTCGGCGAGGTGAAGCAGGATCGCGCCGCTTTCCCAGATGGCCTGGCCGTCATCGACAATCGCTGGAATTTTGTGATTGGGATTGATTGCGAGAAATGTATCCGAGAATTGCTCTCGCTCTCCGGTATTCACCGGAACCACCTCGTAGTCGACGCCCAGTTCTTCAAGCGCGATCGAGATTTTGCGACCGTTCGGGGTGGTCCATGTGTAGAACTGAATCATGGGGCTCTCCTTTTCCTAGCCGGACTAAAGTTGCGCAACGAGGCCAGACGCTTCAACTCCAGCGACAGCGCAGATTTCATCGTTCGGTCCCGTATCTCCCGAGACGCCGACCGAGCCCACGAGAACACCGTCGCGAGCGATCAGCACACGGCCGGGCGAAGGGACGACTCGGTTGTCCGCCAGGCCAGAGAAGGTCTGGAAGAGGGCGCTCATGCCATCCGCCATACCGGTGAATGTCCCCGTTGGCGACAAGATCATCGGCGGGGCCTTCCGCAAAGAGGAGCCGCGAACCCGCGTCGTCTATGACCGCCTCGAATTCGCCTCGCCGTTGAGCGGGCTTGAGTTCGAGGCCGTACATGATGTCCAAGAATACACGCCAATCGGGAACGCTCTTCACTTCGAAGCGCCCGTATGCGAGCGCCTTCACCTTGGCGGAGTTCCCGGACATGCCATGCCTTCCTGGGTTTTGGACTGTGGGGTCCCAGTTCTTGACCGCTGTTCAGGCCTTGGCGCAGAAGAGGGTGATTGACCGGAGGCGGGGGTTGATCTCAGAGTATGTTGTCCTCGCGCAGGGCCAAAAACGAAGCCTGGAAGGCCTCGAAGACCTGATCGACATCCTCGGGCGTGTGGGCTGCCGAGAAAAAGGCGATATGAATGCCGGGAATGATGACGCCGTTATCGAGCAGGTGAAGATAGAATTGCCGCTCCGCGCGCCTGTTTTCGCTCCCGAGATCGCGCTGCCCCCCGATTTCACCTGATTGGAAGATCAAGTGGAAGAAAGAGCCCGCCACCATCAACTGCGCGGGGATGCCCTCATCCGCGCAGAATGTGTTGACCGCTTTCTGAAAGCGCGCGCCCTGCTCGTGGAGATAAGGGTAGAGGGTGTCGCGCTGGTCCCGCATGCAGCGCACGGCCGCTGTTCCGGCTGCCATGGTCAATGGGTTTCCCGAGAAGGTTCCGCCCGCGAAGATGAAGGGCGCATCATCCTTGCCCGTGAAGCCATTCATGATCTCCGCCCGTCCGCCCACTGCGCCGATGGGCAGCCCTCCGCCGATGGCTTTTCCGTAAGTCGCGAGGTCGGGTGTCAAGCCGTAATACTCCTGGCAACCGCCGTATTCGATACGAAAACCGGTGATGACCTCGTCGAACATCAGCAGGACATTGTTCTCCCGACATACTTCGAGCAATTCGCCCAGAAAGTCAGCGTTGTCGAGGCGTGGATTCGAGCTTTGGACGGGTTCGACCACGACCAGGGCCAAATCGTCGCGGTTTTTCCGAATAAGCTCGAAGGCGTTGGCGTCGCGGTAGGGGAGCATGAGCATCGTTTCGCGGGGGATGAGCCCGGGGATCCCGCCGCCGAGTGTATTCGCGCTCGGTTCGCTGCGCGGGCTCTTTGCATCCGCCTTGGTGAGCGCGTAGTCGTGCACGCCGTGATACGAGCCATCGAAGAGGGCGACCTTTTCCTTGCCCGTATGAGCGCGCGCCAGTCGCATCGCGAACATCGTGGCCTCGGTGCCGCTATTTGAGAACGCGACCGTGTCGGCGCAAGCGCTCGCCTCGCAGATCAGCTCCGCAAGATCAGCCTGGAGCGGATTGTGGATACCCCAATGCCAGCCTCGCTCGATTTGTTCCGCCAGCGCGCGCTGGACCGCCTCGGGCCTGTTGCCCAACACGTTCGGGCCGAAACCGGCGGTGAGGTCAATATAGACGTTGCCGTCGACGTCGGTGAGCTGTCCTCCGTCGGCGCGCTCGATGTAGATCGGATGCGGCATCACGACGGTCTGGACCACTTCCATCGCCAATGTGCTGGCAGCACGGGTACTTGCCTCCGCCGAACCTTGGGTACGCGCGACCAACTCTTCCCGCGCTTTTTCGAATCGAGCCTCAGATATTTTCTCTGCCATTGGGGTCCTCGAATGATGAGTCAAAGATGTTACGCCGCTTTAGCGCTGGCTGGGATTAGCGCACGGATTCTTTGTGGATTCGCCTCCCGGCTCGGCAATGCCAGGCGCTGATCATCGTGCCTCGTGCAACGTGCCTAGGCGGTGGTGTCGACTCAGCTTTGGAGCCAAGTATTGATCGCTGCGGCGATCTCCACACCATAGTCGTCCTGGATGAAGTGGCCTCCGTCTTGGAAGGTCTGGTGGGGCTGCCCCTTGGCGCCAGGGATTCGATCGATGAATTCCTGACCAAGGTGTCCAAGGACCGGGTCGCCGTGCCCCCACAGCGTCAGAAAGGGCTTCTCAAAGCGCTCGAGGCGGGTCCATGCCGCCCGGTTTTCCGCGACGGATCCGTGGTCCTCGGTAATCGGAACGAGGGTCGGAAATTGCCGGGCTCCAGCCATGTAGTTTTCATCGGGAAAAGGTGCTCGATAGGCATCCATCTCGGCATCGCTGAGTTTTCGGTGCCGCATGCTGTTCTCCAGCAGCCGGCCGCAGTCCAGGGACGGAGCGTTTTGCGAGAACTTCAGCCAGGCATCGAAGCCCTGGCCCAGGGACTCGCCGACCGGAAGTGCCGTATTTCCCGCGGCGATGCGCGCGAATCGCTCGGGCTCTTCGCCTGCGATCCGCAAAGTAATCAGTCCGCCCCAATCCTGGGAGAAGACCGTCACGTTCTCGAGGGTGAGGCTATCGAGGAAAGCCTTCATCCAGCCAACGTGCGCATCGTAGGTATAGATGGAGCGATCAACGGGTTTATCCGAGCGCCCAAAACCGATCAGGTCGGGCACGATCACACGGTGGCCGGCCGCGATGAACGGCGGAAGCATGAAACGATAGAGGTAGCCCCAGGTGGGTTCTCCATGGGGCAGCAGCAGGGTGTGCCCCGATGAGCCCGTGCCTTCATCGAGGTAGGCCATGCGCAGGCCGTCCACCTCGGTGTATCGGGGCGCGTAATCAAAACCCTCGACGGCGTCAAAACGCGCGTCCGGGGTTCGCAGGAACTCGATTCCGTGAGGGGTTTTCTGCGTACTCATCGGCACTCCTTTTGGGGTACGGGAGAGGGGGTTCTGGGGATTCCAGCGCTTCAGGCCCTCGGACGCCGGTTCACCGCAGGTATTCTCAGCTTTCGAAAGCAGGGATCGCCGAATCTAGCGAAACTCTCTTGGTGTGGAGAGTGTCCCGCAGAGGCGAGCCAAGTTATCTTCAGCCGCCGCCCCGGAGAGGGGCAGCTCAACGCGGGCAGGCGCTTTTCGGAGCTCGCCGAGGCCCAAAAGAAAACCGGACCCTGCTCTGAAACGGAGACAATAATGATCAAGCTCTATGGACTGCGTATGAGCAACTACTACAGCCTGACGAAGGCTCTCCTGATCGAGAAGGGACTCGAGTTCGAGGAAGTGAAGGCGCCGCCGTCCCAGAAGGACGAATACCTCCAGCGCTCGCCCATGGGGAAGATGCCCTCGATCGAAGTGGACGGGCAGTTCATGTCCGAATCCATCGCGATCTTCAATTACCTCGAGAGGCTGAAGCCCGAACCGGCCCTCTTGCCCAGCGACCCCTTTGCGGCGGGCAAGACGCTCGAGCTTGCCATGCATATCAAACTCAATGTCGAACTCGTCGCGCGTCGTTGTCTTCCTGAGTTGCTCTTCAAGACGCCGGTCAGTGAGGAAACGAAGACAGAGGTCCGCAAGGATCTTGAGAGGGGCCTTGGCGCCGTCGAGCGGCTGATGGTTTGTGACCCCTATGCGGCCGGGAAGGATTTCAGCATCGCCGACCTCTATACCTTCTTTTGCTTTGGCCTGGCGGGGACATTGGTCAAGCAAGTGCTCGGGGCGGATCTGCTCGACGGTCATCCGCGTGTCGCTGACCTGCTCGGTCGGCTTGCTGAGCGCCCGAGCATTGCGAGGGTGACGGCCGAGGCCAAGGGGTAGCGCTTTGCCTCTTTCTTCTACCGGCGGAGCCCCCTGGTTCTGGAAGGTCGAGACCCGAGGCGGGCTTTCAGGGGCAGGGGTGGAGCTTGCCGCGTATCCGCATTAGTTCGACCAGTAGATATATTCGTCCTCGGGTTCGTCGGGCAGGGTGAGGTCTTTGTCGATATTGATCGCCATTGAAACCCGGCTGGGCCAGGCGGGTGCTTTCTGCTCGGCGTTGTGTGCGGCGAGGGCGGCCTGCAACTCGGCGAGTTTGTCCGGGCGTAGGGACGAGAGGTCGTTTTGTTCCGTGGGGTCGACACTCAGGTCGAAGAGCCAGTCGCGCCCGGGTGGGTCGCTGACGTTCAGTTTCCAGCCGTCCACCAGGGCCGATTGCGACGCCCCGCTGCGCCAGAAAAGCGCAGAGTGGGGCGTGCCGCTGGCCTCGCCCCGGGCATAGGGCACGAGATCGACGCCATCGATTATTCGGTCGGCGGGGAGCGCGGCGCCAGCGGCGGCGGCCGCGGTGGCGAAGAGGTCGAAATGATGGACCGGGCCGTCGAATTCGGTTCCGGGTGGGATCCGGGCGGGCCATTTTGCGAAAAAGGGAACATGAATCCCGCCCTCGAAGAAGGAGATCTTCCAACCGCGAAAAGGCTGGTTGACCTCGGGCAGCCCGATATAGCCCGCGCCGCCGTTGTCGGATGTGAAAAGCACGAGGGTGTTCTCTTCGAGGCCGTTCTCCTTCAGGGCCTTGAGTACGCGGCCGACACCTCGGTCGAGGCTGCGGATCATGGCCGCGTAGACCCGCTCGCTGTGGTTTTTGATATGCGAGAGCGCCTCATAGTCCTCCCGGGTGGCCTGGAGCGGGGTGTGGGGCGCCCAGTGGGCCAAGTAGAGGAAGAAAGGCCGATCCTTGTTGGCCTCGATGACCTCCACCGCCTCGTCGGTGTAGTAATCGGTCAGGTAGCGATCGGGCTCAAAAGCGGGGCTTCCATTGTAGGAAGCTGCAAAAGTCAAAGCGGCCCAGAGGAATTGATCGATGGGGTCGAAGGATTGCTTCGAGTTGACGACATTCGGATGATCCTCTGGAAGGTAGAGTCCGCTGGCCATCAGCAGGCTCTCGCGAAAGCCCTGGTCGTGGGGCGCCATTCCTTGGGTGCGTCCGAGATGCCATTTGCCGATATGAGCGGTGTGATAGTCCTGGCTCGCGAGCAGTTCTGCCAGGGAGATTTCCGAAGCGGGCATCCCCATTGCTTCGAAGGGAACGGTCTCTCCGCCTTCATGAAGGATCGGTCTTCGCAGCCGCTCGATTCCGCCATCCAATCGGGGAACGATGTCAAGCATGCCGGGTGGGGTCGGAGTGAACTCGAACCCAAAGCGGGTGCCGTATCGACCCGAGAGCAGCGCGGCCCGGGACGGGGCGCAGGTGCCGTTGGCCGCGTATCCATTGACGAAGTTCGCGCCTTCCGCTGCGATGGAGTCGATATGGGGAGTGGGGACGGTTCCGCCGGCGACGCCTCCTCCTCCAAAGGTGAGATCGTTCCAGCCGAGATCATCGGCGAGGATCAAGACGATATTGGGGGGCCGCTCGGAAGGCTCGCGTCCGAGGGGATCGGTTCCCGTCGACCACGCAATATCCCGAGGAGGTCCCACCGGCATTCGCAGTTCGCTCGCGATGCCGATCGCCTTGAGTATGAGCGCCATGCGGTTCACGTAGACAAGTGAGCCGAGCAGGAGAAGCGCGACCCCCAACCGGATGCCCCATTTTGCCATGTCATTCACCCTTTCCTGTCGCCTTGCTTCCGCATTGCCTGACCGAGGCCCTGCAGTATTGGCATATCCTATGCCCATTTATCGCATCCGCAAACGCAAAACGATCTGGTTCCGGGCTTGGGGGCGGAGGAGTCACGTAAAGGGGATATCCTGCATCCTATAGAAGGAGCAAGTTTGGGCTTGCAGGGCAGGGGGGTCTCCTCCCGCGCGATGCAGCGGGCGAAGTCGCCCCAGCAATCATTCGAACCACGCGGCTGGCACCGACTCGTGGGAAGCAAGGGGCCATGGAAAAAAAGGCAACAGGAACGGGATATTCGCTCCTCGTCTTCGCGGCAGCGGCGGCCCTGACCGCCTATCCGCCCCTTTTCGTGTTGTCGGAGATCGGTCTGGAGGGCGCCTTTCGTTTCCTCGCTCCCGACAGTCTCTACTACCTGGCCATCGCGAATCAGTCCGTTGATTCGACCTTTTTCACCTTCGATGGAACCCACCCGACGAATGGTTTCCACCCCCTTTGGCTTTTCTTCCTGGAGAGAGGCTTCAGCCTGTTCTCGATTACAGGCGGCGATCAGGTTCTCTTCGTCGCCGCTTCCGGCATCGTTCTCGTTTCCCTGGGCAGCGGTCTCTTCTCTCTTGCGCTTCTTGGCCTTACGCGCAGCCCGGCCCTGGCCCTGATCGGAGCGGTTCCCGGAATTTTCTATCTCGTGATCCCCCGCTTTCACCCGCATCATTTCTCTCAATGGTCTTTCGTGAACGGGATGGAGACGCCCCTATCCGTATTTCTCTTCGGGTTGCTCGTCTACGGGCTCTTCAATCGGGGATGGCTCCGCCCACCTGCGAGCGAAAAGGCACTTGCAGGTCTCTCGGCGATTCTTGCGCTGATGGTTCTCGCACGGCTGGACGATGTATTCATCCTCTTGCCTTTCGCCCTCTACGTTGCGCTCTCATCGGATTCCAGGCGCGCCGCCGCCCGCCGGGTCGCGATCTTTGCGGCCATCCCGGTGCTGGCGATCGTCGCCTACCTGGCCTTCAACCTTTCCTACGCCGAGTCTGCTCTGCCATCGAGCGGCACGGCGAAGTTCCGGCCATTCTGGGCTCTGGCTCGAAACGGCTACGCCCTGTTCACGACCCTATTCCCCTTCGTCGATCTCTTTGACCGAGGAAATATCGCGTGGAGCGGTGAAGCCTGGCGGATGAGCCAGATGTTGATTCCCGCGCTCGCCGGGGTGGGGTGGCTCGCGACCCGGCCCATGGCCCTTGCGCCGGGAGAGGGCGCGCCCCGCGGCTGGGAGAACGGCATGGTGGGCTTGCTCGCCAGCTACGTTGTCCTCAAATCGGGCTACAACTTCGCCATGGTCAGCCTCTGGGACCAGGGTGAGTGGTACTACCCGCTGGCGATCATGACATTCAACCTCATCGTCGCGGCTGTGCTCGCGCGGGGACTGGATTCCCTGAAGGCTCAGCATGCTGAGGGGAAGACCGAGGACGAGAGGACAGTCCTGGGCGCATTGCGCTCACGTTGGCCTCGGGTCGCTGCATCGCCCCTGGCCGGACTTCTGGCCTTCGCATTTATCCTGGTGAGTGCCAGCAGTTTTGCCGACGCCAAATTGTCGGGGCGCAATATGGGCCAGAGTTACGCTTTCTGGGCCGATCGCGCCGCCATCGCCGAAGAACTCACTACGCGCTGTGCCGGCTGCGGCGTAGTCGCCTTCGAGGACGGGCTCGTGTCGTACTCCCTGGAGACGATTCCCACCCTGAATGGCCTCGGCCTCGTCCTCGACGAAGAGGCGACGGCCGCCCAACGAGATGGAGATCTCTTGGGCCTCGCATGGCAACGCGGCTATCGCTTCTTCGTGTCCGTCAGTTATGCCATGCCGGCGGACGCCTACTCGAGCCGGGAGCAACTGCGGGCTCATTTATCCCAAAACCCGCACCTGGCCGCCGAGCAATTGGACGCGTGGCGGTT
>JAAZXM010000061.1 GCA_014240165.1 Myxococcales bacterium | reverse complement strand
CAATGTCGGCAATGGTGAACTGCTCGCCGCAAACGAAATCGCGCCCCTCCAGGCGCCGGCTCAAGACCCCCATCAACCTCTGGGCCTCCTTGGCGAAGCGCTCCAGGGGATGGGCCTTGGCGGCGGGGTCCACGTCGTCCATGTAGCGCGTATAGCTGAGCTTGTTGCCAAAGACAGGGCCCACATTGGCGGCCTGCCAGTAGACCCATTGAAGTACGTCGAAGCGCGGCTCGAGTTCCCGAGGAAGCAGGGGACTCGGAAATTTCTCGCCCAGGTATTCGAGGATCGCGCAGCTCTCCATCAGGCAGAAATCGCCGTCCGCCAGCGCCGGGATCTTCGAATTGGGGCAGACCTTGATGAAGTCGTGCTCGAATTGCTCTCCCTTCATGAGATCGATGTATTCGACGACGAGATCGTCCAGCGGATGCCCCTGCTCGCGCAATTCCTCGATCATGATCGAGACCTTCCAGCCATTGGGCGTCGGCGAGGTCAGGAGCCGCATGGGTTCTCCTCCTTGGGTCCGTGCTAGGGTTGCGCCGCAGGAACAACCGCTACTGGTTCCCGCATGCATTTGGGCCACTTACTCTACCTGATCTTCTTTTTGTCGGGCGCTGCGGCGCTCGTCTTCGAGATCCCCCATCTCGACGCCTGGGTGAAGCGGGTGCGTGCCCGGCCCGGCGTGGGCCGGGGTCTCGCCTACGGGGTGCCCGAGGACGAGGTCGACCAATGGAGCGCGGCCCGAAAAGCCCGGGTGGCGGCGGGGGGCAGCAGCATGGCGGCCACGAAAAACCTCGATCGCGGCCCCTCGGCGGGGGGCGACTGAAGCCCGTGTCGCTGGCGAAGGCTTCTCAAACGACCAACCGAATGAGTGAAGGAAGAACCCATGTCGAATGAAATCGTCGATCCCACCGTTTGGCTCTCCAAGGTCGAAGAAGAGATCATCGATCCCGAGCGCCCCATCGTCGACCCCCATCACCATCTCTGGCGCCGGATCGGCTTTGGCCCCTACCTGCTCGAGGATCTTTGGCTCGATACCAACACTGGGCACAACGTCGTGAAAACGGTGTTCATGGAGTGTGCCGCCGAGTACCGCGAGGAGGGGCCCAAGGAATTGCTCTCTCTCGGTGAAGTCGATTTCGTGGTCGAGCAGGCCGAGGCGAGTCGGCAGGGTGGGGCAGGGGAACCCGAGATCGCCGCCCTGGTTTCCCACGCGGATCTCTGCTTGGGGGATGCACTCGAGGAGGTCCTCGCGGCTCACGTCGAGCAGAGCAAAGGACTCTTTCGGGGCGTCCGCCACGCGGGAGCCCACGACGACGAGCCGGCGCTGATGATCGCCGGGCGCGCGCCCGCGGATCTCTACGCGGACCCGGAATTTCGCCGAGGCGTAGAACTTCTCGGAAAGCTCGGCCACACCTACGACACCTGGCATTACCATCATCAAAACCCGGGCTTTGCCGAATTGGCCCGGGCAGTGCCCGACACTGTTCTCGTGCTCGATCATTTCGGTACGCCCCTGGGCGTGGGGCGGTACGCGGGTAAGCGCGAAGAGATCTTCCAGCAGTGGAAGAAGGATGTCGCCGAGATCGCCCAATGTCCGAATGTCGTGGCCAAGCTCGGCGGCATGGCGATGCCCGATAATGGCTTTGGCTGGATGGGGCGGGAGCTTCCGCCCACCTCGGATGAATTCGTCGAGGCCCAGGCCCGCTACTACCATCACACCATCGAATGCTTCGGCCCGGAGCGCTGCATGTTTGAGAGTAATTTTCCCGTCGACAAGCTTTCGATCTCGTACCCGGTGCTCTGGAACGGTTTGAAGAAAATCGCCCAGGGTTTTTCTGACGCTGAAAAGGACGCGCTCTTTGGCGGGACCGCGACCCGGGTCTATCGCCTCTAGGCCAGGATCCGAGTTTGCTGGATCGGGGGGTGGATCTCGCTTAAGCTCCGCCCATCGTGTCGCGGCCCCAGGACAGCAACCTCACGCTTCGCGCCCTGATCATCCTCGGGGTGATTGCCTTCGCGTTCTACCTGGGGACAGAACTCGGCCTGATCGGCGCGGGGTTGGAGGCGGATAGGAGCTACCTCTCCTATCTCATTCTCGGCCTGTATTTTGGGGCCACGCTTCACTGGCTCTGGCTCGCCCACGCCCTTTCGGCCGAGCGCCAGCGCCTGGCTTCCCTGGAAGCCGCGGCGAATGCCCGGGAGACGCTGCCGGAATTGAGCGAGGGGAGCCTGCCGCCGCTTCTGGCCAATTTGCAAAAGAAAGCGGGTGGTGACGCCTCCGCGCTGGTCGGCGCGGTGGGCGATGACCTGGCCAACCGCCACGCCCTGGGTCATTTCCTGAGCGATGTTCTGCTCAAACTCGGCTTGGTGGGCACCGTGGTGGGCTTCATCCTGATGCTGCTGCCCGTGGGCGAGTTTGGAGCCTTCGACCCGGAGCGCGTCCCCGAACTCCTGGCCGCCATGAGCGCCGGCATGTCGGTGGCGCTCTACACCACCCTTGCCGGGTTGGTGACCAGCACCCTGCTCAAGGCCCAGTACTACCTGCTCGATGCCTCCCTGGCCCGCTTCGTGAACCGGCTTGTGGTTTTTACGGACGTTCATATGGGCCCGGATGCGTCATAGGATCTACGAGCAAAGAGAGTCCCAGGACGCCTTCACCGACGTGCTTTTCAATATCCTGCTGGGCTTTGCGCTGATGTTCATGACGGCCATGCTCCTGATGCAGGATCCGAATGAGCAGGGCAAGGTCGACCCCAAGGCAGAGATCCTGATCACCGTGCGCTGGCCGGATCGCCACCCGGATGATGTGGACACCATCGTCGAGGGGCCCCGCGGCGACCTTCTCTGGTACAACAATCGGGACGCGGCGCTGATGCACCTGGACCGGGACGACCGGGGTCTCTTTGCGGATCACGTGGTTCTCGATGGGGTCGAGGTCTCGAATCCCATCAACCAGGAAACCGTGACCCTGCGCGCTCTGCAACCGGGGGAGTACGTCGTCAACCTGCTGCATTATAAATCCAACTATCTCGAACCCCTGCCGGTGGACGTCAAGGTCGAAAAGCTCAACCCCGAGGTCTCCCTGGTCTATTACGGCCAGCGAAAACTGACAGGCGCCGGCGATGAGCAGACCGCGCTTCGCTTCACCATCGGCAAGGGGGGGGAGGTCACGGGAACCAGCGAACTCCCCAAGCGGCTTGTGGCCCGGGTGGCGAAGGATCGCTCATGACGGCTTCGGTCCTCTGGCTGACCCTGGCCTACGTGGCGGTCGCCGCGCTCCTGCTGAACCTCAACCTCAAGACCCGCTACGCCATGGGGCTCAAGGCCGCCGCCATTGTCGTCGTTTCGCTGCTCTATTTTGGGGCCTGGCACGGCAGCCGGGGGCTGATGGGTTGGCCCAGCCCCGACCCCATGCCCGAACGCTTTCGCGTGCTCTGGATCGCCATGGAGGACCCGGACAAGACCAGTGGAGCGCCGGGGTCGATTTATTATTGGGTGCGCGCCCTCGACCCGGCGGGTATCGCGGTGGGGCCGCCCCGTGCCCACGCCATCCCCTGGAGTGAAGAGGAGGCCGAGTCCGCCCAGGCCGCCCTGGACCGAATGCAGGAGGGGGAGCGATTGGATGGCCAACGAAGCCGGCGCCCCCTGGCTTCCCCCGAGCAGGCTCCGCCCGCGGATGATGAGGCCTGGGGAACCCGGGGTTCGACGAGCCCCAGTGACCGACGGCCACTCTTCGAGTTCATACCGGTGGCCCCCCCGGCGCTTCCCGCCAAGGAAGACCCCCCGAACCCGCGGCCTTCGGCTTCCTGATTTTAGGGCCCCGGTCCTCTAGCGAATGCTATCCAGCCAGGTCCACCGCGGTTGTTCCTGGTTGCCCAGGGCCACTTCGCGATCCTGGTGCGCCCGGGCGCGGACATATTCGTGGAGGAAGACCATATCCTCCTCGGTCAAGACGTCGCTGAAACTCGACATGCCCTTGGGTGCCAGGATGCCTTCGAGGACGACACCGTTGAACATGGCGTGCATTTCCGGCGTCATCTGGCGAAGGTCGGGGATGACGCCCCCTGAACGAACCGCCATGCCGTGGCATGCGGCGCAATAGTCGTGGTAGGCGATCTCGCCCCGGGCGATTTCCGGATCGCTGAGCGAGGCCATCTCCTGTTCGGGGATCTCCATGTCCCGGGCCTTGGGGACTTCGAGTTTTTCCGTGCCTCCGAGTTTGAAGACCAGCAGTCGGCCAAAATTGTTGTAGTCGAGGGAGGCGGGGTTCGGAAAGGGCGGCAGCGGAGCGCCGGTGAAGAAGTCGCCTCCGCCGGTCCCTGTCAGGATCGAGACGTATTGCACGCCGTCGATTTCGAAACTGATCGGCGGCGCAAGCATGGAGGTGTAGGTGTTGAACTCCCAGAGGAGTTCGCCCGTGGCTTTGTCGTAGGCCTTGAACATCCCCAGGGCGTCGCCCTGGAAGACCAGGCCCCCCGCGGTGGCCAACACGCCGCCATTCCAGTGGTGGGGGATCTCCACCTGCCAGGCGATCTCTCCAGTCAGCGGGTCGAAAGCGCGGAGGAAGCCCTTGGGCTCGGGCCAGGTGCCCAGGTTGTTCACGAAATTCTGAACCACGCCGCCCACCTCGATGCCGAGGTTCCAGCGGCCCGGGTTGCGCTTGAAGAGCCCGGTCTTCTTGAACTCCTCGGCCATGCCGAAGATGAAAGAGCTTTGCTGAACGGGGATGAAGGTGAGGCCAGCCTCCACATCCACCGACATGGCCTGCCAGTTATGGGCGCCGAGGGGGCCGGGCAGAACCCACTTCTCCTTCTCGAGGTAGGCGAGGTCCGGGTTTTCCACCGGCCGACCGGTCTCCAGGTCGACGTGGGTGGCCCAATTCACCGGCGCGAAGGGGTGGGCGCGAAGCAGTTCGCCGTCGCTGCGATCGATGACATAGAAGAAGCCGTTCTTCGGCGCTTGGAGGAGAACCTTGCGGGATTCGCCATCCACCTCCATGTCGGCCAGGGCCATGTCCTGAACGGCGGTGTAGTCCCAGTTATCGCCCGGAGTGGTCTGGTAATGCCATTGCAATTCGCCGGTATCGGCGTCCACTGCGACGATGGAAGAAAGGAAGAGGTTGTCACCGCCCCCGGGCGAGCGAATCGCCCGGGTCCAGGGCGAGCCATTGCCCACGCCCAGGTAGAGGTGGTTGAAATCCGGGTCGTAGACGATGGAGTTCCAGACGGTGCCGCCACCGCCGATCTCCCACCAATTGCCGCCCTTCCAGGTCTTGGCGGCCATTTCGAGTTCGGGCTGTTCGAAGGGAAGCGACGGGTCGCCGGGCACCGTGAAGAAACGCCAAACCTGCTCGCCGGTTTCGGCATCATAGGCGGTGACGTAGCCCCGCACCCCGTACTCGGCGCCGCCATTGCCGATGAAGATCTTGCCCCGGGCGGCCCGGGGTGCCCCGGTCACCGTGTAGGCGCGGGTGGGGTCGATGATGGTGTTGACCTCCCAGACCAATTCTCCCGTGCCTGCGTCCAGGGCGATCAGCCGGCCGTCGAGGCTTCCGAAATAGACCCGCCCCTTGTAGACCGCGACGCCTCGGTTGACCACGTCGCAGCAGGCCTTGCGCCCGGTATCGCCGGGGACCTGGGGATCGTATTTCCAGAGGGTTTCGCCCGTGACCGCGTCGATGGCGAAGACCCGGCTCCAGCTGCTGGTCAGGAACATGATGCCGTCCACCACGATGGGGGTGGACTCCTGGGCCCGGTTGGTCCCCATATCCTTGGCCCAGGCCAGGCCGAGTTGCGCGACGTTGCCTTTGTTGACCTGGGTCAGGGGTGAGAAGCGTTGTTCCTCGTAGGTGCGTCCGTAGGCGAGCCAATTTCCCGGCTCGGACTCGGCGTTTTCGATGCGGGCGTCGTCGATCAAGCCGATGCTGGGCCCGGACTCTTCGGTCTGCGCCGGAGCCGCGGCTGCGGTTGTTTCAGAAGCCGATTTTTCCGAGCGTTCACCCGACAAGCTGATGAAGTAGATCGCCAGAAGGGACAGGGCTGCCAGGGCGATGACGAATACAGCGCGCATGATGAGGTGCCTCCTAATCGGCTTGTCGTGCACGTGCGATGAAATCGAAGCGAGACATTAGGCCATTGAGCAAGGCCCGGGCGAGGCCCAAGGGCCCAAGGGCGGAAGGGCTAGGCCTTTCGCCTGATTTTGTAGAGCACCCGGCCCCGGGCACAGAGCCGGTCTTGATCATCGCGGATGCTGACCTCGGTATGG
Source organism: Myxococcales bacterium (assembly GCA_014240165.1). Taxonomy (GTDB): domain Bacteria; phylum Myxococcota_A; class UBA9160; order UBA9160; family UBA4427; genus JAZXM01. Next base: position 18,835 of record JAAZXM010000061.1, on the reverse strand, counting down.
ACGATTTCCCGGCCCCGGCGGACCACGTCGGCCTCCACGGTGATCCGAGTCCCCAGGGCGGGTCGTAGGTAGGTGATGCCCAGATCGATGGTGCCTCCGGGCTGATCGCCCTCCTCGAAGGTCGGCAGGACCGCTTCGAGCATGGCGATATCGACGAGGGCGGCCAGGATGCCGCCGTGGACGCTGCCCGACACGCCGCCATCCACGGAAGGGCCGGTGGGAATGGCGATTCGGGCGTGGCCGGGCTCCGACGCCTCGACCTCGATGCCGAGGTATTTGTGGAAGGGAAAGGCGTCGAAGAACTCGCGCCAGGGCCGATCATTTTTGCTCGAGGGGTCCGCCATGGACGGCACCCTAGCCCAATCCGCCGAACCCGCTTCGCAATCAGCAGCGGTGCAGAAATATATTCACCCATGCCTGGAGTGGACTTTCCGGGCCATCGCGCGGGCAGAGTCGGCTCCTCTTGACCGGGGCGGCGTTCAGTCTCGGAGGGCGCTCGGGGTCGGGCGTGCCCACCCCGCGGCAGCGCCCTGAATCACGCTCGGGTCTGGTCGTCTTCGATCTGGCCATCGACGATGCGGACAACACGCCGGGCGCGTTCCAAAACTCGGGGATCGTGGGTGGAGAAGACGAATGTATCACCCCGCTCACGGTTCAGTTTTTCCATGATTTCGAGGAGCCGGTCGGCGGTATCCGAATCGACGTTGGCGGTGGGTTCATCCGCCAGCACCACCGCGGGGTTCGACGCGATGGCGCGCGCAATGGCGACGCGCTGCTGCTGCCCGCCCGAGAGTTGGTCCGGGCGGCGATCCTCCAGGCCCGACAGGCCCACATCGGCGAGTACGGCCATCACGCGATCTCGCCGATCGCCTTCCTCTGCACCCTGGAGACGCAGAACCATTTCGGCGTTCTCGTAGGCGGTGAGCACGGGGATCAGGTTGTAGGCCTGGAAGACGAAGCCGATGCGATCCCGGCGCAGGTGGCTCAGTTCTCGGCGGCCCAGTTCGGCCAGTCTCTGCCCGTCTACGCGCACTTCCCCGGAAGTCGGTTTATCCAGGGCGCCCATCAGGTTCAGCAGGGTGGTCTTTCCCGAACCCGACGGCCCGCAAATGGCGGTGAACTCGCCGGGCTGGATCGCCAGGGAAAGGCCGTTCAGGGCGCGGACCTCGGTTTCACCTTGGGGATAGATCTTGCTCACGTTTTCGACTTCGACGCTCGGGTTCACTTGGGGCTCCTGAGGGTTCGAGTGCTCAAACGAGCTTGATGGATTCGACGGGTTCGATGCGCCCGGCTTTCCAGGCGGGATAGAGACCCGAGAGAAGAGTGGCTCCCAGCGCGGCCAGGATGATGTAGACGAAATTCTCGGGGTAGATGCCCGCCTTGATGATCGGCGCGATGGCCACGCCTGCGACCTCCGAGTTGCCCTCGCCAATCATGGCGGACATGTCGATGCCGGTGGTGGCCAGGAAGTAGTAGGGCCAGGCGCTGAGCAGGGCCGCGAAGACCAGGCCCATCACCCCGAGCCAGAAGCTCTCGAACATCACCAGGCCGAAGAGTCGCCGGGGGCTGAAGCCGATCGCGAGCAGAACCCCGAACTCCCGCAGTCGCTCCATGACGCTGACGAAGATCGTGTTGAAAATGCCCGCGGCAACCAGCAGGGCCATGATGGCTTCGAAGAAATAGGAGCCGGCGATCTTCAGCATGATGAAGGTGGCCAGGTCGGCCTGGGCGTCGTACCAGGGGACGGCATCGACATCGGCGTCGAGGTGATTGCCCAGGCGCGCCGCAACCGTCTCGGCCTGGCGTTGGTCTTCGAGAAAGAGGCCGAGTTGAACGGCTTCCTGGGGTGCATAGGCGATGGTCTCCCGCACCAGCCCGATGGGGAGCAGGGCAAGGGCCCCGTCGAGGGTGGGCGCCCCGGTATGGATGATGCCCTTCAGGCGAACGGTCTGGCTGATGATCTCGGCGTTCTTGTCCGTGAGGGTAAAGATGATCTTCTTGCCCAGCTGGGTATCGAGATTCTGGGCCAGTTGGGAGCCGATCACGATGCGCGGCTCATGGGCGTCCTCCAGCGGTTCCCCTTCCTTCATGGCTTCGAGAATCGAGAGGGTTTCGGGGTCTTCCGTCGCCGGGTCATAGGCGATGAAGGCGGCGCCATAGCTCTGGGCCGCGGTCGAGAGCATCAGGAAGCCGGTGATGCGCTCGGTCACGCGGTCTACGTGAGGATCCTCGAGGGCAAGGGTCCGGAGCGCCGGGGTGCCGTTGATGCTTCGGGAAAGGGTGGGCGTATCCAGGTACTCGGTGTGCTGGAGGGTTACGTGGCCGCCCCCGAGGCGCGCCGCCACGTCGATCATGTCGCGCCATTGGGCATCCTGCACCGCCGTCATGAGGATGGCGAGGGCTGTTCCGAAGCCAATGGAGGAAAGGGTGATCAGCGTCCGGCGCCGGTTGCGCCAGATATTGCGCCACGCCATGGCGGGCAGCCGGGTGCCGTCGCGGGCCATTAGCGGTGCTCCATGGCGGCGATGGGCTGGATCCAGGCCGCCTTCGTGGCGGGGTAGAGGACGGCCACGACGACCACCACCAGCAGCACAGAGATCGGAGCGGAAAAAATCGAAGGAGTAAAGAGCGCTTTCCAGACGGGGCTGAACGAGGCGCCCATCATGCTGACGCTCGCCATGGCGGCAATGTTGACCCCGGCGGTGGACAGGTAGTAGAGGCCCGGAAGACTGAGCGCGATGCCGCAGAAGAGGGCAATGCCCGTTTGGATCGCGGTCTCGGCCAGGATCAGCCCCATGACGCTCAGGGGGCCGACCCCGATGGCCTTGAGGACGCCGAATTCCCGGATGCGTTCGAAGACGGCCATGAGCATGCTGTTGAGCAGAAGAATGCCGATGGCGAGGTAGAAGATGAAAAAGATGAAGCCCACCATGCCCCGGGCAGAATCCAGGTAGGAGGCCAGGGTGGGAAGGAGGTTCCGCCAGCTTTTGACTTCGAGGGGGCTGGCCAGGGCGCTGACCTGGATCTCGGCCGCGGGCAACTCCACGCCTTCCGGCCGCCGGACGATGATCTGGTGAACGCCATCGGGCACGGCCATCAATGCGCGGAAGGTCGGCTGGTTCATGAACACCGCGGTGCGGTCGACGGCCGCGCCTACGCTCTTCAGGACGCCACGAACCCGGTAGAGCTCATACGCCATGGTTCCATCGGCGGCCTGGCTGAGCACGAGGATCTCCCCGCCCACTTCCACGCTCAAGCTTCGGGCCAGCCCCTTGCCGATCACAACCCCTGCCGGATCGGCGGGGTCGAGCCAATGGCCCGCTTCGATCTCCCGGTAAACCCGGCTCACCCGGGCGTCGCGCTCAACATCCACCCCGCGGAAGGAGGCCCCCGCGGAGGATTCGTCGCTGGCCGCCAATCCGAATGCAAGCAGGCGATCGCTGGCGGGAAAGCCCGCGTCATCGAGGGGACCCAGAATCCCGTCGGGTTCCTGGATGCGTGTATAGATGGAGGGGTTCACCCGGTAGTCGCCGGCGAAAATCTGGATATCGCCCACCTCGAGTTCGACGATATCCCTCTCCATGGTGAGCAGCATGCCCTCGAAGAGGCCCGAGAGCAGGAGCATCATGAGCAGGGCGAAGCTCATGGCCGAGATCGTGGTGAGGCTTCGGCGCCGATTCCGCCAGACATTCCGCCAGGCCATCTTGAAAACTTCCATCGGCTTGCCTCGGGTGCTGCTCTGATTTGAGGGGGAGGGCGCTGACCCGCGATGCTCCATGGAGTTCAGGGGACGCTCAATGGATCGGGTGTCATCACGAATCGTCTGCAGACACACGCGGCGTCATGCCACGTGCCGGGTTTGCAAGAGCCTTCCCTCCGAAGTTGTTCGCGACCCGATGCGAGGAGTATACGCCTCCGATCGATCGCGGCCCGAAGCGTGCACCCAGGGCTCCGAGTTGGAGTCGCGTCGATCCCCGGCTCGCAGCCAGGGCTGGGCTCAAAGTGCGTCTTTTTTCCAACTTTCGTAACAACTCAGCGTGCTTGCGGAGCACGCCACGGCTTCATAGAGTTTGGGGTCCGCCCACGCAGCCTAGGAGAAAACCGATGTCAATCGAGTTCTCGACCGCTTGTGAATTGGCCGAAAAGATTCGCAACAAGGAGATCAGCTCCCGGGAGTTGACCGATCTCTATATCGAGCGCATCGAGCGCCTGGACGGAGAGGTCAATGCGGTGGTGGTGCGCGATTTTGACCGCGCCCGGGCGGCGGCGGATCGTGCGGACCAGGCGCTTTCCGAGGGGCGGTCGCTCGGCCCCCTCCACGGCGTGCCCATGACGATCAAGGAGGCCTATAACATGGCCGACTTGCCCACGACGTGGGGTCTGCCCGATTTCAAGGACAATCTCGCAACGGAAGATTCTGAAAGCGTCGCGCGCTTCAAGGCCGCAGGCGCCATCTTCCTGGGCAAGACCAATGTGCCCCTGAACCTCGCCGATTTTCAGAGCTACAACGAAGTCTATGGCACCACGGGCAACCCGTGGAGTACCGATCGCACCCCCGGCGGTTCGTCCGGGGGTTCGTCGGCTGCGCTGGCTGCGGGCTTCGGCGCGCTGGAAGCCGGCTCGGATATCGGCGGATCGATTCGCAACCCGGCGCATTTCTGCGGCGTCTACGGGCATAAGCCCACCTGGAATATCGTGCCCCAACAGGGCCACTCCTTGCCGGGCATGTTGGCGAGCCCCGATATCGCGGTGGTGGGCCCCCTGGCCCGAAGCGCCGAGGATTTGGCCCTGGCCCTGGACGTTGTCTCCGGCCCCGAACCCCTGGTGGAGAGCGGCTGGAAACTCGAGCTTCCGCCCCCGCGACACGCGAAGCTCTCGGATTATCGGGTCGCCCTCTGGCCCACGGATCCCATGGCGCCGGTGGCCGGGGAAGTCGCGGATCGGGTTCAGCAAATGGGTGATCGCCTCGCCGCCCTGGGCGCGACGGTTTCTGATTCGGCGCGGCCGGCTTTCGAGATCGCGCGCAGCCACGAAACCTATCTCTATATGCTCAACGGCGTGATGGCGGCCGGCCTGCCCCAGGAAGTTTTGGATGCCATGGAGGCCCAGGTTTCGGCGCTGGACCCCGCGGACCAGAGCGACAACGCCGTGATGGCTCGCGCGGCAGTCCAGAAACACGGGGATTGGCTGCGCCACAACAATCGCCGGGAATCCCTGCGCATGGCCTGGCGCGATTTCTTTCAGGACTGGGACATCCTGCTCTGCCCCCAGACCGCGACACCGGCCTTCGAGCACGATCATCGGCCCATTCCCGAGCGCACCCTCGCCGTGGACGACGCCATGCAGCCCTATTTTCAGCAACTCTTCTGGGCGGGCCTGATTACCGTGGCCTACCTGCCGAGCACGGTCTTTCCTACGGGTCTTTCCGGCGATGGGCTGCCCATCGGTCTCCAGGCGGTGAGCGCCGAGTACGCCGATCGCACCTGCATCGACTTCGCCCGGCTGATGGCCGACGAGATCGGCGGTTTCGTCCCGCCCCCGGGCTATTGAGAGGTCAGTGGGCGTACACAGAGAGCGTATGAACGGGTAATTTTCAGATATAAGGAGGCAGACCATGGGTGACCGCGCCGCGTTGGAAGGCTGGAAACCGAAATTTACCGAGTGGGTGGAAGCGGCCCAGCCCTTCATGGCCGAGGGCAAGCCGAAGAAGGCCTTTGCGATCTATCCCTGGTTCAGCGGCGAAGGCGATCCTTTCTCGCGCCTCGCCAAGCCGGCCTCGGAGACGCGCTTTGGGTTGGTGACCACCGGTGGTTATTCCATCGAGGGCGAGCACGAACCCTTCAGTCCCTTCCCGAGTTTCGACGACACGCCTCCGCGCATCCACACGGTGCCCATGGATGTTGATCGTTCGAAACTGCGCATTGATCACGCCGGCTATGACCACCGCTTCGCCGAAGAGGACATCAACTGCAACCTGCCCCTCGATCGCCTGGGTGAGATGGAAGCCGCCGGTGAAATCGGATCCATCGCACCCGAGACCCAAGTCGTCATGGGCCTTCAGCCCAACGTGGTGCCCCTGATTGAATCCCTGATCCCGGAACTGGTGGCACGTTTCAAATCGGATTCAGTGGAGGCAGCGCTGCTGGTTCCTTCCTGACCGGTTTGCCATCAGACCGTGAGTCTGATCAGCCGGGGCCTTGAAGAGGCCGGCATTCCCAGCGTGATCGTTTCCGTCATGGAACCCCTCAGCAGTCCTTCGCGGCCGCCGAGGCAACTCATCCGTAAGCTGAATATCGGCGCCACCCTGGGCCGACCCGGCGATGCGGATACCCAGCGCGAGACTTTGCGCCGCATGGTGGCACTGTTGTCCAGCGCCGACGCGCCTGGCGCGGTGGATCGCGACGCCTGATCGGTCGCACCGAAAGAAGTTGCCAGGGCGGGGGTCGGCTACGCTGCGGCCGGGATGAATCAGTCGAGACAGAGTCCTCGTAGACAGAAGCCTTCGGTTGCCGTGGTGGGTGCCGGGCCCAGTGGCCTTGCCGCGTGTAAGACCCTGGCGGACCACGGCGTGGACTACACGGCCTACGAAGCCGGCGAGCGCGTGGGCGGCCAGTGGGTGCTGGACAATTCCAGTGGCACCTCGGTGGCCTACCGCTCCCTCGCGGTGAACACCCATAAGGGAATGTGCTGCTACTCGGATTTCCCCCTGCCGGATCACTACCCCGGCTTTCCCAGCCATGAGCAGATGGCCGACTACTTCGACAATTACGCGAAGCATTTTGATCTATATCCCCGAATTCGTTGTGGAACCCGCGTCGAGCAGGCCGAGCCCCGCCCACAGGGGGGCTACGCGCTTGAATTGGGCGGCGGCGAGCGCGTGGAGCACGACGCGCTGGTGGTGGCGTCGGGCAATTTATGGGATCCCCAATGGCCCGCGCTGGACGGTGATTTTGACGGCCCCCTGATTCACGCTCGGGATTATATGGACCCGGCCGACCCGGTGGATTGCCGGGGGAAGAACGTGCTCGTGATGGGGCTGGGCAACACCGCCTGCGAGTTGGCGGTGGAACTCTCGGAGCCCGGAGCGGCGGCGCGGTTGCTGCTTTCCGCACGTTCGGGTCAGAATTTCGTGCCCAAGATCGAGGCGCCGGTGCCCCATCCCTCGGAGCCGCTGAGCGGGCTCTTGGCCTGGTTGCCCAAGGGCATGCGCGACGCGGCCTTTCGCCAGCTCTTTCCCCGGGTGACGAAGCCGATCCGCGCGCTCTACCCGGCGCCCGAGTCGGTGGGGCTTCCTCCGCCGCCCGAGGATTTCTTCGAGAAGCGCTTCGTGATGAACAACGATCTCTTCGAGCGCATCGAGGCGGGCGCCATTTCGCCTCGCCCGGGCGTGCGAAAAATGCTGGGCGATCGGGTTGAGTTCGAGGACGGGAGCCAGGACCCGGTGGACATCATCGTGGCGGCCACGGGGTACCGCTTCACGTTGCCTTTTCTTCGGGACGAGATTCTCGGCTGCGCCCCACCCGATCTCGAACTCTTTCGCGGGGTGATGCATCCCCAGCGCCAGGATCTCTTCGTGATCGGTGTCATGAAGGCGATCTGTTCGATCTGGCCGCGCAGCGAGCAGCAGATGGCTTTTATCGCTCCGCTGCTCGCCGGGGACTACGCGCTCCCCTCCCAGGCCGAGATCGAACGCGAGAGTTATCCGATCCTGGGCGTGCCCTTTGGGAACTGCCAGTTCTACACGGCGGATCTGCGCCGGGAACTCGAGCGCGGCCGGCGCCGTGCGGGGCGGGGGAAATAATCGGGCGGCGGGCTAGTCTTTCGCTTCACGTTCAATCGTCTGGAGAGAAGGCATGGCGCCCCCCGTTTCCACTGCAAACCGCACCCACGCCATCTGCCGCTACTGCGCGGTCTCGTGTGGCGTCTTCATGGAAATCGAGGACGGCCAGGTCAAGAGCCTGATCGGCGACAAGGACAACCCGGCCTACCACGGCTATACGTGCAAGAAGGGGCGCGACCTGCCGGCGCATCTCTACCACCCCGAGCGGCTGCTCCAGCCCCAACGGGCATTGGGCGACGGGGCGTTTGAGCCTGTTTCAAACGCCGAAGCGATCCCAGAGATCGCCCGAAAACTGCAGGCGATTATCGACGAGCACGGCCCGGAATCCGTGGCTCTCTACTCAGGCACCTACGCCCTGGGGCCGCCGGTTTCCATGCTCACGGATTCCTTCATGCACGCCATCGGATCGCGTATGTCCTTTGGCTGCGGAACCATCGACCAGCCCGGCAAGATCATTGCCCCGGCGCTCCACGGCCGCTGGCGGGGCGGGGAGATCGCGTTCGGCGAAGCGGATGCCTGGCTCTTCCTCGGCACCAACCCCATGGTGTCCAAGCTGGGCGGGCTGCCCACCATCAACCCGGGCTGGCACCTCACCCGGGCCATGAAGCGCGGCATTCAACTCATCGTGATTGATCCGCGCCGAACCGAGACGGCGAAGAAAGCGAAGATTCACCTGCAGCCCCGGCCCGGCGAAGACGCCAGCATCCTGGCCGGGATGATTCGTATTGTTCTGGCCGAAAGGCTGCACGACCAGGCATTCGTGGACGAGTATGCGCGCAACCTGGATGCCCTGCGCGAAGCCGTGGAACCCTATACGCCCGAGGTGGTGGCGGAGCGCGCGGATATCGCCCCGAAAGATCTGCTGGAAGCAACGCGTCTGTTTGCCTCGGCCACCAAGGGGGGAGCCAATGCGGGCACCGGCCCCAATATGGCGCCCCGGGGCATGCTCACCGAATACCTGCTCAGTTGCCTCGTTACGCTTTGCGGTTTTCGTCCTCGGGCGGGGGACCGCGTGCCCAACCCGGGCGTACTCGTGCCGCGCGGCCCGCGCCGGGCCCAGGCGATCCCGCCCCGGCCGGCCTGGGGTTACCCGCCGCTGCTGCGCTTTCACGATATGACGAACACCGCGTGCGGCCTGCCCACAGCGATCCTGCCCCACGAGATGTTGAAGGAGGGTAAGGGCCAGGTGCGCGCCCTGATCTGCATGGGGGGCAACCCCATGGCGGCCTGGCCCGACCAGATCACCACCCGCAAGGCGCTCGAGAGCCTGGACCTGTTGGTGGTGCTCGACCCGAAGATCACCCAGACGGGCAAGTTGGCGGATTTCATCCTGCCCCCGAAGCTTGTGCCCGAGATTCCCGCTTTCTCGTACGACATCGAGGAACTCGAGGGCATGGGCCCGGGTTGGGGTTACCCGCTTCCCTACGCGGCCTACAAGGAGGCGCTAATCGATCCGCCCGAGGGCTCGGACCTGATCGAGGATTGGGAATTCTTTTACGGCGTGGCTCAGGAACTGGGGCTCCAGCTCACCGCCTGCACGGGTCGCATGCGGATCGAGGGCGACCCGCCCATGCGTTTCTTTCCGCTCGACATGGAGAAGAGGCCCACCACCGACGAACTCTTCGAGATGCTCACCACGGATGCCCGGATTTCGCTCTCAGAGGTCAAGAAATACGAGGCGGGCCATGTCTTCGAAGTCGAAGACGAGGTGGTGCTTCCCCGGGAGCCCGATGATGAGGGTTTCCTCGAGTTGGGCGACGCGGTGATGATCGACCAGCTTGCCCACGCGGCGAGCGATGCCGTCGAGGGCGACAGCGCATTTCCCTTCCGCCTGGTGAACCGGCGCCAGGCCGACACTTTGAACTCCCAGGGCCGCGACCAGGCCAAGCTCTGCCGGGAGCGGCCGCATAATCCGCTCCACATCCACCCCGACGATATGGCGGCGCTGGCGGTCGAGCCGGGCACGTTGGTGACCATCACCTCCCGGCGGGCCACGATCTATGCCTTCGCGGTGCCCGAAGAGGAATTGCGCCGGGGCGTCGTATCCATGAGCCATGCCTATGGCATCGATGTCGGCGAACTCGACCCGGAGTCCAAGGAGGGTGCGCCCCAGCCCTATTCCATGGGGGGGCATACGGGGGCCCTGGCGAGTGCGGACCTCGATTATATTGAGCCGTTCACGGGCATTCCGCGCATGAGCGCGATTCCTGTGCACATCGGTGTGGCGTCCGAAATGGATCCCGCCCCGGCTCCGCGAGCCTGAAGCCAGGCATCGCGCAAGGCCCATGACAAGGCGGGCGTGGGCTGCGAAGCTCTCGGTTCGTCACTTGGCTTGTGATTCGAAGGGTTTTTCATGTCGAACGTCCTGATCGTCAGCTGCGATTGCCACGCCGGAGCGCTTCCGAGCATCTACAAGGAATACATCCCGTCGAAATACCACGAGGCGGCGGAGCGCTGGTGGGTGCAATACGTCCGGGAGATCGCCGCTCGCGCGGGCACCTTCTTCGACCAGGAGGCCATCGACGAACTGGCCGATAAAACCGGGGATGCCGGCCACTACCAGGCCCTGATGCAAACCTCGCCGCTGGACGTGGACGACCAGGCCCTGCTCGCCATGCTGAGCGATGGCGAGAGCCCCTTCGCTCCGCGCCGGGGCGAGTGGGACATGGAAGTCCGCCTCAAGGACCTGGAGGGCGACGGCGTTGTGGGGGAGGTGATCTTTCCCCAGATGGCGCCCTTTGGCGCGGGGCTCCTGCAATACCGCAACCCCGTGGACCCCGAGCACAACCTCGCGGGCATCCGCGCCTACAACCGCTGGCTCGCGGATTTTTGCAATACCAACCCGGGCCGGCACGCCGGGGTGGCGCTGATCAACATCGACGACATCGAGGTGACCTGCCAGGAGGTGCGTGAGGCCAGGGAGATGGGTCTTTGGGGCGGGGTGCTCCTGCCCACCAGCACCGGCGACTACCCTTTTTACCACCACCCGCGTTACGAACCCCTTTGGGCCACCTGCGCCGAGCTTGGCCTGCCCCTTCAGGCCCATTCGGGTTGGTCTCCAGATTACGGCGACGTGGAATCCGCTACGGCGATGTATATCAGCGAAGTGGATATGTGGGCCCAGCGCGCGTTTACCGCGCTGCTCTGGTCAGGGGTTTTTGAGCGCTATCCCGACCTCAAGCTGATCATGACCGAAACCGGCACGGCTTGGATCCTCGAGCGGCTCCGGGTGCTCGAGTTCAAGGCGGATCTGCCCTTCTTTAATCATTTCACCGCGAAGCTCTCGCTAACCCCAACGGAGTATTTCCAGCGGCAATGTTTCATCGGGGCATCCTTCATGCCTGGCCATGAGGGGCAGGAGCGCCACCGCATTGGCCTGGACAAGATCCTCTGGGGTTCGGATTATCCTCACCTCGAAGGCACCTGGCCCAGCACCCGGGAGTACATGCACGCAACCTTTGCCGAGTATCCCGAGCCCGAGATCCGGGCGATTCTCGGCGAGAGCGCCCTGGACGCCTACGGTTTCGACCCCGATGTGCTGCGACCCCTGGCCGAGCGCGTGGGTCCGTCGCTGGCCGACGTGACCGGCGCCGCCGAAGAGAGGAAGACGGCGGGCTGATGCGCTCGCCGACCTTCTTTCGGCACCGCGCAGGGGACGAATTCAATCTGCAATCGGTGCGGTAGGGCCCGCGCCCGGGGTGAAGTCGAGATGGCCAAGACACTGGCCGGAAAATTGGTGGAGCGTTTCGGACGGCCGGATGCGATGAAGGCACTCTACGCTGGCGACATCTCCTGGTCGCTGTCCACATCCCTGGGCAAGATCGCTGGCCCCCACCGGGGCCTCGAGGCCGTGGTGGCCTTCAATCAGCGGATCTGGGATGCGGTCTATTTTCCCGAGGTCGAGGTCGAGATTCTCGATGAGGTGGGAGACGATGCCACCAGCGCCGTTCGCTTCATTTATCGGGCCACCTACCGCAACAACGGCGCCCCCTACGAGAACCACTACACCCTCTTCGTGCGCGCCCGCGACGGGCGCATCCACGAAGTCTTCGAAGCGCTCGATACATTGGCCTCCATCAATGCCTACGCGGGGCATCCCGCGGATCACAACCCGTACCGGGAGGGAGGCTCGTAGCCTCCTTCTTCGCAGCGCGGTCCCATGCCCGGTGGTGTCCCCCGCAGTTCAAGCCCAGGTTGAGTGGTGGAACCCGGCGGCGGCCCATGGTAGAAAGCAGTCCATGCCTCCCAACGACGAAACCAGCCGCGAAGCCAGCCTGGAAAAAGGCCTCAGGCGCACCTTCCCCCTCTATGATTTTGTGGGCCTCGAGGTGCAGTCGGCGAGCGACGGCGTCTACCGCTGCTTCGTGCCCTTTCGCCCGGAGAACCTGAACCATATCTCCACCATCCACGCCGGCATCCAGTGGGCGGCGTCGGAAGTGGTCGGCGGGCTCGTGATGATGTCCGTGCTTGCAGGCGTGCCCTTCTTCGCGGTGGTGAAGAACGTGTCCATCGATTTCAAGCGTCCCGCGCGTTCGGGCATCACCACCGAGGCCGAGTTCGACGACGCGGCCGCCCAGCGCCTGCGGGAAGATTTCGAGCGCGAAGGCGAAGTTGGGTTCTCTCTGCACGTCACCGTATGCGACGACAAGGGCGTCGAGGTGGCTTCGGCCGATGCCGAATATCTTGCGCGCCGGCCGCGAGAAGAGTGAGTCGATGGATGGGGCCGAAGCAGTTCTCCTCCTCGAAGAGGGCGCCGGGTTCGTCCGCGTGCTGCGCCTGAGCCGGCCCAGTGCCCTGCGTCTCGCACCTCATCGGGGGCGGGCATGAAAATCGGCCGAAAAATCTTCGCCGGCCTGGCGGTTTTATTGGTGGCAAGCTTCGCCGCCATCATCTGGCTCGGCTCGAGTTTCGCCCTGCGTCCGCCCTGGTACGACCACCGCACGCCCGAGCAGGGCCTCGTTCCGGCGACCGATTTCATGAAGGATTGGAACTGGGTCGCGGACGATCCGCTCTCGAGCTTGGGGCTTGCATTCGAGGAAGTGGAATTTCCCGCAGTGGATGGCAGCACCCTTCGCGGCTGGTGGATCCCAGCATCGGCTCCGACAAAGGCCGCGGTGGTGGCGGTCCACGGCGCCGGGGGCGATCGGCGGGAGTTCCTTCGCCACACCCCATTGCTCCACCGCGCCGGGTACGCGGTGCTTGTCTTCGACTGCCGGGAGCACGGCATCAGCGACGGCGAAGCCCGGGGCGTTTCGCTCGGAATTCGCGAACACGCGGATGTCTTGTCGGCCGTCGACTACGTGCTCGGCTCTCGCGCCATGCAGCGGGTCGCGGTGCTGGGTTCGTCCCAAGGCGGCGCCAGCGTACTGCTGGCGGCTGCCGCAGATCCGCGCATCGATGCCGTGATCGCCGAGAATCCATTCACCAGCATCCACGCGCTGATCATGGACAACTCGATGGAGCCGACCCTGCCGAGCCCTCTGCTCGCCGCCATCAGCTTCGTCACCCGGCTGCGCCTGGGCGGGCTGGACGCCCCGGACCCCATCGAGGTGGTGGGCCGCATTGCGCCGCGCCCGCTGCTCTTGATGCACGGCGACGCCGATCGCGTGATCCCCCTGCAGCACTCCCGGGAACTCTTCGCGCGCGCGAGTGAGCCCAAACAGCTTTGGGTCGCCGAGGGTGCGCACCATGCGGCGCTCTACAACGCGCATCCCGATGAGTGGACGGCGCGTGTGCTCGACTTTCTCGCCGCCGCCCTGGCACCACCTGGCCTGGCGCGCTGAAGCGAAGGTCGCTGCCGGGCCGCAACGCGGTTCGCGTGCCCGATCGGTTTCACTTGTGGCTTCATGGGTGCGCCGGTTGCTTAGTCCTAGCGTTGGTTCTTGGTCACGCAACACCGAATATCTCGCGCTTCGACCGCTGGAGGAGTGAAGTTTTTTTAAGGGTAAAACCCGAGGGGCGTGCGAAGTTTTCGCGAGATAAATTGTGCGTTCAAATTCCCTAAACCGAGATAATGATCCGGATTCAATAGGAGATCCACTTTGAGTCGAAAGAATGTCGTTCTGCTTGCCCTCTGTCTCGTCCTCCTTTTTTGCGGCAGCGCCGCAGCGGATGAATCGCCCACTTCTCATTCTTCACCTTGGTATGCCGCCGGGCATTTGGGAATCGTGACAACTTCGAATCTCGTCGACGACTCGGGCGTGGTGATCTCGGGCGGTATCGAATATCCCTATCGGGACCTGCTTACGACCCATACCGGGTTCGGGATAGGCGCGGCCCTTGGCCGCAGGCTTCCCTACAACCTTCGTCTCGAAGCCGAATTGGGATATCGGCGTAACGGCCTCGACCAATTGATCGACCAGAGCGATTTTTTGGGAACGAATCGACGCGAGACCGATCCGGGCACGATTTCCTCTGTCGCCTACATGGCGAACCTCTGGTACGACTTCGATCTGGCCGAGAAATGGAAGCCCTATATCGGCTTTGGTCTCGGGGCGGCGACTCGGTTCATCGACTGCGGCAGCATCGACTGCAACCTGAGTAATTTCACTACCGAGACGTCCTACGACTATACGGATTTCGCCTTTCAATTCGGCTTGGGCGTCGCCTATGCGCTCAACGAGGACACGCAGATTACCCTGGACTACAGGGGATTCGGCATGGTGGTCATCATCGATGTATTTGGGCTCGGGGGCAGCTTCGACTACCTGACCCAGAACGTGAATATTGGGGTGCGCCGAAGCTTCTAGCGCGGGCGCAATCGCGCATTGCAGGGTTTGCGCGCCGCTTTCCTGGCTGGCGATCGGGATCGAATACCCGGTTCGCTAAGCTTATGCGTCATGGGCGCGCCGGTTGCGCAGTCGTCCCGTTGGCTCTTCGGGCCGGTCCCGGATCTATTCCTGGGCTGCGGGCTGCTCTTCGGGCTCGTGAGCTTTGCCCTCAGTTTCGATGGGGGCTGGCTCTTCACCGCGATGCCCATTGGGGTTGCCGCGCTCCTGGTTTCCCTGGTGAGCGCGCCCCATTACGGGGCCACGATTCTGCGGGTCTATGACCGGCGCGAAGACCGGCGGGCCTATTTTCTGTTCAGCGTGGTGGCGACCCTCGTTCTGCTCGCGCTGGTGGGGGCCTCGTTCTTTGAGCACTGGATTGGTTCGGTGCTGGCGACCGTCTACCTGACCTGGTCGGGTTGGCATTACACCGCGCAGAATTACGGGATCTCCGCCATGTTCCTGCGCCGAAGCGGAATCGACGTCAGCGGCGTGAGCCGCCGCCTGCTCCACGCTTCGTTCACGCTTTCCTACGCCATCGTTTTCCTGGTGATGCACGCCGAACCGCCCTCGGACGGCGACCCCGGTGTACTGATCCGCATGGTCCCCTTGGGCCTGCCCCGGGTTTTCGAACTCTTTGTCGTGCCCATCGTCGCCCTGGCCTACCTCGCTACGACCATCGGTTGGGTCGCGCTCGTTTTGAGGCGGGGGGCGCGGCTGGCCGACCTGGTTCCGACCCTCACCCTGATGGGCCTGCAGGCGGCCTGGTGGTCGATCCCCTATCTGGCCCACTCGCTCCATCTCGAGCCCGGTTGGGTGGCGTTCAACTGGGATTTACGCACCCAGTTCTTTGTTTGGATCGCCTGCGCGCACGCGGCCCAATATCTCTGGGTGACGGCCTATTACGCGCGCAAGGAAGGGCGGGCGCCGCGACTCGGGCGTTATTACGGAGCGGTGCTGGTCGCCGGGTCGGGTGTTTGGGTGATCCCGCCCGTTGTTTTCGGCCCGGGGCTGGGCGAGTTCGATTGGAATTTCGTGCTGCTGCTGGCGGCGGGCATCAATATCCACCATTTCATTCTCGACGGGGTGATCTGGAAGCTTCGTCACGCCAAGGTGGCGCGCATCCTGATCTTCGACGGAGCGCGCGAAACCGACCGCGCGCGGGAGGCCCAGGGCGGGGGCTGGCTTCGGCGAGGCGTCTGGGCGGTGGCGGCCCTGGGCGTGCTCTTCGCGGTGCACGTCAAGACGGAAAGCCTTCTCATCGCGCCCGCGATTCAGCGCGGCGGAGATCTCGATGCTCTGGCGGCCTCCTACGACCGGCAGTCCTGGCATCTCAAGGTGACGGCCTACCAGCGCTTCGTGCTGGGCCGGGCCTTTGAGACCCAAGGCGAGCCGCATAAGGCCATCGCTCAATTCGAAATCGCGGCCGGCATGGAGCCGCGGGTGGAGCCCTTGAAGCGCCTGATCGTGCTCTACGACAAGAGCGAAGACGCAGGGGGCTTTGTGCAGGCGTGCGACCGGCTCTTCGCGCTTCCCGGAGTGCGTCGCCCCATGTCGACGCCAGATCACACCGAGGGTTCGATGGCCAGTCTCGGAGCCTTTCGGGATGCATGCCTAAAGACGGCGCGCGCAGCGCGCTCCCCCTACGCGGGCCGCCGCAGCGACCCGACCGGGGGCGCCGGGCAGGACGGTATTGTGCGCCCGCGTGGGGGCTATCGCTGAGCGGCGGCGCCGGGTTCGCACCCGGCGGCCGCTCGCGGCTTACCCGTTGCGGCAGAAATCCGCGATGCTGGCCGCGGTGTCGCGGCTGATCTCCGGGCACGCGATGGGGAAGATCTCGGTGCCGTGGATGGTGCCCATCACCTGGCGGCAGCGCGCGGCGACGCCGGCCCGCATCAGCAGGCGATAGAAGCCGACGCCCTCATCTCGGAGCGGGTCGCATTCGTTGACGCTGATCATGGTGGGCACCAGGCCGCGCACATCGTCCTCGCTGGCCAGGCCCGGCCACGCCAAGGGGTTTCCCTTTTCGAGTTCCTCGATGCCATAGCCCATGGCGCCCTGGTTGTTGTGCAGGTCGAGGAGCAGGCCGTTGTTCTCGGTGGACGAGGGGTTCTCGGGCAGGGGCCAGCGGCCGGCGATGTAGGGGCACAGCGCGTAGAGACCCTGGATCAGGCCCAGGTCGCCGTCCTGCTTGAGCCGCAGCCCGGTGGCCAGGGTGAGGTTGCCGCCGCCGCTCTCCCCCGCCACGATGATGCGGCCAGCGTCGATGCCGAGTTCGTCGGCGTGGTCGGCCACCCACTTGACGCCGGATACGCAATCGTTGAGCCCGGCCGGGAAGGGGGCCACCTCGGGCAGGGACGAGGGGGTGACGCAATTGCGGAACTCCACCATGGCCACGGCGACGCCCTGACCGGCGATCATGCGCCCCCAGGCCTTGTAGTTTCCGTAATAGCACGACATCGAGGCCATTCCGCCGCCGTGGATGTAATAGACGCAGGGCAACTTCTCGCTGGAGGTCGGCCGAATGAATTGGATACGCGCCGTGTTGCCGTCGGGCGCGGAAGTGAACTCGTAATCCTTGATCTCGAGCCCGGCTGATGGAGCGATCTCCTCGGTATCGCAGGAATCGAGGAAGGCCTTGAGCATCGCCTGGACGGCCTGGGCTTCCTCGCTGTTGGCGGCCTCGAGCATGGCTTCGCGGCTCTCCACGTCGCCGCTGCCGCCGAGATCCATCGCGCCAAACACGCCCTTGAGCCGGGGGTCGATTCTCGGGTCGTCCGCAATCTTGCTGGCCATGATTTCTTTCCTTTCTGCTGGGCGCTCCCGTTTGCGGGGCGCTAAAAAGGGTGTGCGCGGGCGCGCCGCGGCTTTCGTGGGTTTCAGATCACCTTCTTCTCGCGGAGTTCGCCCACCTTATCCCAATCCCAGCCGAGCACCTCGGTGAGGACCTCCTCGGTATGCTCGCCGAGTTCGGGCGCCACCCGGCGGATATTGCCCGGGGTTTCGGAGAGCGCCACGGGCACGCCCACCATGTCGGTGGTGCCGTGCTGGGGGTGATCGACTTGGGTGATGTAATCGTTGGCGCGGACCTGGGGATCGGTCGGCAAGTCGGCCACGCTGTTCACGATGGTGTAGATGAGATCGGCGCCGTCATCTTTGATGCGCTGGAGCCATTCGGCCCGGGGGCGGGTGGCGAAGATTTCATCGAGCAGGGACACGCAGGCTTCGGCGTTGGCCGAGCGATTGGCCATGTTGTCGAAGCGGGCATCCTCGGCGAGTTCCGGGCGCTCGATGATGCGGCAGAAATCCGCCCAGTAGCGATCGGGTTGAAGCATCGCCAGGGCCAGCCATTGATCGTCGCTGCAGCGATAATGGTTCCAGAGGGCGTTGTACGCCTTGGCGCGGAAGGTGCGCGGAATCGCGGCGCCGCCCATGAGTTTCATGGATACCGAGAGCCCCTGAAGGTAGGTCATGGAACCCAGGTGCGAAGCGTTGACCTCCTGCCCCATGCCGTGTCGCTCCCGGGCGAGCAGCGCGGTCATCACCCCGTAGGCGAGCATGATGCCGCCCATCTGATCCGCCACGCCCCCGGCGACGCCCATGGGGGGCATATCGGGCTCGCCCACCGCGTTCATGATGCCCGACCGCGCCAGGCCAAGATGATCGAAAGAAGGCTCGCCGCTTTCGTCGCCCTCCTTGCCATAGCCCGTGGCGCTGGCGTAGATGAGCCCGGGATTGACAGCCTTGAGGGCGTCGTAGCCGATATTCAGGCGATCAGCGACGCCCTTGCGAAAGTTCTGAACGAAGACGTCGGCCTTGCCCGCGAGTGCGTGAACCACCTCGACCGCCTCGGGTTGCTTGAGGTCCAGGGTGATCGAGCGCTTGTTGCGATTGTTGGCCTCGAAATACCAGTTGATCTTCTTTTGGGCCGCGATGCCGCCGGCGGCGGCCAGGTAGCGCCCCGGGTCGCCGGTGCCCGCCTGTTCGATCTTGATGACCTCGGCCCCCATATCGCCCAGCATGGCGCTGCAGATGGGGCCCTGCTGCCAGATCGTCCAATCGAGAACAAGGATTCCTTCGAGGGGGAGGGGCATGGCTGATTCCTTTTGTGGGTTTCCGCGGGTTGTTTCGCGAGGGCCTGAGCCCGTTACTCGCTTCCGTGAACTCACGGTTTACTGGAGATAGTTGGTGCCGCCCATCCGCGTTGCCTTGGGGTCGACGCGCACGT
>JAAZXM010000060.1 GCA_014240165.1 Myxococcales bacterium | reverse complement strand
TCCCCCGCCACCGGAGGCCCGGGATCCGCCCACCGGGCAACGCTCCACCCGGGGAAGGACGCGGACGATGAGTCGCGCCGCGACGGTCGCCTTGGTGGATTACGGCGCCGGGAATATCCGCAGCGTCGCCAAGGCGCTGGAACGCAGCGGCTTGCGCGTGGATGTCACGAATTCCCCCGCTGCGGTGCGAGCGGCCGATGGCGTCGTGCTTCCCGGAGCCGGCGCCTTCGCGGACGCGATGGCGAACTTGCGTTCGAGTGGCCTCGAGGAGGCGGTCAAGCAGGCCGTCGAAGCCGGTCGTCCCTACCTGGGGCTTTGCGTCGGGATCCAGGTGCTCTTCGACGAAGGTGAGGAACACGGGATCACCCCGGGCCTCGGTCTTTTCGGTGGGCGCGTCGAGCGCTTCCCGGAAAAGGACGCCGAGGGTGCGCGCTTGCGGGTGCCCCAGATCGGCTGGAACGAGGTTCGCTTCCAGGGCGAGCATCCCATGCTCGAGCAATTGCCCGCGCGGGATCACTATTATTTCGTCCACTCCTACCGCCCTGTTCCTACGGATAGCTCTGTTGTGGCAGGGGTTTGCGACTATGGAGGAAACTTTGCGGCCGCGGTCGCAAACCCATCCGTCTTCGCCGTTCAGTTCCATCCCGAGAAGAGTCAGCACGCGGGCAAGCGTCTGCTCGACGCTTATCGGAGTTGGGTGGAGACGCGCCGATGAGTCTTCTCAAGCGCATCATTCCGTGCCTGGATGTCGACAAGGGACGCGTGGTCAAGGGGGTTCGCTATGTCGATCATGTCGACTGCGGAGATCCCGTCCAGGTCGCCCAACTCTACGATGCCCAAGAGGCGGACGAGGTGACTTTCCTCGATATCACCGCCAGCCACGAGGAGCGCGGCATTCTGCTCGACATCGTTTCACGCACCGCGGAAACCGTCTTCATGCCGCTTACGGTGGGAGGCGGAGTGCGCTCGGTGCAGGATATTCGTGACCTGCTCAACGCGGGCGCCGACAAGGTTTCGATCATGACCGCTGCGGTGCACGACCCCGACCTGGTGGCCGCCGCCGCGGCCAAGATCGGCAGCGCCAACCTGGTGCTTGCCATCGACGCACGGGCGGTGCGGGATGCAGCCGAGGAGCGGGTTCCCGGGCGCTGGGAAGTCTGTACCCATGGCGGCCGCCGACCCACAGGCATCGATGCTGTGGACTGGGCGGACCGGATGGCCCAGGCCGGGGCGGGCGAAATTCTGTTGACGAGCATGGACCGCGACGGAACCAAGCAGGGCTACGATCTGGAACTGCTGCGCGCCGTGACGGATCGGGTCTCGGTGCCCGTGGTGGCCTCGGGTGGCGGCGGCAGCGCCCAAGATTTGGCGGCGGCTCTGAGCGATGAACCGGAGGGCGGGCACGCCCAGGCTGCCCTGGCCGCCTCGATTTTCCACTTCGGCGAGACCACCGTGGGCCAGGTCAAGTCGGCGCTGCTGGAGATGGGCATTGCGGTTCGACCCCCTTCACCCACGGGGGAAGGGGTCCATGAGTCGAGCCCTGGCTCCGCCGGTTCTTGAGCAGCGGCAGGGCCTGCGCTAGCCTTTGGAATTCGTGCTCGAAAATACCCAAGCACCTGTTTTTTAAAGGCTTTTTAAAATTCCAGGGGAATACTACGTACAAACCCCTGTCATCAAACATTTTTTTGCTTGCTCATTCGAAATTTCCCCCAGGCAAGCAAGCGGCAGACAGAACGCGCTTGGGAAGTCCCAACCACGGCATCGGCCGCGATCAGGGCGAGCCGAGTAGCCGAACAGGGTGTAGGGACCCTAAAATCGCGATTTCTAGATAAAATCAAGTCACTTAACCGGCCTAAAGGCCACTCACATCAGCGAAGTAGACCGGCCTGTTTTCGGGGATCATTTGGCCAGCCAAGGACAGCGATCCCGATTCGTAAGCGAGAATCCGCAAAAGGAATTCGTTTTCGAACGCAACGCATAGAACGAGCACGGTCTCTGGGAGCAAATAGCTAGCTATGTCCGTCATGAAGGTGAAAGAAAACGAGTCGATCGAGCAGGCTCTGAGGCGTTTCAAGAAGATTTGTGAGAAAGCCGGGATCCTGACCGAGCTCAGGCGTCGCGAGTACTACGACAAGCCCAGCATTCGTAAGAAAAAGAAAGCGGCGGCCGCAAGGAAGCGGGCGCTGAAGAAGATCAGACGCTCAGCCCCCTGAATTTCAGGAGGCTCGGGTGCTGGAGTTGGCCTTGGGTCTCATCCCTGAAAGAACGATCCAGGAAGTACGCGAACGGGCCGACATCCTGGGCTTGATCGGCCGCTACGTCGAATTGAAACAGGCCGGCCAGAGCTGGAAGGGCCTTTGCCCCTTCCACGACGAGAAGACGCCCTCCTTCAACGTCAACCCGGGTCGCCAGGCCTACTACTGCTTCGGTTGCCAGGCCAAGGGCGACGTCCTCTCTTTCCTGGTCGACCACGAGAATCTCACCTTCCCCGAAGCGGTCCGGACCCTGGCCGCAGACCTGGGGATCGAAGTGCCGGAGAGCGATTCCGGCGAGCGCAGCGACAACGCGAAAGTCTACGAAGCGCTCGAGGTGGCCCAACGCTGCTACCGAGAAAGTCTTCTGTCGCCCCAGGGCCGAAGCGCGCGGGATTATCTCGAAGCGCGTGGCCTGGAGGGGCCGGTGATCGAACAGTTCGGGATCGGCTACGCGCCCGATGCTTGGGACGCGGTCGTTCGCGCCCTGGACAAAGCGGGCATTCCCACCGACAGCGGCATGTTATCGGGCTTGCTGAACGAACGCGCTTCCGGTGGGCACTACGATCGCCTGCGCAACCGCGTGACGTTTCCCATCCAGGATGTGCGCGGGCGGGTCATCGGGTTCGGGGGCCGTGCCCTCGCCGCCGATCAGGAACCCAAATATCTGAACACACCCGAGAGCCCGGTCTACCACAAGCGGCGAGCTCTCTATGGTTTTCCCCACGCTCTTGAACCGATTCGCCGGGCCGGACGGGCCATCGTCTGCGAAGGCTATTTCGATGCGATTGCCCTGGCGCGCGCGGGCATGGGCGAAGCGGTGGCGACCTGCGGCACTGCCCTGACCCCCGAACACGCCCGGGACCTCGGCCGCCGGACCTCGCTGCTGGGCCTGCTCTTCGACGGCGACTCCGCGGGCCAGAAGGCGATGGAACGCGCTCTGGAGATCCTGCTGCCCGCTGGGCTTCGGGTGCGCGCAGTGACGCTCCCCGATGGCCAGGATCCCGACGATTATCTCGCCGCTCACGGCGCTCCGGCGCTTGCCAAATTGATGGAAAAGGCCCCCGAGGCCCTCGAGGTGGTCATCCGCCGGGCGGTGGCGAGCGGCTGCTCGACCCCGGCAGAGAAAGCCGATGCGGTTCGGCACGTTGCGCCCCTGGTGGCGTCGATTCCCGACCCCGTCGAGCGTAGCGAGTACGCCCGTCGCCTGGCCATGGCGACCCGCGCCGATGCGGCTGCCGTTGAGGCGGTGGTCCGCAGCGCAGCGGGAGGCCGCAGCGTCCCTGCGGACCCCGGAGTGGGCACCGCGGCAGAGCCTCGGCCAGCCGCTCCTCCCGAGCCGCAGCTCAGCGAACCGGAACAGCGGCACCTCCGACAACTGGCCCTGATCGTTTCGCGTCATCCCGACCTGGTCCTCCCAGAAGTGCAGGCGCTCATGCGGGAAGCACTTCCCGTTTGCAGCTTGAAGGACCTGGTTTTTGCCTTCATCGAGGCCGGCGCCAAGGGCCATGTGGACAGCGAGGGGCGGGTCGATCTCTCCGCCCTGGCGCAGAGCGTTTCGCCCGAGAGTTTGGCCCTCGCCTATGAGGTGGCCGTGGATGAGGCGCTATTTCCGAGCGGGACGCCTGTCACGGAGGTAGTGACGCAGATCTTGCGCAACTTCGTGCGAAAAAAGCTCGATGCGGAACAAAAGAAAATCAAAAATCGGCTGAATGATCCCGATGAAGATCAAGCAAAGGCCTTAGAGGACCTTCAAGCCCTGCTTGTGCGGAGACGTGAGCAAGGGGTCAGCGGTGCGGAGACAAGCCCCTGAAACCGGCAACAAGATTTGAAACACCGAATGTGAACGACACTATCAAGTGAATTGAGGAGAGCCCCCCCATGGCCTCAGATGTCCCCAAATCTTCTTCGAAAGAGCCCGCGACGATCGCGGGCAACGAGGTTCAGGCGGAGGCCCACGCCCAGTTAGAGGCGGATGGCAAAGCCCCGTCCAAGAAGAAGGCCAAGAGCTCTTCTCGGAAGACCGTTCTTTCCGCGCGACCGAAGGCCAAGGCCAAGGCGCGCGCGAAATCAGACGCATCCACCGCCGATCCTGTACGCGTCTACTTACGCGACATGGGCCAGGTATCGCTCCTCAGCCGCGAGGGCGAGGTGGAGATCGCCAAGCGCATCGAGGCGGGTATTCAGGACAAGGAATTCGGAATTCTCGGCAACGCACACGGCATCGCAGCCGTTCTCGAATTGGGCGAGCGCTTTGCGCAGGGCGATATCGAGCTTTCCTCCGCAGTGGATGGTCTCAACGTCGAGGGCTCTCCGCCTCCGGAAGAACGTGCGCAGACGCTTGAAGAGGCTCTGGCTCGCGTTGGTGCCATGAACGTGGAGATCGAGCGCAAACGAAATTCGAGCATGAACTCACGCACCACCGTGGCCACACGCAAACGGTTGTTGGACGAGGCGGGTGAGCTTTTTGCACGCTGCGTTGAAGAACTGCGCTCGGCCGGTTTTGCAACGGTCCGCGTCGAAGAAATCAACGGATGCCTGAGCCAGGTCGTGAAGTCCTTTCGCATGATGGAGGGGCGTGCATGGCAGGTGAGTCACCGCTTTGGCATGAGTCCCCAGGAATTCATGGAGATCTGCAATTTCGGCGATGGCGACGATGACCGCGTGCGCGAGGTCGGGGAACTCCTTGGCTGTGACGCGAAGGCGATTCTCATCGCCACCACCGAGCTCAAGGAAATCGAGAAATTAAGCAGCCGCCTTGAAAAACAGATTCGGATGGGTCGACAATCCGTCTATGACGCAGAGGCACGCATCGAGGAGGCGGCGACAAGAACCCACCAGGCTAAGAGTGAACTGATCGAAGCCAACCTGCGCCTGGTCGTTTCCATCGCCAAGCGATATACGAATCGGGGCCTCCAATTCCTGGATCTCATCCAGGAAGGCAATATTGGCCTGATGCGCGCGGTGGATAAATTCGAATACCAGCGCGGGTACAAATTCTCCACCTACGCGACCTGGTGGATCCGCCAGGCGATCTCGCGCTCGGTGGCCGACCAGGCGCGGACCATTCGCATCCCGGTGCATATGATCGAGAATCTGAACAAGGTGATCAGGGCCTCGCGAGAACTCGTTCAGTCCATGGGGAGGGAGCCGACTTCCGAGGAGCTCTCCGCGGAACTCGATATCACGGTGGACAAGGTCAATTCTCTGCTGCGCTTGTCTTCCGAACCGGTCAGTCTCGAATCTCCCGTGGGAGAGGAAGACGACAGCTCGCTCTCGGATTTCATCCCCGACCCGAACGCCATCGACCCCCAGGACGCGGTGATCTATTCGCACCTGGTGCAGGAGACCAAGGACGCACTCGCGACCCTGACGCCGCGCGAGGCACGCATCATCGAATTGCGTTTCGGAATTGGCGAAGAATCGAACTCTACACTCGAAGAAGTGGGGCACGGCTTCTCGGTGACCCGAGAGCGAATTCGCCAGATTGAGGCCAAGGCCCTGCGCAAGCTGCGGCACCCCTCGCGAAGCCGGGTTCTCAAGACTTATCTCGAGGATTAATTCAGGGGCAGGGGGCCGGGTCGCAATCTTCGGGCTCAGCGCCCCAGGGCGTGTTCAGCAGGGTTCGCCGACGCTGGCCAGCCAATCCGCGAAGGTTCCCGGATAGCCCACTTCTTTTTGCCGACGCGCAATCCGCTGCTCCAGCGCCTCCTTTTGCGCCGAGTCTGCGCCGGGCTGGGTGCTGATATGAACCGCGACTTGCTCCGCCGTTTCGGCCGCAGCTTCGTGAAGACCGGGCTCCCCTTCTGTCGCGGCCTCGGGATCGTCGGCGACGCCGAGAAAAATCTCGACGGCGTCTTGGGAAACCTCAGTGGCGTGTTTGCGGGAGGCCACGATATTTCCCTTGCCTGTGACCACGTTGCCCACGGAGAAGACCGTGGGGTAGCGCGTGAGTGTTCCGTAGGTCCAATCGGTGAAATCGAAGAGTTCCCCCTTCATGTCGATCCCCTGAATCGGGTCGGGGATGCTGCCGATTGAACTGATCACGACGGGCCCTTTGCGCTCGAAGGTTTCGTCGGTGGTGATGACCCGGCCGTCCTCGATCCGGGTGCGGCGAAAGCGCAGCCCAACCAGTTTCTCATTCTCCACGACGAGGCCATCGGGAGCGGAAAGCGGTTCGACTTTGAGTTTGAACTTCTCGCTGGCCTTGCGCAGAAGTGTTTGGCGGGATTTTTTGACCTTCTCGATGCGCTCGGGTGTGGCGCCGTCGGGAATCGAAACCAGGGGCATATCCTCTTCGCGGCGCCGGTAGTAGATCGTACAGCCTGCGAGTCCCAACTCCTCCCAGCTCAGGTCGTGTGCCGCCATGGTTTTGGGGATGCCCTTGACCTCGAGTTCGGTTGTGGAGATCTCAATGCCGCGTTCGGACAGCGCGCGCTGAGTGCAGGTCAAGGTCACGATCTTCGCGACATCAATGGAGGCGAGCCCGCCCCCGACCACGATGCTGTCGTCGTAGACGTCGAAGGTTTCACCTTTGAAGCCGGGGTCTTCAGCGTGGTTGAAGGCGATTACGAAGGGGTTCTGGTAGACGAGGCCGCGACCGATGTAATCCGCTTGTCCCTCGATGGGCAGCGCCCGGTCCTGCCAGGCACCGCTCGCCAACACCACACACGAGAAGCCCCACTCATCCACGAGTTCTTCAAAGGCGATGTCGCGGCCGATCTTGGTCTGGGGGATGAAACGAACCCCTGGGTGCGAGAGTTTTTCGCGGATGACAGCGTATTCTTTATCTCGCAGGCGTTCATGCCAGCGGGGCAGGCCGTCTTCGATCTTGCCGTAGGGCCTGGGGTTTTGTTCAAAGACGGCCACCAGGATATTCCGGTCGGCGAGTCGACGGGCGATCTCGGCGCCGGCCGTGGCCCCGCCGATGACAGCAACGCAGTGCGTGAATTCAGAATTCGACATGTCGCGATTCTTGCAGCCCAGAGGCTCCGGCACAATGAAGAGATGGCGTCTCTCGTTCCCCTGGGATGTGAAAACTCCGACTCGGGATGCGGTACGCTGGCACGGGGGCCCTTAGCTCAGCGGTGAGAGCACCCGGCTCATAACTGGATGGTCCTCGGTTCAAATCCGAGAGGGCCCACCATCACTCGACCTTCCAGAGCCCGGAGCCGGTGTCGTCCGAAACCCGGGGGCGCCTAGGGACCGTCGCTTCTCCGCATGGCGGGGAGTTCCGCCAGGGCCACCGCGGGGTCTCTCTCCGCGAGGAAGAGCCCCACCTCGGTATTGGCAGGGGCCCCTGAAGCCGCTCGCAGCTCCGTGGCGGGTTGAACCTGCTGGTCATAGCCCGCCCAGATTTTGAGGTAGAGGGTCTGACCGGGCTTGGACAGGAATCCGAGGCGATTCCAGGAGCGCGGGATCAGCTGGAGCCAGCGGAGCCGAGCGCCGAGTTCATGTTGGCCCGGTGCAAGCAGGAAGGAGAGATATTCGCCGCTTTTGAGCTCGCCGAGGTCCTGGCTGTCGATCCGGATATCCGCCGCGCGCACGCCCCGAAGGGGATCCGAGCGGTAGATATAGACCAGGGTATCGCCCGGGTCGGGTTCGGTGGCGGGCGTGAAGGGGGGGCCGTCGGGCGGAGCGCTGACGCAAGCGATTGAGAGGGCCGCGGCCATCAGCGCCGCTACGAGCACCCGGCTGCCGCTTCGTCGCCGCACTCGCCAGCCGGATCGGGGCATGAATTCTCCTCGGAGTTCTCAGGGCGGCCAACCCATCATGGCTGGGCTGGGCGCAGTCTAGCGCGGCTCCAGATCAGCGACAGAAATCCCGCCCGAGGCCTCTCTGCTATGCTGACCGATTCACGCGCGGGTCCCCCGCCAGGGCAAATTTGCGATGAAGAACAGTAAGGACCGCTATTGGGATTGCCTCGATCAAGCAATGGAAGCCTCCCACGGTGGCCGCATCGAAGAAGCTCTGGCCTGGCTTGAGGAGGCCCTCAAAGCCAATCCGGCGGGCGCCGAGGCCCACAACGGTCGGGGCGAGATCCTCTGGGATGAGGGCCGGGTGGAGGAATCCCTCTTCGAGTTCGAGCGCGCCATTGGGGCGGACCCGAAATTTGGCACGGCTCACCTCAACCGCATTGAATTGCTCGTCGAGGAAGCGGGAGAGTTCGAGACGGCTCTCGAGGCGTGTGACGAATTGCTCGCGGGGTTGCCCGCGCTGCCGCGCCTGGATCGGCCCTTCCAGGCCGAGCTCTGTTATCTGAAGGCCAAGGCGCTTTTCTACCGCGACGATCTCGAGGGGGCGGTCTTCCTGATCCGGCGCGCCATCAAATCGGGTGGCGAGCAGGGAACCTACGCGGCCTTCGAAGGTCACGTGCTCTTCGAGATGGGTTCCTATCTCGAGGCCAGGCGCGTGTTGGACCGGGCCGCAATGAGCGAGCCCGATTCTCCCCATATCCTTTACGGCCTCGGGCTGGTGCTCGAACGAATCGCCTGGGCGGGGGACGACCGGGGGTCGGAAGAGTCTCGCGAAGAGGCGCGCCAGGCTGCGGAACTCGCCTTCGAACGGGCCAACTCCCTGGACCCCATTCAATTTCCCCGGCCGCTCTCGGTGAGCGTCGAGTTCTTCGATGAGGTGATCTCCGAGGCGCTGGACAACCTGCCCCGTTCGATCCGCGAATACGTGGAGCCCGTGCTTCCAATCGGGGTCGAGGAATTCCCCAGTCTCGATCTCGTGGTGGGCGAAAGCCTTTCGCCCCAGACCCTGGGCCTCTTCATGGGCGTGCCCCGGACCGAGGCGGCGCCCACCGAGCAGGTTCCCGCCCTCGACCGCATCCTCCTCTTCAAGGGGAATCTCGAGAAGATCTGCCGCGACCGCGAGGAGTTGATCGAGCAGATCCAGATCACGGTTCGCCACGAGGTGGGTCATTACCTGGGTCTGGACGAGAACGATCTCGAGCGCCTCGGCCTGGCCTGAGCGGCGGGGCATTCGCATCGCGACGCCGGCGCCTGGGGGCTCAAGCTTTCCCGGGAATTCCTGTGGTCGCGGATCGAAGCTAGTCTCTGCGGGTGAGTGAGAAATTTTCGAATCCGGAAGCGCCCTCCCCGATCCTGATCGAACGCCTCTCCGGCGTGGTGGGCGAGGATAATTGTCTCTCGCGTCCCGAGGAACTCTTCGCCTACGGGTGCGATGGACTCACCCTCGACGCCCACCTGCCCAGCGCGGTGGTTCTCCCCAGGACCAGCGATCAGGTGGCCGAAGCGGTGGCCATCTGCAGGGAATTCGGCCACGCCTTCGTTCCCAGAGGTGCCGGAACCGGCCTCTCGGGCGGGGCGGTCCCCCTGAATGGGGCGGTGGTGATCTGTTGCTCGCGTATGCAATCGATTCTCGAAGTCGACGCTGATAATCGCTTGGCGGTGGTGCAGCCCGGGGTGGTCAACGCGCATCTCTCCGAAGCCATCCGCCATCTCGGGCTCTTCTATGCGCCCGATCCCTCCAGCCAGCAGGCGTGCACGATTGGGGGCAACGTGGCGGAGAACTCGGGTGGCCCCCACACCCTGAAATACGGCACCACGACCAATCATGTCCTTGCCGTGGAGATGGTCCTGCCCGATGCCTCCCGGGTTCGGCTGGGATCGCCCACGGGTTTCGCACCGGGCTATGACCTGGTGGGTGCCGCGGTGGGAAGCGAGGGCACTCTGGGGATTGTTACCGAGATCACCGTTCGCCTGGTGGAAATTCCCGAGGCGGTGGAAACGGTGCTGGCGATTTTCGACGAAGTGCCCGCGGCTTGCCGACTCGTGGGCGGGATCATCCGCAGCGGTATGGTGCCCGCGGCCCTCGAAGTGGTGGATCAGCGGACGATTCGCGCGGTGGAGGCAAGCGTATACAAAGCGGGGCTGCCCACCGATGCGGGCGCTGTGCTGATTATCGAACTCGATGGGGCTGCGTGCGAAATGGACGGCCAACTCCAGCGCATTGGCGAACTCGCCGAAGGCGAGGGGGTGCGGGAAATGCGCGTGGCCCGAGATGCCCAGGAGCGCGCGCTCTTTTGGAGAGCGCGCAAGGGCGCGTTCGGCGCCATGGGCCGTCTGGCCCCGGACCTCTACGTCCACGACGCGGTGGTGCCGAGAGCGAAATTGCCCGAGGTGCTGGAAGAGATCTGCGCCATTGGCGATCGCCATGGTCTGACTCTCTCGAACGTCTTTCACGCGGGCGACGGCAACCTGCATCCCAATATTTCTTTCGATCGCCGCGATCCGGACGAACTCGCCCGGGTTCTGGCGGCGGGGAAGGAAATGCTCGAACTCTGCGTTCGCGTGGGGGGCGTCCTCACCGGGGAGCACGGGGTGGGGACCGAGAAACGCGATTATATGGGGATGCTCTTCGAGCCCGCGGATCTCGACGCCATGCGGCGGCTGCGCGACGCGTTCAACCCCGACGGCGTCTGCAACCCCGGCAAATTGATTCCCACCACCCGGGCCTGTACGGAATCCAATCCCAAGGCTCGGGGCTACGACGAGGTTCCCCTTTGAGTGCCGAGGTGGGAGAGCAGGCGACGTTGGACGCCCTGGAGGCCGCAGCGGAGGGGAGTGTTTGTCTCCTCGATCCCCCGGAACGCGTCGCGGGCAGTCGGCTCCGGGCGCGGGTCGAGCCCGCCTACGGAGAGGCGCTGGCCGGGTGTCTCGATGTTCTTTCCCGGCACGGCGAGTCGGTGCTCGTGATGGGGAGCGGGACCCGAATGCATTGGGGGAATCCGGCACGCGGGGTTTCGGTGGCGCTGTCGTCCCGGCGCCTCAACGGCATTACCGAGTTCGATCCGGCGGATGGGGTGATCCAGGTTCGGGCGGGAACGCCTCTTTCGGAAGTTTCGCGCCGGGTGGAGAGCGAGGGCTGGCTGCTCCCGCTCGATCCTTCGGGAGCCGGAGGCACGGTGGGCGGCGCATTGGCGACGGCGAGTTGTGGACCCCGCCAGCGGGGTTTCGGTCCGGTGCGCGATGCCGTGCTGGGCATCGATACGGTGCTGGCGTCGGGTGAGCGAACCCGCTGCGGGGCGCGGGTGGTGAAGAACGTGACCGGTTATGACCTGGCCAAACTCTACGTGGGATCCCTCGGCACCCTCGCCGTGATCGAGAAAGCCTGGTTGCGCTTGAAACCGATCCCGGCCTGCGTCCACCAGGTGGAGCGATCATTCGACGCAGTCGAGGATGCCTTCGCCCAGGCCCTGGCCGCCTCCCGGCGAAGTTCTGCCCGGGCTGTGGGCCTGGTGGCGGAGCCGCCGTCGGTCCCCGGCGCGCATCCTGGTCCTTGGCGCCTGTTGGCGGAGTTTGCCGGGGAGGAGCCGACGGTTCGGGCGGACACCGAATGGCTTGTTCCGGGCGCAGCCCCGGGCGTTGAGGGCGAAGGCGTCGTTGAGGAATTGCGGGCGCGCCAGGCCGCTTGCAGTGAGGCGGGCCTGCACGCGCGCATTCACCTTCTGCCCGGCGCGCTGGCCGGGGTTGCCCGCCGGCTCCGGGAGCGGGGGGCGCACCTGGTGGTCTACCCGGAACCGGCGGTAGTTCACGCGCGCTTCGAGCCCGAGGCCGGCGACCCGGGACCGGATGGGTGCGATGGGGTGCTCGGCCTGCTCGAAGAAATTCGCGGTGCGGGCGCTGCCGAGATCTTCATCGAAAGCCTGCCGGCGGCGGCCTCCCGGGAGCGCGACGTTTTCGCAGGCGCCGGATGCTTGGAATTGATGCGGGCCATCAAGGGACGCTTCGACCCCGACGGAATTCTCAACCCCGGCCGCTTCGCGGGAGGGATCTGAGATGAGCGACAACGCCCTCGGTCTCGACCTGGATCCGAGTATTCTCGACGGAAGCCTGGATTGCGTGCACTGTGGCCTCTGCCTCAGCGCTTGCCCCACCTACCGGGTGACCGGCCGGGAGAACAGTTCGCCCCGGGGCCGGATCTATTTGCTGCGGGGCGTGGCCGAGGGAAAGATCGAACTCGGCGGCCTGGTGGCCGACGAATTGGGCCTCTGCCTGGGTTGCCGGGCGTGTGAAACCGAGTGTCCTTCGGGTGTCGAGTACGGCGCGATGCTCGAAAAGGGCCGGGCCGCGGTGGCCGAAGCGGGGCTGCGCCGGGGCTGGGGCGCGCGGGTGGAACGCTTCGCGCTTCGCTGGATCCTGCCCCATCCCGGGCGCCTGCACGCATTGGTTTCGATTCTCGGTCTGGCCCAGCGCCTGGGCCTCGACCGTTTGACCACTGCGGCGCTTCCCGTGCTCGCCCCGGCCAATGACCTGTTGCCCCGGGTGCCAGCGGCGGCCGAGCGGCGGCGCTTGCCGGCCTTCACCCCGGCCCAGGGAGAGCGACGCGGGCGGGTCGCGCTGCTCGAGGGCTGCGTGATGGCGGAACTCTTCGGAGAGATCAACCGGGCCACGGTGCGCGTTCTCTCACGCAACGGTTTTGATGTGCTGGTGCCTCCCGAGCAGGGCTGCTGCGGCGCTCTTCACGCCCACGCGGGCGATCCCTCCATGGCTCGGGGGCTGGCTGAGAAGAACATCGAGGCCTTCGCGATGCCCGGAGGCGAACCCGTAGACGCGGTGGTGAGCAATTCCGCGGGGTGCGGGGCCGCGCTTCGGGAAGTGGGCCAATGGTTGCCCGGCCGGGGCGAAGCCCTGGCGTCCCGGGTGCGCGATGTGTGCGAATGGCTCGATGAAGTCGGTCTGCGGCCGCCGGCGGGAAGCCTGCCTGGCCGGGTCTGCTACGACGACCCCTGTCATTTGGTGCACGCCCAGGGCGTCGCCGAGGCGCCGCGCCGGATCCTGGCGGCGATCCCGAAGCTCGAGCCCATTGAGCATGCCGATGCGAAGAGTTGTTGCGGCGCAGCGGGCACCTACAACCTGCTCCAGGTCGAAATGTCCCAACAGGTGCTGGCACCCAAGCTCGACGCCCTCGCGGATGCCGATCCCGATTGGATCGCCAGCGGCAATCCGGGTTGCCTGTTGCAACTCGCCGCCGGGGCCCATGCCCGGGGTCTCCGGGCCAGCGTGGTCCACCCGGTGCAACTCCTCGACCGCGCCTATGGCCAGGACGGCCAGGACTGAGTCGAGCGCTCCCCGGCCGGCGCCTCCGCCGATCGTCGCCCCGCGTCCCAGGTTCAGCGGTAGAGAAAGATATCGGGAGTTTCTTTCGGCGGACGCCAACGGGGGAAGGCGCCCAGGTTGAGATCGCTGAAGCTGCCCTGGAGCACGAGGTCGAAGGGCAGAATGGATTCCCGGCCACGAACGATCCCGTAGCGTTCGCGCATGCTCTGGTAGACGTAGGTACTCTGGGCCGTAGGCCTTTTATCCGGACGATCCGCCAAGCCGAGCAGCGCGCGTTCGAGAAATTGATCGCGATCGGCGTCGGGCACGAGGCGATCTCCCGGGTCGATGAGCTCGTTACGCCGGGTGGTCTCGTCGAGCATGGCGGCGAGTTGGGCCATGCGCTCCGCCGAGATTTGTTTATAGAGCGGAGCCGGGGGGCTCTTCTCCTTCCCATCTTCGCCGATCAGGTCGAAGCGGAGAGTGAGCCCGCCGAGCAGGGTGATCCCCGTTGGGTGGAGTTCACCGTCCTCGACTTCGCCGTTGATCAGGATCGGGTTCAAGCCGAGTCCGGCAGGCCCGGGAACCCGAGGGTTCTCGACCAGGAAATCCTTGGTGATGGTGATCTTCTGGGGTGAGGCGTCCTCGAGTTCTGCCCGGACACGGAGCCCTGCCAGCCTGCCCGCGGCGTTGTCGGGATATTCCATGGAGGTGAAACGCAGCGCCTGGATGCGCCGATCGGGTCGCTTGATGCGCTCGGCGCCGCTGAGTTGTTGGGCCGAGGCGGCCTCGGCAAGTTCGGCCCGCTTTGCGTCGCTCATGGCGGGCAGGAAATCCGCCAGGCGCAGGGCGGCCACCGAGTTGCCGCGGCTGGTCTCGTAGTCGAAGAGCCAGGCAACCAATTCCTCGCTGTGCTGGCCAGCGGGGTGCAGCCCCAGGTAACGGTAGGCGAGCATCGCGCTCGCCCTCTGGAAGTCCGGGTCCGGTTGCCAACGGCCGAAGATCAAGCGAATGGGTGAGGTCGCCAAAGCGGTGGCGATGCCGGGCGACTCCAGGAGCAGGCCAAGGGAGCGAGGGAGGTTCGGGTAACGGTTCGCCGTGGCGAATTGGCCGAAGAGCCGCCAACGCAGGGTTTTGTTTCGGCTGCGGGCCCGGGCATCGCGGTAGGCGAGGTAGGGGTGCTGCCAGGCGTCCCCAATGAGATGCGCGGCATGGCGGACCATTCCGTTTTCCGCCGGGCTCTGCCCGGCCAGGGTTTTCAGGGTCTTCCAGCTGGCGTTTTCCTTGCCCGCCTCGTATTGCGCCAGAGCGAATACGTAGGCCGCTTGCCCACTGGCATAGCCCGTGCCCCGAGATTCCCCTTCGAGGGTTTCGAGCAGGTCCGGATCCAGGGGCTGGGATGCG
Organism: Myxococcales bacterium; assembly: GCA_014240165.1. Classification (GTDB taxonomy): domain Bacteria; phylum Myxococcota_A; class UBA9160; order UBA9160; family UBA4427; genus JAZXM01. The sequence goes on along the minus strand of JAAZXM010000060.1, from coordinate 11,232 downwards.
CCCGAGGATCGGAGCAACGCAATGGCGAGTTGCCGGCTCGAGGCGGTATATCGCCCGCCCGGAGGCTCGGGTGTCGCCTCGAGGGATCGCTCGAAAAGTTGGTGGTGTTCAGCGTTGCGGGCCTTGGAGTGCGCGAGAATCTTCTCGGCTTCGGGACTGGGTCCCCAGAAGAGGGCGCGGCGGGCCTCCATACCCGCGACCCGGTAGCGACCGGATTTTTCGGCGGCCCGGGCCGTGCGCAAGCGCCGGGTACGCATGGTCTTCGCCAACTTCGCATCGGCTCCTGCCACCTGGCCTTGAACGAAAGCGGCGTCGCTGGCCTTGGGATTTCGCGCCAGGTATTCCTTGCGAAGGGCCAGGGCCTGGCGGTCGGTGGCGGGCAGGGCTTCGTCGTTGGAAAAACTCGCCAGGTAGTGGGCCACGCTGGTGGAGATCTGGAGAGGGGCCAACACGAAGCCGTTGAAGAGCGCCTGGCCCAGGGGCTGGGAGACCGCGTTGAAGGTGCGGGCACAATAATTCTCCCAGGTATCCCGCCGCCGCTGCCACGCCAGGGCGAGCAGGTCGTCATCGATGGCCATCTGGAGCCGGGCGTCCAGGGCGGGGTCGGTATTCCATCCCGCGGTGAGCTTCTCGCTGGCTACGCGATACGCCTCGGGATCATCGAGGGTCGAATGAAGAAGATCCGCCGCCAGGGCGTCGAGGTCTGCCCCCTTATGGGAATCGGAAATCGTATTGAGTTCGGCTACCGCGCTCTTCAACGTGGGCGCGTCGCTGGCCAGCGCCGCGGCCACGGCCCGGGCGGCCACCTTATCCGAGGGTTCCGGGAGCCAGGGTGCGGGTGCGGCCAGGGGAACCAATAAATCGCCGCCGGGCGGAGGAGGCCGGCTCGCACATCCGCCGATGACGATGAGCGAGCCCAGCGCGAGTGCGGTCAGCCCGGAGCGGAGTCGTTTTTTTCTAATAACTGAATCGATCACCATCGACCTGGAGTGTAAAGGCCAGCAGGGCTTCCAGCCTGCGCGCGGCCTCGAGTTTTTCCGGGGTGCCGTCGTGGGCGGCCACGGATTCGTAGAGTTCGGCGGCGGGCTCGATCAAGTCCTGGAATTCCGCCGGATCGAATTCGAGGCTCTCGGGAGGGCTGGCCTCCACGTATTCCCGGGCCAGGGTGGAGTAGAGGTTGGCCAGCACGATCATATGCTTCAGACGGTTCTTGCTGGCGGCGTGGCGCGTGATGACGCGTTGCAGTTCCGCCACCGCGCGAAGCTGCCCGTCGGGCAAAATATTCCTGCGATCCACGAAATAACTCGCACGGACCTCGTCCGCCCGCTCGACTTCTTCGGCGATGACCGCCTGGAAATAACTTCCCTCGAGTTCGTCATAGAGAAAAGAGAGCAGGGCAACCCGTTCTTCGAGTTGGGCGACGACCTTCTCGGGGTTGTCCGTCCCTGGCGGGGGTCCGTCGGTGGGCGGGCGGAGCGGGTTCTCCAATTGAATTCCGATCCCCACGGCTTCGCTGATGCGATCGCAAATCGCGGCGCTTTGCTCCGCCGAGTCGTGCAACTCGCCCTCGCGCTGACCGGCGCGCAGGTAATGCAGGCGGGCGAGGTCGTAGGCGCGGAGCCGCTCCAGAGCCCGGGCCTTGGCGAAATCGATGACGGGATCCATATAGCCACTGCGTAGGGGATCCGCCTGAATGCGTTCGATGGTCTCGAGCCTGAGCAGGCTCGAGCGGTATACGTTGCGCCCGGTGAAATCCGTCGCCGGCGGAAAGCGGTAGGTGTCGTCGGGTACGTGGCGACGCAGGACGGCCACCACTTCAACCACGCTTTCCGTGGGGCCATAGGTGGCCTCGAGTTTCTCGGTCTTCGTCGTCGAGCAGGCGAAGGCCGCGCCCAGAAGAGCGCAGAGCCCGAGGCGGACTCCCAGCTTCGTCACGGCTTCAGCGCGCCGGTTTTCGCGGCCGCCGGCGCGATGGGCGTCCCTTGGCGGGACGTGAGGTCTTTCGCTTGCCCGCGACCCGGTTCAGCATCTTCTCGGTGGCGATGACGGCGGCCGCCATTTGATCCGAATCGACACCGAGGGTGGTGAAGGTTTCTCCCTGGGCGCCCTTCTTGGCTTCGCCTAGCTGCCACGTCACCTGGGTTTCCACCAAGGCGCCGGTGCGTCCACCCGGCGGAATGCGCACTTTGAAATCAGTCAGCTTGGGGATCTCGAGGTCGAAGGCCCGCACGGCTTTTTTCAGGGCGTTCATGAAAGCGTCGTATCCGCCGTCGCCCGATGCCTCGGCCTTTTCGAGATTGCCCTCGTAGGCGAGGGAGACCTCGGCGGCGGGGGCTTCACCTTCGGCCACCACCACGCGGTAATGGTGAACCCGGAGCATCTGCTCCGCAGGCGCCTTGAGAACATCGGCGATGATGTAGGGAAGGTCCTCGGGCGAAACCACGTGCTTCTTATCACCCAACTCGATGATCCGGCGCAAGACCACTTCGCGATCCGAGGCAGGCAATTCAATGCCCAGTCGCTGCAGGTTGTGGTCGAGGGAAGCCTTGCCTGAGAGCTTGCCCAGGGCGTAGCGACGCGCCCGGCCGAAGCGCCCGTGTTCGAGACGGCTGTGATAGAGGTCTCCCTTGGCGTCGCCATCGGCGTGAACGCCCGCGGTCTGGGTGAAGACGTCCCTCCCGGTGATGGGCGTGTTGGCTGCCACATCCTTCCCGCTGAAGGTTTCCACCATGCGGGAGAGGGCCGTCAGGCGACTTTCGTTGATGTCCGTTCTCAGGTCGCTGTGATCGTGGAGCGCGGTGACGACTTCGGTGAGGGACGAGTTGCCCGCGCGCTCTCCCATGGCGTTGACGCTGGTATGCACGCCCCGAGCTCCGGCTTCCGCGGCGGCCAGACAATTTGCCGTGGCGAGCCCGTAATCGTTATGGCCATGGAATTCGAAATCCACCTGGGGCCAGGTTTGGGTCATCAAACCCACGTAGCGGCTCACATCGCCCGGAGAAAAGATGCCCAGGGTATCGGGCAGGTAGATCCGGGCCACGCGCAATTCCCGAAGCAGTTGCACCAGGGAGAACACGTAATCAAAGGAGTCCCGCACGCCACTGGACCAATCCTCCAGGTAGACGTTGACGGTCATGCGTCTGCGGCGCGCGTAGCGAACGGTTTGCTCCACACGGTTGCGATGTTCCTCGGGCGTCAAGCCGAGTTGACCGCGGCAATGTTTTTCCGATCCCTTGGCGAGCAGGTTCAGCACCTTGCCCCCGACCTCGGCGATCCAGTCCACCGATGCCTTGCCATCGCAAAAACCGAGGATCTCCACCCGGCCGATGACCCGGTTTTTTCGCGCCCACGCGGTGATCGCCCGGGCGGCCTCACGCTCGCCTTCCGAAACTCGGGTGGAGGCGATTTCGATGCGATCGACTTCGGCGTCCAGGAGCAGCATGCGGGCCAGTTGGAGCTTCTCCGCCGGCGTATAGGAAACGTCGGGGGTCTGCTCGCCGTCGCGCAGGGTCGTGTCCATCACGGCGATATGGGGTTGGGCGCTGGTTTGGGTATTCATTTCCGTCTTTTTCCGGGAACTCGCCCTGGTTTTTTCCGCGTGCCCTGCTCGCCGGTTGAGCGCCGCGGCCACCCGCGGCGGGGCTGGCGGCCTGGAATGAGTCCAGGGATCGCGGGTCGGCCCCCATTGGGGCCGGAAGCGGGCGGAGCGAGGGTAACCGAGGCGCGGATCCCCTGTCGAGATGGCACCGCTACACTGGGGCGGACCCGGGTCGCTGAGCCGCTCGACCCCCACCGAGGAGCCATGGAAGAGCCCAAATCGCAGCCCCGGGAGCGCCGTCCCGGCGCTCGCCTCCTGATCCTCGGCCCCGGGGCGGAGGGCGTGCGCCTGGATCTCTTTCTCGCCGCCGAACTCGACCTCTCCCGCAGCCAGGCTCGGCGCCTGCTGGAGCGGGGCGCGGTGTCCCTGGATGGCCGGCCCCTGGCGCCCGGGGACAAGGGCCGCCCGCTCGAGGCCCAGGGCGAGTTGCGGGTGGAGGCCTTCGTGGCTCCGGCGGACCAGCGGATCCCCCAGCCCGGGGAAGCGGAGGCCCCGCCCTCGGTGCTCGCCGAAGGCCCGGGTTGGCTGGCCCTGGCCAAGCCCCCGGGCATGCCGGTGCACCCGCTCGAGGAGGGGGAAAAGGGCACCCTGCTCGGCCACGTCTCGGCCCTTCGTCCCGAAGTGCATGGGGTGGGGGAGGGCGGTCTCCGCAGTGGAGTGGTTCACCGCCTGGATGTCGAGACATCCGGAGTGATTCTCGTAGCCACCGAGGATGCCCAATGGGATCGGCTGCGCGGTGCGTTCCGCGAGCATCGCGTCGCCAAGCGCTACCGCGCCCTGGTCGAAGGCGATGTCCAATGGCCCGGGGACCGGCTCGAACTCGAGTTGCCCCTGCGCGTGGCGCGCCATAAGCCCGCCTTTGTCCGGGTGGCGAGCAGCGAGGAAGCGGCGCGGGGCCGCTCGCGGGTGATCGAACAGACGATGCAGAAACTCGAGACGCTACCCGGGGCGAGCCTGGTGGAGATTGAACCCCGCACGGGGTTCCTGCACCAGATCCGGGCCAGCCTGGCCCACCTGGGTCACCCGGTTCTGGGCGATCTCCGCTACGGGGGGAGTCGCCGTGGGGGCGCCCATCGCCACATGCTTCATGCCGCCGAAGTGGCGTTCGAGGAGGTGAGGGCCGCGGCCGAGGACCCGGATGATTTTGGCTCCGTCCTTGCGAGATTGCGGAGCGCCGAGTCCGACGTCTGAGCCGGAACCCGCGGTCTCAGCGGACCCGGAGCAGGGTCAGGCCATCCGAGATGGGCAGCATCACGGGTTCGAAACGTTCGTCGCTGCTCGCCCATGTGTTGAAGGCCCGGATCGCCCGGGTGTTCTCGGCCTGGTTGGCTTCGTCCACCACCGCCCCGCCCCAGAGCACATTGTCCACGACGATGAGCCCGTTGCGTCGCACCAACCCGGCGAGTTCTTCGCAATAGGGTTGGTAATTCGTCTTGTCCGCATCGATAAAGGCGAGGTCGAAGGCCCCGGCTTGCTCGTTGGCCAATGCGCGCAAGGTGTCGAGGGCGGGTGCAATGCGCAGGTCGATGCGCTCGGCGACGCCGGCGCGCTGCCAATAGGGCCGGCCGATACGCGTCCACTCGTCGCTGACATCGCAGCAAATCAGTTCGCCGTCTTCGGGCAGACCCCGGGCCAGGCAGAGGGCCGAAAAGCCGGTGAAGGTGCCCACCTCGATGATCCTTTGCGCGCCCATGATGCGGGCGAGGAGTGTCATGAAGGCGCCCTGCTCGGGCGCGACCTGCATGCGCGCGATGTTGCCCAGGGTGCGGGTTTCGTCGATCAACTCCTGGGCGATGGCATCGGGCCGGGTCCCGTGCTGCATCAGGTAGTCGTGAATTTCAGGGGATAGGGCGAAGGATTTGGGCGCGTCGGCCATGGAGGCTCCAATTTTTCGGAAGGGCCCGACTGTACAGCAAGCCGAAGAGGGCCGGTTCGCCCCCGTGTCATTCGGAAGTTCCCGTTGTCGCCGACCCCTTGCCCTTCTAGCATGCCGGGCATCGCGCAGGCTTTCTTCACCCTGCCCGGTGGGGGCGCATTTCGCGCCGGGGGAAAACTCGATGAGCGAGTCCAAGCGAAGGGCCGGGCGTATCGAGGTCCTCACCAGCCCCATCCATGGCAAGGGGGTCTTTGCCCGTCGTCGGCTTCGCGCCGGAGGCTATATCGGCACCTTCGAAGGTCGCCCCACCCGGCGCGATGGCATGTACGTGCTCTGGGTGCTGGATGACGATGATCGTGAGGTGGGGGTCGAAGGGCGTAACGAGTTTCGTTTTCTCAATCACTCATCGCGCCCCAATGCCGAGTTTCTGGGTCTCGACCTGCACGCGACGCGCAATATTCAACCCGGCAGCGAAGTCACGATTCACTACGGGGACGCCTGGACCGACATCGATTGAGCGCGGCGGTGGCCGGGCTCAGAGGATCTGGTCGAGGATTCGCTCGGGATCGGTTTCACCGCTTTCATCCTGAAGTGCTCGGCAACGTCCAAGGATCGCGCTGAACTCGGGCCCGGGCTGGATGCCGCGCTCCAGGAGGTGGCGCCCCTTCACGACATCCGGTTCGGCCGCTTCGGCGACACCCAGGGCGAGGGCGTCGGCGAGGAAACGGTCGCCATCGGGAAACGAACGGGCCAGAGCCGCTTCGGTGGTGCGTCCCCAATGGTCGGCGCGGGCGACCCGCGCCAGTAATTCCATGGATACGTGGGCGCCCTCGAGTTTACGCGCCAGTCTTCGGTAGCCCCGGGGCCCGGCGGAATTGCGCGGGTAGAGCGCCGGGGCCAGATGGTGCTCGACCAGGGCCTCGACCTGGCCCACCAGGCGCGTGGGCGCCCGCATGGTTTCCAAGAAAGCGGCGGCGATTTCGCCGCCCCGGGCTTCATGCCCCCGTGAGCGGATACGCTCGCTCTCGATCTGTGTGCGTTCGGGTTTGCCCATATCGTGACACAGGGTGCCGAACATCAATGCCAGGTCGTTTTCGTCTTCGCGCCTCAGCGCTGCCGCTTCGTCCACCGCCATCAGGGTATGGGTCCAGACGTCGCCCTCGGGATGCCAGCGGGGGTCCTGGGGCACGCCGCGAAGGGCATCGAGGGCGGGGAAATGCCCGAGCAGGCTTGCCGCTTCGAGGCAGCGAAGGCCGGCGGCGGGTCGCGGAGCGCGAAGCAGGAGCTTGCGAAACTCGTCGAAGATGCGTTCGCTTGCCACGGCGGAAAGGTCCTGTTCACCGCAAAGAGCGAGCAGCGCGCGGTCGGGTTGCATCTCGAGTTCAGCGGCCAGGCGTGCCACGCGCAGCCCGCGCAAGGGGTCCTCGCCGAAGCGCTGGGCATCGGTGGCGCGAAGGGTGCGCGAGGCCAGGTCTGCCTGGCCTCCATGGGGGTCGAGGATGGCTTCGCTCAGGGGATCTTTGGCCATGCTGTTCACCGTCAGGTCCCGCCGCAGGGCGGCTTCGCTGAAGTCCAGGTCCGTGCTGCCCGCCACCGAGAAGTCGACATCGAGGCCCGGCAGGCGCAGGCATTCGAAACTCTGTCCGAAGCGTAGGGGTCGGCCGAAGAGTTCGAGCGCGTCGCTCAATGCATCCAGGCCGAGGCCCAGAACTTCGACGTCCCTGTCCCGGCAGGGCCGGCCCAGGAGTTCGTCGCGCACGGACCCGCCCACGATCAGCGCGTGGCCTCCGCGCTCGGACAGAGCCCGGGCGATCGTGCGGATGGCTTCATCGGGGTCCCTCGGGAGCGCGGCGGGCATGGGCGGAAGCCTGCCACAATCCGGCCCGGCCACCATGGCGGACGCGCGCTTCAGGCGAGGAGCACGTAGACCGCCCCGAAGCCGCCGTGTTCGGGCATCGCGGGGGCGCACGCCGCCACGGCACCCGCCAGGGCGGGATCATCGAGCCAGGCGGGAAGTGCGTCGCGCAGGCGCGCGACGCCGCCCCGGGAACGGTGGCCCTTGCCGTGGATGATCAGCACGCAGGCGTGGCCTGCTTCTGCCGAGGCGGCCAGTTGATCGATGACCCGGCGCCGAGCCGAGGTGAGATCGTCTCCGTGGAGGTCCAGGGTGAGGTCGAAAGGGACCTGGCCCCGGCGAAGGCGCCTGAGGTCGCGGTCGCGCAGCCACGAGCGTCGCCCGAGAAGGGGTTGGTCGGGATCGGGGAAATGCAGCCCTTCTCCTGAACCCGGGTCCGGACTCGCGTCCGGGCCGGGCCGCGCGGGATCGCGAGGGCGGTTTTCTCCGGTCGGCCTCGCCGTGCGCGGGCCCGGCTCGAGGGGTTCGAGGTCATCGATCTCGGCCGCGAGATCCGCGAATGAGGAACCTTCTTTCGGCGGCGGCGCGTCACCCCGGCGCTTGGCGTCCGTCATTGCGCGCTTTCGGCGGCGGCGCGAAGCCGGGCGCGGGGAGCGCGCGCCTCGCCGACCCCCAGCGCTGCCAGGGCTTTGCGTGTGGGCCCGCCCTGGGGCAGGGCGGCCAAGGCCGAGGCGCCCAGCCAGCGGTGCTCGGCAAAACCCTCGCGCCGCACCCGGCCCTCGACCCCGGCGGCGCGGAAGACGTGAAGCCGGAGCCGCCGGTGGGTAAAGAGATGCTCGACGCTGGCCACCGCTTCGGCGCCCAAGAGTTTCAGCCCCACCGTCTCGGCGAGCGCGCGGCGCAGCCCTTCCTCGGGTGCTTCCCCGTCTTGGAGTTCTCCGCCCGGGAGTTCCCAGAGCCCGCCGAGTAGTCCGCCCTCGGGTCGTCGCACCGCCAGGGTGCGCCCGCCCCGCTCGATCCATGCCACCGCGGCCTCCACGCGCCGAACCGGGGTGCGCTTCTTCTTGCGCGGCAATTGGGCGGGGTCGCCCTGGGCGCGGGCGGAGCAATCCCGGCCCAGGGGACAGGCGTCGCAGGCCGGTGAGCGCGGCGTGCAGACCACAGCGCCGAGTTCCATCAGCGCCTGGTTGAGGTCTCCCGGACGCGGCCCCACCACGAGGCCACCGGCCAGGGACCAGAACCGCTCGACCACCGCGGCCTTGCCCACGTCGTCGCGAATGCCCAGGAAGCGGGCCAGTACCCGGATCACGTTGCCATCGACCAGGGGTTCCTCGCGATCGAAGGCGATGGAGGCCAGCGCTCCGGCGGTATAGCGCCCGATTCCCTTGAGGGCGCGCAGGTCTTCGGCCTGGCCGGGCAACTCGCCATCGAAATCCGTCATCACGCTCTGCGCCGCTTCGCGCAGGTTGCGGGCCCGGGAGTAGTAGCCGAGCCCGGTCCACAACGCGTAGACGCTTTCGAGGTCGGCATCGGCCAGGCTGGCGACGTCGGGGTAATGCTCGAGGAAACGCTCGTAATAGGGGATCACGGTATCGACGCGGGTCTGCTGAAGCATGGTTTCGGAAACCCAGATCGCGTAGGGATCCTGGGTATGGCGCCAGGGCAGATCCCGGGCGTTGGCGTCATACCATTTCAGAAGGCGCTTTCGGGTGCGCCCGAGTCGCTGACCATCCGCCGCGGCCGAATGCGCGGCCGGGTCGTCCTGGGCCTTCTTTTTCTTTGTTGTGCTCACGGGCCTCTCCGCCGCCGCTTGGATGAGCACTTCATAACACGATTGGAAGCGCCTTTTCCAAGCGGATTTCCCGGGCCAGGACCCGGGCCCGAATTGCCCGGATCTCGACGCCCTGGGCCGCTGCCGCGCGCAGCGCTTCCCCGTAGGCGGGGTCGATTTCCTCGGCGCATTCCACTCGCTGGCAATCTCCGCGCTGAACCACGAAGAGCAGGATCGCCCGCTGGCCCTGGGCGTGGAGCGCCGAGAGGGTTTCCAGGTGACGTCGGCCTCGGGTGGTGACGGAATCGGGAAAGCGCGCCGTATCGCCCCTGGCCATGGTGACGCTCTTGACTTCGAGCCAAGCGGGGCGGGGGTCGCGGCGGTGACCGCTCAATCCGAAATCCAGGCGACTGCCTCCCGGCACCGGGACTTCGCTGCGGATCGACCCATACCCCTTGACCCCCGGCAGGGCGTTCGCCGCCAAAGCTCGGGCCACCAATTGGTTTGCACGCAGGGTATGGATGCCCACCCAGATGCGCCCCACCCGGATCATCTCCCAGGTATGGGGAAGCCGCCGTTTGGGGTTGTCACTGGTGGAGCAACGCACCGCGGCCCCCGGCCGGTCGGTGCCCGTCATGGCCCCGGGGTTGGGACAGTGAACGGTGATCACCTCGCCGTCTTCGGTTTCGATATCGGCGAGGAAACGCTTGTAGCGGCGGATCAGCCGACCCCGCAGCTCGGCGGGAACCGGCAGCCTCAGGGCGTGGCCTGCCTGAGTCGCGCTTCGATATGGCTGCGTACCCATTTCGGATCCCACCACTCCAAGGGGTTCACATAGGTTTCCCCCACCAGCAGGGCGAAGTGCAGGTGGTCTCCTCCGGCGAGGCCGGTGGTACCCGAGCGGCCGAGGACCGTGCCTTGTTCGACCTCGTCTCCGGGGTCGACTTGCACGCTGGAGAGATGTCCGTAGAGGGAGGCGAGCCCGAGCCCGTGGTCGAGCAATACGGCCTGCCCATAGATGCCGAGATCTCCGGCGTAGACTACGCGCCCCGCCGCCGCCGCTGTGATGGGTGCATGGGCGGTGGAGGCCAGGTCGAAGCCATAATGACGCGCCGTCGAGATGCGCTCATCCCTGAGCCGATAGCTTCGGAGTTCGGCGAAGCCGCTCATGACAGCGGAGCCGGAGAGCTGGCGAAAGGCACCCTTCCAGCGCTGCTCGTTCACGGGCGCTTCGGCCAGGAGTTCGCGGATGGTGGCCTCGTTTTGTGCCCGGAGTTTTTCGTTGACGTCGCGAAAGGTGTCGGCGGTATCTCCGGAAGACAAACCCGCGCTCCGGGCCAGGGGCGCGGCCACGTTCTCCACGAAGGCTTCGTCGATGGTGATATCGCCCTGGTGGAAGACCCGTTTCTGAACCCGGGCGGGAAAGCGGACCACCGCCTCGTTCCCGGCATCATCCATGGCAACGAGTTCCACCCCGATTTTGGCGTCCGCTTCCACGGGGATTGCGAAGAGCGCGACGCGGACGTTTTCTTTTCCGTTCGGGTGGGGGAAGCCCGGGAAGTAGGCGTCGCCCACCCGGATTCCGTCGCGCGGGGTGGTCTCGCCCAACCGGTAGACCGCTGCGGCCGCTCCTCCCTGCTGCACATAAGTGAGTCCGCTGATGAGTTCCACCCGGGGCGGGTGGGTATCGATTCGCACGGGAATGGAGAGTTCGGTGCGGTTGCCCGCGAACCCGTCGCGCCACGACCAGTCCCGGGCGCTGATCATCAAGGTGGCCGTGCCGTCCGGCACCCGGAGCGCCGCGGGGTCGAGTGCAATTTCGAATCGCCCGCTTCGCACCTCGGCACTTCCGCCGCTGAGCCAGTCGCCGGGATAGCTTTCCTCGGCCAGGGTTCGTGAGCCCGCCTGGTCGAGAAGCCGAACCTGCAAGCTGCGCAGACCCGAATCCAGATCCTCGAATTCGAGAGAAAGTTGTTCGCCCGCGGGCCCGAGAACGATCTCGTCCGGGGCGACCACCTTGGGCGGCGAACCCTCAAAACGTTGGCTCGCCATGAGGCCGAGACCCGTCAAGGCGATCAGGATCGCGAGCAGGACCCAGACCCAGGTCTTCACGAAAGCGTTTCCCCCATTCG
>JAAZXM010000005.1 GCA_014240165.1 Myxococcales bacterium | reverse complement strand
TTAGACACCTTCTGGATCATTCGTGGTGTTCATTTCCTCGCTGCCCAATTCAATGCCTACCAGAATACGCCTGACAAACTCGGGCCCAACGTCACCAGCAACGTTGAAGCGGCCCTCGCCATGACCGAGGCGGCCCGTCTTCACGCGCCTCGCTGGAACGACCCGGGCCTGGAATCTCTGGACTGGCTCGCGCATCCGACCCCAGACTCTTCGGCTCTGCTCCAGGCGATCTACCAGAGTGTCCTGCCGGGTTTCGAAGCGCGTTTTGCCCAGCGGCTCTCGGGCGATGTGATGGACCTGGCCCGGCGTTTCGGTGAACGCGTCGGCGCGTGGTCGGCCCACCGGGACGGACCCTTCGCCCTGGTCCACGGCGACTTCCGCCTGGACAACATGCTCTTCGGCCGGGGAGAGGGTGAGGCGCCGCCTCTGGCGGTGGTGGACTGGCAGACCTGCGCCCAGGGGCATCCGGCCAGCGATGTCGCTTATTTTCTCGGGGCAGGATTGCTCCCAGAGGTGCGACGACGGGAGGAGAAACAACTCCTTTCCCACTATCACGCCGAGATCCGAGCCCAGGGCGTCGAGGATTATGCCCTCGAAACCCTGGAAACCGACTACCGACGCTTCAGTTTCTCCGGGCTCGTGATGGCGGTGGTGGCTTCGCAGATTGTCGAGGTCAGCGAGCGCGGCGATGCCATGTTTGCCGCCATGGCCGAGCGCCACGGCCAGCAGGTGGCCGACCTGGACGCCGAGCGCATCCTGCCCTAATCGGCCGCTGCTGAGCTCGGCGCCAGCAGAGCCTGCACCAGACCCGCAAGTTCGGCCCGCAGCGGATCGCCTTCCCCGAGACCCAGGGCCAGGGGATTGTTGAGTCCCTGGCTGAGGACGAGAAAGGCCCGAGCCAGGGCCTCGACGTCGCCCGGGCGAACCTTGCCCGCGGCCTGACCCATTTCAACGAAGCGCGCGTAGCGCGAAAATGCCTGGGCCTGGTGGGCGCGGTAGACCGCCCGAAGCGGTCGGCACTCGGGCATTCGAGCCAGGGCACAGCGGAAGATCAACGACCTGTCGGCGAAGAAGGCCAGGGAGGCATCGACGAAATCCCGGGCGAATGTTTCAAGTCCGTCCTCCAACAATGCTTCCCCCGCGAGCCGCGCTTCGACCAACTCGACAAGATCATCCATGGTCGCGTCGAAGGCCGCCGTCAGGGCGACATCCTTGGTGGGCAGGTGGCTGTAGAAAGTCGCCACCGAGGTTCCCGCCCGGGCTGCGACGCGTTCGGCCGTGAACGAGCCCGACTCGGCAATCTCCTGCCCGGTGCATTCAACGAGGCGCGCCAGGGTCCGCTGGGATTTTCCGCTCTCGGCACGGCCTTCTGTCGCTTGGGACACGTTATGACCTCATCTTGATACGGGCGGCGCGGGACTCGGCAACTGATGCTCGGCCCAGGGCGGCGGAACCCTCAGTCGAGCTGATCCTTGACCCAACGCTGAAAAGAATGAACCGCGTACTCTTCGGGCATCAGCGCACCCCGCTCATGCCGGATGGAGTGCAGGCCTTTTTGGTTCAACTCGGCCGCGGCGCCGTCCTCTTCGATGACCTGGGTCGCAAAGGCCGCGACTTCAGCAGCATCGAAGTCCGGATTCTGCAGCACCTCCGGACGGAAGAGCCATTGGGCCTGGATCAGGGTTTGCTCGGGGCCGAGGGGGAGAATTTGAACCGAGCGGGCGTAGTCCACGTGTCCGACCACGAACATCGAGGGCGTGTTTTCGCAATAGGTATGCCCCCGCTCGATTTCCTCGGGCGAGAGGTCGGGGAAATATTCGGCGCAGGGCAGGCCATCGGCGGACCAGGTTTCTTTTCCCTCGGCGAGCCCGGCCTTGTAGAGGGGGTCACCCTCGCGTTGATGTGCCTGCCATTCGGGATCGTCGTGGACTTCCATGAAGTACTGCTTGTAGAGCGGCACGATCCGCGACAAGGAGGGATGGAGATTCGGGCAGTGGAGACACTCGTTGAAATTTTCCCAGAAAATTTTCCAATTGCATGCCAGGGTCCGGGTATGGGTATGCCCGACTTGGAGTTCCGCCAGGTGCCAGTTATCCAGCAGGTGCGAAGCGTCGAAGGCGGTCTCGAGAGGGGCGGCGTTCTCCGGTTCGAGATGGATGAAGATGAATCCGTTCCAATCGGCCACCGCCACGTCATAGAGCGAGTAATCGGCCTTGTCGAAATCGGCCTGCTCTCCCCGGGTGGGCCGTCGCTGCAACCTGCCCTGGAGGTCGTAGGTCCAGCTGTGGTAGGGGCAGGTGATCCGCGCATTGCGTAGACAGCCTTCGGCCTTCTGGATGAGCGTCGATCCCCGGTGGCGACACGTATTGTGAAAAGCCTGGAGCTCGCCGCCCTCGTCCCGGAGCAGCAGGATCTGCTGGGATCCGAGGTCGAAGACGCGAAAGGCCCTTGGGCCGTCGAGGTCGCTGGCCCGGCATACGTAGATCCAATTTCGGTACCAGATACGTTGCAACTCCAACGCGTGGTGGTCTGGATCGAGATAGAAACGGGTCGGGAGGGTGGGCTCCACCCGGGTGAGTCCGGTGTATTCCTGGTTTCGCTCGTCCGACTGCGCCATGACTCCCTCGGCAGCCCGGGCCCCTGCCCGGGAGCGCGGCCCCATCGGACCGCGAGCCCAGAGGCTACCGAATGAAGGGCGGGGTTTGGAGTTCGCCCTTCGCCGGCTTTTCAGACCCTCCCGGCGACCTGGGGCCGGAGGCATACTAGGATCCCGTGCGTGACTCCTCCCACGCGACCCAGGGTCGGAACGCTCGCCCACAGCGAAATGCTCACAGGGCCCCACGATCGGCGTAGGGCCCTGCTGGGGCGGGCCGAGGATGGGGGGCTCGATCACGTCTTCATGGCGGACCACGTGAGTTTCCACACCGGGCTGGGAATGGACGGGCTGATCCAGGCCGCGACGGCGGCCGCCCTGGCTCCGAGCCTGGGCGTTTATGTCGGGGTGTACCTGCTCGCTTTGCGGCACCCGGCCCCGGTGGCGCGCCAGATTGCCAGCCTGGCCGAATCGGCTCCGGGACAGCTGATCCTCGGCGTGGGGGTGGGGGGCGAAGACCGCCACGAAATCGAGGTCTGCGGCGTCGACCCCGCTACCCGGGGCCGTCGCACCGACGAGTGTCTCGAGGTCTTGCGCGGCCTGCTCTCCGGGGAGCCCACGACGTTCCGGGGCGAGTTCTTCGAAATCGAGGAGGCCCTGATTCTTCCGGCCCCGAACCCCGCGGTGCCCATCGTGATCGGCGGCCGGGCCGATGCTGCGCTGCGCAGGGCTGCGCGTTGGGGCGACGGCTGGCTGGGCATCTGGTCCACGGCGGACCGCTATGCCTCCACCTTGGACCGCATTCGCGAATTTGCCGTGGAAGCCGGCCGAAGTGAGCCGCCCAGGCGCAACGGCATCCAGGTCTGGATCGGCGTCGACGACGATAAAAGCCGGGCACGCGAGCGCTTGGCCAAGGCCATGACGGCCATGTACCGCACGCCCTACGAACGCTTCGAGAAGTACAGCCCCCATGGCACGGCGGAGGAGATCGCCGATTTCCTCGCCCCCTATGCCGAAGCGGGTTGCGGGGAATTCAATCTGATGGCGGTGGCCGAGACCACCGAAGCCAGTATCGACGCCGTCGCGAAGATTCGTCGGCGCCTGGGCGGAGAGGGCTGAGCCTTCCGGTTCAATCCCCCGGGCCGAGATCGGCCAGCAGTCTCGGCTGCACCACCTGGGCCCAGGCCGCGTAGCCCTCGGCGTTGAGATGCAGCCCATCGGCCATGAAGAGGTCGGCCCGGGGCTCGCCGTCCTCGCCCAGCAGAGGCGTCGCCACGTCGAGATAATTCAATCGCGGATCCCCGGCGCTCCAAGCCTCGATCATCGCGTTCGCCCGGCTCATTTCCCGCCAGCGCGCCCAGCGCTGAACCGAGGGCTTGATGGTGAGGAAATAGAACCGCGCCCCGGGCACCCGTTCGCGAATCTCGGCGACAAAGCGCTGATAGTCGCCGAAGACGCGCTCGGCGCTCTTCCCCGTGCCCTCGGCGAGGTCATTGTCGCCGGCATAGGTCACCACGGCGCGAGGCGCGTAGAGGGTGACCACCCGGTGGACGTTGTGGAGCAGGTGGCTGAATTGCGCGCCGCCAAAGCCCCGATTCAGAACCCGGAGCGGGGCCATGTCCGGGTCGAGCCCAGTCCAGAAGCGAATGCTCGAACTGCCCACGAAGACGATCCCGCCGGGCTCCGGCGGCGCGATGCGGTCCGCTTGCTCGAAAGCCGCGATCGCCTCTTCGAAAAATGCCGGGTCGGCGGTGGCCGCCGACGTATATCCCCGCAGGCCGAGCCAGGCCGCGAATCCGGCCAGTCCCAACGCCCCGAAGACGATCCACTTTCGCATCTCGCTTCCCCTCGTCCAGCTTGACCCCAAAACCCATAGCCGACTCGAAGTCCCATGGGGGCCGGGGCGCGGCGATCCCAGCGATCCATGCTGGCGATTGCCTACAGCGCCCGGATTGGTCTAGGGTCCCCGCCGCCATGTTCGAAGCCTTGCCCTGGATCTTCCCCATCATCGCCGTCACCACCCTCGTAACGATCCCCGCGTACGCCGGGCTCAGACGCGGCCGCTTTTACGCGATTTTCAGCGGCATCGTGCTGGGGATTGCCTCGGTGGGCGGCGGGGTGGTCTACTTCCGGCTGGCGGATTGGGTGAGTCCCGCCGTCCTGCCCTGGCTCCAGGCGGGCTTTGCCTATGGGATGGCGGCGACCTCGGGCCACTACGCCTCATTGGTGCGCGCGCGAATGCGCGGCCGGGCCTTTCGCGGCCTGATCTCCATTCCGGGTCAGGTCTTCCTGGCCTCGGGCTTCATGGCGAGTTTTTGGATGCTCGGCCTTCTGATTCCTCGGTTTTTGCTCTGGCTTCTCGGTGCCGAGACCGTGCTTCATTGGCTCGCTCCTCTGGACTTTCTCCCCTACGTGGTGGGCGGGGTCGCGGCATTTACATCGCCCCGGCTCTTTGCCGAAATCGTCCGGCTCCGCTTGGACGAAGCCCGCCCCGAGGGCTTCGGGCGTCTTCCCATGGAGCGCTATCGGCGTACCCCCGCCCCGCCTCTGGAAACCCGTCCCCTACGCGTGGTTCAGGTCACGGACCCCCATCTCGGACCCTGGCAACCCGTTGACCGGCTTCGGCGGATCGTCGACGAGTTGGTTTCTCGGGATCCGGATCTGGTCCTTCTCACCGGTGACTTTCTCACCATGGAGAGCAACGCGACTTCGGGGGCCCTGGCCGAGGCCCTCTCTCCCCTGCGCAAGCTGCCCGGAAAGTGCTTCGCCATCTTCGGCAACCACGACCACGAGGCCCCCGACGAAGTGCGCTCGGGGCTCAAGGCCAATGGCGTCCGGCTTCTGATGGACGAAGCATGCGCGGTGGAGACCGAGGCTGGCCCGGTCCAAATCGTCGGTGCGGATTACGTGCGGAGCGATCGAAGCGAACATTTGGAGAACCTGCTCACCGCGCACCCGCGTCTGCCGGGGCATCGCCGCTTATTGCTGCTCCATGATCCCAGTGCTTTCCATGAATTGCCCGACGATGCGGTGGATCTCGTTCTTTCGGGGCATACCCATGGCGGGCAGATGGGTCTCGTGAGCTTGGGCCTCAACTGGACCGTGCTGGCGCGCTCGCGCTGGCCCGATCACGGCCACTTCGCCAAAGGCACGAATCATCTCTACGTCCACCGGGGCACGGGTTTCTACGGCTTTCCGTTGCGGGTGGGCGTTCCCGGCGAGGCTTCTCTCCTCGAACTCAGCTGGAACTAAAAGGGCTTGGCCCCAAGCGGGGCCTCGCCTAGGCGTCCTTGGAGAAGATCAGGGCGCTGGTGGGCACAGCCGTGCCCGCGGTGACGAGTACGTTCTCGACGTTCGGTACCGGGTTGACCGAAGTGCCCCGCACTTGCCGAACCCCTTCGGCGATCCCGTTCATGCCATGGATATAGGCCTCGCCGAGTTGCCCGCCATTGGTGTTGATGGGCAGTCGGCCGCCGATTTCGATGTTGCCATCCGCGATGAAGTCGCGGGCTTCGCCGCGGGGGCAGAAACCGAATTCTTCGAGTTGGGGCAGGACCAGCGGCGTGAAGTGGTCGTAGAAGATCGCGGTCTGGATGTCATCGGGCCCCAGGCCCGTATCCTCCCAAAGTTGCCGGGCACAAATGCCCATCTCCAGGATGTGCGAAATTTCTTCCCGGTAATAGCTCTTCATCATCTGCTGATCTTCGGCGCTTCCCTGGGCCGCGGAGGCAATGACCGCGGGCGGGTTCGGCAAGTCCCGGGCACGTTCGAGGGTGGTCACTACGAAGGCCTGTCCCCCATCGCTCTCCTGGCAGCAGTCGAGCAAGTGCAGAGGCTTCACGATCCAGCGGCTTTCCTGGTGCTCCTCCAAGGTGATGGGTCGCTGGTAGAAGTGGGCCTTGGGGTTGTTGGCTGCGTGTTTTCGATCGGCGACCGCGATGCGCCCGAAATCCTCGCTGGTGGCGCCGTAATCGTGCATGTAGCGCTGAGCAAACATGGCTACCCAGGACGCGGGAGTGAGCAGGCCGAAGGGTGAACTCCAACCGAAATCCACCTCCATGGGGGTGGGGGAGGGCGCCCGATTTTGGACACCGGTGCCGAAGCGTGTTTCCGAGCGCTCGTTGAAAGCCCTGAAGACGAGGCAGTAGTTGCAAGCCCCGCTATGCACCGCCATGGCGGCCTGGTGAAGGGTTCCGCACGCCGCGCCGCCGCTGTGGTGGATGCGACTGAAGTGGGTGAGTTCCTTGATCCCCAGGTTTCGCGCTACGTCGATCTCGTGATTCTCCTCCACGGTGAAGAGCACCATGCCATCGATCTGTTCCGGCCGGAGCCCGGCGTCGCGGATGGCGTCGTCGCTGCACTCGACGGCCAGTCGAAGCGTGCTGCGGCCCGAATTTTTGGAGAA
Source organism: Myxococcales bacterium (assembly GCA_014240165.1). Lineage (GTDB taxonomy): Bacteria > Myxococcota_A > UBA9160 > UBA9160 > UBA4427 > JAZXM01. The sequence goes on along the minus strand of JAAZXM010000005.1, from coordinate 120,833 downwards.
ATCCGTTGCGCCGATCCCCACTACGGCCGTCTTACCTGCGAAGTCCATGCTCATCTTTCGGTTTTCTCCATGATTGATATGCCGGCGCGGCAGAAGATTAACCGAATTGGGCGCCGGGGATGCCGGTCCGGAAAAGGCGAAACAATCATGGGGCCGTCATCAGCTGGGTCGCTGGGGAGCAGGCCTCCACGAGCCGCGCGTAGCTGGGCCCCTCGATTTCGCCTGCGCGCAGGGGAGGAATGCCTCGAACCAGGGCCGCGGCTCGGTCGATCCAATTCGGGCCTGCTGCGGTCGCCTCGATTTCGAAGAATGCGGCGATCTGGCTCAACACCCCAGCGGGCTGGGAGACGAGGCGCTCAAAAGAGACTTCGAGCACCTGGCTCGCATCCAGGGCATCCAGGGCAGGCTTGCCCCGAAGGATCTGGTCTGCCCAATAGCGTCCGAAATATTCGGGCGGGGGGCGCGATTCGAGTATCTGGCTGATGGTATCGCCGGGTTCGGGAGCGGCGGAGAGATCCATCGGGGGCAGTTCTGAAACCCGCAGGCCGCTATTCAGGGGCGCGTCGTAGAGCAGGCTGATGGGCAGCCGATAGGCGTGGTGTTCCCGCATGGAAAGGGCGACCTCGGGCCCGGCACGATGCAGGTGGACGAAGCGGGCTTCGGGATAGAGGCGGATGAGGTCCGCCACGTAATCGATGGAGGAGCCCGAACGTTCGACCCAGACTTTGCGTCCGAGTGTCTCGCAGAGCCAGGCGAAGAGTGCGAGGTAATGGTTGCGTGGGGGCTGCGCCGGAAGTGATCGCGCGAAGCGGCACAAGGCCTCGAAGAGTGCATCGGGTTGGTCGCTGAGCCGGGGTAGCATCGAGACCAGGATCCAAGGAAGGGCTTCGTCGCGTCGCCGCCCCCCGCCAGAGGGGCTCTCCTTGTCCCCGCTTGCGAAGGGATAGGTGATTTCCTCCACCGAGTAGCCCCGGCGGACGACCGCGGTAACAAAGGGTTGCTCTCGGGCGATCAAATCGAGCAGCGCGGCGCCGGAAATCGGGTTCGGATCGAATCGCTCGGCCATGTCGAGGCCATTGAAGAACTCGAACAAGCTCACGGTGCCCGGGGATTCCCCGAGCATGCGGGAAAGCAGGGTGGATCCGCACCGCCCGGTGCCCACGACGAATCTCTCCACTCCCGTTGGCCTCCGTTCGCTGCATCTTTCGTTTGATATGCTGGCGGCCATCGAAACGTTGCGCGTGATGGCTGAGCGGCTGTCGAGGATAGAACGGAGGCGGAGGAGGTGGAACAGGATCCCCGAGATGCCCGAATCATGAGCGGCGAAGCCTGGGAAGCCCTCTGCGAGACGCTTTTGAAGGCGTCGGAGCGAGTCATGGGTGATGCCCTTCCCGACACCCCTCGCCACCGCAGCGAGGGCTTTCGCTACCTGACGCGTTTTCTGGCCGCGGGCATCGTGAGCTGCGTGTCCCACAACGATCCCGACTATCCCGTATTCGGGCGAATGATCGATTACACCATGCCCTGGGGCCTGGATAATCCGGATTGTCTTTATCTCTATGCGCCCCTTCGCGGCGGAGCGGCCTATTGCGTGTCGGGGAAGCGGGGGACCGCGAAGCACATCGATCTCCAAGTCAATTTTGGCCACTACGCCAACGGGGATATTTCCTCCTGGGGCACCATTGCATCGATGGACGGAACTGATCTCGAGACGGATGCGGAAGGCCATTTCGAACTCCGGATCGGCGGGGAGGAGAGCGCGGGCAATTGGCTTGCTTCGCGTGACGACGCCGAGTTCCTGCTGGTCCGCCAATATTTCGAGGATTGGGAGGGCGAGCGTCCAGCCGATCTTCTGATCGAACGGATCGGCGCTGAATATCCCATGCCGGCGCCCCGGAGCGACGAAATGGCTCGCCGCCTGGAGAAATTGCAAAGCTGGCTCGAGAAGGGCGGAACCCTCTGGGAGAAGATGAGCCAGGGCTTTCTCTCCATGCCGCCCAATAGCCTGATCATCCATATGCCCGAGGCCGCGGGGGAGCGCAGCGGGATGCGCGGGTTGGCCTACGGGATGGGGAATTTCAGCTGCGGGGCCGACGAGGCGGTGATCATCGAATTTCGCCCGCCCTCCTGTTTGCATTGGGGAGTCGCTCTGGCCAATGTCTATTGGGAATGTGTCGAGTACGCGACGCGCCAGAGTTCGCTGAATCGCGCCCAGGCGAAGTTGAGCGACGATGGGATGATACGGATGGTCATCGCCCACCATGATCCCGGGGTCGCGAATTGGCTCGACCCCGGCCACAACGTGGAGGGCACCCTGACGGCTCGTTTCCTTCAGGCCGACGCCGCCCCGGAAATTCGCCTGGAAAAGGTGCCCCTGGCGGATTTGCATGCCTCGCTGCCCCGGGACGTTCCCCGGATCGACGCCGAAGCCCGTGCCCAGGCGCTCGAGCGCCGGCGCCGGGCCGTTCTGCGGCGCTTTCGCGAGTAGATCATGGCGTGGCCCTCGGGCTATCGTGGTCCCGATGGCCTCTTCCCCTCAGCCGCTCCCGAATTCCGAACGCGTTCTGGTGCGCTACGTGCGCCTCGAGACGGTGGGTTCGGCACGGAGCAGGCGGCAATGGGCACTTCTCTCGGAAGATGAACGCCGGCGCCATGGGCGTCGCGTGGCTTCCGAGCAACTTGCTTTTGCGACAGCCCACGCGCTCCTGCGAGAGACTCTCTCTCTTTGCGCGGGGGGGGATCCCGCGGCTTGGCGCTTTGCGCCCGATGCCCTGGGCAAGCCCGCGGTTGTGGCTCGCCTCGCGGACGAGAAATGGGAGTTCAATCTCTCCCATACTTCCGGCCTGGTCGCCTGCGTCGTGGCGCGGTCGAGCCCTGTCGGAATCGACGTCGAGAGCACGGAGCGCCCCAGGGCCTACTCGGCCCTGGCCCGGCGAGTTCTTGCTCCTTCCGAACTCGAGGATGTCGAGGCCCGGGCCCCAAGCGAGCGAAGCGAGCGCTTTCTCGAATACTGGACACTCAAGGAGGCGCGCCTCAAGGCCCGGGGAACGGGTATCCGCTCGCCGCTTCGTCAGCTGCAATTCCGCCTGGTGCGCGAGGAGGGGGCCGAGTGCGTCGCGGATTCGGAGGAGGCTGAGGGCCAGGGCAATTGGCATTACCTGAGGCTGCGCCCAACGCCCCAACATTGTCTGGCCGTGGCCTGCCGGAGCGCCCGGTCCCCGGGTTGGGAGATCCAGGAGGTCAACTCATGAGGCGAGCGTGGTCGCGCTGGGGCGGTTGGTCTAGATTCGCGTTTCCGCGCGCCCTGCCGAGCCAGCCCACTTTTTTTTGGTTCGTCGGGTCGCCCGCCAATGCGAGGAAATCCAGCCCATGAGAATTTCGCTGCTCGCTGCGGCACAGGTTTTACTCCTGGCCGGGTTTTTCCTGGGGCTTGCGGGCCCAGGGGCGTTCGCGGAGCAGATCGATGCCGATGACGTGCAGCCCCCGATCGGAGTTTTCGGCGAGGCCGTTCATGACAGCGGCCAGATGAAGCTCTCCTACCGGCTCCAGGTGGAAAACGAAGAGGGCCTTCTCATCGGAACCACCCGTGTCCAGCCCAGCCAGATCGAGGGGAGTTATACGGGCGGAAGCGTTCCGCTTTCGTTCCGGTCCTATGCCCACGTGATAGAGTTGACTTGGAAGCCCAGCGACGCAGTCACCCTCTTCGTTACGCTTCCCTTCTACGAGCGCAGCCTCGAGCAATACGTGGAGTCCACGGGCGAGCGCTATACGAACTCGGTCAGAGGTTTCGGCGACGTTGTTCTCAACGGCCTCTACTCGGTCTTCGCTGACGATATCCACCGGGTGCATTTGAATTTGGGACTCAGTCTTCCCTCGGGTTCGACCAATGAGAGCGGCGAAGCGCCCGCCGGTATCACCGGGGTGAGCGCCGGGAGCCTTCAGCGGTTGCCCTATCTCATGCAGTTGGGCACCGGGACGCTCTCGCTCCAGCCGGGTTTCACCTACAACGGTCTTTATCGGTCGACCTTCTGGGGCGGCCAGATCCTGGGCGTTCTTCAAGCCGGGAGTAATTCCGAGGGCTACAAGGCGGGTAATGAATACACCGTCAGCACCTGGCTGGGCCGCCGCTGGACCCAATGGTTTCGCACATCCTTTCGGCTGAAATGGCAGCAGTGGTTCGACCCCACCGGCGCCGATGATCAACTGAACCCGGCGCTCTCGCCCCTCGCGGATCCGAGCATGCAGGCCGGGCGGCGCCTGGATGCTTTGTTCGGAATGGATTTCTATGTTTTGGGAACTCGGCTCAAGGGGAGTCGCATTTCTGTTGAGGCGGGACTGCCTGCATTTCAGGATCTTTCGGGTCCGCAACTCAGGACCGACTGGTTGCTCACTGTGGGCTTTCAATTCGCCATCTAGGGAGATCGAGGATGAGCTTCGGACGAGAGCCGCGTATGCCAAATGCGGATGAGGCCCTACCGGGTCGAGATGAGCCTGTGCCCGTGCCCGAGGCGCATTTCGTGAACGGGGCTCCGTTGCAGGGAACCTTCCCCGGGATGGAGCGCGCGCTTTTTGCCATGGGCTGTTTCTGGGGTGCCGAACGCCGCTTCTGGCAGGCGCCGGGGGTTCATTCCACGGCGGTTGGCTATACGAACGGCTATACGCGCAATGCCAGCTACCAGGAGGTATGCACGGGGTTGACCGGGCATACCGAAGCCGTGCTCGTGATCTTCGATCCGGCCCAGACCACTTACGCCGCAATGCTCTCGCTTTTCTGGCAGGAGCATGACCCCACCCAGGGCATGCGCCAGGGCAACGATTCGGGCAGCCAATATCGCTCGGGCATCTATTGCTATAGCGATGAGCAACTCGCCCTGGCCGAGGCATCCCGTGACGCATTCCAGCCGCTCCTGGATTCAGCGGGCTTCGCGACCATTACCACCGAGATCACCAAGGCGCCGGAATTCTACTACGCCGAGGATTACCACCAGCAATACCTGGCCAAGAATCCCCAGGGCTATTGCGGAATCGGCGGAACCGGGCTTGCCCTGCCCGAGGGTTGGTCGGCGCAGGTGAGCGCGTAGCGGGCTCAGTTCTCGCTTGGAGCCAATCGTTCTTCGCGTAACCGAGAGCGCCGGAGTTTGCCCGCTTCGTCGCGTAGGGGATGGTTCACCTGCTCGAGGCTGCGCGGATGCTTGTAGGCAACCAGGTGGTCGGCGAGCCAGGCATGAACCTCCTCCAAAGAGAGGGGCTCGCGTTCGGTTCCGTCGTTGGCGACTTCTACGATGGCGTGGATTCGCTGGCCCAAGTCATCATCGGGCAGGCCGATGACCGCACTGGAAAGAATCTGGGGATGGGCTTCCAGAGCGGCTTCGACTTCGGCGGGATAGATATTGCGGCCTCCGCACAAAATCATGTCGCTCTTGCGGTCGCCCAGGTAGAGGTAGCCCTCGGCATCCAGGGATCCCATATCACCGACGCTCTCCCAGCCCTCGGCATCCAATCGGCCTTCAGCGCCTCGGTATTGATAGGTGGACCCCGGCCCTCCTGGGGGCATCATCCAGATTTCCCCCATCTCACCCGGCGGCAATTCACGCCCGTCATCGTCCGTGATCTTGATGCGCCCGCCGCCCACGGGACGGCCCACCGAGCCGCGGTGCTCGAGCCATTCGCGCCCCGTGATCGCCGTTCCGCCGATCCTCTCGCTCGGACCGAAGACTTCGTTCATGACGTCGGGGCCGAGCCAATCGATCCACGCCTCCATCAACCACGGGGGCAGGGGCGCTCCCCCGCTCATGACGCACTCCAGGCTCGAGACGTCGTAGGCCAGGCGTTCGGCTTCGGGAAGTCGCGTGATTCGGAGCATCATGGTGGGCACGACCGTGGCTCGGTCTACCCGATGGCGTTGGATCGCTTCGAGAAAGCGCCGGGCATCGAACCGTTTCATGAGGACCACCGTGCAACCGGCGAAAAGAGGTTGGAAGCACGCGGTAAAGGGGGCGGCATGGTAGAGGGGGCCCGGGACCAGGGAGACGCGGCGTGCCTGGTTGAAGGCCGAGCGATTCTCGCTGTCGTAGATGGCCTCAGCGCTGGGAAGGATCAACTTGGGAAGGCCGGTGCTGCCCCCGGAGGCCAACGCCCGCTCATGGGGGGAGATTTTTTCGGGCAGGGGATCCCCTGAGAGTGACTCGGGTGCTTCGAAATCTCCGGGCAGGTTCGTTTGGCCCGGGCCGACCCGATCTTCGGCGCCGACCACCAGCCGCGGGTCGGCGCGCTCGAGAATCGCCGAGAGTTCGGCCCCGGGCAGGCCCGGACTCAGGGGATTGGGTACCGCTCCCAATTTCCACGTTGCCAGCATCGCGCTCACCAGGCCGATTCCATTGGGGAGCACCAGGCTGATCAGGTCGCCGGGTCCAACCCCTTCGCCTTCGAAGACCCGGGCAAGCCGGTTGGCCCGGGTTTCCAGCTCGATGCAGGAGATCGCTTCGTCTTCACAGATCAGGGCGATCTGCTCGGGCCGGCTTTCTGCCCGTCGCGTGAGCACGCTTCCATAGGGGATACCCGTCAAGGCATGAAGTCCCATCGATTTCGCACGCGCCCTCGCCGCAGGGCGGGGTTTTGCGAAGCCCTAGGGCGGAAGTGCCGGCGTTGGATCGTTTTCATCGTGATCTCTCTGGGCCATTCAATTCTGCCCGGGCCGAATATCGCGATGACCAGCGGATCTCGTCAAGAGCGAAGATGCGAGCATAGGCAACGGATGTGCGGAGCCGGGCCAAGCGCGGCCTACGGGCTCAAAGGGCCGACTGCGTGCCCCGGGCAGCGAGTCTTGCCTCCGCCTCGGAGGCGGGATCCCCGGGCCATCCGGGGCGCAGGGGATCGAGAGTGATTCGCTCGAGTTCCGGCGAGTCTTGGATACGTTGAAGAATTCGCGCTTCGGCGAGTGACGACTGGGGGATCTCCGGACACCGAGACCAGGCCCCCATCAAGGCCCCCCGGCCCCGGGATCCCAGCAACCTGTCCAAGAGCGCCAATGAGTTTGAATCTGCCCATTGCAGATCCTCGAGGATCACAATGCACGGGGTTTCGCGCGCGCGGGACTCCAGAAAGCGGGAAACGGAGTCGAGGAGGCGAAAGCGGGCCTGGGCTCGCAGCTTTCCATCCTCTGCTGAAAGCCGTTGCAAATAGGCCGAATCGCAGCGAGCCAGGCCGAAGAGATCGGGGCCCAGCAGTGGAGGAAGATCGTTCTCTTCGCAGCCATCGAGCAGTGAGCGTAGAACTTCGATCCACGGAAGGAGGAGAGTATCCCCGGGCGATTGGGGGCAACGGCCACGGGCTGTGATGAAGCCTCTGCCCCGGGCCATTGTGGCGAGTTCGTCCAGCAAGCGGTTCTTGCCGCTTCCGATCCGGCCCTCGATGGAGAGGAATCTGCGCTGACCTCGCGCGAGTTGTTCGAGTTCGCTCTCGAATCGTTCGAGAACGTCGGCGCGGCGATCCATGAATTCAAAGTCATGGTGGGCTCGGGATCGTTTGGTGTTGGCTGAGCCCGGATCAACCCGGACCGCTCCCGTAAAGCGATAGCCCCGGCCCACCTCGGTTCGAATCCACGACTGACGCAGACCCGAGTCGCCCAGGATGGAACGGGTTTCCGCAAGGAGCGTGGAAAGTGATGTGGGGCCCACGCTGACCTTCGGCCAGAGTGATTCGAGGAGTTCTCTCTTATAGACGAGTCGCCCGCGATGCCGAATCAGTCGAGTGAGTAGTGCCACGACCTTGGGCCGGGCCGGGAGGGGAATGCCGTTGCGCAGCAAGAGGTGCTCTTCGCAGTCCAGTTCGAAATCACCGAAGACGTAACGCATGGATACTTCCTTGCCTTTCGGGGGCGAGGGTTCAGCATCCGCTGCCAGCAAAGCTCGGTCAAGAGTTGATCGATGTCGGTCGTTGCTTTTACGTGTTTGCTCCTGTGCGCTTGCGTTCGAAAGTTGATTCCGGTGTCCGCGGATGTTCGGAGTCGTCCGATGCGAACTCCGAGTGCTGCGCCGAGCCAGGAAGGCCTCGCGGCTGATCGGGCAGCCGGAGGTTTTCTGGATTCAAAGGCCGAGTCTGGGGCGGCTGGCAAAGCGGAGTCAGCCCGCCAATCCCACCTTCGCCAGCAGCGGGGGGCCGAGTACGAGCAGCCCGATCAGGGCGGCTCCCAGAACGGCGATCAGGACAGCGCCGGCGGCGGCATCTTTCGCTTGGGCGATGAGCGGGTGAATCTCGGGAACCGCGGCGTCGGCCAGCCTCTCCACCGCGGTATTCAGCGCTTCCATGGCCCAGACCAGGGTGATCGCCGTGATCAGCCATAGCCAACCCTGCAGAGCCAATTCGACGAAAAAGCCGACGGCAATGACTGCGAGGCTGACAGCGAGATGAATCCAGGCGTTGTGTTGACTCTGTACGGTGAGGACAACGCCATGAATCGCGTACCGAAAGCTTCTCAGTCGTTCCACGATGGAGAAAGGGTGACTCAAGGGGACGGATCTCCCATAGATCGAGTGGGGCAAACGGCGTGGAGGGTATCGTACAACGCCCGGGGTCGCGCCTTTGGACGGGTCGTTGTCATCTTGCTGGTCTGAGGCGGAGCGAAGAACTACGCTGGGGATCGTGCGCGGGGGCTTCCCGGGCAGCGGGGATCTTTTCTTCCAGCATCATCGGATTCGGGGCCCATGAGTCAATTCGTCATTCAAGGGGGGCGGCGTCTATCCGGGGAAATCTCTGCCAGCGGAAGCAAGAACGCGGTGCTTCCAATGATCGCCGCAGCCATGCTGACCGAAGAGGAGGTTGTGCTCGAGAACGTGCCGGATCTTCGGGACGTCAGTGGCATGCTGGAGATCCTCGAGTATCTGGGCGCCTCGGTGGAGCGAAGTCCGGGGAAATTGGTTCTGCGGGCCAAGAATGTGGAGCGGAGTGAAATTCCCTTCGAACTCTGCGAGCGAACCCGGACCTCTTTTCTCTTTGTTGCTCCTCTGCTCCACCGTTTGGGGCGAGCGCTCCTTCATCCGCCGGGCGGCGATCAGATCGGACGCCGAAGACTCGATGCCCACTACTATGGGTTGCGAGGTCTCGGCGTCGAACTCGATGAAGAGAAACTCGATTTTCGCAAAGAAGGTCGTTTGAAGGCCGCGATGCTCTTCTTCGACGAACCCAGCGTGACCGCAACCGAACATATCCTGATGGCCGCGGTGATCGCCGAAGGAACCACGACGCTTCTGAACGCGGCCAGCGAACCCCATGTCCAGGACCTCGCTCGCATGCTCCAGGGGATGGGCGCCGAAATCGATGGGCTCGGTACGGGGACGCTGACAGTGACCGGAGTCGAACGACTCGGTGGCACATCCCATCGCGTGGTCTCGGATCATATCGAGGTGGGGAGCTACCTTGCCCTGGCGGCCGCCACGGGAGGGGGCATCACAATCACGAATACCGTGCGTGGTCACTATTGGATGGTGAACCGCGTCTTCGAGCGTTTCGGAATCACTCTGGATATCCAAAGCGACCGGATCGTGATGCCCGAAGGCCAGGTACCGACCATCCGCCAGGACGCGGGCGGGGCCATGCCCAGCGTGGGTGATGGGCCGTGGCCGCAATTTCCCACCGACATGATGAGCCCCATGGTGGTTCTGGGAACGCAGAGCCAGGGAACGACGCTCTTTTTCGAGAAGATGTTTGAGAGTCGAATGTATTTCGTCGATCCCCTGGTTCAGATGGGCGCGAATATCGTCGTCTGCGATCCCCACCGGGTTCTCGTCACCGGCCCGACCCCGCTACGCGGCCAGGCGGTCCGCAGCCCGGATATTCGGGCGGGGATGGCGCTCCTGATCGCTGCTCTCTGTGCTCGCGGTCGCCCAAGCGTCGTTCAGAACGCCGAGATTCTCGATCGCGGCTACGAGAAATTGGACGAGAAACTCGCCGCCCTTGGAGCGGATATCACCCGCGAGTGAGTTTCCGCCCGGGCGCGCCCCAGTGCCCTCCCCCAGTGCCCTCCCCCAGGGTTATCCGCTCAAGTTTGGGATATCCCTTGGCGATACCTTGAAGTACGACATAGCGGAATCGATTCGAATACTTTCGCTTGAAGGTGCCGCGGCAGGGGGTCGCTGTGAACTGCAAAGCCTGCAATACGAGATTGTCCGGGGGCCAGAAGGTGTGTCCGAATTGCGGACACGCGGACAACGAAGTTCCGTTCATTGACACCCCTGATTCGGACGCCTCCGGGTCCGAGCCCGAGGTTGCCGAGAAACTCTCCCCTTCCACTCTGGGCGCGCCATCCGATGGCGCCGATCCAAGTCTTTTCGAGGGGGGGGAGATCGAGTTCGAGGAGGAGATTGAAATGGCTTTGAGGGAAGCTGCGCCCGAAGAACGCCCGGCGCCGACGGCACGGGCGAGTTCGAAGAAAACCAAGGCGCCGAAGCGGAAGGCGAAAGAAGTCGAGGCGCCTCCGGTCCGGGAGAACGCCCCGCGGTCCCGGCGCTCTCCAGTGAATGTGGTGATCCCCGTGGATCCCGAACAGGTGCGTCACCTGATCGTCGAACGCCCCGAGGTGCTCGAGGCCAATCTCGCGGTTCACGTGGACGAGGATGGCATCGAGGTGGGGGCGGGTTACGAGACCGAGGTGGGAGAGATCGACCTGCTCGCGCGTTCCGAAGCAGGGGATTGGGTCGTGGTGATGGTGGTGGCCACACCCACTGACCAGGAAAGCGCCATTACGGGCATGATTAACCGCATCGGTTGGGTGCGTAAGCATCTTTCCGACGGGGAGCAGGTCGTGCGCGGGGTGGTGCTCACCGGAGCGACGAGCGAGGAATTGGTCTACGCGGCAGCCGCGCTCAAGGATTCGGTGACTTTTCTGGGCTGGCGGCTCTCGTTGGGCTTCGACGTTCTCGCCGCCTGAGCGGACCGTCTGGCCCTCTTGAACGGATTGGACTGACCCAGACAGAGCTGGTCCCTGTGCCGCGCGCGTCCGAGGCCGGCCAGGCTCTCGTTGGGAGAGGTGATTCAGGGAGGGGTGGCCCCTGGAAGCTGAGCTTCCAGGGGCGGGGTCGGATCTTTCTCCCGCTTCGCTCTACCGGGTTTTAGCGGGCTTTTCCCGTATTCAGGCCCGCAAGACCCGAGAGCCGGTATGGATCCGACCGAATTCCACTCTCCTCTTTTCTTTTTCTTCTCTCTTCCATTCTCTTCGAACTTCGAACCTTCTCTTCGAACTTCGAATATTGGAAAACCCAGCCAGGCTCAGAACAGCGCTGCGCTACTGCGCTGGGTTTTCCTTACACACCATCGAACCAAGAAACCAAGTTGAAATCGTTTCGGGTGACCGCTTCGAACTGGCCAATCCCCGTTTTTTTCGACCTACCGCTCGCTCCGTCATTCACCCTACGGTTCTCTCTGGAGCCCGAACCGCTTCCTCTATTCATTCCGCAATGTTTACGGTTTCGTTCTTTTGAAAAGCCTTCACTCGAGTTAAGCCGCGAAAGGCTCTCCTCGTTTCTTCTCCGAAAGCGATTGTGCAGGAAATCGCCATTGCTGTAGAGCGAAAAATGACTTGCCGCGCGAAGATTTATGACGCTGTCTGAAAAGGACTTCTATCGTTCTGAAATCAAGGGACTTTTTTTCTCAGCGCAAGCGCATAAAAATATCTTCAACTTCCGGGAGCAGCGGCATGAAGACACAGGAACCCGAACCCATCGCTGGAGCCCTGATGACCGCGACCGCCATCCTGACTCTGGCGTTGATCTCGGCTTTCTTCTTGCTTTCCAGGTCTGTGGATCGCGGAACCCATGCGCTGGGCCGAGTCGTCGTGAGCCTGGCGGATATCCCCGCGGGCAAGCCCGGTTCTCCGGCCGAAAAGGGGCGTCGCCCCAACGGCGACCTTCGCTATTCGGTCAGCGTGGCGGGCGCTCCTCGACGTGGAGGAGAGGAGGCGGAGGTCACCATCGTGGAGTGGTCCGACTTCCAATGCCCGTTCTGTGGCCGTGTGAACCCGACCCTGCGCCGGGTTGAAGCGGCCTACGGCGATCGCGTTGCCCTGGTCTTCAAGCATTTGCCCTTGCCCATGCATCCCGGAGCTCCCGCGGCGCATGCGGCGGCGGAGGCCGCGCATCGCCAGGGCCGATTTTGGGAAATGCACGACCGAATTTTTTCGAATCCTCGGGACGTGAAGCCCGAGACCCTCGCCCGCTACGCGGGTGAGATCGGTCTGGATATCCCACGCTTTCGCGAGGACAGCCAATCCGCGGCGATCCGTGCGCGCATCCGATCCGATGCCGAGGAGGCCGAGAAATTGGGAGTGACCGGGACGCCTTCGTTCTTTGTCAACGGGCGTTTTCTGTCGGGTGCGCAGCCCTACGAGTCCTTCAAACGCCTGATCGACGAGGAATTGAAGGGACCTGGCTGATTGTCGGATGGGACGCTCCCCGATCCGCACTGGGGTACCCTTCCGCCGCGATGCCGATTCGTGCCATCAGTTTTGATCTCTTCGATACCCTCGTCGATCTACTCGGCGAGACGCTTCCGCGTGAAGAGTACGAAGGCCGCAGCTTCCCCCGGAGCTTGATTCAGATTCATGGGCTGATCTCCGAGCAGGTGCCGGTCAGCTTCGATGCCTACCTGAAGGCCATGCGCGATGTTGATGTGCAGTTTCGCGGGAGTCATTACGCCAACGACCGCGAAGTCACGAGCCTTCAGCGCTTCGAAGAGGTCCTGGAAAGGCTGGGGATCGACGACAAAGCCCTCGCGGAAGCGATGGTGGGCCTGCATATGGGCGCTCTTTACGGGCAGGTGCGTACCCTCGCTCACCACCAAGAGGTCCTTTCCGAGCTCAAGAAGGATTTCCGGTTGGGCGTCTGCTCGAATTTCAGCCATTCCGAGACGGCGCATCGAGTGCTGGCGGACGCGGGGCTGACGGAGTTGATGGATGCCGTGCTGATTTCCGATGCCGTGGGCATTCGAAAGCCGGCGAGCGGAATTTTTCACGCCACCCTGGAGGCTCTGGACGTCGAGCCCCACGAACTGCTTCATGTGGGCGATCAACTCGGGGCGGATGTGGCGGGCCCGGCAAGCCTGGGCATCCGCACGGCGTGGATCGTGCGCCGGGTGGGGGATGCCGAAGCGGCTCTGGCCGAACGTCCCGAGCCCGCTCCCGATCTGAGGATCGACGACTTGGCCGAGTTGCCCGCTCTTCTACAGAGGTCGCCGGTCTTTTCGTGAACCTGATTCTGCTCTTTGACGAGGATTGGGTCGAAGCTGGCAGGCGGGTGCGCCTCGAGGGCAGGCGGCGTCGCCACGTGCTCGAGATTCACCGCGCCCAGGTCGGGGATGAGTTACGGGTGGGGCAGATGAACGGGCCGGTTGGCCGGGGCCGGATCACGCGCCTGGATGACGATGCGGTGGAGATGGAGGTGTCCCTGGAGGCCGATCCCCCCCCGCCCCTTCCCCTGACCCTCGTGCTCGCGTTGCCGCGTCCCCCGGTGCTTCGCCGGGCGCTGATCGCGGTGACGTCCATGGGGGTCAAGCAAATCGTCCTGCTTGGGGCAGCGGGTGTCGAGAAGAGTTTCTGGCAGAGCCATGCTCTTGGCGAAGAGGCGCTCTTCGAGCAATGCGTGCTCGGTCTCGAGCAGGGCCGGGACACGCGCATGCCCGAGGTGCGCCTCTGTAAGCGCTTCAAGCCCTTCGTCGAGGACGAAATGGAGGCCCTGCTGGTGGGTGCTCGGGGCTTCGTGGCTCAGCCCGACCTCGCCGTGGATGCACCGCGTGGGCTCACCGGGCCCTTGCTCCTGGCCGTGGGGCCGGAAAGCGGCTGGAACGATTACGAACTCGCCGCTCTCGAGGCCGCTGGGCTGGAGCGGATCAGCCTGGGAGAGCGCCCTCTTCGAGTCGAGACCGCGCTCCCCGCTCTACTGTCCCGCCTCTTCTGAAGAGAACGCGCCCCCGTCCACAGCCGGGGGCTGGGCCGGGTCGACGCCGCTGGCGATCAGGGCGAAGTGCCCCAGGATCACCAGGGTATAGACCGCTGCGAGGGAATAGAGCCCGATGCGTGCGAGGCGGAAGTTCTTGTGGATCAGGAGGATCACGAGCCAGATGCCCACCACGATGCATTTTTGAAGAAGGAATGCGCCTTCGCCCATCTCAAGGAGAAAGGCCATGAAGGGGTTGGCTTCCGCGCCTCCGCGTTGCAACCAGAGCAGCGTGAAGAGGGCATCGAAGATATTCAGGAGAAAGATGCTCAGAAGAAGCGCCACGTCTCCCGGCGTAAAGTGATCGACATAGGTGCGGTCGGCATCGCCCTGCCGCCGCCCCGTGCGTCGCTGACCGCCGCTGCGAAGCGCGGACAAGGCGGGGGTGGGTGTTTGGCGCCGGTCGGCCCCGGAGCGCCGCTCGACGAAGAGCCCCGGTTTCTCTGTGCCAGGGGGGTCCGTGATCCCTGATGTCTGGCTGTCTTTATCCGAAGTCATCGCCGAATCCCGTTCTTTCGCCCGATCGCAAAATCGCGAGCGCCGGAGAAACCGCGACTTCCACGGCTCGCCTGAGCGCATGCGCTTCCCTTGCGTATCGGCCCATGGGGCGCGATACGCAAGGGAATTATGCGTTTTCGGGTGGTCTTCGGCCCCATTTGGGGCTGCAAACCCGAGGGGGCGTCAGGCGGACTCGAAGAGAGAGGCCAGTCCCTGGCCACCGCCGATGCACATGCTGACGATGCCGTAGCGCTTGCCCTGGCGCTTCAGCTGGCGAAGCAGCACGCCCGTCATGCGGGAGCCGGTCATGCCGAAGGGATGACCGATGGAGATGCTGCCTCCGCTGGGGTTCAGCTTCTCGGGGTCGATGCCCAATTCGCGCTGGCAATAGAGCAGCTGGGACGCGAAGGCTTCGTTGATTTCGACGATATCGATATCGTCGATGGTCAGACCGTGGCGCTTCAGCAATTTCGGAATGGCGAAGACCGGGCCGATCCCCATTTCCTCCGGGCCGCAACCCGCCACCGCGGTGCCGCGGTAGATGCCCAGGGGTTCGATACCCAGCTGATTGGCGCGTTCGGCGGACATGAGCACCGTCGACGAAGCCCCATCCGAGAGTTGGGAGGCGTTGCCCGCGGTGACGGTTCCGCCCTCTTCCGCGGGCTTGAAGACGGGCTTGAGCGAGGCCAGGCCCTCGAGGGTTGTGCTGGGCCGGTTGCACTCGTCTGCTTCTACTGTGAAGTCTTCGTCGTAGGGCTCCTCGCCCTTCTTCATTACCTTCCGCGTCACCTTCATTGGAGCAATTTCTTCAGCGATGTGCCCTGCGTCTGCTGCCGCTGCGTAGCGCTGTTGGCTGACCAGGGAAATTGCGTCCTGATCTTCGCGGGAAATTCCATAGCGCTCGGCGACGACCTCGGCGGTGATGCCCATGGGAAAGTAGAGGCCGGGGAAACGTTCCCGGGCCGCGGTGTTGGCCAGGCGTGTCGTGTTCTGTGATCCGTCCTGCATCATGGTGATCGTTTCGACCCCGGATCCGATGGCGACATCCGCGCCCTCGTTGATGATGGAGTGGGCGGCCATCATGACGGCCTGGGAGCCCGACGAGCAGAAGCGGTTGACCGAGGCGGCTGCAACTTCCTTGGGGAAGCCCGCCCCCATGGCGGCGATCCGGGCGATGTTCATACCCTGGCAACCTTCGGGCATGGCCACGCCCGTATTCACATCCTCGATTTCTGCGGTGTCCAGGTTCGACAGGCTGGCGACGGATTCGCGCAGGGCGTGGGCCAGGTAGTCCGCGGGTTCGGTGTTGTTGAATGACCCGCGGTGCGCCTTGGTGAGGCCGGTGCGCAGGCTTTGAACGATAACGGCTTCTCGGGCCATGAATTCCTCCGGTGGGGTTGAGAGATTGAACGGTTGTACTTTTGAGAGTTCGAGAGCCTACCCCATTCGGTCTGGGTCGGGGCAGCCTTCGGCGCGGTCCTAAGGCGCGGGCGGGCGTCGCTGGGACCAGGGCCGAGCGCGCTCGAGTTGCCCCGCCAGCCGGAAGAGTTCGCCCTCCTCCCCCAGCCGGCCGGCGAATTGGATCCCGATGGGCAAGCCGGCGTCATTCCAGCATAGGGGGACCGACATGGCGGGATGCCCCGACGCATTGAAAACCTGGGTGTACCCCACCGAGGTGAGTAGAGCGGTAACAAGGCCGGGCAGGTCGGGGTTCGAAAGGGCGGGCACGCCCAATTTCTCGGGCGGCGCGCCCATGGTGGGGGAGAGGATCATGTCGAAGGATTGGAGGAAGTGCTCGATCTGCCGCCCGATGGCGTGGATGCCGCGGATCGCTCGTGCGTAGTCCTCGGCGCTCCGCTCCCGGGCACCCTGGACGCTGATCCAGGTAAAGGGTTCGACATCGTCCTCGCATAGTTCGCGCCCCAGGGCCGCGGCACGCTCTTCCAGCAAGCTGACCACGTTTCCCCCCATGATGGTCTGGCTGGCGGCTGCCAGGGTCTGGGCATCGATTTTGAGTTGGGCTTCCTCCACCTGGTGGCCCAGGGATTCGCAGAGTTGGGCGGCGTCCCGGGCGGCTGCCACGCAATCGGGGTGGGTGGGGAGCCCATTGAAGGTTTCGCCGATCCACGCGATGCGCAGGGTTTCCGGATCTCGAGCGGCTTCCTCCAGGTAGGGTCGGTGCTTGTGCGGGGCGGGATAAGGAGCGCCGATATCGGCGCCGTCGCTGGCATCGAGCAGGGCTGCGCTGTCGCGCACCGAGCGCGAGACCGCGTGCATGGTGGACATACCGCTCCAGCCCTCACCCACGTCGGGCCCGAAGGGCATGCGGCCGCGGCTGGGCTTCAGGCCGAAGAGTCCGCAGCACGCGGCGGGGATGCGGATCGAGCCCCCGCCATCGCTGGCGTGGGCGATGGGCAGGATGCCCGCCGCAACCGCGGCGGAGGCGCCACCGGAAGAGCCCCCCGCGACGTGCTCCAGGTTCCAGGGGTTGCGCGTCTGTCCGAAGAGAATCGATTCCGTGGTGGTGGTGAGTCCGAATTCCGGCGAGGCGGATTTGCCGAAGATGACCAGGCCTGCGCGTTTGTAGCGGCGCACGAGTTCGCTGTCGTGATCGGGCACGCTTTCCGCGAAGAGGCGGCAACCGTGGGTCGTGGGGACACCCGCGTAAAGGACGGCCAGGTCCTTGAGGAGGAAGGGCACGCCGCGGAAGGGGCCGGCGGGCAACCCCGCTGCCAGGGAGGCGCGCGCTTCGTCGAGCATGGGAATCACCACGGCGTTGAGCACTGGGTTCAGCGCCTCCATGCGCCCGATGGCCTCGTCGAGGAGTTCCTCGGGATGGGCATCGCCCTGGGCTACGACCTCGGCCAGGCCGATGGCGTCGTAGGCATCGTAATCGGAGAAGCCCATCTTCGTTCGCCTCTCTTTCTGATCTTGGTTCGGGTCCGGGAGCGCGCCTGGGCCCGGGCTTCGGCGCTGTCGGACCGATTGGCCGACCGCGGCCGGGATGGGGATCCAGTTTACGCGATGCGCGGCATCCCCGGGCTCCCCTCCTCGACTCAGCCGGGAGCGAGGCTTCGGACGAGGAACCAATAGAGCCCAATTCCGCAGATCGCCGCCGAACCCAACTCCGCAAAGATCCGATAGGGCCGGCCCTGGGCGATTTTCCGCAGGCCGGCGAGCAGGGGCCAGGCCACGGCCACGACGGCGAGCTGGCCGATTTCCACCCCGATGTTGAAGCCCAGGAGCGCGGTGGCCAGGCGTTCGGTGGGAAGGGTCATCTCCGCGAGTACCCCCGCAAAGCCGAAGCCGTGTACGAGCCCGAACGCAAAGGCCAATGCAACGCGGTGGAGGTTGGCGTCGGGGGCGCGGCGCAGAAGCTCGAAATGGCTGGCGCAAAAGACAGCCAACCCCAGCACGGTGAGGGCGGGAAGGAAGGGGATGCCCGCGAGGGCGGCTCCCCCGGCGAGGGCGAGGAGCCCGGTCACCGTGACGATGGGAACCCAGCGTCCGCGCCCGGCCAAGGTCCAGCTGTTCTCGATGGCAATCAGCGCCACCGAGAAGCCGATCAAGGCCTCGACGGGACCGCTCTCCACCCGGATCCAGCCCAGGACTGCCAGGGCGAGGGTCACGCTATGGGCCACGGTAAAGCCGGTCACAAGCCGGGCCACTTCGCCCAGGCTGCGGGCCAGGAGAATCAGCGCCAGAACGAAGGCCAGATGATCCCATCCACTGAGGATGTGTTCGATGCCCAGTCGCAGGTAGCTCGTGAAGGAAGTGCCTTGGAGCTCTGCGGATGCTGTGGAGGTGGGGGCGTCGAGGGCGGAGGTGCTCAGGGGCCAGTCGGTTTCGGCGGCGGTGAGTACTCGCTCAACCACCCGGACCCTCTGGGTTGGGTCTTCCGGCTTCAGTGTGACCCGGGCGAAGTGCAGGTGCGAGGGGGACTGCTCCAGGAGGATCCGGCTACGCAGGGTCATGGGGCTCGCTGGTGGGCATTCGACCGACCAGCGAAAGCGCACCCAACCGGTTTCTGCCGGACGAGAACTGGGGTCGGCAAGCCGCGTGCAAGAACCGGCTGGGGTGAGGAGTTCGAGCCGTTCAGCGAGGTAGAGCCCCACGCCCCGGGTTGCCGAAGAGGTGTTCGCGCTGCCATCGAGGGGGAGCGGGATGCCCAGCCGGCTGAGGTCCAGCAGGGGGATTCGCACGCTGATCTGGGCCCCGTCGGAGTCCAAATGCCAGGCCGAGTAGGACACGCTCTTGCCGTGGGCGGAAGCCGGCGGGGCGAGGGCAACCAAGGGCATCACCCAGGCGACCAATGCGATGGCAAACACCAAACGAGGAGCGAGGGAAGCGACGGGCACGGTGCGCAGAGTAGCCATTGGATCGAACCCAAATAAGAACGGCGTTTCAGATCGAGAAATAGGGATCAATCTGCTGGGTTCGGGATCGTTTTCGGTCATCCGATGCTTGAATTCGTCCGTTCGCAAAAACGTGCTTGACAAAAACGCTTTCTGTGTTATAATCTGTTGGTCTTTTCAAATCTACATCCGCCCGCTGACCAGCGGGCTTTTTTTTGTCCACGGGCCGATTTGGGGTTCGGGAAGACCCGCCAGCGCGGCTGCTATGGTCCGCCCGCACCAGCGGGGCCGGCAATCGGCTCGCGCGGGTGATGGGCGCGCAGACAGAGCGCCCTGAGGACCTGCCATGAGCCCGGTCGCGTCGATCCTGCTGCTTTGGCTCGCCTTCGGGCTGAGCCACGTTTTCCTCTCGAGTGGAGGACCCAGGGCGAGACTGATCCACTGGCTGGGAGAGCGCGGCTTTATGGCGCTCTACTCGCTGGTCGCCCTCGCCACCTTCATCCCCCTTGTCAGCACCTACTTCGCCCACAAGCACCAGGGTCCCTTGCTCTGGGGGCCGTTGGTGGTGTCGTCCTGGGGTCTTTGGGCGATCTACGGCGCCATGGGTGTCGCCTTCGTCTTGCTCTTCGCCGGCTTTTTGACCCCGAGCCCCACCGCTATGACCGCATCGCAGGATGCTGCGCAGCAAGGCCCCCGTGGTGTGCATCTCATCACCCGGCACGCCGTTTTTATGTCCCTCGCCGTTTTCGGGGTCGCGCACCTGATGACCAACGGGTATGCGACCGATGTCGCATTCTTTGGAGGCTTCCCCCTGTTCGTGCTGGTCGGTTCGATTCATCAGGACCGCCGTAAACTCTCCGATCCGGCCTCAAGCTACGCCGCTTTCCATGCCGCGACACCGCTGATTCCCTTCACCGGGCGGCAGACCTGGGCCGGCCTGCGAAGCCTCGACTGGAAGGCCGTGGTGGCGGGCATCGCCGTCGCCTGGATCGTGCGCCACTTCCACAGCGCTCTTTTCGGCTGAACCGAGGTCCAGCGTCCCCGAAGGGAATCGGTACCTCGCTGTTTTTGGGCGATGCGCTGCAGCCCTCGGCCGATGCGCCTTGCGCACGGTGTTCGCTTTGACTACCTCTCTCAATTCTGATTTTGACATTCATTTTCAATCTCTCATCGAATCCCATGCCCGTGTTTCCCCGTGTGAAGAGGGAGGGTCCTTTGCCAGGGAGTAAGGAGAAATTCATGTCTGTTCGTTGGAGCCTGGGGCGGCGCAGGCCATCCCTTTCGAAGCGGATTGCGCTCATCGGCTCATCGTCCCTGGTCTTGCTCTCTTCTTTTGCCCTGGCGGAAGACGACAGCGAGCGAATCGCGGCGCTTGAGGAGAAGGTTCAGCTTCTTGCCGAAGAATTGGACCGCGCGGTCACCGGGGCCACCGTGCCCGAGGACGGCGATTGGCAGAACTACTTCGGGGTCGGTCCCGCAGCCGCCAAGATCTATCGCGCCGACCAGGGTCTTTCGATCGGTGGTTATGGCGAAGTGCTCTTCACTCATTACAGCCCTTCGACCGAAAGCGACGATATTTTCGATACCTATCGGGCGGTGCTCTATATCGGTTACAAGTTCAGCGACAAATGGGTTCTGAACTCCGAGTTCGAGTTCGAACACGGCGGCTCATCCGATGTTTTCGTCGAGTTCCTGAATGTCGACTACCAGCACTCGGCAGCGCTCAACTTGCGAGTCGGTTTGATCTTGAACCCCATGGGATTCGTCAACCAACTCCATGAGCCCACCTTCTACTACGGCGGAAGCCGGCCCGAAGTGGAAACACGCATGATCCCCACGACCTGGCGAGAGAACGGCGCCGGGATCTATGGCAGAGCGGGCGCCGTGACCTATCAGGTCTACGGGATGACAAGTCTCGATGGCGTGGATTTCAGTGGCAAGGGATATCGCGATGGCCGTCAAAAGGGAATCGAGGCCCTGGCGAATAACTGGTCGTTCGTCGCGCGTGCTGATGTAGAACTCGCCACCAATCTTTTGGCCGGCGGCTCCGTCTATACGGGAAACCAGGGTCAGAACCAGGGTGTCGGTTCGCTCGGGATGACCATGTACGAATTGCATGCTTCTTATGAGCGCCATGGCCTGACCTTACGAGGCTTGTTCAGTCAGGCGTTCATCGACAACCCCGACAGCCTGAACCTGAGCCCCGAGGCGACGAAAGTGATGGCCAATGGCTATCTCGCCGAGGAAAGCATGGGTGGGTACGTGGTGGCTGCTTACGATGTCTTCTCCATTTTACTTCCCGAGTCCAAGCAGAGCCTGGAGCCCTTCTTTCGCTACGGGCGCGTGAATACCCAGCGTGAGTTTCAGACGATGCCGGCATCTGTCTGCGGTTCGGACGAGATGTCTTCTTGCCTCAGCCCCGAATACAACAACGAGATCATCACCGTGGGCCTCCAGTACAAACCGCTTCCGCAGTTGGTCTTCAAGTTGGACTACCGGTACTCGCGCCAGGCTGTCACCGGAGCGGCGCTCTCCAAGGCCCTGGAAGTGGGGATGGGGTACGTCTTTTGAAACCTGCTGGGGTTACATAAACGATGATCCGCAAGGTATTGATATTCGGTCTTATTGTGAGCCCGCTGCTCTGGGTTGGCTTGGCGGCCCTGTCCACGGTTTTTTATAGCCAGGAGCAGGCCTTGGCCCTGGCCTTCGAAGGCGCGGAGCAGGTGGAGAAGAAGACTCATATCCTCTCCGCCGCCCAGGCGGAGGAGATCGAAAGGCTATCGTCATCAGCTCTGGACTCGCGAGTCGTTACGCTCCACACCGCTCGCAAGCAAGGGAAGGTTCTCGGGTACGCCCATATCGATGTACATACCGTGCGCACGCGCCCGGAGGCTCTGCTCATCGTTTTGGATCCAGCAGGCAACGTTTCCATGGTCAAGGTACTTGCCTTCCAGGAACCCTTGGAATATATGCCCATCCAGAGATGGTATGACCTGTTCTCGGGTCTAGACGAGGAAGATAAGCTGAGGGTGGGGCACGACGTCGATGCCGTGACGGGCGCGACCTTGACGACGCACGCGACGACCGATGCCGTGCGCCGGATGTTCGCCTACTATTCCACGTTGTTGAAGCCGGCACTCACTGAATCAGGCGACCAGTGAAGAGGAGTCCCCAGAAGTATGCGCTTCGTCGTCACGGGTGAGTGGAGCCGAAACCGACTCCTCCAAGTCATCGTTCTGCTCTATGCGCTCTACGTCGCCGTTCTCCTGGTGACCAATGCGCTGCTTTATTTTCAGGAGATGACCCTCGCCCCATCCTCGGTTGTCTCCTACTACCTGGGCAACGAGGCGGAGTTCAGTTCGCCTCGTAGCTACCAGGGTTTGCTGGAGACTTCGCATTTTCATCTCTTTGCCATGGGTATGCTGCTGATGGTAATGACGCACCTGATGCTCTTCGTCCCTGTTTCCGGGAGCGTCAAGGTCTGGCTGATCGTCATACCCTTTCTGTCCGGTTTTCTTTCCGAAGGTGCGGGCTGGCTGGTTCGCTTTGTCAGTCCGGACTTCGCCGTCCTCAAGGTGGTGGGCTTTCTGCTACTCCAAGGAAGCCTGACCGCCTTGGTCGCTGTCTCGGTGTGGGCGGTCTTCACCCGCCGCCAAGCGGAGAACTACACCGGCTTCGTAGATGACGAAGAGGACGACGAACTCGGCTCATGAGTCCTTGCCGCCTTTTCGCGCGAAGGTCGATCCCGGAATGCTTGGAGAACTGGGCGCGATAGGCGTCAACTTTTGGGGGCGACCGCACAACGCGCGCGCTCGGCTCGACTGCATTGGCAGGCTTCCCCGGTGCCGCCGCACGAACCGCTGAGCGGACGTCGGCGGAAGATGACGCCCAGGGCCATGGCCGCCATGACCACGCCGATGACTACGACGGTCAAGAGGATTGTCTGCATGGGTCTATTCCGATTCCGGTCGTTGTCCCGCTGGCGGGAGAGTGGGGTTCCCCGCAGGGATATCCATGAGGGCCTCGAAATTCGGGGTCGATAGGTCTTCAAAGCCGCCCTGCTCGGTGCGCGTGATGAAGTGGGCGGCCAGGCCCTCGCGTTTCGCCACAGCATAGCCTTCAGCGGGGCCGAGCACGTTCAACGCCGTGGCCCAGGCATCGGCCCAGATGGCCTCAGGGTGAATCACCGTCACCGACGCGAGTGCGTGGGTCACCGGTCGGCCGGTGCGCGGGTCGAGGGTGTGGGAAAGGCGCTTCCCATCCCGCTCATAGTAGTTTCGGTAGTCGCCCGAGGTCGCCATGCCGCTGTCGACGAGGATGAGGGTCCGATGGATTCGCCGCACGTCCTCGGAGGGTTCCTCGATGGCGACTCGCCATGGCGCCCCGCCGGTCTTGTGCCCCCGGGCCCTCAATTCGCCGCCCACTTCGATCAGGTAATCCCGGTGGCCGAGGGCTTCGAGGGCCTCAGCCACTTGATCCACTGCATATCCCTTGGCGAGGGCGGACACATCGATCTCGGCCAGTCGGTGTTGCTTGGCGACAGACCCGCCCCCGACGTCCAGGTCCAATCGGCGGTAGCCCACCCGTTCGAGAAGTTCGGCGACGACCTGGTCCGAGGGCGGGGAGGGCACCGGGCCCCTGCTTCCGAAACCCCAGGCTTCGACCAAGGGCCCCACGGTGACATCAAAAGCGCCTTGGGATCTTCGGCTGACTTCCTGCGCAACGCTGAGGACTTCGACCACAGGTGCCGTGATGGGGAAGGGTGCAGTGGTTTCCAAAGTGTTGAAGCGGGAGAGTTCCGAATCGCTTTCCCAGGTGGACATTCGGTGGACGATGTCGTCGAGGCTAGTCGCGATGGCTTTTCCCGCGGCTCGCATGGCGTCAGGCCCGAGGTTCGGGCCGGCGAGTTTGACGTTCCAGGTCGTTCCCATGCTGGATCCCGAGAAAGCCACATAGGGGCCCGGGGGAGGAGCCAGAACGAGCCTGTACAGGGAGAAGCCGACCAACAAGGTGACCCCTATAGAGAGCAGGGCCAGGGTTCGTCTGTCCAGCGCGCCGGGCGGCGGCATCAGGGAGAACTCCGGGGTGCGGCCCTAACCACCGAAATCATCGAACATGATGTTCTCTTGTTCGACCCCGAGATTGGTGAGCATCTGGATCACCGCATCGTTCATCATGGGCGGGCCGCAGATGTAGTACTCACAGTCCTCAGGCGAGGGGTGGTCCTCCAGGTAATTATCGAAGAGGACCTGGTGGATAAAACCCTTCAGGCCGTTCCAATTGTCCTCGGGAAGGGGTTCGGAGAGAGCGAGGTGCCAGTCGAAATTTTCGTTCTCTTTCGCGATCGTGTCGAAGTCCTCGACGTAAAAGGCTTCGCGCATGCTTCGGGCGCCATACCAGAAGCTGACTTTCCGGTCGCTTGCGATGCGTCGGAACTGGTCGAAGATATGCGAGCGCATGGGAGCCATTCCGGCCCCACCGCCGATG
Organism: Myxococcales bacterium; assembly: GCA_014240165.1. Taxonomy (GTDB): domain Bacteria; phylum Myxococcota_A; class UBA9160; order UBA9160; family UBA4427; genus JAZXM01. The sequence goes on along the minus strand of JAAZXM010000005.1, from coordinate 96,511 downwards.
AAGATCATTTCGTTTTTCGTGTCCTTGGCAAAGAATTCGCCATAGGGGCCCGAGATCACCACCTCGTCTCCGGGTTTGAGATCAAAAATGAAGGATGACATCTGGCCGGGCGGAACATCCGGCGTGCGCGGCGGCGGCGATGCGATGCGCACGTTGAGCATGATGATGCCCTTCTCGTCGGGATAATTCGCCATGGAATAAGCACGCACGACGTCCTCTTCGACCTTGGACGTGTACCGCCATTGGTCGAATTTATCCCAGTCCTCCCGGTATTCCTCTTCGACCTCAAAACTCTTGTAATCCACCACGTGGGGTGGGCATTCGATCTGGATATAACCACCGGCCCGGAAGGGCACTTCTTCGCCTTCGGGCAATTCGAGTATCAATTCCTTGATGAAGGTGGCCACGTTCTTGTTTGAACGGGTGCGACAGGTCCATTTCTTGATGTCGAAGATTTCGGCGGGAACCTGGATCTTGAGGTCTTCCTTGACCTTGACCTGGCACGAGAGTCGGCAGCCCTCTCGGGCCTCCTTGCGCGAGATATACCCCGTCTCGGTGGGAAGGAGCGTTCCGCCGCCCTCGTTGACCACGACTCGGCAAACACCGCAGGTGCCCTGTCCGCCGCACGCCGAGGGAATGAAGAGCTTGTTCTCGGCCAGGGTGCCCAGGAGACTGGACCCGGCGGCGGTTCGGATGGCCTTGCTGGGGTCGTCGTTGATCGTAATGGTGACCTCGCCCGAAGAAACGAGCCGGGAACGCGCGGCGATCAGAACCAGCACCAGCGTCACGATCACGACGGTGAAGGCGATCACCCCCCAGACAACGGTCAACATGACTTTAAAACCTCCTCGGCCGCGGCCGGTCTAGAGCGCAATTCCGGAAAAGGCCATAAAGCCAAGGGACATCAGGCCGACCACGATGAAGGTAATGCCCAGGCCTCGCAGGGATTCGGGCACGTTGCTGTAGCGCAGCTTCTCGCGAATCGCGGCCAGGGCGACGATGGCGATGGCCCACCCCACCCCCGAGCCCAGACCGAAGACCGTGGCCTCGCCCAGGGTGTAGTCGCGATTGACCATGAAGAGGGCTGCTCCCAGGATCGCGCAGTTCACCGCGATGAGCGGGAGAAAGACCCCGAGTGCGTTGTAGAGCTCGGGAGAGAAACGGTCGATCACCATCTCCACGATCTGGACGACGGCGGCGATCGTGCCGATCAGGGTGAGATAGGTGAGAAAGCCCAGGTTGACATCGGGCAGGCCCAGCCAGTCGAGGGAGCCCTCTTTCAGAAATCCCGCGGAGAGGATCTGATTCAGGGGGACGGTGATCCCCAGGACGAAAATGACAGCGGCGCCCAGCCCGATGGCGGTGGTGACTTTCTTCGAGACGGCCAGAAAAGAGCACATCCCGAGGAAGAAGGCCAAGGCTATGTTTTCAACGAAGATTGCCTTCGTGGCCAGGCTCAAGTAGTGCTCCAACATGGAAGTCCTCCTCGACTTGCTCGGGTTTCCAACTGCGAACGGCCCAGATGAAACAGCCGATCAAGAAGAATGCGGCGGGAGCCAACAGCATCAGGCCATTGGGCTGATACCAGCCTCCCTCGGTAACGAGGGGCAGGATGGTCACGCCAAAAAGTTTTCCGCTGCCCAGCAATTCTCGCGCAAAGGCAACGGCCATCAGCACCAGGCCGTAGCCCAGCCCGTTTCCGATGCCGTCGATGAAGGACAGGCCCGGCGGGTTCTGCATCGCGAAGGCTTCGGCACGCCCCATGATGATGCAATTCGTGATGATCAGTCCCACGAAAACCGTGAGCTGCTTGCTGATGTCGTAGACGAAGGCTTGGAGTACCTGGTCGGTGATGATCACCAGCGAGGCGATGATTGTGAGTTGGACGATGATGCGGATATTCGGAGGGATCATGTTCCGGATCAAGCTGATGGCGGTATTGGAGAGGGCCATCACCGCGATGACGGCCACGCTCATGACAAAGGCGGTGGACATCTTGGTGGTCACCGCCAAGGCGGAGCAGAGCCCCAAAACCTGAAGGGCGATAGGATTGTTGTTGATCAGAGGGTCGAGCAGGACCTCTCGCTGAACCGATGCCATTTTTCCCCCTTTCCCCTTCTCGAATTTCTCAGGCGCCTGCCTGGCCGCGAAGCCGGTTCAGGTAGGGCCCAAAGCCCTCCGCACCCAGCCAGAATTGCAGCATATTGGTTACGCCTCGACTCGTAATCGTTGCCCCGGAGAGCCCGTCGACCCGATAGGGATCCTTATCCGGAGGTCCGGCGGGCCCTTTGGCGACAGCAATCTTGATTCTACCGCGCTCGTCGAAAGCCTTTCGACCGACCCATTTGGCCTTCCAACTCGGGTTCTCGACTTCGCCGCCCAGGCCCGCGGTCTCCTTCTGGTCGTAATAGGTAATGCCGCGAATCGTACGCAGGTCCGGCGCCAGGGCGAGATAACCGTAAAGCACCGACCAGAGGCCATATCCCTCGATGGGGATGATGATCGAATCGACCTCGCCGTTCTTGACGACTTCGTAGATCAGCGCCTGGTCGGGGACGCGGAGCACCTTCGACGGGTTGGGCGGGGCGGCTGAACTGCGGGCCGGGTCGCGCGCGGCGGCGCGCTGGTTGAATGATGCAGGGTCGATGCCCGTGTTCTCCTCGCCCGTGGCCAGGTCGATCAGAATGGGCCGAATGGATTGCTCGAAGCGATTGTCGATCTGCTCGGCGTCGAGCTTTTCGCCGGGTTCAACCAACCCCGCAACGGAGAGAATATTCTTCTGCCGATCCACTCGAATATTGCGCTCCTTGAGAGGGCGCAACGAAACCTCCGACGTGGCAACGAAGAGCGCGCAGATTACGCAGACCACGGTGGAGAAGCCGATGATATAAGCCGTACTATGCTGCACCGCGCGCAACCCTCCTGCGGATATTGGCCTGTACGACGAAATGATCGATGAGGGGGGCGAACATGTTCATGAAGAGAATCGCGAGCATCATGCCCTCGGGATAGGCCGGGTTCACGACTCGAATCAGCACCACGAGTACTCCGATCCCGAAGCCGTAGAACCACTTGCCGCGGTCGGTGAAGGCAGAGGAGACCGGGTCGGTCGCCATGAAGGCCATACCGAAGGCCCATCCCCCGAGCACCATATGCCAATGCCAGGGCACTGCGAACATGGGGTTGGTGGTCGAGCCGGCCAGATTGAAGGTGAGGGCCATGAGGACCGTGCCGATCACCACGCCGCCCATCGTACGAAACGAGCCCACCCGGCTCAGGGCCAGGAGCAGGGCGCCGAGAAGGCAGGCGAAGGCCGACGTTTCGCCCATGGAGCCAGGGACCGAGCCCCAGAAGGACGACCACCAATTCGCCTGGTCGAGCGCGCCCGGGGTGGATGCGGCCTGGGAGAGCAAGGTGGCGCCGGAGAAGTTGTCCAACCCCGAGAAATCGGCGGCAAGCCAGGGGGCGTCGCCGCTCATGGAAGCGGGATAGGCGAAGAAGAGGAAGGCGCGCGCGGTCAATGCGGGGTTGAGGAAGTTCATCCCCACACCCCCGAAGACCTCCTTGCCCATCACGATGCCGAAGACCGTGCCCAGAGCCACCATCCAGAGAGGAATGGTCGGAGGCAGGGTCAGGGGCAGGAGCGCGCCGGTTACGAGAAAGCCCTCGTTGATCTCGTGGCTGCGGACCACCGCGAAGATCAACTCTGCGATGCCGCCCGCGATCATGACGGTGGCGTAGACGGGAATCCAGTAGAGGGCTCCGAAGAGGATGCAGAGAACGCTGCTCTTGAAATCGAAGGAGAGCCCGAGCCATTGCCAGAGAGCCGTCTGCCAGGTGTCCAGGGCGGAGGCGCCTCGAGCCATGGCCAGCATGGCTTCATAGCCCGTATTCCAGCAGGCCATGAGCATGCAGGGAATCAGGGCGACGACCACGGTCATCATGAGCCGCTTCATGTCGGTGCTATCACGGACGTGGGATGCCGTGCGGGTGACCTCGCCCGAGGTGAAGAGGAAGGAGGATTGGAGGTCGAAGACCGGCCAGAAGCGCTCGTATTTCCCGCCCTTCTCAAAGAGCGGGGCCACTTCGTCCAGCTTGTCGCGGAGAAATCGCATCGCTTCCTCAGCCCTCGTTCTCAATGATTTCGAGGTTGCGTCGAAGTATCGGTCCGTAATCGATCTTGCTGTGGCAGACGAAGGTGCAGAGCGCCAGATCTTCCTCGTCGAGTTCCAGGGCGCCCAATTCCTCTGCCTTCTCGACATCGCCCACCAGCATCGAGCGGAGCAGGAAGGTAGGCAGGATGTCCATGGGCATGACGCGCTCATAGCTGCCCACCGGCACCATCGCCCGTTCGGCTCCATTCAGGCTCGTGTTCATCTTGAATTCCTTGGCACCCAGCCAACTCGAGAGGAAGATCCGCAGCAGCGAGAATCGATCCTTGCCGGGAGCGAGCCAGCCAAGAAATTCCCTTTCGTTCCCTTCCTCAATCACACTGATCTGTCGCTCGTAGCGCCCGAGGTATCCGAATGAATCCCGGTCGGCCTTCTTTCCCGCGAGTACTGAGCCGGAGATCAGGCGCACGTTCGCGTCGGCATCGAATTCATCCCCCGTGGCATCTTCGATGCACACGCCCAGGCGAGCGCGTACCAGCCGGGGATCCGCGAGGGGCGGGCCCGCAAGGGCAATCACGCGATCGACATCGAGGTGGCCGGTGGCGAAGAGTCGGCCGATGGCGACGACGTCCTGGTAGCCGATATGCCAGACGGTCTTCTTTCGATTCACGGGTTCGAGCATGTGAATGTGGAGCCCGGGGTTTCCCGCCGGATGGGGCCCAGCGAAATATTCGGTCTGGACGTCGGCTTCGAGCTTTTCGGCCAGGTCACTGTGCTCCCGAAGGCAGAGATAGGTCTTTCCCTCGGTGAGCCGGGCAACCAGGCCCAGGCCCCGCTCGAAAGCCTCCATTTGATCCGCGAGCACGACCTCGGGCAAAGGGGCGAGGGGGGAAGTGTCTATGGCGGTGACGAAGATCGCGGCGGGTTCGGAGTCGACCGCGGGCACCTTGCTGTAGGGGCGGGTGCGAAAAGCGGCCCACTGCCCCGATTCCACCAGCAGGTCACGGATTTCGCTCCGCGTCCAATCGCTCTCGCTCTTATTCGTAAAACTCGAGAAGGCCTGGTATTCGCCAGCCTCGGGTGTGCCCGCTCGCTCATTATCCGAGAGGTCGATCACCACGGATTGCAGGACCCGGCGAGCGCCCCGATGAATGCCGATGACTCTGCCCGCTCCCGGCGCGGTGTGGAGAACGCCCGGATTCTTGCGGTCCTCGAAGAGAACCTGTCCGCGCTTGACGCTTTCACCCTCTTCCACCCGCATGCGGGGCTTCATGCCAGGGAAATCGTCAGCCATCACGGCTACCCGGGTCGATTGGACGCGCTCGCGGATCACCTGGATGGGCCGGCCCGATAGGGGCAGGTCGAGGCCCTTCGTGATCTTGTGGGTGGCCATTGGCGCTTCGCTGCTCGTTCATCTCGACCGATCGGTCGCCATCGGCGGCCATCGTGTCGTTTGGGGTTCTCGGTCTTTGAGTTCTGTTACGAAAGGTTCGCTCACCGAGCTCGTCAGGTGGACCGATTCACCTTCGGGCTCAGTCTCCAAGACCGGGTTCCCGGGGCTCTTTTGAGTTTCCCTCGGGCGTGGGGTGCGGTCTGGACGCGGCAGATACTAGAGGGAGACGGGGCATGGATCAAGCAAACTTGAAGTTGCCGCTGCCGCTGGTCTGCGCCTTCTCGGCTGGGTTTTTCGGGCTGCGGGAGCAGGGTGGCCCAGGGGCAGGGCGCCTCGGGGAAGCGGCTTGGGGCAGCTTGGGGCGGGTTGTGGCTCCGATTTTTCGATTTGATCTCCAGGGGCTTGCCAGAGTACAATCAAAGGAACACGCCGAACCCCCGGCAGGGGGGTGTACTTGCCTTCGCACCGGTCGGGCCGGGCCGAAGGCGAGCGCCGCCGAGGGAATGGCCAAAGGAGTCGCCAGGGAATTCGCCCAAAGTAAGAGGGAGCCGACTCGGGTTCGCCGACCCGAAGGGCAGGAGGAATCGACATGGCCGATGCGCACCGGGTATTGACAGCCAGGGAGATCATGACCCGCTCCCTGATTACGCTGAACCCCGAGATGAGCATATTCGAGGCCATTCGCATCCTGGTGGGGCGCGGAATCTCCGGCGCCCCTGTGGTGGACGAGAACGGAAGCATGCTCGGCGTTCTCTCGGAACTCGACTGCCTGCGGATGCTCTCTTCGGACGAGTTCTATGCGGATCGCCAGGAAGAGGCGGGCACCGTCAAGCATTTCATGACGGGTGCGGGTCGAACGATTACCCCGGACCTGGGCATTTACGCCATCGCCCACTATTTCCTGACCCTCCCCATCCGCAGGCTTCCCGTCATCGACGAGGGGCGCCTGGTGGGGCAGGTCTCTCGGCGCGATGTCCTGGTGGGCATCGAAACCATGGCCAGGGAGCGCGGAGCCTCTCCGAGACAAGCGGATCTGCTGGCGGTGGCCCGTTCCTGGTCAGCCCTCTAGACCGGGCGACGGCCCCTCAGAGCACCATCTTGAGCGGCGCTTCGATGAAGCCCCGGATGGCGGCGAGCAGGCGCGCCGCTTCTTCGGCTTCCAGCGAGTGGGGATCGGCGCTGAGCGTCAAGGTCAGGACGTAGCCCGGGGCCACCGAGTCCCCGCGGACTACGGGCGCAATGCGCGGCGTTCCGAAGCCCAGGCTCGGGGCCGAACCCGGCGGGGATCCGGGCCAATGTCGATCCACGCCCTGGGTGTCGAGCCCGGTCAGCCGGAGCCCGGCCTGGCCAGGGGATTCGGAAACCTCGTCCGCCTCCAGCGCGCTCCACTCGAGGGAAAGCGCCGCCAGTCCTTTGCGGTCGGCGTCGCGGATGCGCGCGCTTCGCGCATTCGAAGCCGAATGGGCGACCTCGATTTCTACGGGGCTGCTCTCCGCTTCGGATCCATCGCCGGGAGCGGAGAGGCCCTTCAGCGCGAGGGCCGCGGCCCGAAGCACCACGGCCTCGATGGGAATCGGGTTTTCGGGCGTCCCGGCAGCGAGTTGGCCCAGGGTTTCCATCAGCCGATCGGCCTGGCAGTCGGCTTCGAGCCGCAGGAAACGCGCTCCTTCCCCCGCTCCGCTCGCCGCAGAGCCCGCGTCCCGCTGGACATCCGCCTTGGTGACCCGCCCATGTCCGCCGCTGCCCCGCATGGAGTCGATATCGAGCCCAGCGCGCTGGGCCAGCCGCCGGGCCAGGGCGGTGGAGCGGTTCGCGGGCTCCGGGACGGGGGGCTCCGCGGGCTCTGCCGGGGCTTCGGCGGCAGCCGAAGGGGCCTCTTGCGGCTCGGCCGGCTCGTCCTGGGGGTTCTCGGGTGCGGATACCTCGGCGGTTTTCGGCCGATCATCCTTCGCGGCGGCCTCGATCACGCCCAATACGGTTCCCACGGCCACGCCCAGGCTGCCTTGGGGGACGAGAATCTCACTCAGGATCCCGGAGGCGGGGGCCTCGATCTCCACCGTCGACTTCTCGGTCTCGATTTCGACGATGGCCTCGCCCTGGTCCACCGGGGATCCGGGTTCCACCAACCAGGCGATGAGATCGGCTTCCGTGATGTCCGGCGCGAGTTCGGGCATCCGAATCTCGATGGGCATGGCGGCCTGCTCCCCAGTTGGCTTCGCGATCGTCGCCAACCATAGCGGCTCGGCCCAAGGCTGACGTGCGTCAGTGCCGGGTCGGGGGATAAGGGTCCGCACTTCTCCCTGGAGCCGCCACAGAGCCCCGCGGCGAGCGACGCAATGGAGCGCTGGAAGTTGGAGAGATGCGCGAGCTAGCCGTGAGCTTGGGCGATCGCTCGGGCTGCGGGGTCGGCGTGAAGGGCACCGATCCGGGACAATTGCTCGCCCGCTCCGCCGAGGGTCAGCCCGATCTGCTGGGCCCAGAGCAGGTAGCGGTGAATCGGATAGTCGATGTCGGCCCCGATCCCTCCGTGCAGGTGCATGGCGGTATGGGCCACCCGGCTCCCGCCCCGGCATGCCCACCACTTGGCGGCGGCTGCCTCGGCGCTGGCCGGCAGGCCCTCTTCGAGACGCCAAATGGCCTGCCACAGCGTGGACTTCATGCACTCGAGGTCGACGAAGGCGTCGGCCAGCCGCATGGTCACGGCCTGGAAGGTTCCGATGGGGCGGCCGAATTGCTTACGGTCCGCGGTGTACTCGGCCGTGCGGGCCAGGGCGGCTTCGCAGACCCCGAGCTGCAAGGCGGCAAGCGCAGCCTGGGCCCGGTTGACCGCCCAGGTCACGATCTCGGCGCCGTTCTCAGGGCTTCCCAGCAGATCGTCGGCCTGGACTTCGACCCCGGTGAGGGTCAGCTGGAATTGGCGTTCGTGGTGGTTGGCGATGCCCGCCTCGAGCCCGACGCCTGGGGCGTTCGGGTCCACCAGGAAAACGCCCACGAGGCCCTCGCCCAGGGAGGCGGGGACCAGGATGCGTGCGGCTTGGGCCGCGCAGGGGACGCAGATCTTTTCGCCGTCGAGGACCCAGCCCTCAGCCTGGGCCCGGGCCTTTGTCTGGGGCCGCGCGGGATCCTGGCGGCCGCTTTCCTCGAAGGCTGCGCTCAGAAGGATGTCCCCCGCGACGACTCCCGGGAGCCAACGCTGGCGTTGGGCGGCACTGCCGAACTCGCCGAGGGCCGGGGCGCTGTAGACCAGGGTCGGGACCAGGGGAATGGGCGCCAGGGTTCTGCCGGCCTCTTCAAGAAGAACACCCAGCCCCGCCAGTCCATAACCGCTTCCGCCATCGGCTTCGGCCACCGCCACGCCCAGCAGGTTCGCCTCGGCGAGGGCTTTCCAAAGCTCGTGGTCGATGCCGTCCCCGGCTTCGTTGCGCTCGATCTCGGCCAGGCGATCGTGGCTACAGGCGTCGCCCAGGATCTGCTGGGCGAGTTCGCGGATGGCATCCTGTTCTTCGCTGAAAGAAAAATTCATTGCGGGCTCCTGGGTGGGCTGGGGCTAGCGAGGTGCCCGGGGCATCTTGAGCCCGGCCATGGCGATGATCTCGCGTTGCACTTCGTTGACGCCGCCACCGAATGTGTTGATCTGGCAGGATCGGGCTTCTTGGGAGAGCGCACCGAGCAGAACGGCTCCCGCCGATCCCTTACGAAGCGCTCCCGCTACCCCGACGACTTCCTGCAGCAGGCGATAGACTTCGATCAGGGTCTCGGTGCTGTAGACCTTGACCGCCGAGGCCTGGGCGGGGTCGAGGGTGTCCTGTTCCAGGGCCCACGCCATCCGCCAGTTCATCACCTTCATGGCCTCGAGGCGTGCGCTGGCTTCACCCAGGGCTTGCTGTACCCGCGGATCGTCCGCCACCCGAGTGCCATCGGCGTCTTGGGTTTCGCTGGCCCACGTCACCACGTCATCCAGGTGTTTGAAAGCGATGCCACCGAAGGCCGCGAGTCCCACGCGCTCGTGGTTGAGTTGAGTGGTGATCAGGCGCCATCCCTGGCCCGGACCCCCGACGATCATGGAGTTGTGGACCCGCACGTTCTCGTAGTAGCTCATGCACGTATGGCCGCCGCCCACGGTATGAATGGGCGCTGCGCTGAAGCCGGGCAGCTGGGTATCGACGATGAAGATCGTGATGCCCTGGTGCTTCTTCGCTTCGGGGTCCGTGCGCGCGGCCAGCCAGATATAGTCGGCGTCATCGGCGCCGCTGGTAAAGATCTTGGTTCCGTTGATGACCCACTCGTCGCCGTCTCGAACCGCCGAGGTCTTGAGCGAGGCCAGGTCGGTGCCTGCATCGGGCTCGGTATAGCCGATGGCGAAATGGGCTTCGCCGGCAAGGATGCGCGGCAGGAATTCGCGCTTGTGTTCCTCGGAGCCATGGGCCATCAGGGCCGGGCCCACGGTATTGAGGGTGACGAAAGGCAGGGGGGCGCCCGCTCGGCGCAATTCGTCGAAGAAGATCAACTGCTCGATAGCGGTCAGTCCGCCCCCGCCGTATTCCTCGGGCCAGCCCACGCCGAGCCAGCCGTCGCTCCCCATCTCGCGAACGATCTCCCGGAACAGGCCCCCGCCCTCGAGCATCTTGATGCCCTCTTTGCGCTCGGGGGTCATCAGTTGGCCGAAATAGTCACGGAGCTTGAGGCGGAGTTCCTTCTGGACAGGGGTGTAGTCGACGTGCATGGAAGGGACCTCGGGCCCCCTTTGGGGGGCGAAAGCGGTGAGTGGCGCCGGGCGCCGGCGACCCTTCGACTATACCCCGAAACTGAAACACGTTCTAGTCTCGCAAAATCCCCGGATTCGCCCCTGTGCGGCCGGAAAATCCCCCTGGCGGGCGGGTATGCTGGGGCCACCGCAAGGCGGGGGAACACGGGGAGGGATCAATGGAAGTCTGGGCGGCAATGGACCAGCGGATGGCCCTGGCCGATGTGGCCGAGCACGCACGCCGAGCCGAAGCGCTGGGCTATTGCGGCTTGAACGTGCCGGATGCGGTGCACGATGGCCTGCTCGTCGCCCAGGCGGCCCTGACGGCGACCGAACGTTTACGAGTGGCGACCAGCGTCCTCGTCGCCTTTCCCCGCAGTCCGATGAATGTGGCCCACGCGGCCTGGGATCTGCAAACCGTCTCTCGCGGGCGCTTCGAATTGGGCATTGGCTCCCAGGTGCGCGGCAATATCGTGGGGCGCTTCTCGACCGCATGGTCTCCCCCGGTTCCGCGCATGCGCGAATATATCGGGGCGCTGCGCGCGATTTTCGCCTGCTGGCAGGACGGTGCGCCCCTGGCTTTCGAGGGCGAGCATTATCGTTTCACCAAGATGCAGCCCTTCTTCAACCCCGGCCCCTGCGCGGACGGGCCCGTGCCGATTCATCTCGGCGGGATCGGTCCGGGCATGACGGCGCTGGCCGGGGAAGCGGCCGATGGGCTCATGTGCCATCCCACCAACAGTTCTCCCCGCTACCTGCGCGAGGTCGTCTGGCCGCGGCTGGACAAAGGCGCGGCCCGGACGGGCCGGACCCGTGAAGCCATGGGCCTGATGGCGGCGGACCTGGTGGCCACGGGTTCCACCGCGGCCGCCGTGGACGCGGCGCGCGAGGGGATTCGGGAACTCTTCGGTTTCCTCTACTCCACGCCTTCCTATTGGCCCTCGCTGGAACTCTACGGCTGGGGGGAGGTGGGCCGGGAACTCCACGACCTGGCGCGCGAGGGGCGTTGGCCCGAGATGACGGCCCGGGTGAGCGACGAGATGCTCGAGGTTCTGGTGCCCAGTGGCCGCTACGGGGAGATCGCCGATGGGCTGCGCGCGCGCTTCGCTGGCCTGGCCACGCGCATGACCTTCCCCATGCCCGGGGATCCTGCCCAGGACGCCGAGGTGAGCGAGGTGGTCGCTGCCCTGGGCGCTCCGGCCTAGGGCCCTGCCCGGGTGCGAGTTCCGGGAAGGATCAAGGTATAGTGAGCCTGGCCACGGGAGGAGAACGGATGAAGGTCTTTGTGGAGGGCTTCGAACATCGTCCGGGCGAGCACTGCGCCTCCACGGCGATCCGAAATATCCTGAACTTCCACGAGTTGCCCCTATCCGAAGCCATGGTTTTTGGCCTGGCGGGCGGGCTCGGCTTCTTCGCCATCAATAACGATGCCCTGAGTCCCACCCGGATGTTTCACGGGCGCACGGTCAGCCTGGAAACCGATTTCTGCGCGAACGCCGGGTTGCCCGTGGAGGGCGGGGTCGAGGAAGACGACGCCCGCGCCTGGCAGAGCCTGAAAGCGCAGCTCGATGCCGGGGTGCCGGTGATGCTCTCCACCGACACTTTCTACTTGGGCTACCAGGGAACCACGAGCCATTTTCCGGGCCACCGCGCAGTGGCTGTGGGGTACGACGAAGCCGAGGATCGCGTTTATATCGCGGATCGAAAGCTGGGCGAATACCAGAGCGTCAGCCGCGAGGAACTCCGACGCTCGCGCAACGCCGACGATTACCCGATGCCGTGCCACAACGAGTACCAGCATTTCCGGCCCGGCCGCCTCGAGTGGGGCCGCCCCTTGCCCGAGATCATTCGCCTGGCCTTTGCGCGCAACGCGCAATGGATGCTGGATCCGCCGGAGGGTCCGATGCCGCCGGCGGCCTGCGGTTTGCCCGGTATGCGAAGCCTCGCCCGCGAACTCGGGGATTGGAAGGCGCTCGACGACTGGTCCTGGGCTGCGCGTTTCGGTTATCAGATCATCGTGAAGCGCGGCGCCGGGGGGCTTTTCTTTCGATCGATCTACCGGGATTTCCTCGCCGAGGCGGAACAAGCGGTGCCCGCCCTGGGCGAATTGCGCCTCGCCGAGGCGACCGATGCCATTGCCCAGGGATGGGGAGAGGTGGCCGACCTGTTGAAGACCCAGAGCGAGCGCGAGACCTGCCGGCCCGAACTCTTCGCCCAGGCGGGCGCCCGGGTGGATGATCTCGCCCACCGCGAGGAGGCGCTCTTCCGGCAGTTGGCCCGGGTCGCCGAATCGGACGCTCCCTGGGAATCCGCCGCCGCTTGAGCCGGCCCGGAGGGGCTCCGAGCCCAGGGCATTTCAGATCAGCTTGAGTTGTTGGCCTTCACCCAGGGCTTCGGCGAAGGAAGAGTCAATTTCGCAGAGGATCGCGTCCGCCACGGGTTCCAGGACGCGCTCCACGTAGTGCTTGCGGTCGATCTCGTCGGGGGGAATCTCTCCGGGGAGCAGCGGCTCGGGGCCGCTTCGCCCGATCCAATAGTGGACCACCGGGCCGGCCTTCGTGCCCTGGCGCTCCTCGAGCTTTCTCGCCGCCTTGACGTGGGGCGGGCTCGATTCCGTGTAGCGATCCAGGGAGCCCTTACGGATTCGCTTGCTGTAGACGAGCTCCTTGTCGAGTTCGCCGCTGCGCACTGCAGCGATGGTCTCCCGGACAAAGGGCAGCACCTCTTCGTCGCGGAAGAGGCGGGTCAGCATGCCCTCCTGGAGTCGTTGGGCGACTCGGGGCCAGTCTCGGCGCACGGATTCGAGGCCGACGATTTCGAGTCGGCCGCCCTCGGCGTCCTCCAGCCATCCCGCGTAGCGTTTTTTACTCCCCCCCTGGCCGCCCCGAACCCGCGGCAGCAGAAAGCGCGAGTACACCTTCTCGAGTTCCAGGTCGAGTTGCGCTTCCACGTCGTATTCGGCGTGGATTCGCCCGGCGATTTCCCGGGCGACCTCCGCCCGAAGCGTTTCGGCGCTCTTCTCCATGGCGGCTTCGTCGCCGCTTTCCGGAAGTTGAACAAAGACCGAGTCCGTGTCGCCATAGATAACCTTCACGCCGCGTTCCGCGAACGCCTCGCACGTCCAGGCCAGGGTCTGTTGTCCGAAGCGCGTAATGGCATTGGCGAGTTCGGGACTGAAAAAGCGGCAGGCCGGGGCGGCGAAGATCCCGAACATCGAATTCATCATGATCTTGATCGCCTGGTTGGCATGGCGATCGCCCCGCTCCTTGGCGGCTTCTCGGCGCTCCATGAAGCGCTCGAGGATACGCGGAAGGATCGCCTCCTGTCGCGAGAGGCGGGCGCCATTGGGCGCGACGATGGCCGCACCCGCGGTCTCGAGCCGGCCTCGGGCCAGGGCGAGGGGGTCGATATTGAAAGTTCGCATCAGGCTCGGGTAGAGGCTCTTGAAGTCATAGACCGCCACGTTGCGGGCCAGGCCCGGCTGGGGTTCCAAAACACTGCCCCCACTCACCGCGGCGTTGCTCTGGCTGTCGCTGACATTGGGCGCCACCGCGCCATGGCGCCGAAGATCCGGCAGGTAGACGAGGTCGAAGGTGGCGATGCTGGCCCCCACGCGGTCGAGTTGCATACCCGTGAGACGGCTGCGTTCCCGGGCGAGTTCGAGCAGTCCCTCGTGTTCGAGAATCTCCGCCACCAGGCGGGCATCTTCCAGGTTGTAGGCCGCCAGGGCTTCCCGGTCCTCGCGGTAGAGTCGAGAGATCTCTTCGGCGGCGTTCGGGGCTTCTTCGTTGATGAGTTTGCCCCGGCCCAATACAGCGTGCGCCACCGTGCTCAGGCGGTAGTCCGGAAGCCGGAGGGCATCGCGCACCAGGGGGATGCCGTCCACCACCATGCGCCCGGAGATCTCGGCCCGGCTCGGGCGGGTAAAACTCGCATCGCCCTGAAATCGAATGCTTCCCGGAAGTCTTCCGAGGGATTGCGCTGCAGTGGAGATATTCAACGCCTCGAAGCGCCGGCTCAGCACCCGCAAATCGAAATCCACCACGTTCCAACCGATCAGGAGGTCGGGATCGAGTTGGCGGATCCGCCCCGCCAGGGCGACGAGCAATGCCGATTCATCGGCGTAATTCTCCGCGCCCGGAACCGGGGAAGAGGAGACCAGGTGGACTTCCTCCACCCCGCAGCCCGCCAGGGCAGCCGAATAGATCTCGCTGGCATCGGGGGTCGTTTCGAGGTCGAGGGATAGTGTCGAGAGTTCGATTTCCGCTTCGGTGCTGACCAGGTCGGGATTGCGAAAGCGGACCAGCCCGGCCCCGGGCTGTGCCGCGCCGCTTTGTCCTTCGCTTTCGGTGCGCCCCTCGATGCCGATGCAATCCCGGAGCGCGTGGTCCATCAGGTAGCGATACGCGAAGCGCAAGTCGGCCTCATAGCTGGGCACACCCAGCCGTTCGAGGCGAATGCGAAGCGGTCGAATCTCACCCGGCAATTGGACATTGACTCGGGAGACGGGCTCCCCCGCCAAATTGCTGAGCTCGGTTTCGCGAAGCGTAACCCCGCTCTCCTGGGCGAGGTGGTGCCCGTCGCGTTCCCGGACGAAAAAATAGGGCTGGAAACGATCATCTTCGACGAGAAAAGCTCGCCCGGATTCGAGGCGCCCGTAGAGCTGAATGATCGGGCGATCCCGTTGAATCCGATATGTGGGCTGGAGGATGACGCCTCGTTGCACCGGCTGGGTCCCTCCCGCAGGAAGTGGGCGCTTCAAAGCATAGGGGGCACGGTGCAATCGGCTAGTTGCTCTATGCTGGCTCCATCATGGCGCAAGTTCTGGCAATCGATCCCTGGGTCAACCTCTCCATGTTGGGAGGCCAGCGTCCACCGGATTGGCTGGTTCGGGTCAAAGAGGATTATTTCAAGGCCGGCGACGATTTCCTGCGCGAACTGTCCGCGGATGAGTTGATCGCCCAGATGGACGCCGCGGGGGTCGAGCGCGCGGTGCTCAGCCTCTCCTTGGAAGCTCCCCAGCAAGCGGTTCTCGATTGCGTGAAGCAATACCCCGACCGACTTTTCCTTGCGGCCATTTGTGATCCCACCGCCCACATGAAGGCGTGTTGGGCCTTGGAGGACATGCTGGCGGAGCAGCCCGTGGTGATGGCCCGGGTGGTTCCCTTCCTTCACGATCTCCCGCCGAATCACCGTGACTACTACCCCCTCTATGCGAAGTGTTGCGATTTGGATCTGCCGATCTCGATCAATACCGGGATCCCAGGCCCCCCGATGCCCGGCGAGTGCCAGAACCCCATGCACCTGGATCGCGTTTGCCTCGATTTTCCGAAGTTGCGGATCTCCATGGCGCATGGGGCCGACCCCTGGTGGGGTATCGCCTTGCGGCTGATGCTCAAATACAAGGGCCTGCACCTGATGACCTCGGCCTTCGCGCCGAAATATTTCCCTCCCGAATTGATTCATTTCATGAATACCCGCGGCGCCGACAAGATCCTCTATGCGTCGGATCATCCCGTGCTCTCCATGGAGCGCTGTCTCTCCGAGGCGCGCGCGCTCGATTTGCGCGAAGGCGTGCTCGAGAAGTTCATTCGCGGCAACGCGGAAAAGTTGTTTTTTTCACCGCGCTCGCCACGCTCGCCAGCGCGTTAGCATCGCCGGCATGCGTTGCGTAGGCTTCGATCCGGGTTCGAGTCGGGCCCCGCATAGGGAGATTGTCAATGACGTTGTCGCTTCAGGAAATTTCCGATCGGATCGAGATCAATGATCTGCTCACCCGTTACGCGACGGCCATCGATACGAAGGATTATGAATTGCTGGATACATGCTTCGTGCCCGATGCCGATGTGGATTATGTGAGTTCGGGCGGCATCGCGGGCAAATACCCCGAAGTGCGCGCCTGGCTCGAGAAAGCGCTGGCGATCTTCCCCGTGACCCTGCACTCGCTCAGCAATAGCGAGATCGAACTCGACGGGGATGGTGCCCGGGGCCGGACCCTGGTCAACAACCCCATGTGTACCCGGGATTCCGAAGGCAAGGAGACGATTTTTACTGTGTACGCTTACTATGAAGACGAGTTGGTGCGGACCGCCGAGGGCTGGCGGATCGCCAAGCGCTTCGAGAGGCAGGCCCTGCTCCAAGGGAGCCTCCCGGGAGGCTGAATCGATTGCGCGATCCGGCCCAGTGCTCCCCCCCGGGTCTTCGAATTGGCCCGATACGTTGCCTTCAACCCCGCGACGCGGAACGGGTTTCCGGTTAGAATCGCGGACCCCGTAAACAGCAAAGCCCGGATCGAGGGCGTTGCTCAGTGACGGCTGAGCCCGAACGACCCGGTCCCGTTTTGAGTTTCCCTCGATTTCGAAGGGGGCTCGCTCATTCATCAGGAGATTCTCATGGCAGAAGGCGTGATCGTAGAAGCACTGCGCAGTCCAATCGCTCGTGGCAAGCCCGGCACGGGGGACCTTTCCGGTTTCCACCCGGCACAACTCCTCGGTCAGGTCTTTGACGGGGTGGTGGAGCGCAGCGGGGTCGACCCCGCGGACGTGGAACAGGTCATCGCCGGCTGTGTCACCCAGGCGGGGGAGCAGGCGGGCAACCTGGCGCGGATTTCCTGGCTCTCGCGCAACAAGGGTTGGGCCACGGGCGGCACCACCGTGGATTCTCAATGCGGTTCGGGCCAGCAGGCCAATCACCTGGTGCGCGCGCTGGTCCAGGCGGGCAGCATCGATTGCGGGATCGCCGGTGGTTGTGAGGTGATGAGCCACGTGGGGCTGGGCGCGAATATGCAGAATGGACCCGGCTTCTTCATCCCCTCGGAAAATTGGAACTGGGAAATGTCCATGAGCCAGTTCGAAGCCGCGGATCGGATCGCCGAGAATCGGGGTATCGGGCGCAAGGATATCGATGAGTGGGGGCTTCGATCCCAGACCCTGGCCGCGCAGGCGCGGGACGAAGGGCGCTTTGATCGAGAGATTCTTCCCATCGATGCCCCCGTGCTCGACGCCGAGGGCAAGCCCACTGGGGAGACACAGCGGGTCGAGCGGGATCAGGGCATTCGGTCCACCACGCCCGAAGGTCTGGCGCAATTGAAGGAGGCGGTTCCGGGCTTCATGCATACCGCGGGCAACTCGTCCCAGATCTCCGACGGGGCTGCGGCAGTGCTGTGGATGGATGCCGACAAGGCGAAGTCATTGGGCCTGCGCCCCCGGGCACGCATCGTTTCCGATGTCGTGGTGGGCGCCGATCCCTATTACCTGCTGGACGGTCCCATCGACGCGACCCGTGCGGTCCTCGGCAAGTCGGGAATGGAAATGAGCGATATGGATCTCTTCGAAGTGAATGAGGCTTTTGCTTCGGTGGTCCTGTCGTGGATCCAGGTCTGCAAGCCAGACGTGGACCGGGTGAACGTCAACGGCGGGGCCATCGCCTTGGGGCATCCCGTGGGCGCTACGGGCTCGCGGCTGATCGTGACGGCCCTACATGAGCTCGAGCGGCAGGATAAGCAGACGGCCCTGGTGACCATGTGCTGCGGCGCTGCGGTGGGAACGGGAACCATCATCGAACGCATCTAGGATGTCGGCTCTGCGCAGCCGCAGAAATTCGAGAAATCAGAGGAAAATATGAGTGATATTCGATTCGACGATCGTGTCATCATCGTAACGGGCGCGGGCAGCGGCCTGGGCAAATCCCACGCGCTCGAATTTGCTCGGCGCGGTGGCAAGGTGGTGGTCAACGATCTCGGCGGAAGTGTAGACGGAACCGGCTCGGGTGCATCGGCGGCTGACCTGGTCGTCAAGGAGATCGAAGAAGCCGGCGGGACTGCCGTGCCGAATTACGAATCGGTCTCGACACCCGAAGGCGGCGAAGCCATCGTTCAGAGCGCGCTCGATAATTTCGGACGCGTCGACGTGGTGATCAACAACGCGGGCATTTTGCGCGACCGCAGCCTGGTGAAGATGAGTCCCGAGGAATGGGATGCGGTGCTGGATGTGCATCTTCGCGGTGCGTATTGCGTTTCGCGCCCGGCGCTTCGTGCCATGAAGGAGAACAACTACGGCCGCTTCGTGTTTACCGCCTCGGCCGCGGGTGTTTTCGGGAATTTCGGCCAGGGCAATTACGGGGCCGCCAAGATGGGCCTGGTGGGGCTCTCCAACGTCGTCTCCCAGGAGGGGCTCAAGAACAATATCAAGAGCAACGTGATCGCCCCCATCGCGCTGACCCGAATGACCACGGGCATCATGGACAACCTCGGGCTCAAACTCGACCCCGAGTACGTGACCTCCATGGTGGTCTACCTGGCCTCGGAAGAGTGTGAGCAGACCCACGAGATCTATTCGGTTGGGGCCGGTCGCTACGCCCGGATCTTCGTCGGGCTCTGCCCGGGATGGGCCGATAGCGGCGGAGATCATGTGAGCGCCGAAGAGGTACGGGATAATCTCGACCAGATTCGCGATCCCGAGGGCTACGCGATTCCCGGCAACGCCGCCGAGGAAATGGTCGAGGCGATGAAGACGCTGAAGGGGTGAAGCGTTCGTTCGGCGCTTGCTAGGCCGAATTTCCCTTTTGGCGTTTCTCTGCCGCGCTGGCGGGCCAGCCCGGCAGGGGCTGCCGGGGTGGTCGAGGCGCCGGCGGCGGGTCTCCGTCGGGCCGGGGCCAGGCGATGGGCGTGAGTTCGCTTTCGATCGCGGCACCCAGTGGAATGCCGGGTCTGTCCACTGAAGGATGTCGGAAAGCGCTTCGCGTGCAGCCGTCGGCGAAGAAAATGACCGTGTGGGCGCGCCGGGTCTCGGCGGTGGTATTCGGATACGCGCGGTGCACCGTGAGGCCATGGTGGAAGACCACATCGCCTTTCTCCGCTTCCACGTAGTCGAAGGACTTGTTCCGGGTCTCAGGAAAGGCGTCCAGGTCGAGGCCTGTGCTGCCGAAGATATTGGCGAACTCGCGTAGCCCCGAGCGGTGACTCCCGGGTAGATATCCCACCGCGCCATTTTTCTGGCGTACAGGTTGGAAGGGAATCCATGCGGTGACGGTCCGTGGCTCCGCGATCGACCAATAGGGTTGATCCTGGTGGGGGTCGGTCTCCCGTCCGCCGGATTCCTTATAGAGCGCCTGATCGTGCCAGATTCGAACGGCTTCGGTTTCCAGGAGCGCGGCGGCGGCTCGCCCCACGCACGGGTGGAAGCTGAGGGGGCGGACCTCCGGCTGATCTTCCCAGAGGTTCAGGCATTGCCGAAAGGATTGTTCGTAGCGGCTTCTTTTTTCCAGAGGGCGAGGGTCGTGGCGGGTTCGCTCCTCCACAGCCCGGTCCACCGCCTCGCCAAAACGATCGACTTCCTCTTCCGCGAGCAGGCCCGGAACTCGCAGAAAACCATCGCGCCGAAAACGCGAGGTCTGCTCGTCTGTGAGTTCCTCATCCCGCATGGCCAAATTCTCTCTGAGTCCGGACCAGACAACAAGGGCCTTGAAAAAACGGGAGAGCGGGCGCTGTGGTCACTCAGAGCGCAGACTTGTACTCTTGAAAGTCGCACCAACCCTCGTCACCCCAGGAGATTTCAATGCCTCCCGAGATCCCCAGCCTGCTCGAACCCGCAACTTTCGCGAGCGGCGTCCCGCACGATCTATTCAAGAAGCTGCGGGACGAAGCCCCGGTGCATTGGAATCCGGGTCGCCCTTCGCGGGAACGGGCCGTGGGCGTAGTCGAGCCCGAGCAGCGTGGCTTCTGGGTGCTGACCCGCCACGCGGACGTGGTGGCTGTTTCGAAGGACTCAGATCTCTTCTCTTCGTCGCGCGGGACGGCGATCAATGCCGACATGAGGCCCGAAGATCTGTCGATGTTTCAGCAGCAGATGATTCACATGGACCCGCCGCGTCATACCCAGCTTCGGGCCAGCATCAATGATTTTTTCAAACCGCGGACGATCCAGAAACTCGACGCGCGCACCCGGGAACTCACCCGTGAAATTCTCGACGCTGTAGTGGCCCGGGGCGAGTGCGATTTTGTGCTCGACGTAGCGGCGGAACTCCCCCTTCTCGTTCTGGCCGAACTCCTGGGGGTGCCCCGGGAAGACCGTCGCCTGCTCTTCGATTGGACGAATCGCATGATGGGCCTGGACGACCCGGATTATGGCAATCCCTACGATGCCCAGGCCGCCCTGATGGAACTCTTTCAATATGCGGCGCAGATGGCGAACGAACGCAAGGAGAATCCGCGCGACGACCTGATGAGCGTGCTCGTCCATGCCCGGAGCGACGGCCGCGAACTCGACTACATGGAAATCAACATGATGTTCTTCCTGATGGTCATCGCGGGGAACGAAACCACTCGCAACGCCCTTTCCGGAGGGCTTCGCGCGCTTTGCGATTTTCCCGATCAGCGTCAGCGACTCCTTGATGATTCATCGCTGATCAAGCCAGCAGTGGAGGAAATTGTTCGCTGGCATAGCCCGGTCATGCAATTTCGCCGGACGGCGACCCGGGATACCGAGATCGCCGGTCAGCCCATTGCGGAAAATGACAAGGTGGTGATCTATTACGGGTCGGCTAATCGTGACGAACGCGTTTTCGAGCGGGCCGATGAATTCGATGTGGGCCGGAGTCCGAACCCGCATGTGGGCTTCGGGATCGGTAATCATTTTTGCCTGGGGGCGAATCTGGCTCGGTCCGAGATGCGGATCATGCTCGAGGAGATTCTCAAGCGGATTCCCGATTTCGAACTCGCGGGTCCGGTCGAGCAATTGCACTCGAATTTCATCCACGGCATCAAGCGGATGCCCATCCGCTTCAGCCCGGCTTAGGCCCGCTTCTCCCGCTCCCTGCGCAGGGTCTCCGAAAGCGACTGCTCGTTCTTCATGGCTTCGGCGAGGGAGAGGTCCGCGCCCTGGCGCAGACCGCGGCGGGCGGCGGCGAGTACGGCGGGTTCGAGTTTCGCCATCCCGCGGGCGATCTCCAAGGCTTTTTCCATCAATTGGTCAGCGGGCAGGCTGTGTTGAACCAGGCCGATGCGCGCGGCCTCGGCCCCGAGAATGATTTCGGCGCCGAGGACGAGTTCCAATGCCTTCCCCTGGCCGACCAGTCGAGGCAGTAGATGGGTGCTGCCGAGGCCGGGCAGGATGCCGAGTTTCGCAAAGGTGAAGCCGATCTTGGCGTCCGCGGCCGCCAGTCGCAGATCGCAGGGCAGGGTCATGGTCGCCCCCACACCGATGGCGGCACCATTGATCGCTGCGATCACGGGTTTGGGAAAATCCCAGATCTCGAGGGGCAACTTGCGGACGAAATCCTCTTCCCCGAGGCGAGGCCCCGGCCCTTGATTTTCGCCCGCGCTCTTCAGCGCTTCGAGGTCTACCCCCGCGCAGAAACCCCGCCCCGCCCCCGTGAGTATCACCACGCGCACGGCGTCATCGTCTCGGATCCGGCGAAAGGCAGCGACGACTTCGTCGCCCATCTCGGGCGTATAGGCATTCAGCTTGTCCGCGCGATTCAGGGTGAGGGTGGCGACTCCGTCGTCCACGGAGAGTAGGATCTGCCGGTTGCTTTTCTCGGACATCGCCCTCAGTCCTCGGAATCGGATCCCGTGTAGGGGGCCCAGCGCGGTCGCCGTTTCTCGACGAACGCTTGGGTCCCCTCCTGGAGATCCGGATGACCATTGTGCCCGCGGATGGCCTGCCAGGCTTTCTCGAGCCCTGTATCCAGACCGACGTCCAGGCTTTCCCAGATGGCCCGCTTGCTGAGGGCCAGGGCGGTGGGGGAGTGCTGGGCAATCAGGCCGGCGAGTTCCTTTGCGCGGGGCATCAATGCTTCCTGGGGCAGGACCTCGCCCACCATCCCCAGGCGGTGGGCTTCGGCGGCGTCCATCCGCTCGGCGCCCCCCAGCAGCGCGAGTCGGAGAACGGCTTCCAGAGGAATCTTGCGGGCCAACCCCACGGATTCGAGGCCGGCGATCAGACCCACCTTCACGTGGGTATCGAAGAAGGTGGCCCCTTCGGCGCAGAGAACCAGATCGCAGTCCACCACAAAATGCAGCCCGCCTCCCGCCGCCATGCCGTTGATCGCGGCGATCACCGGTTTCCAGCAGCGATTCTGGATCGGGGTCAGCCGATCCCAGGCGACGGGTTCCTGATCCTGATCAAAGGCCTGGCCCGAGGCCACGTCGGCCACATCCATGCCGGTGCAGAAGGCCCTCTCCCCCGCGCCCGTCACGATGGCGCAAACGACGTCGGGATCTTTTCGGATCCGGGTCCAGGCGTGGCCGAGTTCCGTCGCCATGGTCGTATTGAAGGCATTGTGGCGGTCCGGCCGGTTCAGGGTGAGGGTGGCCACGCCCGCTTCCACCTCGTAGAGGAGCGTTTCGTAGGCCGCTGTCCCGTCCGTCATCCTGATTCCTTCCTCGTTGGCGTCACCGCGCCCTCTGTCGCCGATACTGCCCGGCCCAGCCATCGATTGACTTTTCCGGGCCGGGTCGACCCGCTATGGGAGCCCCAGGATCGCGATACCGCAAACCGTGGGATGCCCGCCGATATTATGGGAAAGGGCGGTTGTCGCGCCCTTCACCTGCCGGCCCTCCGCCCGGCCCTGGAGTTGTAAAACGTTTTCGTAGACCATGCGGACTCCGGTCGCTCCGGTGGGATGACCAAAGGCTTTGAGGCCGCCGTCGGTATTGACGGGCAACTCGCCGCCGAGTTCGAAGCGCCCGGATCTGATGTGTTCCGGGGCGGAACCCTTCTCGCAAAAGCCCAGGTCTTCGTAACTCAGAAGTTCGGTCAGGGTGAAGCAATCGTGGAGTTGGGCCACATCGATCTGGCTTGTCGGGTCGGTGATGCCCGCCATGGCGTAGACCTCCTGGGCGGCCCAGGCCGTGGGTTTCCAAGAAAGGAAGTCGTTGTCCGGGTCCTTCTGGGGATTCGGCCCCGACTTGATGGTCACCCCCTTGATCAGCACAGCATCGTCTCGTCTCGCCTGGGCCAGGTCGGCTCGCATGATGACCGCGGCCGCGGCTCCATCGGTTTGCGCCGCACAATCGTAAAGGCCGAAGGGCCAGGAGATCATGCGCCCGGCCAGGGCCTCCTCGATGGTGATTTCTCGCTTGAGGAAGGAGTTCGGCGCGAGGGTTCCGTTATGGTGATTCTTCACCGCGATGCGGGCGAGATCCTCCCGCCCAGCGCCATATTTCTCGAAATAGGTGGCGGCGCAGAGGGAGAACCAACCGGCGGGGGTTTTGGGCAGGCTGCGCACCCCGTCGAGCATGACCGAAGGGCCCGAGACCCCGCGGTCCTTGGGCTTGTCGTAGCCCACTACGAGAACCGTGTCGTAGAGCCCCGAGGCTACGGACATCACCGCGCAGCGCAGCGCCTCGGTTCCCGTGGCGCAATAATTAGAGACCATGGTGACGGGGATGTCGAAAAGCTTGAGGGCATCGCTGCACTCGTGGGGCCCCGCCATGCTGTAGAGCGAACCGGTAAAGACCGCCTCGATTTCCTCTTGAGGCTTTTCGATCCCCGCATCCGCGTAGGCCTCGTAGGCGGCATCGACGATCATGTCCGACGGAGATTTATCCCAGTTCTCGCCGAATTTGCAGCAACCCACGCCCACGACGGCGGCTTTATTGGCGATGGAATCAGTGGCCATTTCGAACCTCGCATGCCTCATGGGGCGAAAGGATCAAAGCCCCGGGCGTCCTCAGCCCCGGGGAATGCCTTTCCAAAAATAATTGGGCCTTCCCCCCGCCTCGTGAATACGGCGGAAGCTGAACTCGACCTCCATGCCGATCTTCACATCTTCCGGGGGGCAATCCGTGACTTGGAGATGCACCCGGGCACCACCGATATCGACAACGCAGACGACGGTGGGCGGGTCCGGGGAAGGGAAGAAATAATCGAAGGTGTAAGTGACAACCCGTCCGATGCGATCCGAAAGACATTCCGGCTCGAAAGCGTCTCGCGCGAAGCAGCTCTCGCAAACACGTTGGGCGGGAAATTGCAGGGCTCCGCAGGCCTTGCAGGATTGGCCTCGGAAGGAGATGTCGTCGTCGCGTTCACGGAAATGAATCGTGGCCGAGAGCCCCGGGCCCTCGGCCGGGGACCACTCCCGGGGTGTGAGTCCGCGTGCCTGGAGGTAGTGATCGTATTGCTCGACGCTGCGTCGTCGGGCCAGATGCCAGGAAAGGCCTCTTGGGGGTGCAAAGGCCGCGGCGCCAGGTGTGACCTTCAGGGAAAGGGTCTCGGCACCATCCCCATAGCTCGCCACCACGATTCTTTCCCCCGGCTCGGCATCTTCCAGGGCTGCCGCGAGTTGCATGGGCGCGAAGGCAACGCCGGTATTGCCCAGGCGACCGAATAGAGGGTCCTGGACTTTCGCAGGATCAAGCCCCAGGGCCCGGGATATTTGGGCGTGGCTGCGCTTATCCGGGGCATAGAGGGCGTAGCGCGCGATTTCGTCGGGGCTGATCTCGAGCTTGTTCAGCATTGCGTCCACGGCTTCGCGGATTCGCGGCGTGTAGCCCTCTTGGATGACAAAGCGATCCTCCCAGCTATGGGAGAAGGCGTCGCCGCCGCTGCGCCAGACATCGACGATTTCGTCGCTGATGGAATGATGGCCCTCGATCTCGGCGAGCACCTCTTCGTCGCTGATCAGGAAGGCGGCTGCGCCGTCTCCGAGGTTCGCTTCCAATGCCGAGCCGGGTGCGCCCATTCGGCAGTCGCTGGCGATGACCAGCACGTTGCGGCTGCTCCCGGCCTTCACGGCATCCGCCGCGATCGCGAACGCCGTGGTGCCGGCGCGTAGGGTGCCTCCGAGATCGGTGCCGCGCACATCCCGGGGTAGATCAAGAGCGCGTGCGATCAGGGCCGCGGCTTGCTTCTCTTGGAAAGGGGAGGTGGTAGAGGCAAAGATCAGGGCATCGACCCGGCTTCGGTCAAATCCCAGGAGACAACTCCGGCCCGCGGCCACTGCCAGGGTGAGGGTATCCTCGTCGTTCCAGGCGACGGCCTTCTCAGGCCCCCCCTCGGATGCCTTGCGTCCCCCCATGGCGCCGAGTCCCAGCCGGGTGGGCGGGATATAGGCACCGTAGCGGCGGATGCCCGGGCATCCGGGGGACTCGGAAGGCTTCATTGATCAATTCCCCGGCGGTCGTACGCCGTCGTGGAAGGGGTAGGGGGATTTCATGATGCCGATGGGCTCGAGCCGGGCCTTGAGATAGCCATCAAATTTCTCGGCCAATTCCTCGGTGGACCAGCCCCCCTCCCTGTGAATTGCGGTGCCGTAGGCAGGGTGTTCGAGGATGGCGATGCGATCGTTGCCCGTGCCGAAGATCTGGCCGCTGATCCCCACCGCGTGTTCACTGCAAAGAAAGGCGACCGCAGCGCCGTTCTGGGTGGGGTCGATGAAGGGCAATTCGATGTCCTTGCCGTCGGGCCCCTTATAGGTGGCGGACATGCGGGTGGTGCCGCTGGGGCTGATCGCGTTGACCCGGATGCCGTAGCGGGCGAGTTCCAACGCCCAGGTATAGGTCATGGATGCGATGGCGCCCTTGGAGCCCGCGTAATTGGTCTGGCCGAAATTCCCGAAATGCGCCGCGGAGACCGTGTTCACGATGGCGCCCCCGCTCGCCTGGTCTCGCATACGGAGCGCGGCCTCCTGGCTGCACATGAAGGTGCCGCATTGGTGTACTCGAACCACCGACATGAACTCGTCATCGGTCATTTTCAGAAAGGATCGATCCTGGACATTGCCCGCGTTGTTCACCACCGCGTGCACCGCGCCGAATTCGCTGACGCATTGCTCCACCAGGCTTCGCGCCCCTTCCCGGGTGCTGATATCGCTGGAATTGGAGACGGCGCGTCCTCCGTCCTGATCGATTTCTTCCACAACGGCCGCAGCGGCTTCGGGGTCGAGATCGTTCACCACCACCGCGGCGCCCTGGCGGGCCAGATGAAGGCAATGGCCTCGGCCGATGCCTCGGCCTCCGCCGGTGACGAATGCCGCCTTTCCCTCGAGGACTCCCATTGCTTCGACTCCTTCGTAATCGCTCGGAAGCCTAGCCCAGGCGGCCGGCGGGCTCCTGATCAGAACATCTCGGTGTAGCGCGCGAACTCATCGAGTCGGGGCAGCACTTTATCCCGGGACGCGGAGGGCAGACGAAGCACGGCTTCGGTCGCTCCGTTCTCGCGGTAATAGGCGAGTTTGTCTTCGCTGGGCATGATGCCCATG
This sequence comes from Myxococcales bacterium, assembly GCA_014240165.1. Lineage (GTDB taxonomy): Bacteria > Myxococcota_A > UBA9160 > UBA9160 > UBA4427 > JAZXM01. Next base: position 70,062 of record JAAZXM010000005.1, on the reverse strand, counting down.
GGCACGACGCGAAGCGCGTCGGGGTCGCGACCGCGTTCTTGCATGGCTTCGCGCAGACGCCCGAGTGCTTCACGCATGCCAGCGCCTCCGATGGGCATCCACCCGTCGCCGTATTCGGCGATCTGGGCGAAGATCTTCGGTCCCGCCCCTCCGCCGATCAGAACCGGTGGCCGGGGCTTTTGCACGGGCTTGGGCCATTGCCAGGCGGGTTCCATCTCGACCCAATCGCCGTGGAATTCGGCGACCTCGTTGGCCCATAGTGCTTGCATGGCGAGCATTTTCTCGCGCACCAATTCGCGCCGCCGGCGCACATCGATGCCGTGATTCTCCATCTCCTCGTGGTTCCAGCCGAAGCCGATCCCGAAGACGAAGCGTCCGCGAGCGAGGACGTCGAGGGTGGCGATCTGCTTTGCGAGCGTGATGTGATCGTGTTGGGCGGGCAATCCGATCCCGGTTCCCAACAGGATTCTTTCGGTCCCGGCTGCGGCAGCGGCCAGGGAGATATAGGGGTCGGGGGAACGGCTGTATTCCTCGGGAAGTTCCGCCTCGCCCGTGGGTGCCGGCGTTCGCCGGCTGGTGGGAATATGCGTGTGCTCAGGGATGTAGAGCGAATGGAAGCCGCGATCCTCGGCCTCGCGGGCGAGTTCCGCCGGAGCGATGGCGCGATCCGTGGCGTGAATCGTGACGCCGATCTTCATGGCCTGGGCTTACCTTCCTTAGACGCGCATGATCCACGCGCGGCGAAACTCTAGCTTTGCCCGGCCCGTGGATCCCCTCCTCGGGCCATCAGAAGCGGTAGAATGGGCCGATGCTGAAGGATGCGGCAGCCATCGTGGGAATTGGTGAGACGGCCTTCGCGAAAGCGCTGGCTCCCAGCGAGACCAGCCTCGCCCTGGAGGCAATCCTGCAGGCCCTCGAAGACGCGGGCATTGACGCGTCGGAGGTGGACGGTTTTGCCTCCTATTCCATGGAGACCACCGACGAGGTGGAGGTGGCGCGGAATCTCGGGGCGGGCGAAATCACCTTCTTTTCCCAGGTGGGTTATGGCGGCGGGGCCGGGCCCGCTTGCGTCGGGCAACTCGCCCTCGCCATCGCGGCGGGGCAATGCCGGGTGGGGGTGGTCTGGCGATCCCGCAAGCGGGGCTCGGGCAAGCGCATCTGGTCCGACCCATCGATTCAGTTCTCGACCCCCGCTGCCTGGACCCGGCCCTGGGGCCTGATCCGTCCGGTGGATGAAATCGCGCTGCTCGCGCGACGCTATATGCATGAATACGGAGCCACGCGAGATCATTTTGCCAACGTCGCCCTGGCCTTTCGAAAGATGGCGAATCGCAACCCCAGAGCGACGTTTTTCGAAAAGCCCCTGACTCGGGAGCAGTACGCGGAAGCCCGCTGGATTTCCGAGCCCCTCTGTCTCTACGACAATTGCCTCGAGAGCGATGGGGCATTGGCCTGCGTTCTGGTCTCGGCCGAAAGGGCCAAGGATTGCCGACAAGCGCCGGTCTACGTACACGCCTTCGGTCAGGGAATCGGAAGACAATCTCATACCATGACGAATTATTGGAGCGAGGATCCGCTGATGGGTCCCGCCTGGGCGTGCGCGAAGCAGCTCTATCGGAACTCGGATATTGGCCCGAGTGAGATCGACGTGGCCCAGATCTATGACGCGTTCACTCCCCTGGTGCCGCTCTCACTCGAGGGCTACGGCTTTTGCGACCGAGGCGAAGGCGCGGCCTTTACAGAGGAGGGCGGCCTGGAGGTGGGCGGGCGCCTGCCCACGAATACTTCTGGGGGAGGGTTGTCCGAAGCCTATGTGCATGGTTTCAATCTCATCAACGAGGGCGTTCGCCAGCTTCGAGGCGAGTCGTGCAACCCGGTGGAAAACGCGCGCACCTGCCTGGTCACCGGGGGCGAGGGCGTGCCCACCAGTGCCCTGATCCTGAGGAAATGAGATGGACGATTTCGCGCCCTTGATGCCTCCCATTGACGAGACCAACGCAGCCTTCTGGGAGGGCGCTCGCGTCGGGGAACTTCGGGTTCAGCGCTGCGTGGATAGCGGCCGCCTGATCTTTCCGCCGCGAAGCCGGAGTCCGTGGGGTCGTCACGTCGAGCCCGCATGGGAGGTTGTTTCCGGGCGTGGCCAGATCTGGTCCTTTGTCATCCCGCACCCGCCCCTGATTCCGCAATTTTCCGAGCTGGCGCCCTACAACGTGATCCTGGTCGCCCTGGACGAGGACCCGACGCTTCGCATGGTGGGCAACCTCATATCCGAGCCGGGAGCCGCGATCAATTCGGTGCCTTCCCAGGAGATCGAGATCGGCGCCCGGGTGCGGGTGGTCTTCGAAGCTGAGAGCGAGGAACTCCCCCTGCCGCGTTGGGTCAGGGATTGAAGCCGGGAGGGAAATCATGGACGCCATCGAACGCGTGATCGCTCGGGATGAAATTAGCCAACTCGCCAGTCGTTACGCCCTGGCGATGGACTCCCGAGACCTCGATGCCCTGGTGGGTCTCTTCGTCGAAGATGTGCGAGTGGGGGCCGATGGGTGCGGGCGGGAAGCGCTTCGCGACAGCTTCGACCAACAACTCCGCGAGATCGGCGTAACGATTCTCTTCGTGGGCAATCACGTGATCGACTTCGAAGGAGAGGACGAGGCTTCGGGACACGTCTATTGCCGCGCCGAGGTCCAGGATGGCGAGCGATGGATCCACCAGGCGATTCTCTACCGAGACCGTTACCGCCGTTGCGGCGAGCGATGGTATTTCGTCCGCCGACTGCATCGACTCTGGTATGGGCTCGAAGCGCCGACGAGCCCAATCCAGCAGCCGGATGCAAATTGGCCCGAGCGCCACGCCGGGCGCGGCAGTCTTCCCGGCGAGTGGGAGACCTGGCGCGCTTTCTGGAAGGCGGAGTAGAGCGGGACTAGATGGCTTCTTCGCCGCGCTCGCCGGTGCGAATTCGCACGACGTCCTCGAGCGCGGTGACGAAGATCTTGCCATCCCCGATTTTCCCGGTGTCGGCTGCCGTGGAGATGGCGGTGAGGGCTTCTTCGGCCTTGTCGTTGGAAACGACGATTTCGAGTTTCACCTTGGGAAGAAAATCCACGACGTACTCGGCACCTCGATACACTTCGGTGTGCCCCTTTTGACGACCGAAGCCTTTGACCTCGGTGGCCGTCATGCCTTGGACGCCAATAGCGTGCAGTGCTTCCTTGACATCGTCGATCTTGAAGGGTTTGATGATGGCTTCGATCTTCTGCATGAGGCTCTCCCGATCGGCTGGTCGAATGTGAACCTGAACGGGTCCAAGCCTATGCTCTTTTCCCGCGAAGGAAAGGGGTCTCGCTCAGTGGGGTTCCGCCCACATCCCGGAGCGGTCGATCCTGGGCTGGGGGCCCGGGTCGAGGCCCCCACCCCCGCGAACCCTGGAGTGCCCGAAATTGATGAGTCGAGCTGAGGATTCCGACGCCCCGGCGGGCCAGACCCCGGGAGCCGAGATCTCGCCAGAGCGGCGCTGGGCGTTCCGGGAAGGAGGTCCCTGGGCATTTCGCCTCGAAGACCGGGTCTGGCGCGGGGATCTCGCCGGTCTCCGGGAAGCGCTGCGGCGGGAGGTTCCCGCCTGGCTGGAGCCGCGCCGCTGGCCGCCCGTTCTGCGCTTCCTGACCGCTGCCGGCCGAGTTTCGGCAGCCCTGGTGACCTGGCGGCTCAGAGAGGGTCGCCACGAGGGCAGCGCATCGCGAAGGGCGCTTTCCCGTCGCCTGCGCGTCGCTTTCGAGAAACTGGGCCCCGCGTATATCAAGCTCGGGCAGATCGTGTCCTCGGGTCGCGGGCTCTTTCCCGAGGAACTGGTGGACGAGTTCAAGAAATGTCGCGACCAGGTGCCGCCGATGCCTTTCGCAGCGGTGCGCTCGGTCGTGGAGTCCGATTTCGGCCAGCCCTTGGAGGCCGTTTTTTCAGAGTTCGGGCGCAAGCCCCTGGCGGCGGCGTCCATCGCCCAGGTGCATGGGGCGAGGCTCAAGACGGGTGAAGAAGTCGTCGTCAAAGTCCAGCGGAAAGAAGTTGCCTTACGCGTTCGCCAGGACGTGAAGGCGATGGCGTGGGTGGCCCCGCGACTGGTGGGTCGGATTCCCGTGGCCGCCCTGGCGAATCCTCCGGTTCTGGTGGAGGTCTTCGCTGAGACCATCGCGGAGGAACTCGATTTTCGCCTGGAGGCGGAAAATATGCTGGACGTCGCGGAGGTTCTCGCCCAATCGGGTCAGGGCGCCGTGGTGGTCCCTCGACCCCATCCCGAGTGGGTGACGGCCCGGGTGCTGGTGATGGAGCGGCTCGAGGGTTTCAGCTACGACGACGTCGCGGGTATGGAGAAGGCGGGGATCGATACCGAAGCCGTTTTCCATTCCATGATGATCGCCTTTCTCGAAGGCGCGATGATCTATGGCGTCTTTCACGGGGATTTCCATGGAGGGAATCTTTTCGTCCTGCCCGATGGGCGCGTCGCTCTTCTCGATTACGGAATCACCGCACGGCTCGACCAGGATCAGCGTTCGGCGTTCTTGCGCATCATGATGACGGGTGCCGTGAACGATTTGAAGGGACAGTTGGCGGCTTTTCGTGACCTGGGGGCGCTCGATGCCGATGTGGATCTGGATGCCGTGATTTCCCTGCTCGGAGCGGACCAGCCTTTCCGTGATCCCATGCAGATGACCGGCGAGGAGATGGCCTTACAGATCCAAACGGTTCTGAAGGGTCTGCTCGGAAATGGGGCCCGTCTTCCCAAATCCTTGATGCTCTACGCAAAGAACATGCTCTTCTTTGATGGCGCAGTGGCCGAGCTCGCACCCGACCTCGACATGCTCGAAGAGTTCGTACGCATCTATGAGCATTTTTCAGCGCATCATGGCAAGGCAATTGCGGGACAGATCGGCTTCGATCCCTCCCAGACTCATATCGATCTCGCCGGCCTCAAGGCTTCCCTGGGTCTTCGAGAGGACGTCGAGTCCATTACCCATCGCGAACTCGTGCAGCGAAGGAAGACGCTTCAGGAGAAGCTGGATGGCCAGATCGGGCCTCTGACGGCCACGCACTCAGGCGGCTCTAAGCCTCCTGAATGATTCCACGCCTGAAGTGCTTTTTCTTTGCAGCAAGATACGGGGATAAAACCCCAAAGCTTTGGGGTAACGCCGGATTTCCCGGACCCCGCAATTGAGCTGTACTCCTTGAAGGCGCTGCCCGCTCGCGAATCGCGCGCTCAGAGGGAATCGTGCGGGCTTCTCGGGCAGCGGCGTGGCGCATTGCCTGACTCGAACGGGGCAGCCGCGCGAGCCACTTGAGTTGGTCGGGCGTCAGAGCATCGGCATGTGGCAGAACTCGTTGAGCCGTTCGGGTTGGTGTGAATAAGCAGCTGTAATTACGGAGGCAGGCGGGATATGCGTGCACTGGTAGTCGATGATCATTCCGTCATGCGTGCCGGGATCCGAGCTCTTCTCGAGAAGGTCGATTCCGTTGACGTTGTCTGGGAGGCGGGAACCTCCGCGGAAGCCCTGGAATCGGCCGAAGCGAACCGGCCCGACGTGATTCTGATGGATGTCGAACTCCCAGGGGGATCCGGGATCGCTGCCACCGCCGAGATCGTTCGGAACGGATGGTGCGGCAAGGTGATCATCATCTCCGCCCATGATTCGCATCGCTTCGTGGAGTCGGCGATGCAAGCCGGAGCCCGCGGTTACGTGCTCAAGAGCAGTCCGGGCGAAGAGATTCTGACGGCCCTGGAGGAGGTTCTCGGCGGTGGTTCCTACCTGACGCCTTCCCTGGCCGATCTCGGCTCCGGAGCCTCGGGGCAGTTTTCTGCGCCCAGCAATTCCCCCCTTTCCCTGCTTTCGCCGCGCGAAACTCAAGTGCTGGTACGAATCGCCGAAGGTCTGGCGAGCAAGCAAATTGCCGCTCAATTGCAGGTCTCACATCGAACCGTGGAAACCCATCGAACCAACTTGATGCGGAAGCTCGGAATCCGAAAAGCATCGGAATTGGTTCGTCTCGCGATTCGCGAAGGCCTGATCAGCGCCTAGGGGCCGCGCGTCGCCCGTTCTTTCCTACAGTCTGCGCCCCTTTGAGCCGAAGTATTTGGGGTATTCTCACCCGGCTGCGCGAGCGGGTGGAGCCAGATTCAAGGGAGAGTGGAATGCCTGCCAGCCGATCCAATCAGTCAGACTCGAAGCTCGATGCCGCAACCGCCGCCGCCGCCGTTATCGAAGCCCGTGAAGCGCCCCGCGTGGGTGCCGAATTCGCCATCGAATTGCACGGCCCCGCTTTTTCCGCGCCGCTTCCGGCCCGGGCCAGGGATATCAGCACCAGTGGTATCTGCTTCGCCACGGCGAGCCCGATCGCCCTGGATTCCCTGGGCAGCGTGAGCCTCGAACTTCCCACCGGCCCGACTCGCTTCAACGTCGAGGGCCGCTGGCAGACCAACCGTGGGCTCGACAATTCCGTGCTGACCGGCGCGGTTTTCGTCGGTCTGCTCCCCGCCGAAGTGGCCTCCCTATGGGATCTGGTAGACAGGACGGGGCGGGAGATCGGCAGCTTTCTCTACCAGAGCCTGCACACCCAAGGCGCGAGCCTCGACGATGCGATGAGCCTGGCCCAAGTCACCCGTGTACGGGTGGTCCCGCGCGGCCGTTTCCTCTACCAGCGGCACGAACCTCAGGTGCCCGGAGACGATTCGATTTTCTTCGTGCGCCAGGGCGGCGTTGAAATGACTGTCCCCGTGAAGCCGGGGCATGAAGTGCGCGTCGGCAAGATCGGCCCGGGTTCGGTATTGGGAGGTTTGGATTCGGTTGTGGGCATGCTCCCCCTCGAATCTGCCCAGGCGAACGAAGAGACCACCCTGCTGGAGATTTCGAAATCCGCCTTCGCGTACCTGAGGGTCGCCAAGCCGCTGGTTGCCCATTGGCTCGGCCAGATCGTATTGGGCGAACAGCTGCGCCGGATCGACGGAATCGTCACGCGGCTCGCGGAAAAGAGCTGAGGCCTCTTCAGCTCTGCTCGTCGTAGATCGCCATCGCGGCGTGGAGCAACTCAATGGCCTCGGATTTGGGTCGCTGGAATGAGTTGCGGCCCATGATGCTCCCGAAGCCGCCGCCGCTCGCGATGCTGCGAATCTCCTCGAGGACGGCGTCCTTCTCTTTCGCCGCCCCTCCCGAGAAGATCACGATTCGGCGCCCGGCAAAGGCGCTCTGGACAACGTGAGCGATGCGCTCGGGCAGGCTTGAAATGTCGATATTCTGCTCGTCGTAGACCTTGCGCGCGGCGTCCTGCTCGATCTCTTCGGTCGGGGGCTTGACCTTGATGATATGGGCGCCCAATTGTGCGGCGATCTGTGCCGCATAGGCCACCACGTCGATGGCGGTTTCGCCCTTGCTGGAAAGCCCCGCTCCGCGCGGATAGCTCCAGAGCACCACGGCCAGACCGCTGGCCTTGGCCTCCTCGGCGATTTCGCGGAATTCGGCGTACATCTCGTTGCGGTAGCTCGAGCCGGGGTAGATCGTGAAGCCCACCGCGGCACAGCCGAGACGCAGAGCGTCCTCCACGCTGCCCGTGACGGCGGGTTTCGGATCTTCCGATGACCAGAGCGAATCCGAGTTGTTGAGCTTGAGAATCGTGGGAATCCGGCCAGCGAATTGCCTCGCCCCGGCCTCCAAAAAGCCCAGAGGGGCCGCGTAGGCATTGCATCCTGCGTCGATGGCCAACTGGTAGTGGTAGAGGGGATCGTAGCCCGCGCTGTTCTTGGCAAAGGAGCGAGCGGGCCCGTGTTCGAAGCCCTGGTCCACCGGAAGCATGACGAGTTTTCCGGTCCCGCCGAGTTTTCCGCTCTCCAACATCCAGCGAAGATTTCGGACCACGCCGGGGCTCTCGGAGCTGTACCAGCCCAGAATTTCTTCGACTCGATCTCCCATAGCTTCGTACCTCCCGTTCGGCTTCCTCGATACCGAGAAGACGCGCAAGTATATCCCAATCTCGGGTCTCGGCCGCACACATGTCTTCCGATGAGGGGAGCCGCGCCGGTTTGCTAGTTGTAGAGGTTGGCGTATCGGGGCGCATCGCCCCTCGCCGGCGCGTCCGAGAGATGCCCAGCCTGGCCTGGCGCCTCCCGCTTGGCCCAATATCCGCATCAGAGAGGGAAAGATGGATTTCGATTTTTCCGAGGAAGAGGAGCGCTTTCGTAGGGACCTCGAAGCGTATCTGGACGCCCATGCTTCGCCGGAGGTGATGGACAGCAACCCCGAACAGCTCTCCCAGACCGTGGACACACAGGCGAAGCGCGGGCTGATGGCCGGGCTCGCCGATCAGGGTTGGCTCGGCATGTCGTGGCCAGCGGAGTACGGGGGCGCGGAGAAACCGGGGATCTACGATTTCATCCTGACCGAGACGCTCTCGCGCTACGGCGCCCCTCAGCCCGGCAAGGGCGTCGGTATCGTGGGCAAGACGATCATTCGGCACGGGAATGCCCAGTTGAAAGAGTACTTTCTGCCGAAGATCATCCGGGCCGAGATCGAGTTCGCCATCGGCTACAGCGAGCCCCAGGCGGGGTCGGACGCATCGGCGATGCAGCTCAAGGCGGAGCGGGACGAGGAGCGGGGCGGCTGGGTGCTGAACGGCCACAAGACCTGGACGACCTCAGCCCATTTTGCGGATTGGTATTGGGTGGGGGCGCGGACGGACCCAAGCAGCAAGCATCGGGGCATTACGGTTTTTCTTTTGCCGATGGACCACGAGGGGTTGGAGATTCATCCCACGTTCACGATCGGCGACGAACGCACGAACGAGGTTTTCTTCACGGACGTTTTCGTTCCCGATGATTTCGTCGTGGGGAAGGTCAACGAAGGGTGGATCTATATCTGCGAAGCCCTGGACCTTGAACGTTTCGCCATGATGCCGGTCGGCCCCCTGGAGAAGAAGGTCGAGGCCTTCACCGATTGGGCGCGAGAAGCCGAGCGCGATGGGAAGCCCGTGCGCGAAGATCCGCAAACGCGAAGCAAGGTGGCCCAGGTGGTGACACAACTCGAAGTTGCCCGGATGCTTCAGCGAAAGGTCGTGGCCGAAGCCGTCCAGGGTGGGGTCCCCACCGTGGCTTCTTCCATGTATAAGCTCTACATGAACGAAGTGGGAAAACGCCTGGCGAACGCCGCCCTGGATGCCATGGGGCCGACGGGTCAACTCAAGCCCGGGATGGAATATTCGCCCCTGGACGGCCGCTTCGAACGCTCCTACCGCTACACGGTGGTGGATACCATCGGGGGCGGCGCCTCGGAGATCCAGAAGAACATCATCGCTCGCCGCGGATTGGGCCTGCCGAAGAATTTCTGATCGTTCGGCGCCAGGGCCGGGTCTATCCGACCCAATTCCTGGTCTGGATGCCCCAGAGGCCAGAAGAGCAGTGAGTGTACCCCGAGGGGGCGCATTTTCGGGGTATTCATTTACAATACGCAACGTATCGTATAGTCTGAAGACTCCCCCAAACCGGAGGCCGACCATGGATTTCGAGTTTCCCGCCGAACAACAATCCTTCCAGGACGAGGTGATCGAGTTTCTCGAAGCCCACAACGACCCGGAAGTCTTCGATGTCACGCGCGAGAACATGGCGCAGATCGTCGATACCCCCGAACGCCGGGCCTTCATGAGGAAACTCGCCGAGCGCGGATGGATGGGGATCACCTGGCCCAAGGAACACGGCGGGCAGGAGGGTGATGGGGTCTATGAGTACCTGCTCAATGAACAGCTGGCCTACCGCGGCGGACCGCAAATCGGCAAGGGCGTGGGCATCATCGGCAAGACGTTGATTCGCCATGGCAGCGAAAAGCTGAAGGCAGAATTTCTCCCCAAGATCTTGAACGCCGAGGTGGAATTCGCCGTGGGCTATAGCGAACCCCAGGCGGGTTCCGACGCCGCGAATATGCAGCTCAAGGCGGTCCGAGATGAGGAGCGGAACGGCTGGGTGCTCAACGGTCAGAAGATCTGGACGACATCGGCTCATTTCGCCGATTGGTATTGGGTGGGGGCGCGAACCGACCAGGAAAACAAGCACCGGGGCATCACGGTTTTCCTCGTTCCCATGGACCATCCCGGGCTGGATATCCATGCGACCTGGACCATCGGCGACGAGCGCACCAACGAGGTCTACTTCAACGACGTCTTCGTGTCCGACGATTATGTAGTGGGCGAGATCAATAAGGGCTTTCAATACATTTCGGAGGCTCTCGATCTCGAGCGCTTCACCATGTTCACCATCTCGCCAATTCTCCAGCGCCTGGAGCTTCTGATCGACTACGTGAAGACCCAGAAGCGCGATGGTGAGCCCCTGAAGGACGACCCCCAGGTGCGCCATATGATCGCGCAGCTCGCGACCCAGGTGGAGGTTTCCAGGGTTCTGGGGCTGAATTTCGTCGCCAAGGCGGGTGTGGGCAAGAAGCCGCCGACGGGCGAGGCATCCATGTACAAGCTCTTCGCGACGGGAACGTCCAAGAAACTCGCCGACGCCTCGATGGATCTGGCGGGTCCCGGCGCCCAGTTGCGCGTGGGAACGGACGTTGCGCCCATGAAGGGGCGGGCCGAGTCCACCTACCGCTACACGGTGATCGATACCATCGGCGGGGGGGCCTCGGAGATCCAGAAGAACATCATCAGTCGTCGTCACCTCGGCCTGCCGCGAAATTTCTGAGTTTCGGAGCGCTGCATCGAATGGCCCAAGCGACCCCCCAACTTCAGGGAATTACCGTGCTCAACCTGGCGAGCGTCGGCCCGGCTGCGCGTGCAGCGCGGACCCTGGCGGATTTCGGCGCCCAGGTGGTTCAAGTCTCGCCCACGCCGAGAAAGGGGGCCAAGCAGATCCAGCCTCCCTTCCACAGCTACGGGGCGGGGCGGGGCATCCAACGCATCCAGATCGATCTCAAGGCGGAGGATGGCAAGAAGGCCTTCATGAAATTGGCCTCGACTGCGGATGTCATCATCGAGAGCTACAGGCCCGGAGTTGTGGAGCGATTGGGAATCGGCTTCGACGCGGTTCGCGAACTGAACCCCGGCATCGTGTATTGCTCCACCACGGGTTATGGCCAGGACGGTCCCGCGGCGGGATGGGCTGGCCACGACATCAACTACCTCGGCGTGGCGGGCTATCTCGCCTGCACTGAGCCCCGGGCCGATGGGGGAGCACCGATCCCCGGAGCCACCGTGGCGGATAGCGCCGGCGGGGGCATGCACGCCGTACTTTCGATCCTGGCGGCGTTGGTTCGACGAAGCCTGGGCGGTGAGGCGCAATACCTCGATGTCGCCGCCACCGAGGGCGTGGTCTCGCTCATGTCCCTCTCTATCGATCAATACCTGGCAACGGGAGAAGAGGCGGGCCCTCGCAAGGTCCTGCTCACCGGTCGCTACGCCTTCTACGACGTCTACCGCTGTCGCGACGATAAATGGGTGTCGGTGGGGGCCATCGAACCGCATTTCTATCGCAACCTGTGCGGCCTTCTCGGCCTGGAGCAATTCGCCGAGTTGCAGATGGACGACGCTCGCCAGGATGAGATCCGCGCTGCCTTCAAGGAAGCATTTCTGAAGCGGGATCGGGACGAATGGGTGGCGGAATTGGCCCCCAAGGATACCTGCGTGGCTCCGGTCTACGCGATCCCCGAGTTGGTGGATGATCCGCATTTCGCCGAACGGGGTGTTTTTATGCAAGCCGAAGATGCCGAGCACGGGCGCTTCCGCCAGGTCGCTCCGATTCTCGCCGGTGGCGTTCGCGACCAGCCCGAGTGGAGAGTGCGGCCAGCCGGCGAAAGCGACGCGCAGGCCCTTCTCGAGGACGCCGGCTATAGCGCGGCGGAAATCGAAGAGATGCGCCATGCGGGCGCGGTGCAATGAGGAGCATGTCGTATGGCGGATGAACAGGGAAGCGAGTTGCCCGAGGAAGTCCAGGGCTGGGTTGGCAAGGAGCGCTACCACGAGGAGGGCGAGTTTCCCGTGGAGCGGGGCTATATCTGGACCACCTGTTCCTCGGTGGAGAACGGCAACCCCATCTTCTGGGACGACGAATTGGCCGAGGCCATCACGGATGGTCCCATCGCGATGCCCACGATGATCTCGCTCTGGTTCAGGCCGCATCTCTGGGCTCCCGGGCGAACCGAGCAGGCACAGCCCCTTCAGGTGCATTTCGATCTGAAAGAAACCCTCGACCTGCCCGAGGCGATCATGAGCGACAACACCATCGTTTTCGGCGAGCCCGTTCGTCCGGGCGATCGCCTCAAGACCTGCCAGATCCTCCACTCGGTCAGTGATATCAAGACCACGAAACTGGGAACCGGCCGCTTCTGGGATATCGAAGTGCGCTACGCCAATCAGCGGGATGAATTCGTTGGTGCGGAGCACTACACCGGTTTCGGTTATAAGCGTCCCGAGTAGTCGAGCCGGCCGGACAGACCCGGTGGTTTTAGAGAAAAGAGAAATGAGAAAAGAGAAAAAGGAAAGCCCATGTCAGCGAACTATCCCCAACTGACCATCGATCAGGTACAAGAAGGCGCGTCCATCCCTTCGCTCTCCTACGACGTGACTGCGACGACGGTCGTTCTCGGCGCTCTGGCCAGTCGCGATTTTCGGCCCATGCACCACGACCGGGATTTCGCCCAGGTGCGCAATGGCGTAAAGGACATCTTCCTGAATACGCCCAATCAGGCCGCGTGGTTCGAGCGTTTTCTGACGGATTGGACCGGTCCCAAGGGCCGGCTCGGCCGTATCAAATTTCGTATGAAGGATTCGGTCTATCCGGGGGAGACGATGACTTTCAGCGGCAAGGTCGACCAGGTCTCCACCGACGAAACGGGCTGCGCATGGGTCGACCTCTCGGTGAATCTCGCGGTGGGCGAACGGGCCGTGACCGACTGTACTGCGCGCGTCGCCGTGCCCACCGACGCTGCCGACAACCCCTGGCAGCGCAAGGCGGATCGCTGGAAACCCTGAAGTCCGGGAAGGCGACGGATTTTTTCGCGCTCTCCCTCGAAACCAATCGAATCGAAATCACACTTGCTCAGCAAGGAATAATGAGGAGCCATCATGAACCTCGATTTCAGCGAAGAACAGGAAATGCTTCGTGAGATGGTGCGCAGTCTGTGCACCGAGCACGCCGGCGTCGACGTCGTCCGTGCCATGGAAGACGATCCCAAGGGCTACCCCGCGGATCTCTGGAAGCAACTCGGTGAGGTGGAACTCCTGGGCATCCTGATTCCCGAGGAGTTCGGCGGTGCGGGCATGAATATGCTCGATGCTGCAGTGGTCTACGAAGAACTTGGCCGGAGCCTGGCGCCGAGCCCCCATTTCGTCAGCTGTGTGCTTGCCGCTGGGGCGATCCTCGAAGCCGGGGATGAAGCACAGAAGAAGGAATGGTTGCCGCGGATCGCCAGCGGTGAGGCGATTATCTCCCCCGCCTGGCTGGAGCCGGGCAACGGCTACGGGCCCAAGGGCGTGCAATTGCGGGCCCAGGCGGAAGGCGACGAGTTCGTATTGACCGGAACGAAACTTCATTGCCTCTTCGCGAGTTCGGCTTCGCGTCTCCTCGTTCTGGCGAGAACCGGGGAAGGGCCCGCGGATATCGATCTCTTCCTGGTGGATCCCGAGGCGGCGGGCGTATCCCTGGAGCAGCAGATGTCCCTGGCTTCGGATACGCAATACAAAATTGATCTCGAAGGCGTGCGCGTTCCCACCTCGGCCAGGCTCGGCTCGGCCGGGGGTGGCTGGGCCGCGTGGAACCGGGTGATGCACGACGGGATCATCCTGGCGGCAGCCCAGGCCATGGGGGGCGCCCAGCGCTCATTGGAAATCACCTGTGAATACGCATCCGAGCGGGAGCAATTTGACAAGCCCCTCGCGGCGTTCCAGGCGATCTCCCATTACCTCGCAGACGCGGCAACCCAGGTCTCCGGGGGCACGACCCTGGTCTATGAGGCGGCTTGGGCGCGTTCCGAGAGCAAGGATACGTCTCGGCTGGCTCCCATGGCGAAGCTCTTCGCATGCCAAACCTACCGCGACCTGACGGCCATGAGCCTCCAGGTTTTCGGCGGGGTGGGCTTCACGATCGAATACGATGCCCAGCTCTTCTTCCGCCGGGCCAAGCAGTTGCAGATTTCCTGGTGGGATACGCCCTATCTGGAAGAGTTGGTTGCTTCGAGCGTTCTCGACTGAAATTTTCATAGGGCTGCGGCTCGCCCCTCAGGCGGATCCCATCAGACTTCGTCTTGGTTGAGGCGAGAGTGGGGGATATGTCATGGATGACGCGCGCTCGCGGGTCTTGGACGGCCGGAGTTGGTCGGATTTTTGTCGCGCCCTTGAACGTGCAGGGGACGCCGTTCTGCGCCCCGGCTCGCCCGAGGATCCGTTCGAGCGGGCCGAGGGATACCGCTACCTGAGCCGGCTGGTTCGCGTGGCGCTGGAATCCTACGTCGAGTTCGCCGACCCCAGCGCCCCGGTGCTTCGTCGCCCGTCCCACGAGACGGTGAAAATCGGCGCGGACAACCCCGACAACCATTACCAGAGTGCGGCCATCAGTGGCGAGCACAGCTATCGCATTCGTGGCCAGCGGGGAAGCGTCCACTACCTCGGCATGGGAACTTATGCGGGCAATTACGGTTCGGGTGGCCGCATGGGGCAGAGCGGCTATATCGAGGGTTCGAATCTCGAGATCGATGCGGATGGTCGCTTCGAGATCGTGGTGAGTTGTGAGCCGCCGAAGGGGAAGAACTGGCTCCCCATGGAAAGGGACACCTCGTCCCTCATCGTGCGCCAGACATTCCAGGATCGCGACCGCGAAGAGATCGCCCAATTGACCTTGGAGCGCATGGGCGCTTCGGGTCCTCCCGCTCCGCTCACCGCGGAGAAACTCGACGCGGGGCTGGCAGCGGCCGCTGCCTACGTGCAGGGAACAGCCAACCTCTTTTGCGAGTGGTCCGAAGGTTTTCGTGAGCGTCCGAACCAGTTGCCCCCCTTTGACCCCAATATCGCTCGGGCCGCGCATGGCGATCCCCATATTCGCTACTACCACGGCTATTGGGAGTTGGGACCAGACGAAGCACTGCTTGTCGAGGTGACGCCTCCAGCCTGCGAATATTGGAATTTCCAGCTCAACAACCACTGGATGGAATCCCTCGACTACCGGTACCACCGCATCGACGTGAACCACCACTCGGCGATCCTCGAGGATGACGGCAGCGTGCGCATCGTGATCGCCCACCGGGACCCGGGTCTGCCCAATTGGATCGATACGGCCTCGCACCAGCGTGGCACGATGTGCTTACGCTGGATTCGCGCCGAGACACACCCGGAGCCGCGTACCCGGGTGGTGCCCCTCTCCGAGCTATCGGGCGGGTCCTAGACGTCCTTATTGGGCGCGATCACGTACTCGGCGAATTGCTTCATTGCGTCGACCTTCTGCGCCAGGGTTGCATCTGGGCCGACTGTGTACGAGAACGGGTAGCTGACGGTTCCCGAAGCACCCAAATCCGAGATTCGCTTCAGAGCATCGGGTGTCGGCTCGCAGGTCAGGGGGACGATGGCTTCGAAGGGTTCGTCTTCGCGGCCCGCCTCCCGGCGGAGCTCGGCCAGGGTCTTGAGGATTTCCTCGGCCTCTTCGAGTGAGTTGCCTGCTCCACACCAGCCATCGCCGAGGGTCGCCGCTCGCCGTAGGGCGGCCTTGCTCGCTCCCCCGATGGCAATCGGGATGGGCTGGGTGGGTGCCGGGCTCTGTGCAATGGGGGGGAAGTCGAAAAATTCTCCGTGGTGTTCCACCAGGCCTCCCTCCCAGAGCTTGCGCATGACGTCGATCATTTCGTTGAAGCGTCGACCGCGGCTCTTGAAGTCGACGCCGAGCACCTCGAATTCCTCTTTCATCCACCCGGCTCCCGCGCCCACCACGATGCGGTTGTCGCTGTAGAGGGCGAGGGTGGCCAGGGATTTCGCCACTTCCACCGGGTGATGGAGGGGGAGAATATGGACGAGGGTGCAAAGCCGGATACGGCTCGTGGCGGCCGCCATTGTGGCGAGCGCGACCCAGGGGTCGGGAAAGGGCGTGTCGATGGTGAAGGGCGGCTTGCCATCCTCGCTATAGAGGTAACCGGGTTCGAAGGAGCCGGGAACCATCAGGTGTTCCGAAACGATCAGCCCGTCGAAGCCCGCCGCTTCGGCTTCCTGGGCGATCTCGGGCAATTCGAGCGGATCGTTGAATGCGGTGGACTGCCAGAATTGCATGGGGATCGCTCCTTGGTTTTTTCTGGAAATGGGATTGATGGTGGCGGCTTCAGCGTCCGGGGAAGTCGGCTTTTCGCTTATTGAGGAAGGCGGAGATGCCCTCGGCAGCATCGGCGCTGCGGCCCGCATCGGCGATGGCCCGAGATTCAAGTTCCATTTGCGCTTCGAAGGACTGGTCGAGGCTTCCCAGCACGAGCTTCTTGGTATTTCCGAAGGCGGAGGTGGCCCCGGATGCAAGGGATGCCGCCAATTCATCCGTGGCCTTGGCCAGTTCATCGTCGGGGACCACGCGGTTGAGCAGCCCCCAATCCAGCGCTTCTGCGGCGGAGAGGCGGCGATTGGTGAGCATGAGTTCCAGGCTTCGCCGGGTACCAATCAGGCGCGGCATGAAATAGGTCGAACTTCCGTCGGGAGTGAGACCCACCCCGGTATAGGCCATGCTGAATTTCGCCGACTCCGACGCCAGGGCGAGATCTGCTGCGCAGACCAGACTGAAGCCGGCACCTGCCGCGGTGCCCCCGACAGAAACCAGCACGGGGGCGCGCATTCGCGCGAGGTGGGAGATCGCTGCGTGAAGGTAAACCGTCATCTCCTTGACGAGCGCGGGCATGGCATCGCCCGCCTTCGCGAAGGCGCCGAGATCGCCTCCTGCACAGAACATCTTTCCCTGCGCGCTGATGACCACCGCGCGAACCGAAGCATCCTCATCCGCCGCCATCGCGGCGTACATCAGGTCCTTGGCCATTTGCAGGTTGATCGCATTGGCCGCTTTCTCGCGGTTGAGCGTGATGCGCGCGATTCCGTCCTGCAGGTCGTAGAGAAGCGTTTCGAATTCCAAAGATTTTTCCTTTTTAGATGCCTTGCAGGTTTCTGGGTTTAGCGTGGGACAGCGACGATCTTGGTCTCAAGGTATTCCTCGAAGCCCGCAACGCCGTTCTCGCGGCCGACACCGCTCTGCCTGTAGCCGCCGAAAGGCGTATCCACATCGAACCATTGGGCGCCATTGACCGAGAGCGTTCCCGTGCGAATTTTCCGGGCCACCGAGAGGGCGCGGTCGATATCTCCCGACCAGATGGACCCGGAGAGTCCGTAGATCGAGTTGTTTGCGATGCGAATTGCGTCCTCTTCATCCTCGTAGGGAATCACGCAGAGTACCGGCCCGAAGATTTCCTCCTGGGCCACCACCGAGTCCGGGTCGACATCCGCGAGCAGGGTGGGCTCGATGAAATAGCCCTTCTCGAGATGCGAGGGTGTGCCGCCCCCCACCACCACCCGGGCTCCGTCCTGCTTGCCCTTCTCGATATAGGAGAGGACCCGTTCCTGCTGCTTGCGGCTTACCACCGGACCCATCAAGTTGCCGGGCTCCAGGGGATCCCCATAGGCGACCCCCGACATGATGGCCGCGATCTTTTCCACGCCTTCCTCGTAGCGCGCGCGGGGGAGTAGGGTCCGTGTTTGGATCGCGCAGCCCTGACCCGCATGGGTGCAGACGGCGATGCCCGACATGGGTGCCGCGAGGTCGAGGTCGATGTCGTCCAGAATGATGGTGGCGGATTTGCCGCCCAATTCGAGGAAGGTCTTTTTCACGGTGGCTGCTGCGGCTTCCATCACGGCTCGCCCGGTGGCGGTCGAGCCTGTGAAGGTGACGAGATCCACCCGCGGATCCCGGGAGAGCATGGCACCGAGTTCATGATCCGAAGAAGCGACGATGTTGAGAACGCCAGGAGGGATATCGGTTTTTTCCGCCACCAAGCGCCCCAGGTGAGTCGCGCTCCAGGGGGTATCGGGCGCCGGCTTGAGGACAACGGTATTGCCCGCCGCAAGCGCCGGCCCGATTTTTGCGAGATTGAGGTAGAGCGGGAAATTCCAGGGCGTGATGGCCCCCACGACCCCGACCGCTTCTCGGCGCATGATGCGGCCCTGGGGACTCCCCATGAACTCGATATCGCTCATGGGGGTTTCGTACTCGTAGCTGGTCGTGAGATTCGACCAATAGGGCATGGCGTCGATGTAGTTGTCCACCTGAACCTGATAGGTGATCAGGATTGGGGAGCCCGCTTCGGCAATCACGATCTGGCGCAGGTCTTCCCTGGCTTCCACAAGAGCCTGGTTCAATTGTTCGAGGCAGCGCTTTCGCAGCGCGTGGTCGGTGGACCAATCGGTTTCGTCGAAGGCACGCCGAGCGGCTGCAATGGCGCTCTCCATGTCCTCTTTGGTTCCGTCCGCCGAGACTCCGATGACTTCCTCTGTGGCGGGGTTGATGTTCTCGAATTCGCCACCGTTGCTGGCGGGGACGAGTTTTCCGTCGATGAGATTCCGGGTTTCGGCGTCGAGCTTGGCCATGGGAGTACCTCTTGCAGAGAATGCCCTCTGCGCTGGGGCGCATCCGGAAGGGCGGGCGCAAAATTGAGCGAGGCGCATTGTGCCGGTGGGATGCGATTCGAGTAGAGTGGAACTATAGGCGCCGCCCCCGAGCGGGGGCAAGCGCTCCGAATGCATCGGAGATCATCGTGGTAGCGGGAAAACGCAAGGCTCCGCGCAGGGCGCGGGTATCGGCATGAAACTCGAGATCGCCGAGCGAATTGTCGTGGCAGGAGTCTCGCTGGCCGGTCTGCGCACGATCGAGGCCCTTCGCGATGCGGGCCACCAAGGCGAAATCATTGCGCTCTCGGGTGAAACCGAAATGCCCTATGACCGGCCCCCACTCTCGAAAAAATTTCTCAGGGGCGAGTGGGGCGAAGATCGTCTCTCTTTGCGCCGAAGTGGTTTCGAGGACCTCGACGTTGACTGGCGTCTTGGATCCACCGCGCTCGCCCTGGATCCGGCGGCCCGGGAGGTTCAACTTGGCAACGGGGAGCGTCTCGCCTATGGCGGGCTTGTGCTCGCCACGGGAAGCCGCCCCCGGGCCTTGCCCGGCGCACCTTCCCTGGACGGCGTCCATATGCTCCGCAGTCTCGCCGATGCCCGGGCATTGCGCGCTGAACTCCTGCCCGGGGCCCGCCTTGTTGTCATCGGCGCGGGCTTCATCGGGATGGAGGTTGCGGCCAGCGCCCGGGAGATCGGGCTCGAGGTGACGGTTCTGGAAGCGCTTCCCAGCGCATTGCTCCGCGGGCTGGGGACGGAACTCGGCTCCTGGGTTTCCAATCACTTCATCAGCCGGGGGGTCCAGGTGCGCTGCGGTGTGGGGGTGAAGAGTCTGCTGGGAGAATCCCGAATCCGTGGCGTCGAACTCAGCGACGGCACCCAAGTCGATGCCGATGTGGTGGTCGTGGGGATCGGTGTTTCGCCGGTATGTGATTGGTTGGAGGGCTCTGGCCTGGCGATTCGAGACGGAGTGGTTTGCGACGCCAGGGGCGGCACGAATTTGCCCGATGTCGTGGCCGTGGGCGATGTCGCTCGCTGGTACAACCCCGCCTATGGTGAAGCGCTTCGCTACGAACATTGGACGAGCGCAGTGGAGCAATCAGGTGTGGCGGCGAAGCGGCTCCTCCATGGCGAGGCCGAAACGCCTCCCCTTTCCCAGGTCCCCTACGTGTGGACCGACCTCTTCGACCTTCGCCTGGCCATGGTGGGTGAGTTGAAGGGAAGCGACCAGATGTGCGTGGGCCAGGGAAGCCTGGATGAGGACCGCTTCCTCGCGCTCTTTGGCCGCGAAGGTCGGCTCTGCGGCGCGGTCGCTTTGAGGCGACCGCGCCCCCTCAATGCATGCCGCGCACTCATCGAAGAAGGGGTGGGTCTCGACGAGGCGGTGGCTGCTCATCTCTGAGTGTCGGTGTCTCGGGTAGCCGAGGGCATCTTTCCGGGGCGGAATTGCCTTTCGTCGCGCAAGAAGAAGAGCGCGACCAGGGCCAGGGCGTTGAGAAGCGCGAAGATCTGGAACGCCAGGTCGTAGCTTCCGGAACGGTCGTGAATCGCTGCGGCGAATAGTGGCCCGATCGCGCCCAGAAGCAGCGTTGGCATCAATGCGCCATAGATCGGAGCCATCCAGCGGGCACCGAAGCAGGCCGAGACGATGAGGGGATAGACCACGTCTCGCGCCGCGTAGGAAAATCCGAAACTGATGACGAAGAGCCAGGCGAGGGCCGAGGTCGGAGCCACCAGGAGGACAAGGGAACTCAGAGCCAGGGCGGCGTAATCGATCAGCATCGACTGCTTTTCGGGAATCCGGTCGGCTACGAGCCCCAACAGGAGTTTGCTCCATATTCCGAGGCCGATGGCTGTGGCGTAGAGGCGAACCGCATCGTCTCGCTCCATCCCGTGATCGGTGAAGTGCAGAACCATGTGCTCGAGCAAAGCAAGGAAATAGAAAAAGAAGGCGAAGAGCGAGAAGAAGAGAATCCAAAAGCTTCGGGTTCGGAGCGCGGCCCTCAAACTCAGGTCGGCGTCGGTCTCGATTCGGCTGGAAGTCGCCCCTCCAGCCGGAGCCGTGGCGGCCGCAACGCTTCGCTCGGCCTTTGTCCTTTCCCGGATCAGCAGCCCCGCGGCGGGGAGGAGCAGGCCGAAGGCGCCCAACCCCATGAAGAAGAGCGCATTGCGCCAATCGCTTTCCGCCGAGATCGCGACGATGGCAGGCACCAGGAGAACCCCTCCGAGGTTCGATCCCGCGTAGACGATGCCCAGAGCGAAGCCCCGGGAGCGAATGACCCATTGCGAAACGGCGTGGCTGACCGTGATGTCTCCCACGCCGGTGAGCGCGAGTCCCGCCACCATCATCAGGGCGTAGTACTCGTAGAGGCCCTCGACTCGAGGGAAGAGCAGGAAGACGCTGCCCAGCAGGAGGATCGAGCACACGATCACCCGGCGCGCTCCGTAGCGGACGCTGAGCAACCCCACGAAGGGACTCGCGGCGGCCATTGCGGCCAACTGAGGCAGGCGTGCGAAGGAAAACTCGCTGCGTGACCAACCCATTTCGCCCAAGATATCTCGCGCCAGGGCTGGGAATACGTATCCGTAGGCGAGACCCATTTGCGCGAGCAGGCAGCCCAGGACAACGAGCGCGGCTCGGCCCCAGATATCATCCAAGAATCGGTGCAGCGCGCCAATCAGCCTTTGCAAGATCGTTGTGGCCTCCGCAGGGGCCAGAGCCTAGCGGGGACGCGCCCGGGAGCCATCGGGAAGGCGAAGCACTCCCGGGGCGGCTCTAACGAGTCTCGGGGGTCCGGTAATCGATGAAGCGCTCGTTGCCCTCAGGCGTGCGCAGGCGGAGGTTGAGCACATAACCTCGCGACATCTGGTTCATCAACTTGACGCTGGCGGCGGGTGTGTCGATGAGTTCGCCGTTGAGTTCGAGGATGATGTCCCCGTCCTCGACACCGAGTTCCTCCCAGAAACTGCCCGGAGCCACATTGCTGATTTGAACGCCATTGAGGGTCGAATCATGAAGGTTGTAGAGCGGTTTGACCCGAGCGTTTCCATAGAGCCGGACCGCGGTCCGAGTCGGACTCAGCGCTCCCTCTTCGCCGGTCTTCACATTGTCCGCCTGGGGCGCAGGTGGCCCGTCATCGAAACGTCGGGTGGGGGCTGGCTCAGAACTCGTCGTCTCCGGTTTTTCAGCCGGAGCGGGAGCGATCGCACTTTCCGCCTGGGGCGGGGACTGCTGAGCCGGATGATCGACCGCGGGCTCGTCGCTCCCACCTCTGAGGAGGAGGGCAGCGCAAAAGGCAACGAGAATCGCTGCCAGGATCAGGCCTATCAGGGAAGCGCGCGACACTTCATCCCCCCGGATCATCGTTCGTTCCGCCGGATGGTAGAGCAACTTGGCCCAGCCGACCTGGGGACCCGGCTGGGCCCGGGTACCCCAGGTGAAAAGGACGGCGAGGAAGGACAAGACCCCGCCGCCCTTTTCAGCGACCGCGGTCGCTAATGGTGGTGATGATGGTGATGATGATCCTTCTTCTTCATCTTCTCGGTGAAGTCCACCACGAACCATTCCGCTGAAGGCGCTCCCAAGGGATTGTCCAGAGGCGCCGGCGCATTGGTCGCGAAGGGCGTCGAGCAACTGGTATGGATCTTCTGGCCGACGCCGTTGATGTAGATGGTGGTCTTCGATCCCAGACTCGACTCGCCGTGGACAGTTCCGTCGATGGTGAAGCCGTTCTCCTCGGGGAGCGAGAGAACGGTGCCGTTGGTGAGATCGATGCCCGAGTAGATCACGTAGTCGTCATCGAACGACTTCGCCACGAGCTTGACCGTCGCGCCCAGGACATCCGGGCCCGTGTAGCGAAGCAGCATGGCGGCGATCTTCTTGGTGCAGATCTGGGGCTCTTCCGGAGGCTCCGTCAGCGTGATCGTCGCGCTATCGCTGCCGGGTGAGCAGACCTGACCGCCCACTTGGCCAGTCACAGTGGCGACATTGGTTGTCTCCGCTTCGATCAGCGCGGTGGTGGTGAAGGTCGCGGTTCCTCCTGCAGCGATCGTGACGCCACTGGCGATATTGCCCAGAATGTCGTCATCCACGCTCACACCCTCAGCCGTTGCGGCGTTGGGGTTGGTGACCACGTAGCTGTATTCCACGTCGGAACCCAGGGCCACGCTGCCGCCATTGGTGGAATCCAGGCCAAAGACCTGGAGTGCGCCGAATTGGTCACCCAGGTTGAGAGGCTGGGAACAGGAGGTGTGGAAGTAGCCATCCTGGATGACGTCGCCGGTGACCGCATCCTTGATCCAGTAGCCCGTCACGCTCTTCATGGTGCCACTGCTGTAGCAATGGGGGATCACCGAAGCATCGACTGTAAGGATGTCTCCGCCGGCAACGCCCGTCTGATCAAGGTACACGTTCGAGTAGGGCGGAGGATTCGCCCCATCGCTGAGGATCACTCTGACCAGCCCCGCACTCGGAGCCGCGACGTCAACACACCCGGTCTTGGTGGCCGACTGTGTGTTCACGCTCTGTGCGCAGTCGCCGCCCGTGTAACGCAATTCGAGAGACTTCACTTTGCCCTGGCAATGGGGCGGAGGCGCCAGATCGATGGAGGTCGAGCACTCATCCTCCTCGGGATCGGGTAGCGAAACCGTTCCGCCCTGAGTGGATGTCACGGAGGTGAGCTGAACGCTGCCGAAGCTCATGCCCGGACCGAAGGGTTGTGAACACGAGGTGTGGAATTTGTCGAGCTCGATGACCTGGTGGCCTCCGCTCGAGTTGGAGATGGTCACATAGGTCTTCGAGCCGATCTTCTTGCGTCCAGCAGTGGCGGCATCGACCACGATGGAGTCGCCCACGTGAACGCCGGTTTCAGCGGCGAAGATCGTTTTGCGGTGGCGCTTCTTGCCCCACCAGCCCGAACTCCAGCTCCAGCGCTTGCGCTTCTTGCTGCTCACGATGATATCCACCGGATCTTCGCCATTCGCACCGCCGATGCAGCGCACCTTGCGGGGGTTCTGGAGATGACTGCTCGCGTCGCAGCCCAGCCCGGTGTATTGGAACGTGAACCCTGTGACCTTGCCCTCGCAGGAGTCGCCGGGCACGTCGGCTTGCTGCACGACGCAGCCTTCCTTTTCGATTGCCAAGCTGCATTGGGGGCCGGGTGGGTCGAGGGGGCCCAGGCATGAGCCCGGAGCGTCGAGACCGGCCTGGCCCGCAACGGATGCGGCGTTGTTGTTGATCGCGCCGGGGAGCAGCGGGGAATGGATATAGAGAAGTTTCGAAGATTCGCCGTTTGCGATGGAGACGGGATCAAATGTCCACGTGACCACACCGTTCAGCGTATCCACCGAACTGGGCGCCACTCCGCCGGAACTCGCCACGTGTCCCGCAGCCACGACCTCGGTGAGGTCGACCGCCAGCTCGAAATTGAGTAGCGCCGGGATGAAGGGGCCGCTCCCGCCGGTATGCGTGACCTTGTAGATGTAGGTGTTGTTACCCGGGGAGGGGAGCGGGTTGTCGGGGTTGCTGGGGAGCCATACTTCTGTTTCGACGCCCGCGACGTAGCAGGGTTGGCTGCAGACGCCCGGGAATCCGTTCGGTTCGATGAGATCCGAGCTGCTCGCGTAGTCGGGGCCCGACCATGCAGGCGATGCGATGAGCATCATCATCGTGCTACAGAGAGTCGCCAGTGTGCGAAGAGAAAAGTCCATGGGGTTTCCTTTCACGAAGAGTCAGACCTCTCGATCTGGAAGTCGACTCAGCGTCGTTATGCGGTTCAGATTCGTTGCAGTCCTATTTTTTTTCCGGAGGCCGAATGGGCAGCGCGGCGTCAGCGTGGATCCACCGGGGGCGGCGAGCAGTAGCCCCTGCTCTCGCCGCGAGGAGATGAGAAAGGAAAGGCTTCTCCGGGAGCCGGCCCCGCTTGAACCGGTCGTCTGTGGACGGGTCCGGTGGGGGCGAGGCGTGGCTCAGGAGTCATGCGAGGCCTTCCTTAGCCGCCCAGGGTGTCTACCGGGCGACCGTTCAGTTGTGCAGAACATATGCAACCCACATGCAATTATGAGGCCAAAAGCCCACTAATCCAAAGGCTTAAGGAATTCGGGGTCTTGGCCTCATACGCGCCGTGATAGAGAGAAAAAAAACGCCCCAAGAGGACAATTTTTCTCCCAATTTCTCCGTTGGGCCTTTTTCCCCTCTTCGATTTTCATGCCCGACCCGCCTTCGCCCAGGGCGCCCTGGAACGCCGTTGATGCGGTCGGGAGGCGCCGTTAGAATTCGCCGCTCGCCAAATACCCGTCCGCTCGGGACGAAGGCATTTCAAACCCGCGTGCCCGCCAGGCCGCCGCATTTTCGGAGTTCGCCCATGAGCGCAGACGCGCTGAAAGATCGAGGAGACGCCTTGGAGAACGAGTTCTTCAAGCGCGAAAACGCGAAGGCGCTGGAAGCCCTTCAAGGCAAACGCGCTGCGGCTGCGAGCCGCGACGCGCTCGCCGAGGCCTCCGGAATCCCTGAGGGCTCGGTTCTCGACGCCCTGGTCGAAGCCGGTATCACGGCGGAAACGTTGGCAGCCCTTTCCCTGGTGCCGTTGGTTGCCGTGGCCTGGGCCGATGGCAAACTCGATCCGGGTGAGCGCGACGCCATCGAGCGCGCGGCTGAGAGTGCGAACCTCAGTGCGGACCACCGGGCGTTGCTCGCCGAGTGGCTCAGCGCAGCGCCGGGTGCCGGCTTGCTCGACGCTTGGAAGGCCTATGTCGGGGCTCTGCGTGAGGGGCTCGACGCGGATTCCCTGGCCGCGCTTCGTCAGAAGATCGTGGGCGGTGCCCGGGGCGTTGCCGAGTCCGCAGGGGGTTTCCTCGGCCTGGGCAATAAGGTCTCCGACAGCGAGGCTGCTGTGCTCGCTGATCTTGAGGCCTGCTTCGACGCCTGAGCCCGATCCCGTGATCGGACGTGTCTATTCGGTTCGGTCGCGGGCGCTGTCCGGGTGTTCCGGATTCGCCTCTTCTTCCATGCGCTGTCGGATGTCGTCGCGCAGGGCCTGCTTGGCCACCTTGCCCCCGGAGCCTCGGGGCAGGGCGTCGACGACGACCAGGCGCTCGGGCAGGGTTTCCTTCGATACGTCCCGCGCCCTCAGATCGGCGACGAGCGCCTCGAGGGTCAGTTCGTCCGCACCCGCCTTCAACTCGACATAGACGCAGACACGTTCGCCAAAGACTGGATCCGGCATGGCCACCGCAGCCGCCAGGGCCACCGAGGGATGCTCGGCCACCTGGGCCTCCACGGCGGGACCACTGATATTTTTGCCCCCGCGGATGATGAAATCGTCGAGCCGACCCCCCACGACGAGGTAGCCGTCGGCATCGATTTCCACCTGGTCTCCCAACATCATCCAGCCGTCGGGGCGGATCAATTCGGCATTGGCGTCCGCCACCGAGGCGTCGTCACCGTAGTAGCCTTGGGAAAGAGTAGGGCCCTTGCAGCCCGGCCGGCCGTGCCCCTGATCCGTGACATCCTTCCCGCTTTCGTCGAAGAGCCGAACTTGCATCACCCCGATGGGCCTCCCCGAGGTGCGCAATCGCTTTTCCCGGCTGTCATCCAGGGTGGTTCCGCTCACCGCCCCGGTTTCGTTCGAGCCGTAGAATTGCAGCACCGCGGCGCCAGTTCTTTCCTCGAAAGCGGCGGCGCGTTCGTAGGGCACGGCCTCGCCTCCCGTAAAGAGAACCCGGAGCGATTCCAGCGAGTGATTCTTTTCCTCGAAGGCTTCAAGCATCATGATGAATTGCGTGCTCACGGCGGCGAGCACGCTGATCCGGTGGCGGTCGATGAGTTCCAGAGCCTCCCGGGCCTCGAAGCGGGGCATCACCGCGCAGGGGGCGCCCAGCAGGGTGGGGGTCACGTGGCTGGTCCAGATTCCGAAGCCGAAGGGCGCGGGCACGACGCTCATGAAGATGTCATCGCCCGTCAGGCGGCCGGATTCGCAAGCCAGGGCGTGGAAGGCCTGCCAGCGCGCCTGGTCGTGGGTGACGCATTTGGGCATACCCGTGGTGCCCGAGGTCGAGTTGAGCAGGAAGAGTTCATCCGCCGGCCTTGCGGGCCATGTCGAAGTGCCGGGCACCGAAGCTGCGGCGGGGGTCCCGTCGATTCGGATGGGTTCCTCGGCCAGGCACTCGCCCTCCACGGCCACGTGGTGGCGCAGGGGGAGTCCCCGCTTGGCCAGGGACGAAACGAGTTCCGCCATGTCCAGGCCGTCGTGGACCGGCCGGCTGATCAGCGCCCGGGCGCCGGTCAGCCCGAGCAAGTGCTCGATCTCCCGTCGCCCGGCCCTGGGACCGATGCCCATCGCTACAACGCCGGCCTTTTCGCAGCCCACCAAGGCGATGTGCACCCCCGGTCCGTCGGGCAGGAGCACCGCGACTCGCGCGCCGGCGGGCAGGGCGAGAGCGCTTGTGAGTAGCCCCGCGACTCGGTCTGAAGCGGCTTGGTAGCCGGCCCAGGTGAGTTCCTGCCCAGCCCCCCAATAGGCAACCCCAGCGGGCCGGTTCTCGGCGAGGTCGCTAATGCGCTGGGCGAGGGTTTGGGCCAAAGCAGCGATTCCAGGGCGCCCCGGGGCGCGGGGTGAATAATAACGATACGTATAGTATCGTAATGTCCACGGGGGAAGGGCAATTTTCCCGAGAAGGAACGAGGCTTTGAGCGAAGGAGAGAGCGCCAGCGTCCCCACCGGCCGACCGCGCAGCGAGGAGGCCCACCGGGCGATCCTCGAAGCCACCCTCGAACTCCTGGCCGAAGTGGGCTTTTCGGCGCTCACCGTCGAAGGCGTCGCCAGCCGGGCCGGGGTGGGCAAGGCCACCATCTACCGCCGCTGGCCCTCGAAACTGCCCCTGGTCGTGGAGGCGTTCGGAGGCCTGCCCGGCATGGAGGACTTCGACACCGGGGATCTCGGAGAGGATCTCAAGAAGATGCTCCGCAGCTATATCCAGGCCTTCAATGCCTCGGCGCTCTCCGCGGTGCTGCCCAGCCTGGCGGGCGAGCGCGCCCATAACCCCGAACTCGCCAAGCTCTTCGAACCCGTGAGCCTGGCGCGCCGCAGCCCGTTGGTCCGCGCCTTCGAGCGCGCGGTTGAGAGAGGCGAGATCGAGCCGGGCATTGATCTGGAACTCGCCGGAGACCTGGTGGTGGGCCCCATCGCGGTCTGTCTCTTCTTCAAGGGCGGCCGGCTCAACTCCCGCGTCGTTGGCCCCATGGTGGACCTCGCTCTCGCGGGCATTCGCGGCGCTTCGCCGGGCGGGAGCGCTTAGCTCGCCGCCGCCTGCTTGCGCAATTCGAATTTCGTGACCTTCCCCATGGCGTTGGCGGGCAATGCGTCGGCGATCTCAACCCGGCGCGGCACCTTGTAATTGGCCATGTTTTCGCGGCACCACGCGATGACGCTTTCCGGCGTGAGGCTGGCCGCGCTCTCGGGGCTCGGCACGACGAACGCCATGCCGACTTCGCCCATGCGTTCGTCGGGCACCCCGATCACCGCCACCTGGGTGAAGAGGCCGCTGTCGTACATGGCCTTCTCGATCTCGGCGGGGTAACAGTTGAGCCCGCCCATGATGTACATGTCTTTGATCCGGTCGGTGATGCGCAGGTAGCCGTCGGCATCCATCTCCGCCACGTCGCCGGTATGGAGCCAGCCCTCTTCGTCGACGGTCTTTCGGGTTTCGGCTTCGTCCCCGAAATAGCCCTGCATGACGTTATAGCCCCGGACGATCACCTCGCCGGGTTCACCTCGGGCCACTTCCTTGCCGCCCTCGTCGATGCATTTCACCTCGATGCCCGGAATTGCGCGCCCCGAGGTGGTGGCGATGGTTTCGGGGTCGTCATCGAAGCGGCACATGCTCACGATGCCGCAGCATTCGGTGAGTCCGTAACCCGTGATGATGGTTTCGAAGCCGAGTTCATCGCGCATGCGCCGGATCAGTTCCACCGGCGTGGGGGCGGCGCCGGTCACCGCCAGGCGCAGATGCGAGAGATCGTGCTCGCCCCGTTCGGGATGCGAGAGAATCGATTGGTAGATGGTGGGCGGCCCGGGCAGCACGCTGATGCGGTCGCGGCCGATGCGTGCGAGCACTTCGGGAATCTCGAAGGTGAGTTGGGGCAGGGCGGTCGCCCCGCGCATGAGACACGCCAGCCAGCCCGCCTTGTAGCCGAACGAGTGGAAGAAGGGGTTGATGATCAGGTAGCGGTCGCCCTCGCGCAGGCCCACCACCTCGGTCCACGCCTCGAAGCCCCGAATGTTCTGACCGTGGGCGGTCATCACGCCCTTGGGCTGGCCGGTGGTGCCCGAAGTGAATATGAGGTCGGAGAGATCCTCGGGCTGGACCGCTTCCAGGGCGGCCTGGGCCTGGCCCGCCTCGATGGCCTCGCCGGCGGCCAGGAATTCCTCCCAAGAGACGGCGCCTGGCGGCGTCCCCCGCAATGCGATGGTCTTCTGGAGGTCGGGCAAATCCTCTCCCGCGATGGCCGCGACGTAGTCGGTGCCCAGGAAATCGCCCAGGGTGCAGAGAAAGCGGGCTCCGCTCTTGCGCAGGATGTAGGCGGCTTCGCCGCCTTTCATGCGGGTGTTCAAGGTGACGAGGACGCCCCCGGCACTCTGGAGACCAATGGCGGCCACCACCCACTCGTGGATATTCGGTGCCCAGATGCCCACCCGATCGCCCGGGCGAAGGCCTGCGGCGATGAAAGCCCGGGCCGCCCCGAGTCCAGCGTCCGCAAGGCCTTGGAAGTCGAAGCGGGTTTCGCCGTCCTCCAGGGCGGAAAGTTCGCCGAAGCGCTCGGCGGCGCCTTGGACGAGTCGCGGGATCGTGGTTTCCAGGGGGAACTCTCCGTGGCCGGCGGCGCGTGCCCAGGGCAGGGGGGAGGGGCGATCCGCCGTCGCCCTTGTTTCGACACGCATCGTATCGTAACGTCGAAGCGGCATCCAGCCGCGGCCGACCCGCCCCGTAACCCCGCGCCCCCAGGTCACCCATGAATACGCGCTTCAGCGAAGAGGACGAAGCCTTCCGCCGCGAGATCGCGGCTTGGCTGGCGGATAACCTGACCGGCGAGTTCGCCGAGCTTCGGGGCCGCGGCGGCCCAGGGGACGACCACGCGCTGATCGATGAGCGCAAAGCCTGGGAACGCCGGCTCGGCGAAGCCGGCTGGATCGGCATCGGGCTGCCCGCCTCGGTGGGGGGCCGCGATCTGCCTCTCAGCCAGCAGGTGATCTTCTACGAAGAATACGCCCGGGCCAAGGGCCCCGGCCGCATGGGGCATATCGGCGAGGGCCTGCTCGCCCCCACCCTGGTGCATTTCGGCAGCGAGGCCCAGAAGGCGCGCTTTCTTCCGGGGATTCTCGATGGGAGCGAGATCTGGTGCCAGGGCTACTCCGAGCCCGGGGCGGGCAGCGACCTGGCCAATGTCCAGACCCGGGCGGAATTCGACGGCGAGGCCTGGCTCATCAATGGCCAGAAGGTCTGGACTTCCGGCGCGGCCTGGTCGGATTGGTGCTTCGTGGTCTGTCGCACCGATGGCGACCCCACATCCCGCCACCGCGGCCTCTCCTACATCCTCTGTCCCATGGATCAGCCGGGCATCGAGGCGCGCCCCATCGTGCAGATGACCGGCGATGCCGAGTTCAGCGAGGTGTTCTTCAGCGACGCCCGCGCCGACGCCGAGAGCGTCGTGGGCGAGGTGGGCAGCGGCTGGAAGGTCGCCATGGGGACCCTGGCCTTCGAACGCGGCGCCTCCACCCTGGGCCAGCAGATGAATTTCCAGAACGAACTCGAGGAGATCATCGCCGTGGCGAAGGCCAATGGCCGGGCGGGGGATCCGCTGATTCGCCAGCGCATCGCCCAGGCGTGGATGGGGCTGCGGATCCAGCGCTACAACGCCTTGCGCACTCTTTCTGCGGAAAACGATGCCGACCCGGGCCGGGCGGCCATGATCACGAAACTCTTCTGGGCCACCTGGCATCGGGATCTCGGCAAGCTCGCCATGGACGTGATGGGCCCC
Source organism: Myxococcales bacterium (assembly GCA_014240165.1). Lineage (GTDB taxonomy): Bacteria > Myxococcota_A > UBA9160 > UBA9160 > UBA4427 > JAZXM01. Next base: position 39,395 of record JAAZXM010000005.1, on the reverse strand, counting down.
GAGTCCGAGATCGCCGAGGGCGCCCCCTACGCGCTGAGCCGGCTGCAGCGCATGTATCTCTTTACCCGCTCGGACACCATCTACGCCGGGTCGAACCAGATCCAGCGCAATATCATCAGCGAGCGGGCGCTTGGCATGCCGCGAGAGCCGCGCCCGAGCTGAGTTCGCGTTCCCAACGCTCCCCTCCAACACCAGCCTTCCGGGAGAACAATGAGCCGCACACCCCCCGCCTACCCCGAATCCCATGACCTCCTCGCCGGCAAGGGCGTGCTGATCACCGCCGCCGCCGGTGTGGGCATCGGTGCGGCCACCGCCCGGCGCTGCGCCGAGGAGGGCGCCCAGGTCTTCATCAGCGATGTCCACGAGCGGCGCCTGACCGAAACCGCGGAGGCGCTCGCAGAAATCACCGGCGCCCCGGTGCCCCACCGACTCTGCGATGTCACCAACGACGACGAAGTCCGCGCCCTGGTGGCCGATGCCGAAGAGAAGCTCGGGGGGATCGACGTCCTCATCAACAACGCGGGCCTCGGCGGCACCTGCGACCTGGTGGATATGCAGGACGATGAGTGGTTCCGGGTCATCGATGTGACGCTTCACAGCGTTTTTCGCATGAGCCGGGCGGCCTTGCCCCATATGGTCGAGCGAGGCAGCGGCGTGGTGATCAACAACGCGTCGGTGCTCGGCTGGCGCGCCCAGGCAGGCCAATCCCATTACGCGGCCGCCAAGGCGGCGGTGATGGCGGTGACCCGCTGCGTGGCCCTCGAAATGGCGGACAAGGGGGTTCGCGTCAACGCGGTTTCGCCGAGTTTTGCCACCCATCCCTTTCTGGTGAAGAGCATTCCCAAAGATCAACTCGACGCCCTGGAGGCGCGCGAAGCCTTCGGCCGGGGCGCGGAGCCCTGGGAAGTGGCCAACGTGATGGTCTTCCTGGCCAGCGATTATTCGTCGTATATGACAGGCGAGGTGGTCTCGGTGTCGAGCCAGCACCCCTAGAAGCCTCGAGCCCCGAGGCAAAGAAAAAAGAAGAAGGAGACAGGCGTGATTCTCGAAGACAAGGTGATCGTGGTGGCCGGAGTGGGCGATGGCCTGGGGCGCGAAGTCGCCCAGGTGGCCTTGCGCGACGGCGCCCGGGTGGTGGTGGGCGCGCGCAGCGCCGAAAAACTCGAAGCCATCGCCAAGGATCTCGACCCTTCGGGCGAACGCATCGTCGCCTGCGCGGCGGATATTCTCGACACCGCGAGTTGCGACGCCCTGGTGGCTACAGCGACGGACCGCTTCGGCGGACTCGACGCATTGGTCAGCGTCGCCGCCCTCGACACTCTCTTTGGCAACCTCGAAAGCACATCTGCCGAGGATTGGACCCGCGCCATGGAGACCAACGTGATGGGCACCCTCAACGTGGTGCGCTCGGCGGTGCCCCACCTCAGGGCCCGGGGTGGCGGTTCGGTGGTATTGGTGGGCTCGCGCTCGCAATGGTTCCCCCCCGACCAGCCCCAGATCGCCTACGCGTCCTCCAAGGGCGCGCTGCTTTCAGCCATGTACCACTTGGTGCGCGAACTCGGCCCAGACAAAATTCGCGTCAACATGGTGGTGCCAACCTGGATGTGGGGCCCTCCCGTGCAGATGTACGTGAAATGGCAGGCGGCGGAACGCAAGGTCGAGGAGCAGCAGATCGTCGACGAGATCACCGGGGGCATGCCCCTGGGCGACGAGATCCCCACAGACGACGACGTGGCCGAGGCGATCGGTTTTTTCTGTTCGGATCGCTCGCGCATGGTCACGGGCGAAACCATGCAGGTGCACGCGGGCGAGAACCTGCGCTGAACCTGGGAGGGCGGGCGGGAATTTTGAAGCCGGCCGCGCTTGGGGGGCTGTTAACCCTGAGACGACGAGTCGCTATGCTGACCGCCTTGTCCGAGGTGCTTCGTTCTCGGACCCGAGGAGGAAAAGCCATGGCGATCGAACAATCCCACGCTCACGGTCCCAGCGAGCCCGCGCTTCGCGATATCACCATTGGCGCGCTTCTGCGTGAGGCCGCCGAGAGCTGCCCCGACCGCTTGGCCCTGATCACCGGCGAGTCCGATCCCGCCGAGCGCCGCCAGTGGACTTATGCGGAGCTCTACGCCGACGCCCTCGTTGTGGCCCGGGCGCTACGTGAACGCTTCGAGCCCGGCGAAAGGATCGCCGTCTGGGCGCCGAATATTCCCGAGTGGGTGCTGATGGAATTCGGCTCGGCATTGGCGGGCACAGTCTTCGTCACGGTGAACCCCGCGTACCGCCCCGAGGAAGTCGCCTACGTGCTGAAGCAATCGCGCAGCGCGGGAATCTTCGTGCTGCCGCATTTTCGTGGGAATCCGATGCTGGAGTCCGTGGAAAAAGTGCGCGGCGAATGCCCCGAACTGCGCGAGGTGATCCGCTTCGACGAGTGGGAGGCCTTCATGGAGTCGGGCCGGGGGAGCGAAGCCGAATTGCCCGAAGTCAGCCCCGGCGACCCCACCATGATCCAGTACACGTCCGGGACTACGGGCTTTCCCAAGGGCGCACTGCTCCACCACCGCGGCCTGGTGAACAACGGCGCCCACACCATCGACCGCATGGGGGTCGAGGAGGGCTCGGTTTGGATCACCACCATGCCGCTCTTTCATACCGGCGGCTGCGTGCTCTGCGTGATCGCGGCGGTCTCGAAGAAGGCCACCCAGGTGCTCGTCGAGCAATTCGAGCCGGGCCTGGTGCTCGAGATGATCGAGACCTTCGGCGCCCAGGCCATGGTGGGTGTGCCCACCATGCTCATCGCCATGCTCGAGCACCCGGATTTCGCGCGCCGGGATCTCTCGAGCGTTCGCACCATGACGTCGGGCGGCACCACGGTGCCCGAGGCCCTGGTGGCGCGTTTCGAAAAGGAGCTCGGCGTCGACTTCACCATCGTCTTCGGCCAGACCGAGTGCTCCCCGGTAGCGTCCATGACGCGTCCCGGACGATAGCGTCCAGGATAAGGGCAATACCCTCGGCCCCCCCATGCCCCACGTGGAGGTCAAGATCATCGACACCGAGAGCGGCGAGACGGTCCCGGTGGACACCATGGGGGAGTACTGCACCCGGGGCTACCACGTGATGCACGAATATTTCGAGATGAAGGACGCCACCGAGGAAACCATCGATAAAGACGGATGGCTCCATACCGGCGATCTCTGCTCCATGGATGAGCGCGGTTATACGAAGATCGAAGGTCGCCTCAAGGACATGATCATTCGGGGCGGCGAAAACATCTACCCGCGCGAAATCGAGGATGCGCTCTTTCAGCACGACGACGTCGCCGAAGTCGCCGTCGTGGGGCTACCCGATGAGCGCATGGGCGAAGTCGTGGGCGCCTTCCTGCGCCCGGCGGCGGGTGGCTCGATCGTGAAGAAGAAACTCTTCGACTATCTGCGCCAGCACCTTTCGCCCCAGAAAACCCCCAGCCTCTGGTTCATGGTGGACGAGTTTCCGCTGACGGGCTCGGGCAAGATCCAGAAATTCGTGCTCCGCAAGCAATGGGAAGACGGCGAGCACAAGGAAATCTGAGCGCGCTCACCGCCCATCAGCGCCGCCGGAGTTTCAGCCCGGGGTGACGGCGTCGAGAAAACGGCGGATACGCTCGAAGTAGGGCCGGCCGCCCACCTGAACGGTGTCGTTGTGGCCCGCGCCCGCCAGGGTCTCGAAGGCCTTGGGTTCGGGCGCCGCGCCGAAGAGTTCGCGCCCCAGCCGGTAGGGGACGATCTCGTCGCGATCGCCGTGAAAGAAGAGCAGGGGGGCGCGCAGACCGCCAATCTTGCTCGCCGAGTCGAAGCGCCCGCCCACGAAGGGCGCGGCGGGGGGCAGCACCGAGCGGGCCATGTCGGCCACCGAAGTGAAGGTGCTCTCGAGGATCAGGCCCCCGACCTCGCGATCCTGGACGAGATCCACCGCCACCGCGCCGCCCAGGGAGCGGCCGAAAACGACGATGCGGCCTTCCTCGATGCCGCGGGTTTCGGTCAGATGCGCGAGCCCCGCCCGGGCGTCGGCGTAGGCGCCCGCCTCGCTGGGCCGCCCCTCGCTGAGCCCGTAGCCGCGATAGTCGAGCAGCAGCACGTGGGCGCCCAGGCCAACGAGTTCCGCTGCGTTGGGCAGGCGATGCGAGGCGTTGCCCGCGTTGCCGTGTAGGAAGAGCAGCGCCCGGGTGGCGCCCTCGGCGGGTAGCCAGAAAGCGTGAATCCGCACGCCGTCCTCGGTGGTCAGAAAAACGTCCTCGCCCGCCAGCCCCACCTGCTCTGGGCGCAGGTCGGCTCCAGGCGAGGGATGAAAGATCACGCCATCGACCAGTCGCCCCCACATGAGGATCACTCCCAACAGGGCCGCCCCCAGCAGGGCGATCCGCGTCGTCCGCGTCATGGCCCGAGGGTATCGATCTTTGGCCTGGATGCTCGGCAATCGGGGGCGCGGCTGCTGATCTCCCGGGCCGATCTCGGCTTTCTTCCGCTCGAATTGATCCGTTTTTGGTTCTGCGGCTGACTTATTTGAGGAATAGCCGCTCTGCTCATGCTCACGATGAAGCCTGGAGGTCAGCTCATGCGATTCAATTTCTCGATGATCATGCTCGCGCTCCTCGTACTCTCCTTCGCGCCCGGCTGTAGCGAGGCGGACGGAACGGCACAGTATTGCAGCGTCACCGATGCCGCCGGGGCCTGGGATTTTGCCTGGATGGGCGAAGAGCCCTGTGGCCCAATTCTTGGCCGCACCGTGCCTGGCGGAACGATCCAGGAGGTGGGCAGCTATTCGCTTCGCGGCGAGAATCGGGTCGAATTGCGCTGTGCGGGCGGTTATGCCTCCTCCCATCGCGGCGTGGGGACCCTCGCCATGTCGTACGCGCGAAGCGTTGTCGCCCGGCGCCAAGGCCTCGCGGGCTGCGTTTTTACGGTGGCCCCTGAGGAGCTTGCCTCCCTGGACGAGCCGCTCGCGCTCGACTCGGTTCAACTGGTGGCTGGGCGTATGCCCGCAACGGTTTTCGAAATTTCCCGCTATCCCTAAGTCGGGCGGACCGGCTCGGGGCGGTGGTGTGGTGAGCGCCGGCGATGTGCGTGCCGGCGACTCCCGCTTGACTACGCTGGGGCGAGGGCCAGGGATCTCGCCGGATGGCCCAGCGAAGTCATGCGGCGGCCAGAGTGCCCCCCCTCCCACCGCCGCTCCGAGCCCACTCGGGGCAGATCGCCATTCGCGTCCAGCGAGCTAGCCTGGGGAGACCCCGAGCCTGTCCGAGGGAGCTGCCCCATGACCGAAGAGACGCACTCCACCTACGCGGGAAATCGCCGCATCATCGACGTGGACAGCCACGTGATCGAACTCGACGATTTCCTCTGGAATGCTGCCAGTGAGAGCGAACGCGAGCGGCTGCCGAAAATGGCGGACCAGAAGGTGCTGCCCGTGGCCCAACAAGGCCTCGACCGGGCCAGAGAACTCTTTGCCAGGCGCCAGGCCGACCCCGAAACCCTGGCCAAATTCGAGGCGAGCCTCGTCCAGGTCCACCGCAACGGCTGGAGCCGGCTGGGCGCCTTCGATCCCGCCGAGCGCTCCCACGCCCTCGATCTCTTCGGCTTCGAACTGCAATGGGTGCTGCCGACCTTCGCCTTCCACCAGGTGGCGCACACGAAGGATCCGTCGCTGCTCGCCCTTGGTGCCCGGGTGCTCAACCGCGCCATGGGGGGCTTCTGCGCCGCTGACGATCGCCTCTTTGCCATCGGCTACCTGCCCCTGAGCGTCGGGCCCGAAGAGGCCGCTGCGATCATGGACGAGGGCCTGGCCGCGGGCTGTTATACCTTCATGGTCGATACCAACGAGCCCGATCCCGCCGCCCGCTCGTTCACCCACCCCGACTTCGATCCCGTGTGGGCGCGCTTCGATGCGGCGGACGTGCCCTTCGTGGTGCACGTCGCGGTCAACGGCCACTACGAGGCCATCCCCCGAAGTTTTCGCAACAACCGCCGCGCCATGCCCGAGACCGCGGGCGATGCGCCGGGCAGCCCGCTGGATCTCGTGACCATCAACAACAGCGCCGAGATCTTTCTGACCGCGATGATCTTCGATGACGTTTTCGGCCGGCACCCGAAGCTGCGTTGCGTTTCGATGGAGCACGGCGCCTTTTGGGTCCCCTCGTGGCTGAAGGCCATCGACTTCGCGTCGGGTGCCCTGGCGCGGGGCGCCCGGGTCGGCAACCTGCCCTCGGATCTCGCGCGCGAGCGAATTCGGGTTTCGCCCTTCGCGGGCGAGCCCGTGGGCTGGATCATCGAAAACTCCGGGCCCGAGATGATCGTCTTCGCCACGGATTTCCCGCATCCCGAGGGCGGCACAGACCCCATCGCAAAATTCGAGGCGACCATGACCGAATGCAGTGAAGCGACCATGGCCGCCTTCTATCGCGGCAACATGGCCGCCTTCATTGGGCTCGAGCCCTAGGAGTTTGGCCATGCGCCCGACGCGCCGCCAAATTCTGAAATGGGGGCTGGGTGCCGGGGCGCTGGCGGGGATCGGGCTGGGGGGTCGCAGGCTGCTTCCGCCCCGGGCGAGCGCGCACCTGGAGCCCGCCGCCGAATTGGCGAGGCGGCTCTACGATGGCCTCGACGAAACGGCTCGCGCGGCGGTCTGCTTCGGCTACGACCACCCGCTGCGGCAATATCACAACCGTGGCGTCGATACCGGGGGCGGCTGGGCGTTCTTCCTGGGCAGCGGCGCTCGACAGACCCTGGTCGATCTCGTCCATGCGGGGCTTTCCGAGAAAGGAAGAGCAAGGGTTCCCGAGCAGTGGGTATCGCAGATCTTTGGCATCCATCTCACCCGGCTGGCGATCTTCGGCGACCCCCACGCGGGCCCCTATCAGGTGCTGGTGACCGGCCCACACCTCAACCTGCGTCTCGGGGGCCGCAACCGCGAGGGCGTGGCCTTCGGCGGCCCACAGGTCTACGGCGACCAGGCGGGCAACGACGAAGTGGGGCTTCCGGGCAATGTCTACCGTGAGCAGCTCGTTCGGGGCCAGCGTTTCTTCGCGAGCCTCACGCCAGGCGAACGCGAGGCGGCACGCTGCCCCAAGGCCCCGGTGCAGACCGACATCGCGCTCCAGGGCGCGGCCGGGCGCTTCGACGGGGTCGCGGTGGCGAACCTCGGGGCGCGGAGCCGGCAGCGGGCACGGGACGCGGTGGACGAAATTCTGAGCACCTATGCGGCAGAGGACGCCGCCTACGCGCGGGAGTGCCTGAGACGCAACGGCGGCGTGGATGCCCTGCGCGCCGCCGACTACGCGGTGGATCATCAGGGCGGTCGCAGCGCGGGCAACGGCCCGTCGCAGATCTACCGCTTCGAAGGCCCAGCGGCGCTTTTCTATTTTCGAGGTGAGCCTCACCTGCATGCCTTCATGAACGTGGGCATGGACGGTGAGCGCCCGCTGAGTGTGGGCGAGGTTCTGGCCGAGAACCCGGCCCTGCTGGATCGCCCGGGTGTCAAGCGACTTTTCGAAGGCGTGCTCCGGGGCGAGACCGGCGCCGACATTGCGTACTACCACGAGGAATCCGTCGCGGGCCGGCTCCGCGCGGGAACAATCCGCAGCGGGGATATCTATAGCCTCGAGAGCTGGCGGAATCGGGTCGCGGTGCTCGAGATTCGCGGGCAAGACATGGCGGATCCGCTCCGAGCCGCGTTCGCGGCCCGGGGCGACCGCGTCGAGGCCGCGAGCACGTATCGCGTGGCCACCACGGATTATGCGGCCGACGAGCTGGCGGAAAGCGTGTTGGGCCGCGTCGCATCGAGCTCGCCGGGCCGGCCGCTTCGCGACGCCGCCATTGACTGGATTCGCGCCCAGGGGCTCGCGAGTGCCCATAGCGGCGGTCTCGTCTGATCGTCGCCCTGGCCGCCCTGTTCCCGGGCCGCATTCGTCAGGCTTGCCCCGGGCTCCCGACCCTCGTGCCTGGGCGCTCACCGATCTCGCTATCCCCTGCTTACGCCTCCGGGTAATAGCGACTCAGGGTTTCGATCACGCAGCCCGGGCGCTCGCTCCCCTCGATCTCCACGGTGACGCGTACCTTTGTCTGGACGCCGCCGTCCTTTGTCTCTTCGGCGGAAACCAATTCGCCACCGCCGCGGATGCGTGAGCCCACGGGTACCGGGGCGGGGAAGCGCAATTTATCGGCGCCCACGTTCACCCCCATCGAGATGCCGCGCACCTCGATGATCTGGGGCAGGAAGAAGTTGACCAGGGATTGGGTGAGGTAGCCGTGGGCGATGCAGCGCCCGAAGGGCCCTTCCTTGGCGCGCTCGGGGTCGACGTGGATCCATTGGTGGTCGCCCGTGGCTTCGGCGAATTGGTCGATGCGCGCCTGGTCGATTTCGAGCCACTCACTGTGGCCGAGGTTTTGGCCCACGGCGTCTTTGAGTTCGCTTGGGGAATTGAACACGGTGGGCATGGCGGGATCTCCGTTGCGCTGGGCGAGGGTTCGGGTTCCGGGGGCTATTCCGAGGTGTTCTTGGCGGCGGAGAGGAAGGCGGGTTTTTCGCCGCCGCCGTGGAGCAGCAGGTTGGCGCCGCTCACGTAGCGCGAGAGCGGCGAGGCCAGGTAGAGGCAAGCGTCGCCCACATCCTCGGGTTCGCCGATGCGGCCCAGGGGCACGGTGGCCCCGACCGCCGCGATGCCGTCTTCGTCGCCATAGTGCAGATGCGATTGTTCGGTGCGGATCATCCCCGCCGTCACGGCATTGACCCGCACCTTGGGTGCCCACTCCACCGCCAGGGTGGTGGTGAGCGAGAGCAACCCTGCCTTGGCGGCCCCGTAGGCGGCGGTGCCCGGCGAGGGTCGCACTCCGCTGACGCTCGAGATATTGATGATCCGGCCGCCTTCGTCCTGGTCCTGCATGACCGCGTTGGCCGCCTGGGCGAAATTCAACGGGGCGATCAGGTTCAGCCGCAGGATGGCCTCGGAAAAGCGCGGTGAGACCGTGGCGGCGTCGGCTTCGGGTGCGCCTCCGGCATTGTTGACGAGTACGTCCAGGCGCCCGAGTTCATCCTTTGCATACGCCACGACGGCCTGGACCTGCTCGACATCGCGCACGTCGGCGGCGCGGAAATGCGCTGCGCGGCCTCCGGCCTCGATGGGCGCTTCGAGTTCGCTGCGCCCGCAGATCACCACCTGGGCGCCCGCCTCGAGGAAACGCGTGGTGATGCCTCGGCCCACCCCCTTACCGCCGCCGGTGACGATCACCACCTGGCCCGAGAGGTCGAACTCCACCGACATATCTTTTCCTTTCCTGGCCGAAGGGGCGTGCAAGTGGTGCTCGCCGCGTCAGAGCCCGATCTGCTCGGCAATGCATTCGCGGTGATACGCGGCCTCGCCCAGCAGGCGCTCGCCCGCGCCCGCCCGCTTGAAATGAAGGTGGATGTCGTATTCCCAGGTGAAGCCCACGCCCCCGTGAATTTGGACCGCGTCCGCCGCACACCGGAAATAGGCCTCGGCGCATTGGGCGGCGGCCAGGGCCGCGGCTTCGGGCAACTCGTCGCTCTCTTCGGCCACAACGCACGCGGCGTAATAGGCCGCCGACCGCGCGCATTCCACATCGACCATCATGTCGGCACATTTATGCTTGATGGCCTGGAACGAGCCGATCGGTCGGCCGAATTGCTCGCGCTCGTTCGCGTAGGCGACCGAGAGATCGAGGCAGCGCTGGGCGCCGCCCACCTGTTCTGCCGCAAGCCCAATGGCTGAAAGCTGAAGCGCCCGCTCGAGGGCTGCGCCCGCTTCATCATCCCCCCCGAGCAGTGCGCTGCCTGGTACGCGTGCCCCATCAAAATCGAGCCGAGCCAGACGACGGGTGAGGTCGAGGGTGGTCAGCGGCGTGCGCCTGAGGCCCGCCGTATCGCCCGGGAGAGCGAAGAGCGCGATGCCGTCGTTACCCGCGCTTCCGGGCTGGCGGGCGGCGACGATCAGCAGGTCTGCCGAGTGGCCATCCACCACGAAGCTGTGGGAGCCGTCGAGGATGAAGTCCCCTCCGTCCTCGGTGACTTTCAACTCGACGCCAGCGCAACCCGGTATGCCAGCCGGGCCCGTATGGGCGAGGGTGGCCCGGGTCTGCCCCTCCGCGATCCCGGGCAGGAGTTCTTTTTTCTGCTCTTCACTCCCCGCCGCGAGCAGCGCGCCCGCGCCCAGGCAGGCGCTGGAAAAGAAGGGCGCGCAGAGCAGGTGTTCGCCTGCGATCTCGAGCAGCGCAACGAGTTCGACATAGCCCAGTCCCAGGCCCCCGTAGGCTTCGGGGATCTGTACCGAGGGCCAACCGAGTTCGCTGCCGAGTTGGTTCCAGAGCGCTTGATCCCAGCCCAGATCGCTTTCCATGGCGCTTCGCACCGCCTCGGAGCCGCTCTCCTCGCTGAGAAAGGCCCGGGCAATGGCGCGAAGTTCTTCCTGGTCTTCGTTGAAGCGGAAATCCATGAATCTCTCTCGAAGGGGCGGTTCGGCCCCCGGCTCAGGTGCCGAAGACCTTCTGGGGCACGGGCGACTTTTCCATCAATTCATGGATCGCAGCCCCCACTTCATCGGGCTCCCAGCGTCTGCCCTTGTCCACGATGGGGCCATCCCGATAACCATCCGAGGTACCGATGATCCCGCCCTTGACCTCGAAGACCCGGCCCGAAACCTCGCGTGACTCGGCGCTTCCCAGCCAGACCACCAGGGGCGAGATATTTTCCGGCGCGTTTTCGTCGAAGCTGCCTTCTTCGGGGGCGGCCATATCGGTGAAGATGGCCTCGGTCATGCGGGTGCGCGCGGCAGGCGCGATGGCGTTGGACGTGACCCCGTAACGGCCCATCTCGGCGGCCTGCACCAGGGTGAGCGAGGCGATGGCCCCCTTGGCGGCCGAGTAGGCGCTCTGGCCCACGCTGCCCTGGAGCCCCGCACCCGAACTGGTGTTGATGATACGGGCGTCCACGGCGTGCCCCGCCTTGCTCTGGTTGCGCCAATATTCGGCGGCGTGGCGCGCGGTACAGAAATGCCCCTTGAGGTGTACGCGCACCACCGCGTCCCACTCGCTCTCTTCGGCGCTCACGAACATGCGATCGCGCAGGAAGCCGGCGTTGTTCACCACCACATCGAGGCCGCCGAAGGTATCGACGGTTTCGGCCACCAGGGCCCGGGTGGCTTCCCAATCCGCCACGTCGGCGCCGTTGGCCAGGGCTTCGCCCCCCATGGCGCGGATCTCTTCCACCACTTCGTCGGCGGGACCCTTCGTGGCGTCGTTGCCGTCGGCCGTGACTCCCAAATCGTTGACCACCACCTTGGCGCCCTGGCGGGCAAACTCCAGGGCGTGGGCGCGACCGATGCCGCGGCCCGCGCCGGTGACAATGACAACGCGTCCTTCGCAGATCCTGCTCATGGTCGGCTTGTTTCCTTGTTTTTCGTGGAGTCTTCTGGGTCGTTGAGTCTTCTGAGTAGGAGGAAGGCGCGGAATGCTCAGAGGCGCTCGAGGATGGTGACGTTCGCCTGGCCGCCGCCCTCGCACATGGTCTGGAGCCCGTAGCGGCCCTCGGTGCGCTCGAGTTCGTGGAGCAGGGTGGTCATCAACCGGCAGCCGGTGGCGCCCAGGGGATGCCCCAACGCGATGGCGCCGCCGTTGGGATTCACCTTGTCGAGGTCGAAGCCGCTTTCCTTCTGCCAGGCGAGCACCACCGAGGCGAAGGCCTCGTTGATTTCCACCACGTCGATGTCGTTTTTCGTCATGCCGGCTTTCTTGAACGCGTACTCGGTGGCGGGAATCGGCGCCGTAAGCATCCAAACCGGGTCGGCGCCGCGCACCGAGAGGTGATGGATGCGCGCCCGGGGCGTCAGCCCATGGGTCTTGAGCGCTTCTTCGGAAACCACCAGCATGGCCGCCGAGGCGTCGGCAATTTGGCTCGAGACCGCCGCGGTGAGGCGCCCGCCGTCCACCAGGGTTCTCAGGGTTCCCATCTTGGCCAGGGTGCTCTCGCGCGGTGTTTCGTCGTTGGCGAAATCACCGACGGGAACGATCTCCCGCTTGAAATGCCCGTTCGAGATGGCAGCCAGGGCGCGGTTGTTGCTTTCCAGGGCGAAGACCTCCATGTCCTCGCGACTGATCTCCCATTTTTCGGCGATCATCTCGGCCGAACGAAACTGGGAAACCTCCTGGTCGCCGTAGCGGTCGAGCCAGCCCTTGGAATCGGCAAAGGGGGTCTCGAAGCCGTATTCCTGGCCGGCGTACATGGCGGCGGAAATCGGGATCTGGTTCATGTTCTGGACGCCGCCGGCCACCACCATATCGCTGGTGCCGCTCATGACTGCCTGGGCGGCGAAATGCACCGCTTGTTGTGAGGACCCGCATTGTCTGTCTACCGTGGTACCCGGCACTTCTTCCGGCAGCCCCGCGGCCAGCCAGCAGGTGCGCGCGATATCGCCCGCCTGGGGGCCGATGGTGTCGACGCAGCCAAAAACCACGTCCTCGACGGCGGCCGGGTCGATCCCGGTGCGATCCACCAGGGCGGTGAGCACATGGGCGCCCAGGTCCGCCGGGTGCATGCCCGAAAGCGAACCCTTCTTGCGTCCGGTGGGGGTGCGCACGGCATCGACGATATAGGCCTCGGGCATGAGGGTTCTCCTTCTCTCTCTTCTTGTATTCGCTTTTGTATTCGTTTGGGTATGGGTTGTGGGTATGAGTTGTGGGTATGAGTCGTGGGTGTCGAAACGGGCCTAAACGCTGCAGATCACCGAGGAGCCGTGACCGAAGAGGCCAACGTTGGCGGTGATGCCCGCCTTGGCGCCCTCGACCTGGCGATCGCCCGCCTGGCCGCGCAGTTGCCACGTGAGTTCGCAGACCTGGGCCAGGGCCTGGGCCGGGACGGCTTCGCCAAAGCAGGCGAGCCCGCCACTGGGGTTCACCGGGATGCGGCCACCAATCGTGGTGTCCCCGGAGCGCAGCAGTTTTTCGGCTTCGCCCTTCGGGCAGAGTTGGAGGTTTTCGTACCAGTCGAGTTCCAACGCCGATGAAAGGTCGTAGACCTCGGCCAGGGACATATCCTCGGGCCCGAGCCCCGCTTCCTCGTAGGCCGCCTGGGCGATGGAGTCCTTGAAGGTCAGTGCCGGGGCGTCGACTGCCGCGGCGGAATCCGTCGAGAAATAGGGCATGTCGATGGTGGTCTGGGGGTAGGTCGGCGTCACCGTGGAGACCGCCCGGATCTTTACCGGGTCGACGTTGTGCTTGCGCGCGTACTCCATGCTGCAGACCACAACGGCCGCGGCGCCGTCGCTGGTGGCGCAGATCTCGAAGAGCCGCAGGGGGTCGGCCACCATGGGCGACTCGAGCACCTGCTCCATCGTGAATTCTTTGTGGTAGCGCGCGTTGGGGTTCGCCATGCCATGCTTTGCGTTCTTGACCTTGATGGCGGCGAAATCCTCTTCGGTGGCGCCGTAGAGATCCATTCGGCGCCGGGCGTAGAGGGCGAAATAGGTGGGGTTCGTGCAGCCCATCAGGCGAAAGCGCAGCCAGTCGGGATCGGTCCAGCGCTCCCCCGCGTTGGGGGCGAGGAAACCCTTGGGCGTGGTGTCGGCGCCCACCACGAGGATCACGTCCGCCATGTCGGCGAGAATCATGGCCCGGGCATTGTTGATCGCCTGGGAGCCCGACGCGCAAGCCGCGTAGGAGGTGGAGACCCGGGCTCCCGACCAGCCCAGGGCTTCGGCGAAGGTGGCGCCGGCCACATAGCCCGCGTAGCCGTTGCGTACGGTCTCGGCCCCGGCCACGACCTCGATGTCCTGCCATTCGAGGCCGGCATCATCGAGGGCGTCGTTGCACGCCTTGATGCCATACTCGACAAAATTCTTGCCCCATTTCCCCCATGGATGCATGCCGACACCGAGGATTGCGACTTCTTTGGCCATGGTCTTCTTCTCCTTGCTTCGCTAGTTGCGGGGATGAGATGCGCGGGGTTGCTCAGCCCGCGAGGGGCTTCCATTTCCACACCGTGCGCTCGGTGTTGTCTTCTTCGTAGAGCGTCTCGATGACGAGTTCGACGTCTTGTCCCGTGGTGAGGTCCGCGTGGGCCACGCCGTTGGCCACCTGGCCGAGGATCACCATCTTCTCCTTCTCGAGTTCCACGGCCGCCACCGTATAGGGCTCGAAGTCATCGCCCGAGATATAGGGCTCCGGGGGCTGGTAGTAGTGCTCGGTGTAGGACCAGATCTTGCCGGTGCGCGAAAGCTCGACTTCGTCGAATTCGGTGCCCCGGCAGGCCGGGTTCTTGCAGTAGAGATCCTGCTTGGGAAAGAAGTAGGTGCCGCACGTCTTGCATTGGGTGCCGATGAGGTGCGGATCGTCTCCCGTGGTGAACCAGCCCTCGATGGCGGGTGCCGCCGCTTTATCGCTCATGGTTTCGACTTTCCTTTCTTCGCATCGACTGGGGGGGCGCTCGGCTTTTCCCGTTCTCGCTGATGCGCTTTGTTTCGCTGCTGGGGTGCTTTTCGTTTTCGGTGGGCATTTCGATGGGCCCCGGATCGCGGGTTTCGCAGGATACCGGAATCCCGGGCCTTCGGTTCGGCTCTCGGGTCAGTTCGGAGGGGCGCAATACCCGAAGGCGCGTACAGCTTCGGTGCCATCAATGACCGCATCCGCCACCCGCGCCCGATGCCAGGCCCCGGTGCCAAAGGCGAGGTCCAGGGACCAGGCGCGCTTCATCCAGACATGGAGGTCCTGCTCGTAGGTGTACCCGATGGCGCCGTGCACCTGCAGAGCCTCCTTGGCGGCAAAGAGCGCCGCTTCGCCGGCGCCCACCTTCGCCATGGAGACATCCACCGAGCGTTCGGGCTGGCCCGTGGCCACCGAGTGTGCCGCGCGGTAGACCACCGCCCGGGCATACTCGACCTTGACCTGGGCGTTGGCCAGGCGGTGCTTGACCGCCTGGAAGGATCCGATGGCCACGCCGAATTGTTGGCGCTGGGTGGCATAAAGGGCCCCCATATCGATGAGTTGTTGGCCCACGCCGAGTTGTTGGGCTGCGCACGCCAGAGCGCCGCGATCGAAGGCGGCCTTTTGGAGCGCGGCGCCCTCGCTGCCCTCAGCGACCCGGGTGGCGGCCGACGGCGACCAATCGACGCTGAAGAGGCGCTGGGATTGGTCGTTGGAGGGCTGGGCGGTCAGCCCAGCCGAGGCGGCTTCCACCGCGTGGAGGTCATCGCCGTCGGGTAGAAGAAGAAGGTCGGCCACGTGGGCATCGGCCACGAAGGGGCTCCGGGCATGGCCCACTGCCAGGCGAGCCTTGCCGCTCGCAACCGCGCCGAGCCAGCGGCCGGCGAGTTCCGCCTGGCCCGCTTCACGCAATTCCGTCAGCAGGGGCACGCCCACTGCCGCGGTGGCGATGACGGGTTCCGCCAGGGCGGCGCGCCCGGTTTCTTCGAGCACCAGGACAAGATCGCGTTCGTCCATGCCCAGGCCGCCGTCGTCTTCGGGGACCCGGAGACCGGGGATGCCCAATTCCGCAAGTTGGGCCCAGAGTTCCGGCGAGCGCCCGGTTTCACTATCCCAGAGTCCGCGCACCACATCGGGGGTGCACTCGCCCGCGAGAAATTCGCGTACGGCCTCTTGGAGCATTTGCTGGTCTTCGCTGAAGGTGAATTCCATTGGGTTTTCCGTTTATTTCCGCGGCAGGCCGAGAATGCGCTCGGCGATGATATTGCGCTGGATCTCGTTGGTGCCCGCGTAGATGGGCCCGGCCAGGGAAAAGATGTAGCCGTCCAGCCAATCATCCACGTCGCCCGCCGCCGGAGCGTTGGGCTTGAGTTCCGCCCGGGCATCCAGCAGGGAAAGCGCCGCTTCGTGCATGCGGATATCCAATTCGGACCAGAAGATTTTATTCAGGCTCGCCTCGGCGCCAATCTTGTCGCCGGCCATCAGGCGCGAAACCGTCTGGTAGGTGTTGAGCGCGTAGGCCTCGGCGTCCATGAAGCAGCGCGCGACGGTATCGCGCAGGGTGCTGTCCACGAAGGCCCCGCTCGCCACCGCCGACCGGTAGAGATCGACGAGTTTGCGCGCCGTGTTCTGGAAACGTGCCGGGCTCCGCAGCATCAGCCCCCGCTCGAAACCCGCCGTCGCCATGGCGACGGACCAGCCCTGGCCCTCTTCGCCCAGGCGGTTCTCCATCGGTACCCGGGCGTCGTCAAAGAACACCTCGGCAAAGGCTTTTTTACCGTTGATCTTCTCGATGGGACGCACGGTGATGCCCGGGGTGTCGAGGGGGACGAGGACGAAGGTGAGCCCCTTATGGCGCGAGGATTCGGGATCCGTGCGGAACATGCCAAAGAGCCAATGCGCGTAGGCGCCCCGCGAGGCCCAGGTCTTCTGTCCGTTGATTACGTAATCGTCGCCGTCCGCGATGGCGGTGGCCTGGATATTCGCCATATCGCTGCCCGCATTGGGTTCGGACCAACCCTGGGCCCAGACCTCTTCGCTGGACGCCATGCTGGGCAGGAAGCGCGCTTTCTGTTCCGGGCTGCCGTATTCCATGATGGTGGGGCCCAACAGGAAGATGCCGTTCTGGTTGACCCGTCCCGGCGCCCCGGCGCGGTAATACTCCTCTTCGAAGATCAGCCATTCGAGCAGGTTGGCCCCGCGCCCGCCGTATTCCTTGGGCCAGGGCACCATGGCCCAGCCGCCTTCGTTCAGGGTGTGCTCCCATTGGCGATGGGCTTCGAAACCTTCGGGCGTATCGAAGGAGGCCAGGGGCTCGGCGGGCACGTGGCTGTCCAGCCAATCGCGTGCTTCCTGGCGGAAGGCTTCGTTCTCCGGGCTATAGGTCAGATCCATATTCGTTTTCTCTTTGGCTTCTTTCGGGGCCGGCGCCTAATCGTTCTTGCCGGGTTTGAAATCCGCATCGCGTTTTTCCACGAAGGCGTCGCGAGATTCCTGGGAGTCGGGCGAGGTGTAGAGCTCCAGCGTGAACCCCTGTTCGAAGCGGTAGCTCTTCTTGATATCCATCAGGTCGATGCCGTTGAGCGACCACTTGGCCAGGCGCAAAGCCTTGGGGCTCTTGGCTGCGATGGTGCGGGCGAGTTCCATGGTGGCGTCCCGGAGCTGCTCCCGGGGTACCACCGACTCCACGCCGCCGAGCCGGAGCGCCTCCTGGGCGTCGATGGATTCGCCGGTATAGAGCATGCGGCGGGTCTTCTGCATTCCGAAAAGACGCATCAGGTGAGTGGCCGCACCCAGCGCCCCGCGGTCGATCTCGGGCAGGCTGAAGGTGGCGTCCTCGGAAGCGATGACAATATCCGAGGCGCCGGAAATGCCGATGCCCCCGCCCAGGCAATAGCCATGGACCGCGGAGATGACCGGCACCGGGCAGTCGTAGACGGCGGCAAAGCTGTCGTAGCAGCCCCGGTTCACGTCGACGATCTTGCTGCCATCCTCGGCGAGTTCCTTGATGTCCACGCCGGCCTGGAAGCCGCGGCCCTCGGCGCGGATCACCACGCAGTTCACATCGTCCCGGGCACCCACGGTCTGGACCGCCTTGGCAAAGGCGAACCAGCCCGCGCTGTCCAGGGCGTTGACCGGGGGATTGGCGATCACTACTTCGGCGACGCCCTCACTGACGGCGGTCTCTATGGCCATGATGTTTTCCTCTTGGTCCGGCGATGGCCGGGGCTAGGCGGGGTCGGCGCGTGAAAGGCGTTCCAAAGTTGCTTCGGCTTCTTCCACCATGCGGGCGATCAATTCCGCGCACGGGGGGCGGTCGCCCAGCACTCCGGCCACGGTTCCGCTGGGCAGGTAGCCGCGGACGGGATCCCCGTCCTGCATGGCGGTGCGGGCGAGCATGGGGGCGTTGACGGCCATCAGGGTCTGGGCCCGGGTGAGGCGTTCGTTGCGCTGCATGGAGAGTGCCGAGCGCAGCAATTCGGTCAACGAAGCGCCGGTCATCGATCGGTACGCCAGGCCGTTTCGCAGGGCGAAGAGCAACCGGGTCAGGATGCCGCTCCCCTCGAGGCGGGCGACGAGTTCGTTGGTGATGACCCGTTGGGGCATGCCGTCCACCTGGCTGGTGACCAGCACATCGGCCACGTCGGCGCCGAGGTAACGCGCCTGGGTTTCGTCGGGCACCGGGCTCTCGGCGGTCATCAGGAAACGCGTCCCCATCGCGATGCCCGCCGCGCCGTAGGCCAGGGCGGAAACCAGCCCGCGGCCGTCGAAATAGCCCCCGGCGGCCAGCACTGGGACCGAGACGGCATCCACCGTGGCGGGCACCAGAAGGGATGTCGGGACGGGGCCGGTATGGCCTCCCCCTTCGCCGCCCTGGACCACGACGATGTCGGCGCCCAGGGCCTCGGCCTTCACTGCGTGCTTGACTGCACCGCAGGTGGGCACGCAGACCACCCCCGCGGCCTTCAGCTTGTCGATGAGTGCGGCGCTGGGCGCGCGGTTATAGCCCGCTGCCTTGACGCCCTGGCGGATGATGGCGTCGCTGATCACGTCGGCGCCCGGCGCGTCCATCAGAAAATTGACCCCGAAGGAGCGCGGCGTCAGCGCCTTGATCTTCTCGATTTCACCCTCGACCTCTTCCGGGGCAATCGTGGCGGCAGCGAGAAAGCCGATGGCGCCCGCGTTGCTCACGGCGGCCACGAGTTCGGGCTTGGCCACCCACCCCATGCCGGTTTGCACGATGGGATACTCGATATCGAGGAGATCGCAGATTTTCGTACGCAGCGCGGGGGGCAAGGTGAGAGCTCCGGGGCGAGGGGGCCGACAAGCGGAACCCTCGGTTCAGTCGCGGACTTCCTTGTTGATCAGACCTTCGGGATCGAGCACATCGCGAATCAAATGAAGTTCTTCGTCGCTGGGCGTGCGGGTTTCGGGCACGTCGCCCTCGATGACGAGTTCGAAGGCGGTGTTGGCCACCACGTCTTCGACCCCAACGCCCGGATGCACCGAGACGAGTCGCATGCGGTTGTCCGGGGTCGCGAAATCGAAGACGCCGAGGTTCGACACCACGCGCCGGATATCATGAAAGCGCGAGGTGGTTTCGCCCAGGGCGGCCGCACGGTCGTATCCCACGCCCGAAACCACGTCGACCTTCTCCACGAAGACCTTGGCGCTGTGGTTGGGCACGAAATAGCTGGTGGCGTGGTAGAGGGTGTTGCCCGGGGCGCCCCGCATGCCGAGCAATTGCGCCTTGGGCTTCTCATGGGGACCAATGCAGGCGAAGTTCTGATTGCCGTATTGGTCGATCTGGCTCGCCATCATCATGACATGGCGGTTCGTCGTCCAGACCACGTTGTCGAAGAAGAGCCGGAAGGGCATCCAGGCGCTCTTCACCAGGTCGTCCCTCGGCGGCCCGCTCACCGGGGGCACGCTTTCGATTCCCGTCGCGATGCCGTCGGTCATGAAGAGATCCGGGGCAAAGGTCAGCTTGGCCAGGCGCCCGCCGACGGTGGGGGTGGTTCCAAAGGCGCTCATCAGGGTTTCGCCGTCATCGCGGAACGCCTCGGCGATCGCTACGGCGCAGACTTCGGCTCGGGTGATTTCGCTCATCGGGTCTTCGCCGCCTCCTGAACCGCTTTCTGGTAATCCGCTTCGCTGTCCGCGTCGAGATAGCGCGCCTTGAAGGCCTCCCAGGCTTCGGGGTCCTTGGCGGTGGCGGCGTACTCGCGCTGGAAGGCCTCGTCCCGGCCATAATCCGGTGTGCATTCGGTGAAGTGCGCGCCACCGGGTGCTTCGATGACGCCATCCACCATCAGGCGGTTGATCGAGACCGTCTGGACCGAGCCTTCTTTCTGGAAATCCTCGCTGGCGACGATCTTCTCGCAGCTCATGAAGCGCCGCTTCGCGGCATGGCAGAAGAGATCGTCGAAGTAGGGGTCCGGGCCGAGGAATTGACCGTTGCCCAGCTTATCCGCCCGGTTCATGTGGATCAGCGCGACGTCCAGTTCCAGGGCCGGCATGGCGATGAGTTCTTCGCCGTCGTCGTAGGGCGAAATGACCCGGCGCAGTTCGGGGTTCACCGTCACGACGTCGGAGCCGAGCCCCGCCCGGCAGGGCAGGAAGGGCAGGCGGTGGGCGGCGGCACGCAGGCCCCATTGCAGCATGCCCTCATCGAGTTCGGCCGCGCGAAAGCTGCCCGCTTGCCTGGCCTGGCGAAAATGGGGCTCCAGGGGAATCGAGTCCAGGGAGACGAAGCCGTAGATGAGCTTGCGCACCTTGCCGTATTTGCAGAGCAGCCCGGCATCCGGGCCGCCGTAGGTGACCACGGTCAGGTCCTTCAGGTCCGAGCGAAGGATGGCGCGCACAAGGCTCATGGGCTTGCGGCGCGAACCCCAGCCCCCGATCCCAATCGTCATGCCGTCTTGGATCTCGGCGATGACATCGCTTTCGTGCATGCGTTTGTCCATGGGCTCTCCTTGCTGCGTGCGTCGCAATAGGGGCGGGCGTTCGGTTCGGGCGCGTGGCGGGTTGCGCCATGGTGACGCCTTCGTGGGAGGCCATCCAGCGGCAGATCCGATGGCCCGGCCATGGGGCTGCCGCGGCGCGGCCCACTCGGGCCTTCGGCTCCCGGATAGGGGATAAAGTAACGATACGTATCGTTTCTGTAAAGCTGGGGACCGGTGGTGAGGAGAATCTGAGGGCGGTTAGACGGGTTCGGCGGGGTCCGCCGGGCGTGCGCAATCCGGGTCGCGGCCAGATTGCCGGGCCGCGTCGAAGAGGCGCAGGGCCCGGGGCATGCGCGCCTCGAGTTCCTGGATTCGGCTGCCGTGGGCAGGGTGGCTGGACATCCACTCCGGGGGCTGCCCCCCGGACGCCTCGGCCATGTTGTACCAGAGGGTCACCGCCTGCTCGGGGTCGAAGCCCGCCTGGGCCATGAGGTCGAGGCCCATCAGATCGGCCTCGTTTTCGTGGGTCCGGCTGAAGGGCAGCAGCACGCCGAATTGGGCGCCCAGGCCCAGGGCCGCCAGGGTCGCCCGGCCGGCGGGGGTGCTGGAGTCGGTCATGGCCGAGGCCGCCACCAGGCCGGCCTGAGCGGCCAGCACCTGGGACATGCGCTCATTGCCGTGGTGGGCCAATACGTGGCTGATCTCGTGGCCGAGGATCGCGGCCAATTGGTCCGGGGTGCGGGCGACTTCGAGGATCCCGCTGTGGACCCCGATCCGTCGCCCCGGTACCGCGAACGCGTTGGCGCTGTCGTCCTGGAAGATCACCACCTCCCAGCCCGAGTTCCACGGCGCGGGCAATTCCTCGATGAGCGCCGTGGCCACGCAACTCACGTAGGCATTGCGAGCCGCGTCCGGGGAGATTTCCTTTTCCTCTTTGACCTGGTCGAAGGATTGGCGCCCCATGCCGGCGAGTTGGTCGTCGGAAAAGAGTTTGAGCTGGCTACGGCCGAGGGGAGAGGTCGCGCAGGCTACGCAGAGCAGCCCCGCGGCCAGGGCGGCGACCAGGGGCCGAAACGAGCCCCGGCCGGATCGGCCCAAGCGGCCAGGAAGAAGAAGGCGTTTCATATGGGAAGAGGAGCGAAGCGGGCGGGGGCTGTCAAGCGGGCGCGGGTTTGGGCGCGGGCGATCCCGGCCGCCGGGCCAGGTGGACCGCATGACGCAGGCCGCCCTTGCCCGGGCGATGGATCTCGCTGGCCAGCCCCGCGGCCTGCAGCCGGGCGTCGAAACCGCGATCCGGGGCCTCGGCCCAGACCGCGAAGAGCCCGCCCGGAGCCAGGGCTCGCCGGGTTTGGGCCAGGGCGCGTCCACCGTAGAAGGGGTCGTCTCTGGGATGGCTACGGGCATGCGGGCCTTCGTAGAGATCCAGCAGGATCGCGTCGTAGCTTTCTGCCGGCCCGGCCCGGCTTGCCCGGCTGATGACACCCGCCACGTCCGCCACCTCGAGGTGCACCCGGGGATCCGAAAGGGCGTCGCCGTTGACCCCCGCCAGGGGTCCCCGGCACCAGCCAGCCACCTCGGGGCTCAACTCGACGACGTCCACACGGGCAGTGGGGGGAAGGGCGTTCAGGGCGGCGCGCAGGGTGCACCCCATGCCGAGCCCCCCCAGCAGCAGCCGCGGCGTGGGCCGCGCGTCGAGAGCCGCGCAGGTGAGTTCGGCCAGGGCGAGTTCGGATCGGTTCGCGTGGCTGTTCATCAGCACCCGCCCGGCCACGGTGATGAGAAAATCGCGCTCGCCCCGCTGGCGCAGTTCGAGCGGGCCGGCTTCGGTCTCAATCTGCTCGAGGGTTTTCCAGGGCTGGGCCACGTGTGCTCGCTCAGTCCGCGGGCGGCGCGTGTTGCCGCACCACGGCGAGGATCCCGTCGCCGTAGCGCTCGGCCTTGGCGGGCCCGATTCCGTTGGCGAGTTGAAGGGAGGGCAGGTCCACCGGCCGCAGCCGGGCGATATCCCGTAGCGCGCGGTCGCTGGCCACCACGTAGGGGGGGACGCTCTCGAGCCGGGCGACCTCCATGCGGTGGGCGCGCAGGGATTCGAAGAGCAGGTTCTCCGCCGGCGACAGACCGGCGTCCTCCGCCGCTCCCCGGCTGCGCCGGGGCGTCGGGGCACGCCGGCGACCGGCGTCCTTGAGCGGAGGCAAAAGCAGGCGAACGGGACGCTCGTCCCGCATGGCGGCGATGCCTTCCTCGGTGAGCGCCACCACCGGGCGGTCGCCGCCATGGAAATCCACCCAGCCCGCCGTCACGCAGCGCCGAAGCAGGCGCGTCAGCCAATCGTCGCCGAAATCAGAGAGCACGCCGAATGTGGAGGTCAGGTGCAGGCCGCGCCGTTCCAGGCGCTCGTCCTTGATGCCGCGAAGCAGCGCGACCGCCGCGCTGAGGCCGTATTGCGCGTGAATGCGGGCCACCCCGGAGAGCGCCTTGCGAACGATCAGGCTCACCGCTTCGGAATCGAAGTCCTGGCTGGCATCGCCCCCCGCCGCCAGGTGCTGACACACGTCGCAGCGACCGCAGCCCGCGAGGGTTTCCTCTTCATCGCCGAAATAGCGAAGCACGGCGTCGTGTCGGCAACTGCCCCCCTCGGCGAAACGCATGAGCTCGAGAAAGAGGCCCCATTTATGCTGCACGGCTTCGGGGCTCGGGGTGGCGCCCGCGTTGTCGCTTTCGATCAGGAATCGTCGACGCGGCATGTCGCCCGGGGAAAGCAGCAGCAGCCCGACGGCGTCCTGGCCATCGCGCCCTGCGCGGCCCACTTCCTGGTAATAGGCTTCCACCGAGCCCGGGGGCGCCAGGTGGATCACCGCGCGCACGTCGGCTCGATCGATCCCCATCCCAAAGGCATTGGTGGCCACCACCACCTCGAGGTCCCCGCCACTGAAGGCCCGGTGGGACTCTTCCCGCGCCCGGGCGTCCAGGCCCGCGTGGTAGATGCCCGCCCGCCATCCCCGGGCTTCCAGGCGCGACCCCTCTTCCTCGGCGGATCGCCGGGTGGGGGCGTAGACGATGGCGGCACCGCTCCCGCCGCCGGGTGAGTGCAGGGTTTCGGCGAGCACATCGTCCACCCAGGCAGAGCGCTGCGCCTTGCCGGGAACCTCCTTGACGCGTAGAGCGAGGTTGGGCCGGGCAAAGCCCCGAATCAGCTGCGGGGTGTCCGGGGGCAGGCCCAGGCGCTCGATGATTTCGTCCCGTACCACCGGCGTGGCGGTGGCGGTGCAGGCCAGCACCCGGGCCTCGGGAAAGAGCTTCAGGACGCGGCCGATTTGCAGGTAATCCGGCCGGAAATCATGCCCCCATTCGCTGATGCAATGCGCTTCGTCCACGGCCACCAGGGGACAGTCGAGCTTGCCCAGGAGCGGGAGGAAATCCGGCACGGCAAAGCGTTCGGGGGCGACATAGACCAGGCTGTATTTTCCCTGGGCGATGCCGTCGAGGCGGGTGCGCATTTCGCCCGCCGTGAGCGTAGAGGCGAGAAAGGTCGCGGGAATCCCCAAGGCGTCCAGGGCGGCGACCTGGTCGTGCATCAGCGACACGAGCGGCGAGATCACCAAGGTGGTGCCCTCGAGGAGCAGGGCAGGCAGCTGGTAGCTCAGGCTCTTCCCGCCGCCAGTGGGCGCCACCAGGAGTGCGCGGCCGTCCGCCAGCAGGCGTTCGATGGCCTCGCGCTGCCCCGGCCGGAAGGCGTCCAGGCCGAAACGCTCCAGGGCGGTATCGAGCCGGCCAGCCAGGTGATCCGAACTCTCCGCCATCCGAGATGGCGCGCCCGCGGCGGACGCGGGGGCAGAGGTCGATTCGGAAAAAGATGCGGGCATGGGGCGTTCCAGGGGAGGGGGCCGCACACCCGTAGCAGAAGCGGCAGCAAAGCGGGATCGTTCCCTCTGATGCACACTGCCTGGTCGGCACCCGGGCCCTTGCCCAGGCGTTTCATGGAGGGCGCGAGATGGTCGAGATCAGTGTGGGATACGAGGGTGGGTTGCATACGCGCGCGGTTCACGGTCCTTCCCAGGCGGCCATCGAAACCGATGCCCCGGTGGACAACCACGGCAAGGGAGAGCGCTTTTCGCCGACAGATCTGGTGGCCGGGGCGCTGGGCAGTTGCATGCTCACCGTGATGGGCATCCTTGCCGAGCGCCACGGCTGGGGGCTCGAAGGCACCAAGGCCCGGGTCCGCAAGGAGATGGTGGCCGATCCGGTGCGGCGCATTGGCACCCTGGCGGTGGCTCTCGATTTCGCGCCGGGCCTGCCCGAAGCGGCGCGCGGCCCGCTTCTACGCGCCGCCGAGACCTGCCCGGTGCGCCAGAGCCTGCACGCGGATCTCACCGTCGAGATCAACGCGAGTTGGGGCGACTGAGCGCGGTCACTCGGCTTCAGCCGGGTTCTTCGGCCTTGGGGAAGACCGCCATGCTGCCATGGACGTCAACGGAAGCGAAGACGCCCTCGGCCGTGTAGGGGTCCCGCTGGGCAATCGCCTCGGCGGAGGCGAAATCATCGGCGTGGAGAACGATGAGGCTGCCGCAGGGTTCGCCCGCCGAGTCGCGTAATGGGCCGGCAAACACGATGCGGCCGGCCTCGTCCAACGCCGCGATATGCGCGATATGGCGGTCGCGCACGGTCTTGCGCAATTCCGCGCCGCGGGGTCCGTCGTGCCCGATGTAGACGTAGAGACTCATGGCGATTCCTTGTCGGCCGGGGTGATCCGCACGGCCCGCAATAAGCGACGGGCACCCTGGGCGACTTGGCCCAGGGTGCCCGTCCGATGTGAATACGCGCCCGGCGAAGCCGGGCACAATGCCTCAGGCCGGCGGGCCGTAGGCGGTTTCAGAGTGCTCCGAGAGATCCAGGCCCTGGTGCTCGGCCTCGGCGGAAACCCGGAGGTCACCCATGATGGCCTTCAGGACCTTAAGGATGATGTACGAGATCCCCATTGCGTAGACCGCCGTGAAGGCGACGCTGATGATCTGCTTCCAGACCTGGGCGCCCCAACCGACACCGTCCTGCACGCCCCAGGAGGCAATGAAGAGCCCGGTGGCGATGGCTCCCCAGGCGCCACCGATGCCGTGGACACCGAAAACGTCGAGGGAATCGTCGTAGCCCATCTTCGGCTTGATGATGGTGAGCGCCGTGTAGCAGAGAACCGCTGCGCCTATGCCCACGCAGATGGCGCCGCCAGGGCCTACTGAGCCGCAGGCAGGGGTGATGGCCACCAGGCCCGCGACGGCGCCGGTGGCGGCGCCGAGTAGGGTGGGCTTGCCGCGATGAACCCACTCGATGATGGCCCAGAAGAGCACCGCAGTGGCTGTGGCGGTTTGCGTATTCAGAAAAGCGAGGCCAGCCGCGCCGTCGGCAGCGAGAGCGCTGCCGGCGTTGAAGCCAAACCATCCGACCCAGAGCAGCGAGGCGCCGATCATGGTGTAGGGCAGGCTATTGGGCGGCATGGGGTCCTTGCCGTGACCCAGGCGAGGGCCGAGGACGATGCAGGCCACCAGAGCCGAGAAGCCGCTGGACATGTGGACCACCAGGCCACCCGCGAAGTCGAGGGCGCCGAGTTGGCTGCCGATCCATCCGCCGCCCCAAACCATGTGGGCCAGGGGGACGTAGACGACGAAGAGCCAGATGGCGATGAAGGCCAGGTAGGCGCTGAAGCGCATGCGCTCGGCAAAGGCGCCGAGCATCAGGGCCGGGGTGATGATCGCGAACATGCCCTGGAACATCACGAATACGTAGGTGGGAATGGTGCCCGAGACCGAGTCCGGGGTGATCCCGCTCAGCATCACCATGCTGAAATCGCCGATGAATTGGTTGCCGGTGCCAAACGCCAGGCTGTAGCCAGCGATGACCCAAAGCACCCCGACGAGCCCCGCGGCCATCATGCATTGCATCAGGACCGAGAGAATGTTCTTGACCCGGACAAGTCCGCCGTAGAAAAGGGCGAGGCCCGGCAGGGTCATGAGCAGGACCAGCGCGGAGGATGTCAAGATCCACGCGGTGTCTCCGGAGTTGACCGTATCTTCGGCCCAGGCAATTCCCGGGGCGATCAGGGCCAAGACGGAGACGGCTGTGAAGAGCTGTGCGGCGCGGAATCTGCGGCGAAGTCCTTGGGCCATCAATTGCTTCCTCCTACGGCGTTCGGCTTTTTCGTGGGGGTTGTCCTTGCGTTCTTTCGAGCTTTCTTTCGGTTTACGAAACCCGGTGTCGAGTCAATGACGTACTGGGGCCGCCTTGGCGATCCGTCCCCGGTTTTCCAAGATTCCGGGCATCGGAACCGAGCATATAGTACACGGATGAAGGCAGATTCATAGGATATGGAGCCGATTCCCGCGGACCCGGACGGCCCTGTGGCCGGGTCTCCTCCACCCCGCGAAACCCCCGATGGGCCACCTTCCCGGGCGATCAGAAGATCGTGTAGCCGCCGTCGATGCGCAGGGTGTCTCCGGTGTGGTACTGCGAGGCATCCGAGGCCAGGTAGACGGCCACGCCCGCAAGGTCCCCCGGGTCTCCCCAGCGCCGGGCGGGGATGCGTTTGACCACGGTTTCGCTGAACGCGGCGTTTTCCGACGCCGGGGCTGTTGCGTCGGTGACGATCCAGCCCGGCTGCACGGCGTTGACCTGGACGTCGTAGCGGGCCAGGCGGAGCGCATAGGCACGAACCAGGGCCTCGACGCCGCCTTTGCTCGCCGCGTAATGGGGCTGGAGCGGTGTGCCGAAAATCGCCGAGATGGACGAAATCGCTACCAATTTCCCCCCACCCTCCCGGTCGGCCATGTGCCGCCCCCAGGCGCGGAAGCACAGGAAGACCCCGTCGAGGTTGGTCGCCAGTATGCGGTGAAAATCATCCAGTTCGAGCTTCAGGGGGTTGGCGGCCTCGCCGAAACCCGCGTTGGCGAAGCCGGCGTCGATGCGCCCGAAACGCTCCAGGGTTTGTTGGGTGGCCGCCTCGACATCCTCGGCGGAGGACACGTCGCAGCGCACGGCCTGTACCTCCACCCCCTCGCTGGCGAGGGACTCCGCCGCCGCTGCGATCGAGGTTTCGTTCCGGGCCCAGAGCGAGAGGTGGGCGCCCGCCCGGGCGAGGCCGCGGGCCAACCCGAGGCCGATGCCCCGGTTGCCCCCGGTCACCGCGATGACCTTTCCCGTAAGGTCGAAGGGATTCGGTGCGCGTTCGGTCATTCGTGTGGCCCCCTATTTCGCCGCTTGGGTCGCGGCCAGGGGGTTGAGACTATCACCTTGACCCGCTGTGGTTCAGGGGCCGCCCCGCTTCTGGGGAAGCCGCAGCACGGCGCCGCGCTCCCGGCTCCCCATGCGGACATCGGGCGCTCCGAGCCGCGCGGAGTCGGCGGTGCGGTCATCGGGCTGTTGCTGGGATTCGCGCTCGGCCTGAACCCTTGCGTCGTAGTGGGCGAGCTCGCGGGCCCGGGTCTCTCCGTCCCAGCCCAGGACTTCGGCCATCAGGTCCGCGACGGGACGCGCCGCAGCAATGCCCCGGTCGAGGGTTTCGATGGAGATCCGCGTGCGCCGGGTGAGCACATCTTCGAGGTGGAGCGCGCCTTCGTGGGAAGTGGCGTAATAGGCTTCGGCCGCGAGGTAGCTGGGCGCGCCCTCCAGCGGCAGGGCGAGTTCGGGCCGCGCGGTCATGAGCGCGATGAGTTCCTGCACCCTTGCGCCGTAGCGCTCCAGCAGATGCTCCACTTGACCCACATGCAGGCCGAGCCCTTCGGCGAGGATGTTCCGGCGATTCCACACCGCTGCGTAACCCTCGGCACCCACCAGGGGCATGCGGTCGCTGCAACTCTCGGGGACTTTCCGGTCCAGGCCCCGGGCCGCCAGGTCGATGGCGTCGCGCGCCATTACCCGGTAGGTGGTGTACTTGCCGCCCGCCACGGTGATGAGCCCGGACACCGATTGGGAAACGGCATGGCGCCGGGACAATTCGCTGGTGTCCTCGGTTTCGCCGCGCAATAGCGGGCGCAGGCCCGCGTAGACGCCTTCGATGTCTTCCCGGGCGAGGGGACGGGCGAGCACGGTGTTGAGTTCGCCCAGCAGGTAATCGAGATCACCGGAACTCGCCGCGGGATGCGCGAGGTCGAGGTTCCAGTCGGTGTCTGTGGTACCGACGATCCAATGATGCTTCCAGGGGATCAGGAAGAGCACGCTTTTTTGGGTGCGCAGGATCAGGCCGCTATCGCCGTGGATGCGATCGCGAGGGATCACCAGGTGGATGCCCTTGGAAGCCTGCACCTGGATGCGGCCGCGGCCCGCCATGTTCTGGACTTCGTCGGTCCAGACCCCGGTGGCGTTGATGACCTGGCGGCCGCGGACCGTGATCTCCCGGCCGCTTTCCAGACAGCGCATATTCACGCCCGTCACCCGCTGCCCCGCCAGGGCGAGGCTCTCTACCCGGGCGCTGCTCGCCACCGCGGCGCCGTGGAGCGCAGCGGTGCGCACCAGGGCCAGGGTGTGCCGGGCGTCGTCCACCTGGGCGTCGTGGTATTGGATGGCGCCCTTCAGCCCCTTGGCGGCCAGCGCGGGAAAGACGCGCCGCACCCCGCGCCGCCCCAGGTGCTTGTGCCAGGGGACCGCCCGGTTGAAACCCGAGAGCAGGTCATAGAGCAGGATGCCGGCCCCTATGTAGAGGCGCTCCCAGAGCGGGCCCAATAGAGGAAAGAGGAAGGGCACCGGGCGCACCAGGTGGGGGCAGAGTCGGCCGAGCATCAGGGCCTGCTCGCGCTTGGCTTCGAGTACCAGGCCGAAATCGAATTGTTCGAGGTAACGCAGCCCGCCGTGGATCAGCTTGCTCGAGCGGCTCGAGGTGCCCGCCGCCCAATCGCGCTGCTCGATGAGCGCCACCGAGAGTCCGCGCCCCGCGGCGTCCACCGCGGCGCCGGCCCCGGTCACGCCGCCGCCAATGATGACCACGTCGAAGGCCTCGGCCTCCATGCGGTCCAGGGATCGGCGCCGGTGCTCGGGTCCGAGACGGGCGGCCTCTATGGGATTGCCTGTTTCCACGCGGGGCTTTCCTTGGCGGGCGATGGGGAGGGTTCGCTTTTCTTTTCGGTCGCCCGGACACGAGAGAGTAGCGGGGCAGGATTTTTTCGGCGCCGGGGCGGTTTTGTGTGCTCGCCCTGCGCTCTCCCCATGCGCCGCCGGCCGGGCCCAGAAGGGTGCAGTGGTTCGGGGGGCTTTGGGTTCCGAAATTTTCGGGACGAAAGAATCCGCGCTAATCATGCCCCATGAAAATGACCCTACAGATCGGTGATACCGCAGTGCCCCGGGATGCGGGGGTCTCGGGCTCCCGCTCGGGGGCGGGGCTTGGATGGAAGTCGCGGGCTATTGCCGGGGGGTGTGCGCTGTCGGCTCTGTTTCTGCTGGCCGGGTCCGGATCCGGGTGGGCGGACGAGGAAGCGGTCCCCCGTGCGGTGGAGAGCCTGAACTTCACCGGGCTTGCCGAGTTGCGGGTTTTGCAGGTGGATCTCCCCCTGGGCCAAGGTACGGCGACGGGCAAGCTGGGGCTGGCCGGGGGCCGGGTCACCGCTCCCCTCGGCGACCGCTTCGGCATTCGCTTGGCTTTGGGCGGCGGGATGCTCACGAGTTCGGGGGCCTCTTTGCAGCCGGGTTCCCGTTCGCTCGTCAATGCGGGCGGCGACATTTTCATTCGTGATCCCGACCGGGGTTACGTGCAACTCGGCTATCGCTGGAACGGAGACTGGCGGGTGGACCGAACCGACACCCAAATCGCCGACTCCGAGGGGTCGCTCCATCAACTCCTCTATTCGTTGGGGTTCTTCAAGGGAGATTTCGATTTCGAGTTGGGTGTCGGGTATGAGCGCTTCGCCCCTGAACTGACGGTGACAACCGTTTCCACCGGCGCTCGCGAGGAGTTTTCCTTTTCCCGTAACGGCTTTCGCCTGCTGGGTGGCTCCACCTGGTACGCGGCGGACTCTCTCGCGCTCGGCTTCGGCGTCGAGTGGGGCCGCAAGGAAATCCCGGGTTTCGACAACGGCGTGAGTTCGAGTCCTGCTCTCCACGAGGATGAGTTTCAGGCTCGGTTTGGCGCCGACTGGCAGCCCCCGGTGGCGAGCCTCCGAGCGGGCACCACCGTCGGGCTCTCGGTGGGCCTCGGCTATTACACGGCCGGTTTCAGAGAAGTGACTGTAGGCGCCGGGCCGACCACCACGGTGGAAATCATCCGCGAGTTCGCATACGACGTCCGCCTGGGCGTGACGGTCTACTTCCCCGGCGCTCATTCCCTCAAGGAGCGCGCGCGAAGCTACCAATGATTCGGCGCCCTGCCGCGGCCCAATGACATGGCCCACGGACGCCGCCCAAGGATGCGACCCGCGGATCGGGCCGCATCCCGGCAACCGCGTGCTCAATCGATGAAGGCCCAGACCTTCTTCTGACTCTTGAGGTCGAGTTCGTCGAGGGGGGGTATGCGAAAGAGATCCCCCGCCACGTCCTCCATCAGAAGGCCACCGGTGGGCGCGTCGCGAGGCCAGGCGTCCAGGGCGGTCTGGAAGGAGCGGTCCCCCTGGCGGGTGCGCACCTGCCAGCGCCGAATCTCGACATCCTCTTCGATCTCGAGCACCTCCACCACATCGAGCACGAAGCCGGCTTCGAGTAGCGCCTCGCCGAGAACCTCCCTCGACCCGTCCTCGAGATCCGAGAGGCGGGCCACCAGGGCGACCTCGGCGTCGTCGGCATCCCGAAGCGAGAGCATGCGCGCCGGCGACGACCAGGGGAAACAGCGCACCATGCGGACCGGGACCGCGCTTCCGTCGCGGCCGGCCCAGAGCCGCCCGTCGACGCGCCGCTCCACCCGAAGCCCGCTCTTGTCCGCGCGCTTGTCTGAGTGCTTGTCTGAGTGCTTGTCTGAGCGCTCGTCTGAGTGCTGGTGATTGTCATGCTGCATGGTTCACCTCCTTTTGCAATTCGTACAAGCGCCGGTAGACGCCGTCCGGCCGAGCCAGCAACTGGGCGTGGGTTCCCGCTTCCGCCAGCTTTCCGTTGTCGATCACGAAGAGCCGGTCCGCCTTGTGGAGCGTCGACAACCGGTGGGCGATGGCGAAAACCGTCCGCCCGGTCACCAACCGGTCCATGGCCTGCTGGATCTTGCGCTCGGTTTCGGTATCGACGCTGCTTGTGGCTTCGTCCAGGATCAGGATGCGCGGGTCCTTGAGGATCGCCCGGGCGATGGAGATGCGCTGGCGCTCGCCCCCCGAGAGGGTGTGGCCCCGCTCGCCGATGATCGTGTCGTACCCGTGTGGCAGATCGCAAATGAAGTCGTGGGCGTTGGCCATCTGGGCCGCCTCCACCACTTTGTCGAGGCTCGCTTCCGGCATGCCGTAGCAGACGTTCTCCGCGATGCTGCCGTGAAAGAGATAGGGATCCTGGAGCACCATGCCCACCTGAAGGCGGTAGTCGCCGCTGTCGAGTTCCCGGATATCGGTTCCGTCGATCAGAACCGAGCCCGCGCTCACGTCGTAGAAGCGCGCCAGCAGATTGGCGAGGGTGGTCTTGCCGCCGCCCGATGGGCCCACCAATCCGATGAGTTCCCCGGCCTGGACATCGAACGAGACGCCCTTGAGCACCTGGCGCACGCCGTCGTAGGAAAACGACACGTCCTCGAATTTCACTTCGCCCTGGACGGGGTTCAGCTTGACGGGATCGGCGGCATCGGTCACCTCGGGCTCGGTATCGAGCACCTCGAAGACCCGATGGGCCGAGCTCGTGGCGCGGTTCATGATGCGGGCCATTTGTCCAATGATTTCAATCGGCTGTACCAACATGGTCATGTAGAGCAGGAATGAAACGAAGACGCCCATGGAAAGCGGCGGCCCCAGCGCGGACGCCTCGCCCAGGAGCCGGGGCAACGCGAAGCACCAGACCAATATGATGGTCAGCTGCACGCCGAAGATCAGGAAGGGCCAGAACGTGGTCCACGACGCGTGAATCCGGTTGAACTCGGACGCCACGTCGTAGTTGCGGAAGCCGAAGCGCTCTTTTTCGCGTTCCTCCTGGTGGAAGGCCTTCACCACGCGCATGCCCGGGATCGTGTCCGAGAGGATATCGGTCACCCGGGACCACTTGCGCCAGGCGCGCAGGAAGAGTTTTTGCATGTGCTGCCCATGGAGATGAATCGCCCAGCAGAGGAAGGGGACGGGAAGCGTCATCACCAGCCCCAGGCGCCAGTCGAGGTAGAGGAGCACCGAGGCCAGGCCCACGAGCATCACCAGGGAAAGCGAGACCTCCACCACACCGAAGGCGAGGAATTCCCAGAGGCGATCCGTATCGGAACTCACGCGGGTGATCAGCGAGCCCGTCTTCTTCCTGGAGTAGAAGGAGAGGGAGAGCTTGTGGAGGTGATCGTAGAGATGGTTGCGAAGATCGCGCGCCACGAACTCGCCCAGCATCGCCATCCGCCGCAGCCGGATCCAGACCGAGATCTGGCGCAGCACGTAGGTGAGGGCGATGCCCGCCACCGCGAGCCAAGCGATCTCGGCGACGTTCGATGCCTCCACCTCGCCGGCGTGCACCGGGCCGATGACGCGATCCACCAGGTAGCCGGTGAGGAAGGGCGGAACCAAGGCCAGCACGGTGATGGCGCCGGCGGAGCCCATGCCCAGGATCACGTCCTTCCTGTAGGGGGCCAGGTACGAGAGCAGGCGCCAAACCACGGCGAGCCGGTGGCGCACCACCAGGGCCTGGGCGTCCCGAATCGGGCGAATCACGTTCTGGATGTAGCTCTCGTCGGCGTCGGCCAGGGAAACCGTGCGGCCCTCCAGCGCCTGTTCGAGAACGAAGGCGAACGCCTCCATGCTGCGCCGCTGGCGCAGGGTAAAGCGCAGGACCGCGAGCGGCGGCGCATCGCTACCCCCCAAGATGCGCAGGGTGCGGCACGAGAGGCCCTCTTCGGTGGAGAGTTCGCTGATCTCCGAGCGCTCGAAATGGCTGATCACGGGCTCTGGGTCGGTTTCGCCCTGGCGCGCCACGGCAACGTGGCGGGCGCCGAGCACCACCCAGGTCTCTGCGAACGAAAGCTCACCGTCCAGATCCGCCAGGGCGTACATCTGCACGGGCGAGCCGCCCCAATCGCGCTCGATCCGCTGGCGCAGGAATGCCGGAAGCTGCGACGGCTGGTCGATGGAGGTCTCGAAGAGGTCGAGGTCCGAGGTGCGTATGGCTGCGGTCATGTCTGAAATCCCTTGCGTTAAAACGCGTTCAACCTTCCGGGTAACAGGCACCCGGGGGCTGGGGATTCCAGCTTCCTAGGGTGCCACCGGGTCTCCGGCTCCGCTGGGGAAGAAGGAGTTGCCCGGTGCCTTGCCGTGGGCCGGCGCTTGCAAGCGGCCACACAATCGCACTCGCCGCCCCGGCCGTACAGGCGCGGCATGATGCCGGCCCGAGCCGATGGGAGCGAGGCGAGTATCCATTTGGATCTTCATGCGGGCTTGAACTTCCTTCTCTTGGCGGTTTGCGAGCGGGCGGCACATTACCCGCATCCGCTGTCTTCGTCAACAGAAAAGAAAACGCCGCGCCACACTTTTTCGTGTTGCGGGAGGTCGACCGGGCAATGCCGCCTTTCGCCGGGCGCGCGGTGAATACGAAGTCGGCCGGAACGTCTCTTCTCCGCTGCCCAGCGATGCGTTTGCGAGGGGGGCGGTACCTGAAGACCGGCCCGGGCGAGGCGGGAGGCGAAGTGGGCAAGCGCCACGCTGTGTTCACGTCGGGTTCCGCCGGGTCGCGTACGCGGCTAGGATGGACTCGATCGGGAAGCCGGCAGCGGCTGGCCCCGAAGGCTTGAGCCAGTGGAAGGCGAAGCGATGATCGAGGGCAGTTGTCTGTGTGGCGGGGTTCGCTACCGCGCCGAGGGCGTCGCGGGCCCAATGGCGAATTGTCATTGCCAGCTGTGCCGCAAAGCCCATGGCTCGGCTTTCTCGACGATCCTGCCCGTTGAGCGCGCGGGTTTTTCCTGGCTCCGGGGCGAGGATCAGCTGGCGCATTTCGAATCGTCCCCAGGCAAGCGCCGCTGGTTCTGCAGCCAATGTGGTTCTCAACTCATCAGCACCCGCGACGCAGACGACAGGTCGCTTTTGCTTCGCGCGGGTTGCATCGATTCCGGATGCGGGAGTCGCCCCGTGGCCCATGGCTGGGTCGAGTTCATGGCACCCTGGCACCGCATTAGCGACGATCTCCCGCGCTTTGAGCGCGGCTTTCCGGGCGCTCCGCCCGGGGTGGAGTAGCGCTCGGTATGGAAAAGGCCCCGCTCAAAGGAAGCTGCCTGTGTGGTGCGGTTTGCTACGAACTCGTCGCGCCGCCGGTCTGGGCGCATGTCTGTCATTGCTCACGGTGTCGCAAGGCCACCGGGTCCGCGTTTGCACCGAACCTCTTCGTGCCTCTCGACGCGCTCCGCTTTACCCAGGGCGAGGAACACCTGCGTGCCTTCCAGCCCCCGGACGCCGAGCGTTTCGTGCACCGCTTCTGTGCGGTCTGCGGCAGTCCGCTGCCCTCGCTCAATCCCGGGCGCGGCAACGTGGTGGTGCCCATGGGCAGCCTCGACGACGATCCCGGCCTGAGCCCGCAAGCGCATATCTGGGTCGCTTCCCGGGCGGACTGGGACGCCATCAGCGACGACCTGCCCCAGCATCCCGAAGCGCTAGGCTCAGGCGACTGATCTGCCGCTCGGCCTGTCCGCCGGCTTGCGCCTGATTTGAGTGCTTTCCGTGCTGCCCGTCAAGGGGCTGATCAAGGCGCTGATCAAGGCGGCGCGTTGATGGTTGGACGAGAAGGTGAACCCCGAACCCTGAATCAAAGGAGACCGGATACTTTGCCGACCTTCCCCGAGACCCTCCCCAAATTGCTGCAGGATCCGCTCTGGGCCGACCAGCCCTTTTGGCTCCTCAACTTTTTTGAATTCAAACGCGGCGCCGAGGGGAATACGGACGAGGCCCGGGCGTCTTTCCAGCGCTATCTCTCATCGGCCCGGCGCTTCAGCGCCCAGGTGCGGGGGAGCGATGTCTGGTTCGAGGGCGCGCGCCTGGTGAGCACCCGCTGCCTGAGTGCCTTTCCCGAGAGCCACGGGGTCTGGGACGCGGTGGTGCTCTACGAATACGACAGCCCCAAATCGCTATTGGATCTGGTGGTGAGCAACCCGGACTACCAGATCGCGGCGCAGGATCGCGTGGCCGCGGAAGTGAAGACAACCCAGGTGGCGGTCAAGCCCACGTTGCTGACCACGGAGCACGGCAGCATCGATGCGTCGACCAGCGCGCAGGCCGAGGCCTACGCGGATTGGTTCTGGCAGCAGAGCCTGCCCGGCAAGGACGCTCAGGAGAGCGATGAGCCCCAAACCATCTTTCCCGACCCCGAAACG
Organism: Myxococcales bacterium; assembly: GCA_014240165.1. GTDB lineage: Bacteria > Myxococcota_A > UBA9160 > UBA9160 > UBA4427 > JAZXM01. Next base: position 3,579 of record JAAZXM010000005.1, on the reverse strand, counting down.
CTGACGGCCCAGTTCGCGCCCGGGCCGAAGCAGCGCCTGGATCCCGAGAGCCCGCTGCTGGCCCTGAACCTCCTGCGCTTCAAGCGCTCGACCGAGGTGCCCGATGGGCGTGCGCTCTACTACGAGTACGCCCGCCGTATCCAGGCGATCATCGAGGAGCATATTCCTCAACCCAGCGGCCTGCGCTGCTGCTTCTCGCCCTGCATGACCCTCAACGGCGACACCGACTGGGATGAATTCGCCATCATGGAATACCCGGCGCTCTCGGGCCTGGTCGGACTCGGCGGATCGCCGGGAGCCAAGGAGGCGATGAAATTCCGCAAGCAGGGTCTCCAGGCCCAGGGCCTGGTGCTGGCTGAGCCGCAACTGTGCAACGGCTTCGCCGAGGGCCCGTTTCGCGCCGGGAGCGACGAGGATTCCGTGGCCTTGCCCGCCCCGGTGGCTGCGCCCCTGCCGGTCGTTCCGTCCGCGCAGGGGGGATGAGCGCCCGGGCGAAGGGGCCGGACCTTGTCTGAAAGCGAAAGCGCCAGCGCGCAGTGGCGCGTACTGAACCTGCCCCTGGGCTTGGACGAGGACGAGTCGGTTCTGCTCGGGCGCGCGGCGGAGCGCGCCGGGCTCAGCCCGGAAGAGGTCCGCGGCCTGCGGATCGGCCACAAAGCGCTGGATGCGCGCAAGCGCGGCCGGCCGCGCTTCGTGGTGCACGTGGATCTGGCCCTGGATGCGAAGATCGAGGATTGGGGCTCCGACGCCTTTCGCCGGGCCCTGGGCAGCGGGCAGGTGGCCCGGCGCACGGCGCCGGCATCGCTTGCCTGGGCGGCGCCCCACGCTTCACTGCAAGGCGCCCGGGTGGTTGTGGTGGGGAGCGGCCCGGCGGGCTTGCTGGCGGCCCTGGCCCTGGCGCGCAGCGGCGTGGCGGTGGACGTGCTCGACCGCGGTCCGGCGCTGCGCGAGCGGGGCCGGGCCCTGGCGCGCTTCATCGGTTCGGGGGAACTCGACCCCGAGGCGAATTTGCTCTTTGGCGAAGGGGGCGCGGGCACCTACTCGGACGGCAAGATCTATACCCGGGTGGATCATCCCCTCGAAGCGCCGATCCTCGACGAACTCGTGGCCTGCGGTGCGCCGGCGGAAATCGCCTACGACGCCCGGGCGCATATCGGAACCGATCGTCTCCACACCGTGCTGCCCCGCCTGCGCGGCCGGATGGAAGCCCTGGGCGTGAAATTCCATTGGGGTACGCGTGTCGAGGGCTGGGTGTGGGCGGAGGGTGCCGGAGGCCGGCGGGTGAGGGCGCTGCGGACGTCGGCAGGCGAGGTCGCTTGCGATGCTGTTTTTCTCGCCGCGGGGCATAGCGCCCGGGATACCCTCGAAGCCCTGGCCGCGGAGGGGCTCGCATTGGCGGCGACGCCTTTTCAATTCGGCGTTCGCATCGAGCACCCCCAATCGCTCATCGACGGCGGGCGCTTCGGCGACCCCGGGTTGGCGGCGCGGCTCGGCCCCGCCTACTACGGGCTGGCCTCCCGGGCGGGCGCGGGTTCTCCCGCTGCCCATAGTTTTTGTATGTGCCCGGGCGGGCAGATCGTCGCGGCGGTCAACCAACCGGGGCTGCTCTGTACCAATGGGATGAGCAACTCCCGGCACTCCTCCCCGTACGCGAACGCTGCCCTGGTGACGACGGTGGGCCCGGATGAAACCGGCCCCGGAGTGTTCGCCGGCATGGATTGGCGGGAGCGGTTGGAGAGAAGTTGCTTCGAGGCCGGGGGCGGGGACTTCGCGGCGCCCGCCCAGCGGGCCCCGGATTTCCTGGCGGGCCGGGCTTCGGAGAGCGTCGGCCCATGCAGCTATAAGCGGGGTATCCGGCCCGGCCGCATCGATCAATTGCTGCCCGAGCGGGTGCGCGGCGCCCTGGCCCGGGCCCTGGCTCATTTCGACAAGAGGATCCCGGGCTACGCCGGATCCGAGGCGCTGCTGGTGGGCATCGAATCGCGCAGTTCCGCCGCCATCCGCATGCCGCGAGATCCCGAGAGTCGCCGCGCCGCGGGGTTCGAGAATCTCTATCCCATCGGCGAGGGCGCGGGCTACGCGGGAGGGATCATGAGCGCGGCCATCGACGGAGCGCGCTCGGCCCACGCGCTGCTGGAGCGGGGCCTCTAGACCTGGAACTAGGCCTGGAGTTAGGCCTGGAGTTAGGCCTGGAGTTCCACCACCGCGGTGCCGAGCACCCGGGTCTCGCCCTCTTCGTTGCAGACCGTGAGGTCGAGCTCCACGATGCGGGTCTCGTCGTTCATGTCCGTGACCACGCCCCGGCAGACGGGTTCGCTATCCACCAGCACCGGCGCGCGAAAGATGGTGTCGATTTTGACGATGCGTCCGTTGGGTGCCCAGTTATGGATCATCGCTGACAGAAAGCCCTGGCTCATGATGCCCGGCACGATGGCGCCCGGCAGCCCCGAGGCGCGCGCGCGCTCGTGGTCGGTAAAGCGCCAATATGTCATGCCCGTGGTCGCGCCGAAGCGTTTGATCATCGCCATGCTCACATCGGGACACAATTCGGGCAACTCGTCGCCGAAGCCGACGTCCGCGTACGTGAGGGCCTGTTTGGTTTCGCTCATGGGGCTCCCTAGGCGAGTTTCTGGATCATCTTCCAGTCGACGATGGCCACGAGTTCATCACGCTGGTTGCTGAACTCCATGCGGTGCACGATGAACATCATGCCCCCGGAGCGGCCGGTTTTTTCGAAGATGTCGTGAATATGCGAGCGGGCCACGACGGTATCGCCTGGGCGAATCGCGGCTTTCCACTCCACGGTCTTGCCCCCGTCGAAGCTGGTGGCCATGTCGACGGGGAAATCCTTGGGCAATGCCCGCCGGCCATGAAAGCGCGCGGTATAGCTGGGGGCCGCCTGGAAATCCGGATCCTGGGCATCCGTGTAGCGGGGGACGGTTTCTCCGCAGGAAAGGGCAAATTCCGACAGATCCTCGGCCTCGATCTCGAAGCTGACCTCGTCGAAGGTCCAGCCCGTCCACTTTTCCTTCAGTTCTGAGACTTCCACTCTTCGTTCTCCAGGGCGACGGCTTCGCAGCGGCCCGCTTTCAATTCGCTCATCAGGTCTTCCATGCTGGCGATGTCAGCCTGGAAGCGGGTGGCACAGCGTCCGATATGGCTCACGATATGGGAGTCGCTGCCGCCGGTCCTGTGGTAGTCGTTTCCGTTCGCCAGCGCCAGCGCCGTGGCATTCTCCTCGCCCCGGCTTCCTCCGTTCAGGGTTTCGACAATGCGCACCCCCTCGATCGGGCCCCGGCTCTCGACGTGGGCGCACATCCCCACCCGGACCCGCCCGGGATGGCAGGGCACCGCGGTGGCGCCGGCGCGCTGGCAGGCGTCGAGGAGGTCGGCGAGGGAAAGGTCGACTCGGGCGAAATCGATGGCGGCGCGCAGATCGTCGTTGACCCCGAAGACCAGCACATGGCCGTAATCGGTTTCGAGTTCGCTGGCCTTCAGGATGAGCAGGCCAAATTCATCCTCCAGGGGCCGGTAATCCGACTTGTCGTCGAAGAGGCGGTGTTCGGTGAGGACGAAGCC
>JAAZXM010000059.1 GCA_014240165.1 Myxococcales bacterium | reverse complement strand
TTGGCGCTCAATCTCGCGCGGCCCGATGACCGCGACCTGCTCCCGGCCTGGCTCGAGGCCGAGACCCCGGCGGGCGAAGACCCCTGGGATTTCGTGCGGCGACGGCTGGCCTCGCGCTCGCTGACGACCTGGGTCGAGCGCGGCCGGATGATGGGCCTGGCCCTGGCGGCCTGCGAAACCCCCGACCCCAACGCCGACCCCAACGCCGACCCCAACCCCGAGCCCAACCCCGAGCCCTGGCTGCACGCCGAATTCCTGGACGCGGCCCGCCCGCCGCCCCCGCCCCATGCGGCGCCGCTGGTCGTGGATCTTTCGGCGCTCTGGGCCGGTCCGCTCTGCACCCAATTGCTCGCTTTCGCCGGGGCTCGGGTCATCAAGGTCGAGAGTGCCGGCCGCCCCGACGGTGCGCGGCAAGCGGGCGGGGACTTCTTCGACTTGCTGAACGCGGGCAAAGCCAGCGTCGCCCTGGATCTGGGCAACCACGCCGAACGCCAGCGCCTGCAGCAACTCATCGACCGCGCCGACATCGTGGTGGAGAGCGCGCGCCCCCGAGCCCTGGCCCAATGGGGCATCGACGCCCGGGCGCCCTCGGCCCAGCGCCCCGGCCGGGTCTGGCTTTCCATCACCGGGCATGGCCGCGCCGGCGAGCGCGGAAATTGGGTGGGCTTCGGCGACGATGCCGCGATCGCCGCCGGAGCCGCCGTGCGCCGGGGCGACCGACCGCTCTTCTGCGGCGACGCCATCGCGGACCCGCTCACCGGTCTTCACGCCGCGGTGGCCGCGCTGGCGCATTTCCGCGCCGGACGCGGGGCGCTGCTCGACGTTTCCCTGGCGGGCGTGACCCGATGGGCCCTCGCGGCGAACCGAGGCGAAGAGTTGCCCGCCCGGGTGGAAGCGGCCCAGGCCGGCGCGCCCATCGGGCGCGTCACCACGCCCCAAGGATCCGAAGCCGTGGCGCCGCCCCGCGCGCGCCCCATTCGTGAGCGCGCCGCCGAATTGGGGGCCGACAACCCGCGCATCCTGGCAGGAAGCCACCCCTGGACGATGCCGGAACGCCGCGCTCGATGAGCCTGTTGATCGAAAACGCCGACCTCCCGGGCGGACGGGGCGGCCTGCGAATCGAAAATGGCCGCATCGCCGCCCTGGGTCCCGACCTGAAACCCGCAGCGGGGGAGGCGCGGATGGACGGCGCCGGAGGCGCGCTCCTGCCCGGACTCCACGATCACCACATCCACCTCCTCGCCCTGGCCGCTGCCCGGGATTCCCTGGCCTGCGGCCCTCCGGCGGTGCGGGACGCGGCCCAACTCGCCCAGGCGCTGGCCGCCGCCGCCAAAAGCATGCGCCCCGGTGGCGAGGCCTGGATCCGTGGCGTGGGCTACCACGAAAGCGTGGCCGGGTCCCTGGACCGCGGGCGCCTGGACGCCCTGGTCGAACACTGCCCCGTGCGCATCCAACACCGCGGCGGGGCGCTCTGGTGCCTGAACTCGGCGGGCCTGGCCGCTGCGGGCATCGAAGCCGGCGCGGACCTGCCCGAGGGCTGCGAAGTCGACGCGCGCGGGCGCCCCACCGGCCGACTTCAGCGTCTGGATGGCTGGCTCCGGGATCGGCTCGGCGTGCGCGACGCCCCGCCCCTGGGCGCGGTGGGGCGCGAGTTGGCCCGCATGGGGGTCACCGGTCTTTGCGATGCCACACCGAGCAACGGCGCTTCGGAGCTCGCGCTTTTTGCCGCGGCAGCGGAAGCGGGCGAGTTGCCCCAACGCCTGCGCATCATGGGAAGCCTCGACCTGCCCGAACCCCGCCACCCGCGCATGACTCGGGGCGCGCTCAAGGTCATGCTCGACGAAGACCGACTGCCCCCGGAAAGCGAGTTGGTGGACGCGATTCGAGAGGCCCATGGCCAGGGCCGGGGCGTGGCCTTTCACTGCGTGACCCGGGCGGAGTTGGTGATGGCCGCGGGCAGCCTCGAGCGCGCGGGCACCGGCCCGCTCGACCGCATCGAGCATGCCAGCCTCGCGCCCCCGGATGCTGTGGAGTGGCTCGCCCGGCTTGGCGTCACCGTCGTGACCCAGCCGAATTTTCTGCTCGAGCGCGGGGACGCCTACCGCCGCGAAGTCGAGACCCGCGATCAGCCCTGGCTCTACCGCGGCCAGGGCTTCCTGGACGCCGGGGTGCCCCTGGGCGCGGGCACCGACGCGCCCTTCGGCAACTGCGACCCCTGGGCCGCCATGCGCGCTGCCGTGGAGCGCCGGTCGGCCGAGGGGGCATTGATGGCGGGCGGCGAGGCGCTTGGGCCCGAAGCCGCCCTGGCGCTCTTCACCTCGCCCCTGGATGCCCCGGGGCGCCCCCGCGGCGCCCTCGGTCCGGGCGAGCCCGCCGACCTGGTGCTGCTGGACCGGCCCTGGCCCGAGGCCCGCCAGGCGCTCTGCGCCGAGGCGGTCCGCACCACCTGGGTGGCGGGCCAGATCGCCTGGAGCCGAGAATAGATCCCCGGAGGAGAGGGCCTGGGCGCCGCCTCAAGGCATTGAGACCGGTAGCGGACGAGGGCCGGAGCGGGGCCTATACTGCCCGCGCACGCGCCCCCGAGCCGCCGCCCCGATTTCCTTACGCCAACAACCCTGGGAGCAGAACCCACCCCAATGCTTCCCGCGCTGCAGCCCAGAAACCGAGCCTCGCTCCAGCGGGGCCATCGGCGGACCCGCGCCCTGCTCTGGGCTGCTCTCGCCTGCGCGCTGATCGCCGCGGGCTGCGGCCAACCCCTGGAGGTGCCCGCCGCCCACGCGGCGGAAGAGCCCGGACGTCCGAGCCTGGTTTCCCTGGCACGCCTCGAGCCATCGAGCCGGGTGATCAACGTGGCCGCCGCCTCCAGCGACGTCATCCGCCAGATCCTGATCGCCGAGGGGAGCGACGTGGTCCGTGACCAGATCCTTGTGCTGCTGGACAGCTACCCCTTGCGGGCCGCCGAACTCGAAGCCGCGCGCCTGGAACTCGAGCGCGCCCGCCTCGAACCCCTCGAGGTGGAAGCCCAGGGCGCCCGGGTGCGGGCGGTGGAAGCGGAACTCGACTACGCGCGGGAAGAGGTGGAAAGCCAAGAAGGCCTGAGCCGAAAGGGATTCAGCGCGGGCAAGGAATTCCGCGACGCACAACTCCAGGTGCGACGGGCCGAGGAGCGACTCCACGAAGCCTCCGCCCTGCTGGAAAGACGCTCGGCCAACGTGGACCTGGTGCTGCGCGAAGCCCAGAACCAGGTCGTCCAAGCCGAATCCCGCATCGAACAGACGATGATCAAGGCCCCCTTGGATGGCCGGGTGCTTCGACTCCTCATCAAGGAGGGGGAGCGGGTCGATATGAATCCGGTCCTGATCCTGGGCGCCACCCGCAACATGGTGGCGGTGGCTGAAGTGCACGCCAATGAAATTCGCCTGGTGGAAATCGGGCAGAAGGCGACGTTCACCAGCCCTGCCCTGCCCCTTCCCCTCAAGGGCACCGTGGAATCCATCGGGGAAATGATCTTCAGCAATAGCGTCACGGGTGAGGATCCCACTGCGCCCCGCGGCTTGCGGGTCGTGCAGGTCCGGGTTCTTCTCGAGGAGAACGAATTGGCCGGACGCATGACCAACCTCGAGGGGCAGTTGCGGATTCACCTGGGGACCGGCGAAAGCCCTTGAGCCCGCTGTCCGCATACAACCGCCGCAGCGGCCGGGCCCGGGCGGTTCCCTTCGCCCTGGAATTGGTACTCCATAAACGAACCCGCACCGCGGTGGCCGCCGCGGGCATCGCCTTCGCGGTCCTGGTGATGTTCATCCAACTCGGCTTCTACGGATCGGTCCTCAACACGGCGTTGGCCGTATCCGACCGCTTCGATGCCGACATCGCCCTGATCTCGCCCCGCTTTGCCTACCTGGGCGCAACGGGAACGATTCCGTCGGGACGCCTCTACCAGGCCCTGGCCCAGCCCGAAGTCGCAGCAAGCGTGCCGATCTACTTTCGCTACGCCGACTGGCGCGACCCCGCCAACGGTGCCAGCTGCCGGCTCTTCGCCATCGGCTTCCCATTGGCCGCCGACTCCGACACCTCGCCGGTCCGGATCCCGGGCGTGGACGCCCAACTCGCCCAATTGCGACCCACGAATACCGTCCTGCTCGATCGTCTCACCCGGGAAAAATGCGGCCCCGCCGGCCCCGGCGGCCAGGTCGAAATCCGCAACCACGCGGCCCGGGTGGTGGGGCATTTCGGCATGGGGGTGGGCTTTCTCGCCGACGGCGCCATGTTGATGAGCGATGACACTTTCTCGCGCTTCTTCAACAACCATCCCCTGGACGAACCCCACCTGGGCCTGATTCAGCTCGTGCCCGGAAGCGACACCGATGAAGTCGCCGCCGCGCTCCGCGAAACCCTGCCCCGGGATGTTCGGGTCATTACCCTGGACGAATTGAACGATCTGCAAACGCGGCATTGGGTCGAGAACACCGCCGTGGGCAATATCTTCGGCATGGGCACCCTGGCGGGTTTCCTTGTCGGGGTCGTTGTGCTCTTCCAGATTCTCTCCACGGATATCCGCAACCACCTCCCCCTCTACGCCACCCTGCGCGCCATGGGGTACTCGGAGCGGCACCTGACGCGTTATATCCTCGAACAGGCGTGGATCTACGCCCTCCTGGGCTTCGGCCCCGCGCTGCTGGCCAGCCTGATCGCCTTTCCCCTGATCCAGGGCGCCACTCATCTGCCCATCTTCATCACCCCGGGCCTGGTGGGCGGCATGTTGTTGGTCAGCCTGGTGATGTGCAGCCTTTCGGCCCTGGTTTCCTCTCGGCGACTTCGGCGCGCCGATCCGGCGGAACTCTTCTGATGGGCCAATTCGCCCGGGCGATCCGGCTTTCCTTCCGGCTGCTCCTTCACGAGCGCAGCCGGCTCATCGCCTCGGTGGGGGGCGTGACTTTCGCGCTGCTGCTCATGCTCCTGCAGATCGGTTTTCGCAACGCCCTGCTCGACAGCGCCCTGCAACTGCTTCGTCAGGTCGATGCCGACATCCTGGTCATCAACAAGGAGAAGGATCCCTTTCTCGCCCGCAACGCCATGCACCGCGAGAGGCTCTACCAATCGCTTTCGGTCTTGGGCGTCGAGAGCGCCACGCCTTTATGGATCGCCCTGCGCCAATGGAAGAATCTCGAAGAGGAGACCCTGCATCCGATCCGCGTGATCGGCTTCAACCTGGACGCGCCGACCTTTCTCATCGAGGACGTGGAGAAAAATATCGACAAGTTGCGGCGGATCGGGACCGGACTCCTCGACCAGCGCTCCCGGAGTTCCTATGGCGCGTTGCCCGACGGGGTCGCCCAGGTAAATCTGCGCGAAGTCGAAATCGTCGGCACCTTCCCCCTCGGCACGGATTTCGAAGTGGACGGAAGCTTGTTGGTTTCCGACGAAACCTTCTTCGAGTTGACCCGCCTGGGCCCCAACTGGATCGAAATGGCCCTGCTCAAATTGGCCCCGGGCGCCGAAATGGGCCCGGTGCTCGAAGAACTCTCCCGGATCCTTCCCGGGGATGTTCGGGCTTTTTCCAAGGCCCAACTCATCGACCGCGATCTGGCCTATTGGCGCACGGGCACCCCGCTGAGCGTGATCCTCCTGGTGGGCGTGGCTCTGGGCTTCGCGGTAGGCGTCGTGATCTGTTATCAGATTCTCTACACCGAAGTGCTCGACCATCTGGCAGAATTCGCCACCCTGAAGGCCATGGGGTACAGCGATCGCTATATCGAATTTGTCGTCCTCAACGAGGCCGTCCTGCTCTCCGTGCTGGGCTTCATCCCCTCCATCGTCGTCGGCTCCGCCCTTTTGGGCCTGCTCGGTTGGACCAGCGGCCTGCCCGCCAGCGTCGGCTTTACCGACGCTTTGAACGTTGGCCTCCTCGCCCTATCCATGTGTACCCTCGCTGGCTTCCTGGCCCTTCGCAAAGTGCGCAACCTCGAACCCGCGGAACTCTTTTGAACGCCCTCCCCTGCAAACCCCGACTCGGCCCACCGCCGTGGATGACGAAAATTCGATGAACCCGAACTCGCAAAAATCAGCCATCGCCGTCGAGGGCCTGGACTATGCGTTCGGCGAGGGCGAAACCGCCAAGCAGGTGCTCTTCGGTATCGACCTCGAACTCGCGCCGGGCGAGTTCGCCATCATGACCGGGCCCTCGGGATCGGGGAAGACCACCCTGCTCTCCCTGGTGGGGGCATTGCGTCGCACCCAAGGCGGACGTCTTCGCTCCATCGGATACGACCTCGGGCGCTTGGAGGGTTCGCGGCTCGAGGCCTACCGCCGCAACCTCGGCTTCATCTTCCAACTCCACAATCTCTTTCCGGCACTCACGGCTTTCCAGAGCGTGCAGATGGCAGCGGATCTCCACCCCGAGGAAGCCGGGCAGATGGATGATCGAATTCGGGCGCTGCTCACGCGCCTGGGCCTCGGCGAACGCCTGGACTACCGCCCCCACCAACTCTCGGGCGGCCAACGGCAACGCGTGGCCATCGCCCGGGCCCTGATTCACCGGCCCGCCCTGGTGCTCGCCGACGAACCCACCGCTGCCCTGGACGGCGAGAACACCCAGATCGTGCTGAAACTCTTGGCGGATCTCGCTCACGAGCGTGGAACCACGGTGCTGATGGTGACCCAGGACGCCCGGGTCTTCGAATCCGCCGACCGCTTGATCCACCTGGTGGACGGGCGCCTGGACTCGGACGTGCGCACCAATACATGACTCGCCAACCCGATCCGCCCCCAGGGAGCGGCGGGCCAAGCGAGTTCCGGCGCTCTCGGGGGGCGGCCGTTTCCCGAGCACGGGGCCTCGGCTACGGTGAGTCCGCCTCGCAGAGTGGATCCGCTCGGAAACCGCCCCAAGGCAAACCCGCCTCCATGGGGCGAGATGCCCGGGGCGCCGAAAAACGGTTGACCGAATGAGCGAACCAAACATCCTGGCTGTGGACGTCGGCACTTCCGAGATCAAGGTCGCCCTGGTCTCGCACGCGGGCGAGGTGCGCGATTGCGCCCGCAGTTCAATCGCCGTCCTCCACCCCCAGCCCGGCTGGGCCGAGCAGGACCCGAACGCCTGGTGGAATGCGATCTCGGCCGCCGCCCGGGATCTCTGGGCGAGTTCGAACGCCGCACCGGAGAACGTTTCCGCGGTGGTGTTCTCCTGCCAGATGTTCGGCGTGGTCCCGGTGGATGCAACGGGCAAGCCCCTGATGAACGCCATGATCTGGCTCGACACGCGATCGCGCGAACAGGCCCGGGAGATCACTTCGGGCTACCCGAAGGTTTCGGGCTATGGCCTGCCCAAACTCGTCAAATGGCTCCGGGCCACCAACGGCGTGCCCAGCCTGGCGGGGCGCGACACGATTTCAAAATTTATCTGGTTGCGTGACGAGCAGCCCGAAATCTGGAACCGCACCCACAAACTCCTCGACGTCAAGGACTACCTCCTCATGCGCTGCACCGGGCGCGGCGTCACCACCTATGATCTCGCCAGCGGCGGCTGGCTCTTCAAGACCCGCAAGGGCGACCTCGGCTGGTCGCCGGAAATCCTCCGCATGCTCGACCTCGACACCGAACGCCTGCCCGAAGTGGTGGCCTCCACCGACATCGTCGGCGAACTGAGTGCGGGAGCGGCTTCGGATCTCGGCCTTCGGGCCGGCACACCCGTCGTCGCAGGCGCCGGGGACGTCCCCTCCTGCGCGGTGGGCTCGGGTGCCGTGCAGGATGGTGCAGTGCATATCTATCTCGGAACGAGTTCCTGGGTCGCCACCCATCTCGATGACCGTGCGGTCAACCCCTTCGCGGCCACCGGCACGCTCTGCGCGGCGGAATATGGCAAATACATCCTCATCGCCACCCAGGAAACCGCCGGGGCCTCGATGGAATGGGTGCGCAAGCAGATCCTCGGGGATGCACTCGATTACGACGATATCAACGCGCGGGTGGAGGCGTGCGAACCCGGCGCAGGCGGGGTCTTCTTCTTCCCCTGGTTGATGGGGGAGCGGGTTCCCGTGGATGACGCCGCGCTCCGCGGCGGTTTCGTCAACTTATCCCTGGATCACGATCGCGGGCACCTTTTGCGCGCGGTCTTCGAGGGCGTGGCCTTCAACAACCGCTGGGCCCTGGGGGTCGTGGAAAAACTCCTGGGCGAGAGCGTTCCCGAGGTCCGCATCACGGGCGGAGGCGCCCAGAGCGACGCCTGGTGCCAGATCATGGCCGATGTGCTGGGCAAGCGCGTGGAGCGGGTGGCCAAGCCCCAATTCTGCGGCGTGCGCGGCGCGGCCCTCATCGCGCTTCGCGCCTTGGGAGAGATCGATCATCTCGACGCACGCAGCGACCTGGTGGAAGTCACCGACACCTTCGAGCCCAACGCCGAAACCAGCGAACTCTATACCCGGCGCTACGCGAGCTACCTGGATTTCTACAAGCGCAACCGCAGCTGGTTCCGCGAACTCAATGAGGGTCGCGATCCCCAGACTCCCGATCGAGACGCGCCGCCGAAGCAAATGTGAGCCCCAGGGCGCCGGCGAACATCGCCACCACGTAGACCGCGATGCCCAGCAGAACTGCATCCAGCCGGCCCGCCAGGCCCCCCAGCGCGATGGCGAAGACGTAGACGAATTCGAGACCCACCACCGCCATCAGGAGCTTGTCCGGCCAAGCAATCCGCTCGGGAATTTCGGCTTGGAAATACGCCGTCTGGACGTTCTGAGCCGTGAAGTTGTCCCGAGTCTTGCGGTTGAGCAGCAGAAGAAGGCCCAAGCCCAGCGAAGCCGTCACGGCGTGCTCACCCCAGAGCCCGCCGCCCTGGCCCTGGACAAGGATGCCCAGGGAAAGCAGCAACAGGCACCAGAAACTCATATCGATGGTGCCGTCGAGAATCGCGCCCAGACGACTGGTGCGCCCCAGGGTCCGGGCCATGTTGCCGTCCACGCAATCCATCACGTGATAGGTAAAGCCCAGCCCCGCCACCCAGAGATAGGCGTGCTCCCCCCCGCGCAAAGCCATCAGCAGCATGGCCAGGGCGATCACCAGGGAAAGCAGGGTCATGGCCATCACGGGCACGCCCAGCCAAAGGAAGGGCAAGGCCACGCGAAAAGAGATCGGCCGATAGATGAGATAACAGGGAAGGTCTCCCTGCATTTCGGCCCAGGCCTTCTCGGGGCCGTAGGAGCGCTTGACCTCGGCGAGCGTATGACGCACTCGGCTCTATCCCTCCGCTGCCTTTACGGCGGCCCTCAAGGCGCCGTCAGCGCCACATAATAGTAGAAGACCGGGGCCACGAATATGAAAGCGTCGTAGACGTCGAGCACGCCGCCCTGGGTGGGCACGAGATCGCCGTAATCCTTCACCCCAGCCCGGCGCTTGAGATGGGAGGCGAAGAGATCGCCGCAAATGCCCGCGGCGGCGATCACCCCGGCGGCCCCGGCGATGCGCAGGGGCCCGAACTCGGGCACCGCAAAGGAGAACGCGAAACCCACCGCCACAGCGCCCGCCACGCCGCCCAAAATGCCCTCGAGTGTTTTATTGGGGCTCAGCCGCGGGAAGATCTTGCGCCGGCCCAGGCTGCTGCCCACCAGGTAGGCGAAGACATCGGAGGCCTCCACGAGGCCATAGAAAAAGATCGCGTAGCCGAAACCCGCCTCTCCCAGGCCGAGCGAAAGAAAGACACCCAGGCAAAGGCAGGGATAGACGATGCCCAGCGCGGTGCTCTCGGCCCGGCCGAGCAGCGAAGCCGGCGCGAGGGAGCGAGCCGACCGAAGCCAGCGCAGCCCGACATACACTCCCAGGCCCAGGGGAAAGAGCCAGGCGATGGCCTCGGGTTGGCGGTAGATAAAAAGAAGCAAAGCCAGCCCCAGGGCGATGCCCGGCACCCGCCACGGCAGATCTCCCGCACCCTGCAGGGTGGCGTAGAGTTCCCGCGCGCAAAGCACCGCCAGGACAGCCGCAGCCCCAAGCAGCCAACCACCCCCCAGGTAGGCGGGCAACCAGATCCCGGCCAGGATCCCCACCTCCACCGCGAAGCGCATCCCCATGCGGGATTGGGAGGCGGTCCGCCCGCGCAACGCCCACTGGGCCGCCACCCCGGCAGCCGCCAGGGAGAAGATCACGCCCAAGGTCCAGAGCAGGCGAATCGCGATCTCCTGCTTCAAATCAGGCGCTTCCCTTCATGCGTTCGAGATAGCGACCGAGGGCCGCCAAGAAGGCCTCGATATCCCGAGCATCGATGGCGCCGAGCACCGCCAGGCGAAAGGTGGGCTCGGCCCCGGGCTTGCCGGGGTAGATGGTGAAGCCCTCGGCATCGAGGGCGTCGTGCATGTGGTCGAAGTTGTACCAATCCGCTTTGGGTTCGCGGATCGCCACCAGGATTCGGCTCTGGTGTTCGTCTTCGAGCAGGAATTCGAAGCCCAGAGCGGCCAGGCCCTCGGTCAGGGTTCGCATGCTCTCCTCGTAGCGCTTCTGGCGAGCTTCGATGCCCTCGGACTCGAGTTCCAGGAGCGCCTGATGGAGCGCCGAAACCACCTGGGGCGGCACGGTAAAACGGCTCTGGCCGGTTTTCTCCAGGTGGTCGTGCTCGGCCACCAGGTCCAGCACGTAGCAACGCCGGGGCGTGGGGCGCACTTCGTCGAGCACCGCCCGGCTGGTCAGCGCGATCCCCAGCCCCGCCATGCCTTGAACGCATTTATTGGAACTGGAGAAGAGGATATCCACCGCGTCCGGCCCCACCGAGATGGGCATGGCGGCAAAACTCGACATGGCATCCAACATCATCTTGAGGCCGTGGGCGTGGGCGCGTTCGATCAGCGGTTCCAGGGGATTCAGAAGCCCCGAACTGGTCTCGTGATGAATCGCGAAGACATGGGTCGCCCGGCCCTGCTCCTCGGCGAGCACCGCGTCCAGAGCCGCCCAATCGATGGGCTTGCCCCAGCCGATTTCCACTCGCCGGTGATCGATTTCATGGGCGCTCGCGATGGCGGCCAGGCGCGTGCCGTAATCGCCGTTGTCGAGGATCAAGACCCGGCCGCCCGAGGGCACCAGGCTCACCAACCCGGCTTCGAGCACCGTGGTGCCGCTGCCCACCACCGGGATCGCCACCACCTCGGCGGGGTCCCCGGCCAGGGCGGCCAGGCGACTGCGTACATCGGCGTAGAGATCACAGAAGGACTGCTCCCGGGGGCATATATCGGACATCACCAGGGCCGCCTTCACGGTGTCGGTGGTGGTGGCCGGGCCGGGGTTGAGAAGAACGTTTCTCTTGGGCAGATCCATGCTGAACTCCGATCTCTCTGTGGACAATTTCGCCGTGGCTATCGGCTGTGTCGGGATTTGATTCGCTGTTCCTGGCTTCGGCGCGCTCGCCCCTGGGTTTTCGTTGGCTTGTGGCGACGCCTACTCGGCCGAGGATGAGGCCTGCTGGCCTTCCCAGCGCGGCCAGATTTCATCGCGCACCCGCAAGTAGTGGCTTTCGTAATCGACCTCGCCCCAGAGCAGGTCGGGCACCCGGCATAGGGCCACCGGGTGGTGGGCCGCGGCCTCCACCAGGGCGTCGGTTTCGTAGGCCATCTGGCCGTGGCCCTGGGCAGCGGTGAAAGCCGCAAACGCATCGGCCATGCGGCCCGCCAAGGCCGCCGAGATGCGAACGATGCCCACCAGTTCTCCATACACGTGCTGGAGTTCTGCAGGGTCCTTCGACATCGCTCGGAGGAAACCGTCGCGGTCCTCGATCCAAACTTCGTCCGTCGCCCCGGTGGGCCCCGAAGCCAGCAGCGCATCGGGCGCTTCGCCCTGAAGAAGCACGTCCAGGGCGCGCTCTTCGTAGAAGAGATCGCTCTCCAGGAGCAGAAAATCCTCCTTCAAGACCTCGAGTGCGCAAGCCAATGAGGCCATGCTCCCGGTGGTCGCAAAGGCGGGATTCTCCACCACCTCGACCCCGGGAATCTCCGAGGCCAGGGCTTCATACGCCTCGCCCAAATGGCCCGATACGATCACGATCCGCTCGATGCCGCGCTCCTGGAGCAGGCGAAGCGAGCGCCGGATCAGCGCTTCTCCCCCGATCTCGATAAAGCCCTTGGGCAGTTCCGAGAACACCCCCTGCAGGCGGGTGCCCATGCCTGCCGCGAGAATCACCGCTGCCGCCGGGCGGCCCGCCATCAAGCCCGCCCCGCCACACCATCGCGAAACGCCAACGCGATCTCCTGGGGAGAGAGGACGGGACGCGCCAGGCCTTCGGCCTCGGCCTCGCTCACCGCAACCTGGAGCAAAAGAGGACCTTCGCCGGCCTCTCGGGCCACCCAATCCAGGGCGGGCGCCAATCCGTCGGCGCCGCGACAACTCCCCGCCACCCGGTAGCCGCAGGCCAGGGCCGCAAGGGGAAAATCAACACCGGGCGAGACCGTGAGTTGGCCGCCCGTCGAAGCGTAGGTGCCGTTGTCCACGACCAGGTGGATCAAGCGCCGAGGTGCCAACGCACCCACGGTGGCCAGGCTGCCGAGTCGCATGATCAACGCCCCATCACCGTCGAGAACGTGAACCGCGTGCTGGGGAACCCGGCGCGCAAGGCCGAGACCGATGGCCGCGGCAAACCCCATGGAGCCCTGCATGGGGAAATGGCGATCCACCGCCCCCTGGGCGGAAACTTCCCTGGACATGAATCCGGTGGTGGAAACCGCGAGGTCTTCCGGGTAGCGCTCCAGCCATGCGGCGAGCACTTCGCTTCGCGAGGGCAGCGCACCGCCGCCGAAGCGTTGGGGAGCCGCGTCGCGATCGCCCGCTTCCCGGGCCAGGATCGGGGCCGGCCGCGCATCGCCCTCGCCCCCGCCTTCAGCCTTCTGAAAAAGACCGCGCGGCACAACCAGGGCGGCGGGTTTGCGCTCCTTGCGCATATAGGCGACCGCATCGGTGACGCAGCGTTCGAGATCGGAATCCTCGCGCAGCACCGTGGCGGGAATGCCGAGCAAGTCGAAGATCCCCGGCGTAGCCGCACCCATGGGATAGTGATGGACGGCGTCCTTCTTGCCCGGCTCGCCCCGCCAGGAGACGATCATCAACACGGGAATCTCGTAGGGAATCGAAAGCGAAGCAAGGGGGTTGACCGCATTGCCCAGGCCCGAGTTCTGCATCATCGCGGCACCGAGCCCGCCGCCGAGCCACATCCCCGCCGCGGCGGAAACCGCCTCCCCTTCCACCGAAGCCGGGATGTAATCGATGTCGGGCGAGGCTTCGGCCTCGAGGGTCAGGTGATTGAGGATCGAACACGGGACCCCGGCCAGGCCGGTGACGCCCGCGCCCAGCAGCGCGCGGAAGAAGAGTTCGGGATCGAGGGGCAAGGGTTGAACCTCCAGGCCACCGGGGGCGGCAAGCGCCGTCCGGATCAGACGTCGCCGCTACGGGCCACGTCGGCCAGGCTATTGATATCGATCCAGCCACCCTCGACGTAGATGACGCGAACCGCTCTCGGATCCTTTTGCGCCACGTCGTTGAGTACGGCGCATAGATCGAGCTGACCGCTCTCTGGGCGGGCCAGGATGGCGTCCAGGGACTCGAGAAGCAACTCAGCGCCCTCTCCGCGCACCCGCAGCATGCCGATCCACTCGCCGTGGGCGTCGGCCTCGGGCAGATCCTCGGCCATGGCCTCGAGCCAGTTCTCCGATTCGTCGTAGCCGGTGGCGGGGGGCCCGGAGACCTTGACGCGATCCACGCTGCGATTGGATTCGAGGAAGGAGCGTGAACCGTCCACCACCAGGGAGATGGGCGCTTCCGAGGAAAGCAATTGGTGGAGGATGTAGCGCTTGAAGACCACGTCGCCGTAGGCGATCACGGTCTCCCCCTTGAGGGCCTCCCGTGCGCAAGCCAGGGAGCCGAGTTCGCCGTTCGCCTCCCAGTCGGCGTTGTCGAAGAAGGTGGCCCCCTTCGGCGCCAGGGCCTCGGGCTGATAGCCGCGAACGATGGAGATGTCCTTGATCCCTTCGGCCCGCATGCTCTGCAGCATCTTCTCGATGGCGGGGGTACCCGAAACCGGGATCATCGCCTTGGGGCGATCGCGCGTCAGTTCATCGAGCCCCTTGCCGCGGCTGGCCGCCAGCACGATGGCGGAACTCGAGGAACCCTGATGCAAGTAGGTTTTTTCTCCGGCCAACAGGCCATCGGCATCCTGAAGCCGAAAGACTTCCTTCACCGGCGCAATGGCGTCTTCGAGATCCCGGGCGGTGCCCTTCTCGCCGATCTCATTCGCCACATTCTGCATTGCCCCAATGCCGGCACGCAGCATATGGTTGGCCCAGATCACCAGGGAGATCCCCGCCTGATCGAAGGCCTCCATGGGCGTGCTGTAGTAGGTGGTGGGCACACAAACCACCGGCGCCCGCCCGCCCCATTTGGACATGAAGTCCTGGACCTGGGCAAAGGTTCGTTCCTTGGAATGAATCAGGATCGCGTCGGCACCGGCTTCCACGTAGCGCTCGGCGCGGTCGATGGCCGCGGCGGTATCCAGCCCCACGATCAGCGCCTCGGTGCGCGCCACGACAACGAAATCGGGATCCGTCTGGGCATCCTTGCCCGCGCGGATCTTGCCGGCGAATTCTTCCACCGGGGCCAGGTCCTGGCCCTCCGAACGCAGAAACGAATTCGTCTTCGGAAAGACCTTGTCCTCGATGCACACGCCCCCCACCCGGCGCAGGCAGAGTTTCCGGACGAGTTGTTGAAAATGACTGAACTGGCCGTAGCCGGTATCGCCGTCGAAGAGAATCGGGATCTCGGCCCGGGCCGTGATGGTCTCGAGCACATCGAGCACCTCGGTCATGGTCAGTTCGCTGTTGTCCCGCAATCCCGCAGCGCAGGACAGGGTCAGGGAACTCGCCCACAGGCCCGAAATCCCGGCTTCTTCGACGATGGTCGCCGAGAGCGAATTGTGGGCCTCGAGAATCTGCTCCACCCGAGGGCTCTCGAGAAGCTCACGCAGTTTCTTCGAGTTGCTTTGCAAGATGTTGTTTTCATTCATTGAGCCAACCCCTCTTTTCGCCTTTTTCCGCGACTCCGCCCGCTCCGGCGGCCCCCGTGTTGCGGGAAGAATAGCCTCGGCCCTTTGGCCCGGAATCCCCCGCCCTTTGCATGGTTTCAGTGCGTCCCGGTGCCTGTTTTCCGGTTTTCCCGGGCCCGCGCGTAGATCGCCTCGATTCGCTCTATCACCCTCGGCCAGGAATAACCGAGGGCGGTCTTCCGACCCGCCTCGCCCACCCGAGCCAAGGTCACCCGATCGCCCAGAATCCGTCCCAAGCCCTCGGCCAAACCTTCCGCGTTCATTTCGTCGATCAGCCAACCGTCCACGCCGTGGGTCACCACGTCCCGATAACCCGGAATGGAAAACGCCACCGGAGGCCGGGCCGCCGCCATCGCCTCGAGCAACACGATGCCCTGGCTTTCCTGGCCCGTTGCCGGAGAGCAGAAGACATCGCAACTCGCGTAGTAGCCCGCCATATCCT
This sequence comes from Myxococcales bacterium, assembly GCA_014240165.1. Classification (GTDB taxonomy): domain Bacteria; phylum Myxococcota_A; class UBA9160; order UBA9160; family UBA4427; genus JAZXM01. Next base: position 10,836 of record JAAZXM010000059.1, on the reverse strand, counting down.
CGGGCGCCGCGTAGCCCGCGAAGCAGATATCCTCGCGCGTGGCCGCATCCAGTTGGGATAGATCGGCCTCGACCTCGGCAGCTTCGGCGCCTACGACAACCAATTGCAAACCGTCCAGCGCGGGACGCAGCCGGGCAAAGGCGTGAAGCAGAATCGGGAGTCCTTTGCGCGGGTCGGCGCGACCGACGAAGAGAATCCTGGGCCGGTCATCATCGAAGGCCGCGAGGGGCGCGGCGTCGGGATTGAAACGTTCGGTGTCCACGCCGTTGGGGATGACATCGTACTCGCCGGGAAAATAATGCGCGATGCTGCGACGCGCTTCTTCCGAGACCGCGATACGCGCGTCGAGCCGCTTCCACGCCGGCAAGGTGATGCCGCGAAAGCGCCGGAAGAGTGTCTCCCAGAGGGAGGACGGATCGAAGTTGGCGTGGAAGGTTCCCACCGTGGCGCACTCCGAAGCGTAAAGCGCAATCACACCGAGAAGGGGATCCATGGGCGCGTGCACGTGCACCACATCGAATGCATGCTGGCGCAGGAATTTTCGAAAGTTCAGCATGCGCGTACCCAGCACAACCCGCGAGAGCGCGCCGTTGCTCGTGAACTCGTACGCGTAGCCGAGCCGCTCGACGGCGGGACCCGCATCTTGCCATCCCGGCCGCGCAGGACCGGTGATCACGGAGACCTGGTGGCCCCGCGCCATGAGTTCTTCGGCTTGGTGATGAACATGCTCGGAGATGCCACCCGGCCAGGGCCGGTAGTACTCCGTCACTATCCCGATTCGCATCTCGGATCCTCGCAGGTGAAGACAGAATCCCTGGGCCCGGGCTCGGCTGGCTCGGACACCCGCCTGGCGCCTCACTTCCCCACTGATTCGGGGCGTCGGAGGCGACCGAAGGGCTCCATACAACACTGTCGACGGGTGGCTGCGGGGGGTCTCCTCCGCGCCGCGGGGAAATTCCGGGCGGAAACTATCACAGGCGCGGCCGGGGGGCCCTCGCTGCCGGTGGATTCGGCCTCGGATCCGCAGAGGGCCTGCGGGGACCCCTGGGGCTTCGAGCGAGGAGGCGTGCGACCCACGGGTGCGGGGTTACCCTCTCGCCCATGGGGACCCCGCAGAGCCTGCTTTTCCCGACCCGCGCCGAGGGTCCCGGGGCCATAGCCGCCGGATGATCGACGAACTCTACAAGGACCGCATGGACAGCGGCTGGGATCGCGTCGGTCGCTGGGTCGCGCGCACCGGCCTGACCCCCAACGCCATCACCTGGATCGGCCTGGTTCTTTGCAGCCTCAATGCAGCGGCCTTTGTCATCCACCGGGAGTTCTGGGTCTTCGGCCTGCTCGTGGGCCTGATCGAATTGCTCGACAACGTGGACGGCGCCGTCGCCCGGGTGACCGGGCTCAGCAGTCGCCGCGGGGCCTATCTCGACGCCACCACGGATCGCTACAAGGACACCTTCATCCTGCTGGCCATCGCCTACGTGACGGGGTTCTGGCTGCACGCCGTGTTGGCCATCTCGGGTTCCCTCATCACCAGTTACGCCGCGGCCCGGGCGGCCATGCTCGGGGCCACGGGCCAGGGCGGCGGAGGCCTGCCCGATCTCTTCGAGCGCCTGGAGCGAACCGCCACGCTCTGCATCGGGCTCGTGGCAGCGCCCTTCTGCCCGCCGATCCTCGGGCACGCCCTGATGTGGTGGGTGCTTTATTTCGTCGCCTTCATGACGCATCTGACCGGCGTGCAGCGCATGGCCCGGCGGCTGCGCGAACTCGACGAACTCGACGCCCGGAAGGAAACCTCGCCGGGCGGCGAGGCCTAGAGCGGGCCGCCGATACTCGCTTCCATGCGGGCGCGATTGCTCGCGTACTCGACCAGCGCGGCGAGCAACAAACTCTCCGAACGCACCTGCTCCGCATCGGCATCGGTGATATCCAGGTTGCTCGCCAACCCCATCTCGAACCGACCTCGGGCGATCTCCCCCTTCGACCGGGCATTCTCCACCTGGAGGATCAAGCTCTTGAGACGATCGATCCCCTCGCGCAGGCGGATTTCCACGGCCCGCACATCCAATTCGATCTCGCGCTTCTGGCGCAGATAATCCTGGCGAGTGCGCGCCTGCAGTGCCCGGGCCTGGCCCAACCGTGATTTCGGGCCCACGTTGCCGATGGCATATTCGAAGCCCACGCCCGCGTTCCAATTCCAACTCTTCCAATCGAAACCCGGCTGAAAGCCGCCACTCACATCCAGCGTGGGCAAGGTGTCGTTTTCCGCGATGCGCACATCCAACTCGGCTTTTTCGAGCCGGCCGCGCATCACCGTCATCTCGGGACGGCTATCCAGGGCGCGCTCGATCCAATTCTCGAGTTCGATCTCGAGGGGTTCGAAGGGAATCGTGAGATCGGTCACCTCCACCTGGATTTCCACCGCCAAGCCCACCACTTTGCGCAGGTCGTTCTGAACCAATTCGAGGTCGGCCCGGGCGGTGGCCAAACGAGCCTGATCGTTGGAGCGACTGATCTGGGCGCTGTAGACATCGACCTTGCTCACCCTGCCCGCTTCGAAGAGTGCGTCCGAAGCGCGCACCAATTCCTCGTCTCGGGCCAGGGCCTGCTCGATCACTTCGATCTGGCGCATGGCCTGGACCACCTTGTAGTAGGCGATCTTGGTTCCCGCGGTGACCTCGAGAATCTCGGCCTGAAGTTCGGCCCGGCGAATCGTAGTGTCGTACTCCGCATCGAGGATGGCCCGGCGAGCCACGTAGACCCGCCCTCCCTTGAGCAGGGGCTGGCGAATCTCGATGCCCAGGCCGCCGAGTTCGCTGACGCTCTCCAGGTTGGCCCCCGCTCCCGCGCCCACGCCGCTGGAAAACTCGTTGAACTCGTTCTTGAACTCGCGCGCGTAGCCGAGCCCCACGGCCACACTGCCCCCGGTGGGCACCGCCTGCTGGACGATGGCCTGGGCCTCCTGGTTTTCGGTGAACTCGTCGGGCCGGTTGGGGCCCGAGTGCGCACGCTTGGTCTCCGCGGCCCGGCCCGTGATCCCGAAGACCGGGTGAAATTTCGAGCGCGCGCTCTTGACCCCTAATTCCGCAACTTCCACGTCGAGCGCCACCACATGGAGCCCGAGATTGTTCTCCAGGGAAACCTGTACCGCCTGCTCGAGGGAGAGCGCCCGGCTCTCTGAAATCGCCGGCATCCCCACGTCGTCGCTTTCGTCGAGGATCCGGCGCACGGAGGCGAGATCGAGGTCGGAGATCGCCCCCACCTCGAGCGCGGTCGGGGCTTCGGCCTCGGGCCACGCATGGCCGGCCCCCGCACCCATGCCGAAGAAGCAGGCGAGGACGGCGAGAAGCAGCGATCCAATGCTTGCGCCCGAATCCCGCATGCCCCCCCATTTCCACTGATGCAGCGGCTGGCTGCCCTGCGCCGAGCCGGTGCCGGCGAAATTACCACACATCCCCGTGCCCCCTCAGCGAGCGCGAAAGCGCCCCAGGACGTCCCGCGCTTGATCCGCCATGGACGCGGCAATGGCGGCCACCGGGCGCTCATCGCGAACAAAATGCACGCCCTGACCCACGGCTTCGGTCATCAGGTCCGGGCGCCGCGCATCGTTGGCCCCCTGGAGATAGCGCGAGGTCAAGAGCATCTGGTACGGACTCTTCAATAAATCGGGCGCGCCTTCGGCGTCCCAGACCTCGGTCCACGGACAGCGCAGAACCCGCATGGTCTTCCCCGAAATCGAGGCGCTCCGGGTGGTCTCATCGCCATCGGCCGCGAGGATGCGCTCCTTCACGATGGGGTCGACATCGGATTCTTCGCTGGTGAGCCATAGGGTTCCCGTCCAGACCCCCGCCGCCCCGAGACAAAGAGAAGCTGCCAGGTGACGCCCAGTGGTGATCCCGCCCGCGGCAATCACCGGCACCTCGGGCAACGCGGCGGCGATTTCCGGCACGATGGAGAAGGTCCCGACACCGCCCGTATGCCCGGCGGCGTCATAACCCTGGGCCACGATCATGTCGGCGCCGCGCTCGGCCTGGGCCAGGGCCTGACGCGTGGCACCCACCAGGGCGATCATTTTAACGCCCCGGGCGCGGGCCTCGTCGAAGAGAAAGTCCGGCGCGCCCAAGCCCGTGGCGATCACGGGCACTCCGGATTCGAGCACCATATCGATCTGGGCCCGGGCGATCTTCTGGTTATTGCCGCCCCATTTGCGCAGCACCACCTCATTGGTGGGCGCCGGCACATCGAAGCGCGCCTCGATGTCTTCCGCGAAGGCGAGATGCTCGGCGGGAATTTCGGCATAGATCTCTTCGGGGGTGGCGTCGCGCGGCGCCCTGGCGGGCAGCACCAGATCGATCCCAAAATTCGAACCGATACGGTCGCGCACCCACCCGATATCGCGCTCGATCTCCTCCATGCTGCGAAGCGCCTCGCCCAGCACGGCGAAACAACCCGCCCGGGTGGCGGCGACCGCCACCTCTCGGCAATGGGTGAAGCACACGATGGGGAGCTCTGAACCCAGAATGTCGCAAAGCCGGGTGTGAAGGGGATCGTCGGACATGAAACCTTTCTCGTCGGGCCGGACACAGGGAAGCCCGCGGGCGCGTTGCGGCGGCCACCGAAGATACCGCCTCGCCTGAGGATGGGCCTGCGCACCCGAGCCCGGCCCTCTATTCTCCTGCCTTCTCTCCCCCTCGCTTCCGAGCGCTCAGGAAAGGCCCCATGGCCCCTTGGTTATTCCTCGCGGTTTCCGTATTCGGTGCCCTACTCACCCTCAACGCCTACGTGGGCCAGCGGCGGACCGGGCCCCTGGTCATGTTCAGCTTCATGCTGGGCTGGGGCGTCGCGGAGTTGCCCCTCCATACCCTCGCGCTCCAGCTATTGGGAACACTGGCGTTCGCGGCCGCCGGCGCCTTCGATGCGGCACCGGGTTTTTGGGGCCTGCTGATCTCGCTCTTTTCCTGGACCGCCCTCGCCGGCATGGTGACCCAGGCCCGCAAGGCCGATCCGATTTTCGAGGCCAGCCTGTCCGCGGTCCTGGGGCCGGATTACCGGAGCGAGATCGACGCCGACCTCAACCAGCAAGCGGACCGGGTCTCCCCTCCGCCAGGACTCGCCGTCAATCCCTTTCGCCTCAGCCGGCCCGAGGTCATCCGCCACACGGACATCCCCTACGTGGAGAACGGTGGCAAGCGCAACCAACTCGACGTCTACGTGCCCCGGGCGGGGGTGGAGAACGCGCCTGTTCTCCTGCAGATCCATGGCGGAGGCTGGACCATCGGGAACAAGCACGAGCAAGCGCTTCCCCTGATGAATTATATGGCGGCCCAGGGCTGGGTCTGCGTGGCCATCAACTATCGCCTCAGCCCCCAGAACACCTTCCCCGATCACCTGGTCGATGTGAAGCGCGCCATCGCGTGGATCCGCCGCGAGATCTCAAGCTATGGGGGCAACCCCGATTTCATCGCGGCCACGGGCGGCTCAGCCGGCGGGCACCTCACCGCCATGGCGGGGCTCACAGGGAACGACCCCGAATACCAGCCCGGCTTCGAAGAGGTCGATACCCGGGTGCAAGCCGCGGTGCCCTTCTATGGCGTCTATGATTTCGCCAACCACTTCGACCTGCAGCCTTCGAAGACCATGCGGGGCTGGCTGGGCAAATCGGTACTCAAGAAGGATCCCGTCCAGGACATCGCGGATTTCAGGCGCGCCTCTCCGATGCACCGCATCCACCCGGAAGCCCCGCCCTTCTTCATCATTCACGGAAGCAACGACGGCCTGGCCTGTGTCGAGGAGGCACGCCACTTCGCGCAATCCCTTTCGCGAGTGTCGCAGAGCGCCACAGCCTACGGCGAACTCCCGCTGACCCAACACGCCTTCGAGGTCTTCCACTCAATCCGCTCGAGCGCGGCGGTGGTGGCCACGGGCCGCTTCCTGGCCTGGTGCCTCTCCCAGGAGAGGGCAAAGAACGAGAGGGCAAAGAACGCCGGCTCGGACTGAGGCCCTCAGGCGTCCAGGCGATAGAGCTGCGCGACGTTGTCGTGGAGGATCCAATCGCGCTGGGTCTGACCCAGGTCGCCGATCATCTTGCCCAGCACCTCCTGGGACCAGGGCCACGTCGAATCGCTGTGGGGGAAATCGTTGGCCCACATCACGCGCTTGAGCAGGCGATCGTCCGCCTTGTCCGTGACCGAATAATCATCCTGGTAGGTAACGTAGATATTTTCGTAGAAATACTCGCTGGGCGGGCGGGTAATCGCCCCGGTCTCCAGCCAGAACCGGTGTCGGTGATAGGCGTGGTCCATGCGGTAGGCGAAATGCGGAACCCAACCCGCATCGGCCTCGACGCAAACCACCTTCAGCTGGGGATTGCGCTCGAAGACGGCCCCAAAGCAGAGCATCCCCATGATGTCCTGGTTGCCCCGGATCAATTGCATGAAGGCGTTGATCTTGGGACCTCGTCCCTGATTGCTCGAGCTCAGATCGTCGGCACGGCTGGTGAGGATATGAAAGCTGATGGGCAATTCGAGATCGATGGAGGCCTGCCAGAAAGGGTCGTAGCAGGGGTGATCGTAATCCTCGACATGCGCCTCACCCGGGAGCATCACGCCCCGCAAGCCCAAGGCCTTGATGGACTCGAGTTCGCGAATGCCCTCCTCGATGGTCCGCACCGCCGCCTGGCCGATCCCGATCAGGCGCCGGGGATCCCGCTCGCAGAACTCCGCCAGCCAACGGTTGTAGGCTGCAAAGCACGCCGCCTTGAAATCGATATCCCTGTGCAGGCAGAGCACCATGCCGATGCTCGGGTAGATCACCTCGCCCCCGATCCCGTCGCGGTCCTGGGCCAGTAGCCGTTCGGCGGAGTCCCAACCTCCGGCCTCGAGATCCTCCATCTTCAATTTGAAATTCTGGATATCCTCGGGCTCCCGGCCCGCCGCATTGACGAGCATCAGGGGAATCGGCATGGGGAAGTCGGGAATCTGAAAACTCGGCCCGAGGCCCTCGTGATTGATCAGCACCGGCCGATTGTCGCGGTATTTGGGATCAATTTGCGCGTAGGCATCCGTGGGCTCGCATACATGGGAATCCGAGGAGATGATTCGTTTCTCGGTGAACTCCGAAGTCGTCCCTGAAGTCGTCGACATGCTGAAGCCTCCCTTGGCCGCGGGTCCCTGCCCCTAAGCCGAAAGGCTATCGGAGCGGGGGCGTCTCCGCCTGCGGCCCGTACCGCTTCAGGCCGGCGCTTGTCCGCCCGCGAGGATGGGATACTGGCGTTCGGGCGCATCACAACGCGTGCGCGGCGCGCCAGCGACCCCGGCGGTGATAACCTCCGCCCCATCGGGCGCGAATTGCACGATATAGGCCTTGCGCTCGCGATCGGTGCTGAGGTTCGGGCCCGTCATATGCGGGGTCAACGAAGAGAGAACCACGATGCCGCCCGCCCGCACGGGCACCGGCACCGATTGCTCCGGCGGCTCGGAGAAGCATTCGAAGCCCAACTCTGTTCCGTGATGGGCCAAGGTGCCGCGCCGATGAACGCCCGGCGCCACCACGGGGCAACCGTTTTCTTCGTCCGCGTCGGTCAGGGCGACCCAGCAGGTGAGATATTGCTGGGGTTCCACGTAGGTGTAGCCGTTGTCCTGGTGCCACGGGAAGCGCTCGGCGGCGCCGGGTTTCTTGTAAACCGTCTGATCCCAATAGAGACGAACGTCCTCCCCCAGCAGATCGTGGCAGAGGCCCTGAAAAACCGGGTGGCGCGTAAACGCCTTTGCGGCGGGGGAGCGCAGGACGGGATGAACGTTGAAGGTGATCTCCCCTGCCCGGGCGATGAAGGCTTTTCCGCCGAATTTCTCCCGGAGCAGTTTTTCGAATTCGGCCTCCAGGGGATCGAGTTCGGCCAGCAGGCCCTCGAGAATTTCGGGCTCGAAGGCATCCTCCAACAGGAAATAACCGTCGCGATCGTATCCCCGGGCCTGGCCTTCATCGATGACGCGGAAGGGCCCCGTGTGATCGGACCAACTGAAATCCTCGTTCAGGGGATGCTTTTTCATGGGCGATCCTTGGTCGGGTGCGGGAGCCGCGACTCTACACTTTTTGCGCGACGGGTTGTGCGCCCCCTTCAGCGCGTTTCCTTTGCGAAGACTTCGTTGCGCAGCGCATCGCCGCGCTCGTAGGCGCCCAGGTTCTCGAGAAAGATGCGACTCGCGCGGACTTCGTTTCCCGGGGTGGTGCCCGAACTATGCGGCGTGATGATCACATTCGGCAGGGTCCAGAGCGGGCTGTTCTCGGGCAGGGGTTCCTCGCGAAATACGTCGAGGCCCGCTCCGGCCAAACGGCCCTCGGTCATGGCTTTGATTAGCGCGTCTTCGTCCACGACTTCGCCCCGGGCCACGTTGACGAAGAGCGCCCCGGGCTTCAGTCGCGCAAAGGCCGCGGCATCCATGAGGCTCCGGGTCTGATCGGTCAGGGGAACCGCCACCACCAGGGCATCGACTTCGGAAAGAAGTTCGGGCAAGGCCTCCATGGCAAGCGTCTCGCAGGGCTCGTCCCCCCGCGGCGAGCGGCGCAGGCCCGTGACCCGCATGCCGTGCGCCAGGCCGAGACGCGCCACGGCCTCACCGATGGACCCCATGCCCAGCACGCCCAGATGCAGCCCCTGGAGGTCGCGAATTGCCCGGGGATTCCAGCGCCGGCCGCGCTGATCTTCGAGCCATCCGGGCAGGTCGCGGGTCAGGCCGAGCAGGTAGAGGAACACAGTTTGCGCAATGGGCTCGGCCTGGGCGCCCGAGGAAGTCGTGAGGCGAACGCCCCGATCGAGCAGGGTGCCGAAGAAGGCATCGTCCACCCCGGCGCTGAACGTATGCATCCAGCGCAGATTCTCGGCCTTCAGGGCCGCGATGGCGAACTCCCGGGAACGCTCGGGAAAAACATCGCCAGAGAAATAGAGCACCTCGATCTCCGAGGGGTCGGGCCCAGATTCATCCGAAACGCTCACGAAACGCCGAAGGTTCGGGGCGGCGGCGTCCATCTCCGCGCCCCAAGCCGCCTCCATTCCGTCGCTGACGAAGAGCAATCCCCGCATCCCATCCAGTATGGCGAGTCGCGCCGGAGCGCGCCCGCGCCCTCCCCCCCCCCCGATCCCTCGCCCGATCTGGACGAATCGCCGAGATGGGCGACACTTCCGCCGTCCCTTCCCCACCTTGCGAGGAGCCCGCGGCATGGCTGCACGCGCCCTTCGAAAACGGTGGCTTCTCCTGACCGCTGCACTGATGGCTGCGGTTGGCCCGACCCTTGCCTCGGCCCAAACGCCCCCCGCACCCGGGGACGCCCCGCCCCCGAAGCCCGCCAGTTTTGAAATTCTTGCCCCGCTTCTCGTGCTGGCCATGGACGAAGCGCGCTGGTCGGACCCCGCCCAGAGCGAGCGCATCGAGGCCAGTCTTTCGCGCCTGGCCGAGGCCGCTCCCCTGCTCGACCGCCACGCAACCACCCGGGATTTCGCTTTTCGCGAGATCGGCCCCGCCCTGGCCCGGGACGCGGCACGAACCCGGGATCTGCACGGCCGCCAGGCGTTCGAAGAAGCCCGCGCCTCCACGGTGGAGATCACCGCGACCTGCGCCGCCTGCCACGCCCGGCTCCCCGCCCCGCCCCAGGGCCCGGGGCCGGCGCTGCCCCCGAACACATTGGACGCGCTTCCGCTCCCGGCCCAGGCGCAAGTCTGGCTCGCCCTCAGGCATTTCGACCGGGCCCTGGCGGTCTGGGAGGCCGCTTTCGCCGACGAGATGCAATCGCCTGGGCAACTCGACATGGAGGGATACCTGCTCGACTACATGACGATTGGATTGAGGGTGGCGCAGGATCCCGCGCGGGTGCGGCGCCACTTCGCGCGCTTTGCCCAGCGGCCCGACATGCCCGTCTACCTGGCGGGCCACCTGGCCGGCTGGGACCTCGCCCTGGCCGCCATCGAAAAGGACCTGGCCCACCCCGCCCCCCTGGACCGAAGCCGGGAGTTGGTGGCGGGCAAGGGCGTTCCCCGCCCCGCCCTGCTGGGCCGGGAGCAAACGGTCTACGACCTGGCGGCTTCGAGCCTGCTCCTGCAATTCATCGAAGGCGGCGCGCAAGCCCCGGAGGCCCTGGCCGAAGCCTATTTCCTGCTCGGGGTCGTGGAGGCCCGCAGCGTGGACTCGTATTGGCTCCCCCAGGCCGAGGCGCACCTGGAAGCCGCCGTGCGCGCCGCCCCCGCTTCGCCCTCGGCGGCCAGCGCCTATGCGCTGCTCGAAGAGTACATGGTGGTGGGCTTTGGCGGGGCGGGCGAGGAGGCGCTGACCAGCGAGGCCTGGGAAACACTCCGGAACCTGAACCTGCGCATGCAGGAAGCCCGGGCGCCCGCCGAAAACCCCGCCGCGCCGCCCCCCTGATCCAGACGACAAACCCGCTTTGACACGAACCCCCGAGCCGAGCAAACTGCCCGCATGTCGGACAGCACTGAACTCGAGCAACTCGAAGCCGGAACCCCGATCCTCTTTGGAGGCAACCGACTGCTCCGCGTTCCCGACGACGTGGCCGAGGCGTTTCGGCCCGGGGATTCGGTGGTGGTGGTGGAAGCCACCGAGGAAATGCTGCTGATCCCCGCCGCCGAGCGACGCATTGCCGAGGCGGCGGTGGACACGGCGCGGACGGCATTCGCCACCCTGGCCGCGGCCTCGGACGAAGCCATTTCGAAGTTCTACCGGGGCTTCGCGGATCGCCTGGCCGACGAGGCCATCTGGTCGGAGATTCAGCGGGTCAACGGCGAGGATGTCGCCGCCGCCCAGGCCAAGGGACGCTCCACCACCCGGCTCGCCG
>JAAZXM010000058.1 GCA_014240165.1 Myxococcales bacterium | reverse complement strand
CCACCAGGAAGAGCGCGGCCGCGTGACCGAAATGAAAACCTGCCCCCACCAGAAGCGAGACCCCAGCAAAGGCCAGGGACATCAGCACGAGTTGAATCCAGACCGTGATCAGCAGACCCCCGAATTTTCCGAGCAGAAATTCCGAGCGCGTCACGGGTTTGGAAAGAATCGTGTAGATCGTTCGCCGCTCGACCTCCCCGTGAATCAGCCCGATACCCACGAAGATCGCGATGCCCACGCTAAAGAGCCGGATCGAGGCGAGACCCATGTCCTGAATGATTCGCTCGCCCTCCACGTAGGAGAGACTGGCGATCAAAACCGAGAACCCGATCATGGCGACCGCGAAAAAGAGCAGCGTGTAGAGGAGCCTGTTGCGCACGGCTTCTCGCAGGGTGTTGATCGCGATGGGCGTGATCCGGCCGAGGGAACCCGTCATGGGGCCGGCTCCACTTCGGAGTCGGGGGCAACCTCCGCCGCCTCACCCCGTTCGACGGCCTCGAGAAAAACGCGCTCCAGGGAGATCCGATTCGGGGTCACCGAAAGAACCTCGGCTCCCGCTTCCAGCGCGGCCTCGAGCAGGGGCCGAACCTGCCCTTCCCTCACCTGCACCTCCACCTGCTCGCCCACGGTTTGGACACGGGCTGTAAAATCTCTCGCAATCGCCTGGGCGGCGGGCTCGGGCAGATCCGCGAGCACGATATCGCTGCGCAATTCGTCCTCCTTGAGGAAATCGCGAATCGGCCCCTCGTAGCGAATTCTCCCCTTGACGATGATGGCCACGCGATCGCAGATCATCTCCACATCGTTCAGGATATGGGTATTCATGAAGACCGTGCGTCCCTCGCTCTTCAGGCGCAGGATGATGTCGCGAATATCCTTGCGACCGATGGGATCGAGACCGCTCATCGGTTCATCGAGAAAGACCACCTGGGGATCGTGAATCAGGGCCTGGGCGATCCCCACGCGCTGAAGCATCCCTTTGGAGTATGTACCGAGCCGGGCGTCGGCGGCGTCACTCAGCCCCACCTGATCGATCAAGGCCTCGACTCGGGCTTCCACCTCCCGCCCCTCGACACCCGAGAGCCGCGCGTAGAAGCGAAGAATCTCCCGCGCGCTCAGGAAGGCGTAGAAATAGGGATTCTCCGGAAGGAAACCAATGTGTGCGCGATAGGCGGCATCCCCCACCTCTCGGCCCAGGATGCGGGCGCTTCCGCCGGTTGCCCGAATCAATCCCATCAGGATTTTCAGGGTCGTGGTCTTGCCCGCGCCATTCGGGCCCACGAAGCCGAAGATTTCTCCTTCGCGGACCGAGAAGGAAACGCCGTGCAGCACCCGCTTCGCCCGAATTCCCAGGCCGGGCCTGAAATCCTTGACGATGCTTTCCACGCGAACGATTTCGCGCCTGTCATCGCTCATGCTGAGGCGCCCCATTTCCCTGATCGGCGTCACCGCGCTGGGCCTGGCCCGTGTTCTCTCGGGTTCTGCGCTCTTCAGCCCACCGCTGGGCCCTTTGCCGGTCGGCTCGCTGAATATGGAGTTGGTAACGCTTTCCGTAATAGGTCGAAACGATCCTGCCGCTCTCGGGATCGAGTGTCCACTCGGATCCGCGCTGCAGGGAAGGCGGAAGCGAAGAGGGTTGGGCAGGGGGAAGCATCCGCAGAACCGAGTCCGGGCCTGCCGCCAATTCATCCACCGCGAGGATATCCCTCCCCCTTTGCTCGAGGAATTGGGCTCTCGCCCGATCCAATATCCGTGCACTTTGCTCGACCTCGATCTCATCGAGGGCAGCCCGGTACCCCTCCCTCGCCGCTTCATCGTCGCTATTCATCACCAACTCGGTGAGGAAGACAGCGGCCACCTCGATATCGGCGGATTCGGATTTGAGCCGCGCGGCAAGACGCGGCAAGTAGCGCGGCGCGCCCGGCAGGCCACTCGCCCGTTCGAGAATCTCCGCGGCCCGCTCGTTCTCGAGGAGGTAGAAGAAATGGTTGAAGCCCAGGTAGAAGTGGTTTCTCCATTCGTCGGGGTGGTGCTCGATCCCGCGTTCCAGCAGCCGGTTTGCCGTCCGCACATTCTCCTCGTTCTGGGTCATCCAGATGGCCGCGAAGCGATAGGGATGGTCAACCCAGGGATCCAGGGTCGTCACGAGATCGATCAGCTTGCCGAGATGACGCGCCAATTCGGGGGTCATTCGCGTATCCCCGCCCACGGCCTGAACCGCCTGCAGCCAGTAGAAATCCGCAACCACCGGCGCAAATCCAAGGGAGAAGAGCCGCGCCAACTCTGGATTCGGCACGAAAGCTTCCGCCGACCCGGAATTCGAAACCGGGGGTATTCGCGCATGCAGGGCATCGGCGGTGAAAACCGCGAGCAGGCCGAGACACAACCAGCCCGCCAAGGCCACACCCGGCATCCTCCGGCGCGAAGTCTCTGGCTGGGTTGCGGGCGTCTCGTCCATGGTTCTCCGGGGCTTCGCTCTCCCCTCGCAATGAGATGACGTGCCCGAATCGAGCCGGATTCAAATCCGACGACCCCCCCCAAGATCCGGCGCGCACCCGCTGGCCCGGGGCTCAGCGGATTCACGAGCCCCCAAGCCGGGCGCCAGTCGGCGGCAATCAGTCTACCGGAGTCTCCTCCCGGGTTCCCATAAACGGATCTGAACCCCCGGATCGGCTGAGTCTCGCCTCGAGACGCCGAAAAGGTCGCACTCTCGCTTGCGTGGCTATTCCGACGGGAATTCCAGGGACGGGAGCGCTCGGTTGACAGCCGCCGGCCCACTTGGCAAAGTTCGCCGCTCTCTGCTCCCATCGTCTAGAGGCCTAGGACACGGCCCTCTCAAGGCTGAAACACGGGTTCGAGTCCCGTTGGGAGCACCACTCCACTCGCACGCAGACCCGTTCGCGAGTCACGTGCGCCCCCTGCCAGCTTTCTCCCCGGGCAATCCAGCCCCTCGACCTCCCCATGGAAGCCCACCATGCCCTCTGAGTTCGCGTTCGCCTTCATGGACTGCGAGTTCGGCGGTCTCGACCCCGAGCAACACGACATCACCGAGGTCGGCGTCATCATCACGGACTACCGCCTGGTGGAAATCGACGAGCGCCAATGGCGCGTCAAGGCGCGTCCGGAGCGCATCAGTCCCGAAGCCGCTGCAATCTTCGGCTACGACGAAGAACTCTGGCGGGACGCGCCCCACGTCCGCGATGTCCTCGAGGAAATCGTCACCCTCGTGCCGGAAGGAAAGGTCCTGGTTCCGGCCGGCCAGAACGTGCGTATGGACGTGACGTTTCTCGAACTCGCCTTTCGCAACTGCGGGATCCCCTACCCCTTCGACTACCACGTGATCGACCTGGCGACCCTCTTCTATGCCTGGACCCTGGTCTCGGGAACGCCGACGAAAGCCCTTTCCCTGCGCCAGGCAGCGACCACGGCGGGGCTACTCGGAAAAGAAGGCGTCGCCCACAGGGCCCTGGAAGACGCGCGGCTGACGCTGGAAACCTTTCGTCATTACGTCGGCCGGCTGGCTCCCCGGGATCTCTCCGAAATCGTTCCAGGCATCCAGAGCGACGGAGGGGCACCGAGGTCCGAAGAACCAGCGGGCTCGGTCGGAGAAAAGGAATCCGCCTGATAGGCCACTGCTCGGTGTAGGCCACTGCTCGGTGTTGGCCACTGCTCGGTATAGGCCACTGCTCGGTGTTGGCCGAGCATCACCTCCAGCCGTACACCCGGGGCGGAATCAGCGCTCGGTGGTGTCGTCGTCGCCGCTGCCGTAGCGATCCTCGACGAGTTTCCAGAGGGTCTCGCGCAGCCGCTCCTTGAAGACCGGATCTGCACCGACGTCCTGCCCATCCGCGGAGAGAAAGTCGCGCAACTCCTCGGGATCGATCGCCATGCTCTCGATGTTGGCGCTCTCGATGTTGGCGCTCTCGATGTTGGCGTCGTCGTAACGCGCCTCCCGGGGCGCCTTCTCCCATCCGAGGGCGCTGCGATCAGTCACCGGCGATTTCGCGGGCTTTTCTGCACGGGACGCGCCATCCGCGCGGCGCTCGGCGGCGCTGGGGTTCTCAGGCGGCTGTTTACGCATCACGGTCTCCCTCCCGCCATTTTCGGCGGTGAGCCCCCCCAGAGGCTTGCACTGGTTTGGCAAAGGCCTGTTCGATCTCGAGCCGCCCAGCGTCTGCCGTTCCGATCAACATGCACCTTGTACACGATTGCGACTTCCAGATCATCCGCGTGCCGTACCCCACAGTCCTGCCTTCTCCTTGGCCCCGCTTCGGAGGCCTCACCCAAGTGGCTGCGATTACTGCGCAATCGTCGACCTGCCTGATGGTGATTCGCGAGATAAGTGGTCCGAGGCTCGTGGTTGTGGCAGGAAAACAGAGCGGGCGCGGCCCTGAGGACCGCGCCCGCTCTGTTAAGTCACTGTATCCACCCCCACGGGGGCTGTTTGGACCCGCCCGACGCCTACCCGCGCAAAAGCCCTTCGATGCCCGGAAGGCTCTCCGACATGGACGATCGGATACGGTAGAGGTTGGCCTTGATCGCATCCTCGGACTTCCCGAGGGCCTCCGCAATGGCTCGAATCGACTGGCGTTTCAGGTGCTTGAGATGAAAGATCCTTCGCTGGGTCTCGTTCAGGTCCCGTGAGACGATCTCTTCGCAACGGGCCAGGAGCCGACGCGCCTCAACGGTGTTGTCCACCGGGCCGTCGGCGCCAGCCACGTCGTGGACCGAGTCAGAATCCATCGCCGAGAGCAGGGGCCGCTGCTTTCGGAAACGACGATTCACCTTGTTGCGGGTGATACCGAAGATCCAGACCAGCAGGGACGACTGTCCGCGGTACGAGGGGAGCGCACTGAGGAGGGTCATGAAGACCTCCTGGGCCACGTCTTCGGCCTCTCCGGAGTCCCGAAGCCGCTTATGCGCGAACTGGTAGACCCTCGGAAAATAAGTCTTGTAGAGGAGATCGAAATGCTCCTGGCTACCGGACATGATCAGTTCGACCAACTCACCGTCTGCCGGAAGAGCCTTCGGGGTCGCATCCATTGGGGGCACACCTCGCTTCTCGCTCGGTCAGAAGCAGAGGGTACGTGACGGTTCCCAGGCGCCGACTCGGCGGCGGCCCTTCGTAAGGCTTGGAAATCGATCGTCATCCGTCATCCACACTCACTCACTACTCAACGCACATCCTGCCCTGGGGCGATTGGTGCGTCGTCTCAGCCGCCTTAAGCCTGGCGAACTCAGACCTTTGTGGATACTCCGGAACGGGCTCTTCCCTGTCTCGCGAAACGCTTCCCTTCGTCCCGCGAAATCACCCGTTCCCGACGATCAAGCTCCTTCCCCTTGCCTTCCCATATCCCAACTCTGACCATGCTTTTCAAGAGTTCGACTTCATGGGATGGATAAAGCAATTCGTATGCCACATTTGTAAATGGGCAAAATCAGCCAAAGGCCGCTGTTTTCATTGATAATTCGTGGTCCAGAAGCCCCATATCTTCAACTGAGCTAGATGCAGTGTGAAGAAAACTTTTCCCTAATCATGAAAAAATGCGTTCGGCAAGACCCCAGGTGCCACCTCGGCACTCGATGCCTAGACCTTGCCCGGCAGAATCCACCAGCGGCCGTCCTGAAAATCCCACACATCCTCGCGTTGGGTACGCGTCGACCACCAGCGAAGCGGAAGGGCGTTCTCGCCCTGAAAGCGGACCGTCACCCGAACCCGTGTCGGCCCGGTCCGCACCATTGAGTCCAACTCCACGGCTGTGGGGCGATTCGATTCGAAATTCGCCCGGGTCAGCGCCTCGGCGAAGGCCGCATAGTAGTCGGCAAAAGCCTCGTCACTGCGAAAGAATTCCCGCAGCGCCGGATCTTCGAAAGTCGCCAGGCTGTCGAAGCGCCGGGCGGTCACCCGGTCGTAGAAGAGCTCGGACAGGGGCACCAGGATCGTGTAATCCGCGGCTCCCCCCGGATTGAGGGTCTTCGGATCGAAGCCCTCGTAGAGGGCCACTCGTCCCCAAGCGCCCGCCTCTCCCGTAGCGCAGCCGCCTCCCGTCAGGGTAAGGCAACTCAAGGCCAACAAACCCCAGGTCACCACTCGCCATCGCTTCATGCGCTTTCCTCCCGGCCCCTGGCCACAGCCTGCGCCGCGGCGAGTCGCGCCACCGGCACCCGGTAGGGAGAGCACGAAACGTAGTCGACCCCGAGCCCGGCGAAGAAACGCACG
The DNA here is from genome assembly GCA_014240165.1 of Myxococcales bacterium. Classification (GTDB taxonomy): domain Bacteria; phylum Myxococcota_A; class UBA9160; order UBA9160; family UBA4427; genus JAZXM01. Next base: position 20,428 of record JAAZXM010000058.1, on the reverse strand, counting down.
CTCTGGGGATCGCCCCCGTGTTCACCGCATACCCCGAGCTGAAGTCGGGGTCTCGTTTTTCGACCGAGTTCCGCCCCCATTCTCACCAACTGGCCCACCCCCTCCTCGTCGATGGAGACAAAGGGATCGTCCCGCAGAATCCCCTGCTCGATGTAATCGGGCAGAAAACTGTTCGCGTCATCCCGGGACAGCGCATAGCCCATTTGGGTCAAATCATTGGTTCCGAAAGAAAAGAAATCGGCATGCTCGGCGATGACATCCGCGGTGAGCGCCGCCCTCGGCACCTCGATCATCGTCCCGATGGCGGGTCGAACCCGCGTTCCCGGATGCTCCTTGCGAACGGCGGAAACCACCGCTTCGACCTCGGCACGCAGCCAGGAAAGTTCCCCGGGATGCGCGATCAGCGGCACCATGATTTCGGGCTTGACCTTCATCCCCTGGGCCTCCACCGCGCAAGCCGCCTCGGTGATGGCGCGAGTCTGCATCCGGTAGATCTCGGGAAAACTGACTCCGACCCGGCATCCCCGATGGCCCAGCATGGGATTGAACTCGTGGAGGGCGTCCAGGCGATTCTTCAGATCCTGGACCGACAAGCGCATGCTCTGCGCGACGGCCGCCAAATCCTCTTCATTCTGCGGGAGAAACTCGTGAAGCGGCGGGTCCAGCAGGCGCACTGTGACCGGGAGCCCCTCCATGGCCCGGAAAATACCCTCGAAATCCTCTCGCTGGACGGGCAGCAATTCCGCAAGAGCCGCTTCCCGGGTCGCCATGTCTCGAGCGAGAATCATGCGGCGAACGTTGAGGATACGTCGCGGCTGAAAGAACATGTGTTCCGTTCGGCAAAGGCCGATCCCCGTCGCCCCGAAGCTCCGGGCCAATTCGGCATCCTCGGGGGTGTCCGCATTCGTTCGCACCTTGATGCGTGAAATACGATCCGTCCAGCGCATCAACTCCCGGAACTCGGGACCGAGCTCGGGGGTCGCCGTCGGTACCCTCCCCAGCATGACTTCGCCCGAGGATCCATCGATGGTGAGCCAATCTCCATCGCGAACAACATGCTGCTCTACGCGCATCACGCCCGCCGCATAGTCGATGGCCAGGCTGGCACAACCCGAAACGCAGGATTTCCCCATCCCCCGGGCCACCACCGCCGCATGGGAGGTCATGCCTCCCCGGGCGGTGAGAATGCCCTCTGCGGCATGCATGCCCAGGATATCCTCCGGTGAGGTTTCGATCCGAACCAGGATGACCTTCTCGCCGGCCTTGGAGCGGGTCTCCGCTTCCTCCGCCGAAAAAACCACCCGACCGCCCGCTGCTCCTGGAGAAGCGGGGAGACCCCGGGCAATCACTTCGCGATCCGCACTTTGATCAATGGTGGGATGAAGCAGCTGATCGAGTGACGAAGCGTCGACGCGAAGAATCGCTTCTTCCCTGGAGATCAAGCGCTCCTTCACCATGTCCACGGCGATGCGCACCGCCGCATGGCTCGTTCGTTTTCCCGTGCGGGTCTGCAGGATCCAGAGCGTTCCCCCCTGGATGGTGAATTCCATGTCCTGCATGTCGCGGTAATGCTTTTCGAGAAATTTATAGATCCGCGTGAGCTCGGCATAGGGCCCGGGCATCTCAGCCTCGAGGGTGGGCAGGTCTTCAGATCCCACCACCCGGCTCGAGGCGTTGATGGGTTGGGGGGTTCGAATCCCCGCCACCACATCCTCACCCTGGGCGTTCTTGAGGTACTCGCCATAGAAATTGGATTCGCCGGTGGACGGATTTCGGGTGAAGGCGACCCCGGTCGCGCAGTCGTCTCCCATATTGCCAAAGACCATGGACTGAATATTGACGGCGGTCCCCCAAGCATCCTCGATTCGGTGCAGCCTCCGGTAGGCGACGGCCCGGTCATTTCTCCAGGATCGAAAAACCGCAGCGATCGCGCCCCAGAGTTGCTGCCTCGGATCCTGGGGAAAGGGCTGGCCTGTATGCGCCTCCACCGCGTCGAGATAGTCCGAGACCAGGGCACGCCAATCCGCCGCCTCGAGCTCTGTATCGAGGCTCACACCCGCCCCCAGCTTCGCCCGCTCCAACATGATCTCGAAACGATCCAGGGGAACGCCGAGCACGACATCCGCATACATCTGGATGAAACGGCGGTAGCTGTCGTAGGCGAAGCGTTCGTCGACGAGCTTGGCGAGGCCCTCAACCGTGTGATTGCTGAGCCCGAGGTTGAGCACGGAATCCATCATCCCGGGCATGGAGACGCGCGCCCCCGACCGCACCGAGACCAGGAGCGGGCGCTCGGGATCGCCAAAGCGGAGCCCCATGATCTTCTCGACCCGGGCCAGGGCTGTCAGGACATCTGCCTTGACGCCGGCGGAGAGCTTGCCCGTACGGTCCTTGAACTCCGCGCAGACCCGAGTCGAAAGGGTGAAGCCCGGGGGCACCGGTACCCCAAGCCGGGTCATCTCGGCCAGGTTGGCTCCCTTGCCGCCCAGCAGTTCCCGCATCTCCGCCCGGCCATCGGCCTGGCCGCCACCAAAGAAGAAGACCCGGCGGGATTCGGCGTCGCTGCGGGAACGGCGAGACGCCGCACCCTGCCCCCGACGCACCGACCCGGCCTTCGCCGCTTTCTTGCGAACGGCCTTCTTGCGAGCGGCCTTCTTGCCCGCCGCCTTTTTCCTCGGCGCCTTCTTGCGAGTCGCCTTCTTCCGCGAGGCGGTCTTTTTTCGCGAGGAAGCCTTGCGTCGAACGGGCGACCGACCCGCCCCCCCGCCCCGGCGAGCCGTCAAGCCGTTCCCTCCACGCGCTCGCGCAAGTAGCGGGCCAGCCCGTCCAGGGGAATACGCGCTTGATCCATGGTGTCACGCTCACGAACCGTGACCTTGGCGTCGTCCTGGGAGTCAAAATCGTACGTCACGCAAAAAGGCGTACCCACTTCATCTTGCCGCCGATAACGACGACCGATATTGCCCGCATCATCGTAAAAGGTATTGAGAGTCCGGCTGAGGTCGGCGTGGAGCGCGCGAGCGGGTTCGGCCAATTTCTTGGACAGCGGCAGGACGGCCACCTTGATGGGCGCGATCTCAGGCGAGAGCCGCATCACGTTCCGCGTCTCGCCCCCCTCGACCTCCTCCTCCGTGTATGCGTTCACCAACAAAGCGAGGCAGGTGCGATCGACGCCCATGGACGTCTCGATCACCATCGGGGTATATCGCTCTTTCGTTTCTTCGTCGGTCACGATCAGATCCTTCCCGGAGAACTCGCTATGACGGGAAAGATCCCAATCGCCTCGATCATGAACCCCCTCGATCTCCTGCCAGCCGAAGGGAAAGAGAAACTCGACATCTTCGGCTGCATTCGCGTAATGGGCCAATTCATCGGGAGCGTGGGGGCGGAAGCGAAGATTCTGCTCATCGAAGCCGATCTCCAGGTGAAAACGCATTCTCTCCTCGCGCCAGGTCGCGAACCACTCGTCGCGCTGAGACGGGTGACAGAAGAATTCCATCTCGGCCTGTTCGAATTCCCGCGACCGGAAGGTGAAATTCCGAGGCGTAATCTCGTTGCGGAAGGCCTTTCCGATTTGGGCGATGCCGAAAGGAACTTTCTGACGGGCAGACTCCCGGACCCGCTTGAAGTCGGTGAAGATGGGCTGGCAGGTCTCCGGGCGCAGGTAGGCGGTGACCTGGGCGTCCACCGACGCGCCAATCTGGGTCTGTAGCATCAGGTTGAAATCCCGGGCATCCGTGAGATCGCACTCGGGTAGGGCCCGCTTCTTCGGGGCCTCGGGACAGCGCTCGCCCTCGATCTGATCAGCCCGAAAGCGCCGCTTGCAGTTGCGGCAATCCACCATGGGATCGCTGAAATGGTCCACGTGCCCAGACGCTTCCCAGGCCCGGGGGTGACTGATGATGGCACTGTCGATCCCCACCACGTCCGTGCGCATACGAACCATCCGCTGCCACCACGCGGCCTTGACGTTGTTTTTGAGTTCGACGCCCAGGGGACCGTAATCCCAGAACCCGTTGATCCCCCCGTAGACCTCGCTGGAGGGGAAAATGAAACCCCGACTGGCGCAGAGCGCCACGAGGGTCTCCATGGCCAGGGGATTGCGCTCTTGCTCCCCCTTTTCAGCGGAGGCTTGGGCTTCGTCCTGTTCTGTCATGGTCGTCCTGGGGCTCGCTGGACCGCGTAATACAGAGCGGCTGGCTGAGAGGGAAGAAGGGGCCGGAGATCGCAACCCGGGGCGAAGCGCGGATTGACCGGCCGGCGGATGATACCTCGCTCAATCGCGGGGGCGGGGAGTATTCGCGTGGGCAGTGGCCGCTGTCAAGCGAGCGCCGCCCAGGCTTTGTCCGAGGAAGCGTTGGCTCTTCAATTCGAAGCCCAGGTGAAAGCGGTGGAAACGAAATAGGATTTCCTCCGCCTCCACCAGCGCCTGGGGGCTGAGCCGCAAGCGGCCGAGGGCGCCGATCTCGCCCTCGAGGCTCTTGTCCAGCGCGCGAAGGGTGCCGAGATGCACCTGCAGCCGCCCCTCCCGCCCCTCACCACCGTGGGCCCCGCAGAGGAGCCCCCCATCGGCGACGTGAAAGTCCACCAGGGTGGCCCCGGGCTCCGCCCCGCAGCGAACGCAGTGGCGCAGACCGGGCCTCAGCCCCAACGCATCGAAAGCGCGGAGTTCCAGAAAAAGTCTCAGGGTTGGATCGGGCTGGGCACGCTCCAAGGCGCCCAGGGCCGAGACCGTGAAACCAAAGATTCGACGGGTATCCGCCCGAGTGCCGTCCTCGGGAGCCACTCGATCCATCCACTCCACCAGGTAACTCGCCAGGGCGTACCGGCCAGGATCGGCGCGCAGGGCCAGAAATGGGGCAACCAAGACCCCCCGCTCGAGAAAACCGAGCCCTTGGGGCCGCTTGCGGGAGACCCGGACTCTCAGGTGGTTGAAGAGATCCAGGGAACCGGGAAAGCGCCGCTGGCTCTTGCGCGCGTATTTGGCAATCACCGTGAGCCGGCCGATATCGGGCATCAGCAAATGGGCGATCAGGTCGGACTCTCCGTACTCGACCGCGCGCAACACGATCGCCTCGTCCTCGATGACCGCCATGGCGCGAGTCTAGTGATTTGGATCCGATTCGCCCGGCACAGGCCCCAGCGGCTGGGCCTCGGCCGGAGCCAGGGGGAAGACCCCTTGGGAGGTGGCGAGGGAACGAACGGGATCTCGTCGGTAGATCACCTCACCGGCGGTTTCCGCCGAGGTACGGGCCTGCCGCGTGGAAAGCTGCTGGATCACGAACGCGAGCAACGCCAGCAGGCTCAAGGCGGCCAGGCCGAGAAGCGCACCCGAGAGACGGCGCTTCAATGCGAAGAGCTTGCGATCCTCGACCTCGGGCTCCGAGAGCATGCGCGCGAGGGTGTCGTCCGCATCCAGCCCCAGGCTCCCCGCGATGGTGCGCACGAATCCCTTGACGAACCCGTCCACCTGATCGTCGAAAAAGCCCGCCTCGAGCCGGTCGATGGAGCGTTTGGGAATTCGCGTCAATTCGGCGAGTTCGTCTACGCTGATCTCGCGCAGTTCTCGCTGCCAGCGCAAATAGCTCCCAATGGCCTGGCTCTCGACCCGGTCGGATGGCGTCACAAGCGACAGTCTAGAGCAGCAGGTCGAGATAGGAACGCGCCTGAACGCCCCATTTGCCCTCGGGCGCCTCCTCGAGGGCAAACTCGAATTGCGCGATGGCCTTGTCCCGGCGGCCCAGGGTTATGTAGATCTCGCCCAGACGGTAATGGGCCTCGGCCATGGCATCCGGGGGCATCCGGCCGCTCTCGACCGCGGCTTGGAGTTGGCCGACCGCTTCGCGCCAATTCTTCTGTTTTTGCTCCAGGATGCCCAGGTTGAAACGGGCCACCTCGTAGCTGGCCCGGTATTCGAGCGCCTCGCGATAGCTGATGCCGGCCGCCTCGAACTGCTCTGTCTTGAACTCCGCCCAGCCCCGGTTGGTCAGAGCAACCCAAGGGGTGCCGTAGGTCGGATCGTCGATCAAGACCTGGTACTGCAGCACGGCTTCCTCGTAGCGCTCTTGCTGGACGTAGATCGCGGCCAGGGTTTCCAAGGCGAGTTGGTAATCGCGCGACTGCGGGTCCGATCCGAGTTCAATCGAACGCAGCACGTTCTCCTCCGCCAGGTCGATCAGGCCTTTGCTCCGGTAGGCGGCGGCCAGGCCCAGGTAGGTCAGCGGGTCATCGGGATTGTCCAGCAGGGATTTCTGGAGTTCACGGATCGCCATGGCGGAGTTGCCCTGGCGCAGATAATCCAGCCCCACATCGCGCACCGCAGCCGCCAGGCCCTTGGGATCGATTTCGGGTGACGAGCTGCTGGTGGTCACACAGCCGCCTGTCAGAAGCGCCAGGAGCGCCGACAGGAGGCCGACTCGCCGTCCCTGCCGCCGCCAATACGCGAAAAATCGCTGTCCGCCCGGCCCAAACACGGTCCCGCGCATGTCCCCCCCTTTCCGGACGGGCCCAGCCTCGCCTGCCCGCGGCCAGAACCTAGCGGCTCACTGCAGCAAGGGCCCCGTCACCCGCTGCCACCAGCCACTCGAGCACCCGCCGGCAAGCCACCGGCAGCCCCCCTCGAACCCGAAGCCCCGAGGGAGCCGACGCCCCGTCTCGCAGATTGGAATTCCAAATGTTCAGAAACCCAACACAATGAGAAGCGTAAAACCCGGCCTCAAGACAGCAGCGGGGCTTTCGCGCCACGACCCGCGGGATACACTTGCGCCCACCCGGGCCGCAAGGTCCTGCCCGGGAAATCCGCGGAGCCCCCCTGCCGCGCGGACGACCCGAAACAATCTGCTGAAATTCACGAGTCCAGACAGAACCGGAACAACCCGAAAAGAAAGTCGAGGAGACGGCAAGGGAATGCCCAGCAAATCCATTCGGAAGATCGATGACGTGGCCGTGCGCTTTGCCGGTGACTCGGGTGACGGTATGCAACTCACCGGAACCAGGTTCACCGACGAAACCGCTCTGGCCGGTAACGATCTATCCACCTATCCCGACTTCCCCGCCGAAATCCGCGCACCCGCTGGAACCATGGCCGGCGTGTCGGGATACCAGATTCACTTTTCCTCCCACGACATTCACACGCCGGCGGATCGCGTCGACCTCCTGGTTGCGTTCAACCCGGCCGCCCTGCGAGCGAACGTCGAAGATGTGCGTTCCCAGGGAATGGTGATCATCAATAGCGATGCGTTTACGAAGAAAGCCCTGGCCCGAGCGGGCTATTCGGAGGACCCGCTACCCGATCTGGCTACCCGCTTCAACCTGGTCGAAGTCCCGCTAACCGGATTGAACCGCGAGGCCCTGGCCGGCCTTGCCCTCAGCCAACGCGAAGTCGACCGCTCGAAAAACTTTTTCGCGCTGGGCATGCTTTGCTGGCTCTATAGCCGGCCCATGGAAGCCACCGAGCGCTGGCTGCAAGGCAAATTTCAGGGCGATGTGCGCGAGGGGAACCTGCGCACGCTGAAAGCCGGGCATGCGTTCGGTGAAACCACCGAACTCTTTCCCACGCATTACTCGATTCCTTCGGCCAAGATCGAGGCCGGCCATTACCGAAACATTACGGGCAACACCGCGCTCGCGTGGGGCATCGTCGCCGCGGGCGAACAACTGAAGAATCCGGTTTTCCTGGGCGCCTACCCCATCACTCCCGCCAGCGATGTTCTTCACGAGGTCGCGCGGCATCGCCATTTCGGGGTCAAGACCTTTCAGGCCGAGGATGAAATCGCCGCCGCGAGCGCGACCATCGGAGCCGCCTTCGCAGGCCAATTGGCGGTCACCATTTCCAGCGGCCCCGGTTTCATATTGAAGCAGGAGGCCATCGGTCTGGCGGTCATGGTGGAACTCCCCTTGGTTGCCATCAATGTGCAGCGAGCGGGCCCGGCCACAGGCTCCCCGACCAAAACCGAACAGGGCGACCTTCTCTCCGCCATCTTCGGCCGGCATTCCCAGAGCCCCGTTCCGGTTCTGGCGCCCTCAACCCCCGGAGATTGCTTCCATACGGTCATCGAGGCGTTTGAAATCGCCGTGGAGTACATGACGCCCGTAGTCGTCCTCTCCGACGGTTACCTCGCCAATAGCGCCGAGCCCTGGAAGATCCCCGAAGTCGACTCCCTGACGCGCAAGACCGTCAGCTTCGCCGAAGCAAGTGAGGACAGCGAATTTCAACCCTACCAGCGCAACCCCGATACCCTCGCCCGGCCGTGGGCGATCCCGGGAACTCCGGGCCTCGAACATCGGGTGGGCGGGCTGACCAAGGAAGACATAACGGGGAACGTGGTCTACGGCCCTGAGAACCATCAACACATGGTCGACCTCCGGGCCGAAAAGGTTGCGCGCATCGCCAACTTTATCCCCCCGATCGAGGTCGAGGGCCCCGATAGCGGTAAGCTTCTGGTAATCGGTTGGGGAGGAACCAAAGGCGCGATCACCGCTGCCGTAGAGGAAGCCCAGGCAAACGAACAGGTTGTCTCCCAGGCCCACATCAAACACCTCAACCCCTTCCCCGCCAATCTCGGCGAGGTGCTGGGGCGCTTCGAACATGTCCTTTGCCCGGAACTCAACGAGGGACAACTCGCCATGCTCCTTCGATCCCGCTACTTGGTGGATGTCGAATCGTTTTCGAAGATTGCCGGCCAGCCCTTCAAGGTCGGAGAAATCTCCGAACGCATCAACGCAATCTTGAACTCAGAGGACTAATCGCTTGGCCGCAGAAACCGCACCCAGACTCAGCCGAAAAGATTTCGTCGCCGACCAGGACGTTCGCTGGTGCCCCGGCTGCGGAGACTATTCGATCCTGGCCAATGTCCAGCGGGTCATGCCCGAACTCGGCGTGCCCCGGGAGAACATCGTATTCATCTCGGGAATCGGCTGCTCCAGCCGCTTCCCCTACTACATGAACACCTATGGCTTCCACACCATCCACGGCCGGGCACCCGCTTTCGCAACCGGGGCCAAGGCGGCCAACCCCGATCTCTCCGTATGGGTCGTCACGGGTGACGGCGATGGCCTTTCCATCGGGGGCAACCACCTCCTCCACGCCATCCGTCGCAACCTCGATGTGCAGATCCTTCTCTTCAACAATCGGGTCTACGGGCTCACCAAGGGCCAATACTCGCCCACTTCCGAACTCGGCATGAAAACAAAATCCTCGCCCCAGGGCTCCATCGACCACCCCATCGACCCGATTTCCTTCGCTTTGGGATGCGGGGCCACTTTTGTAGCCCGCACCATCGACGTGGACGCCCAGCATCTCCAGCAGATCCTTCGGCGAGCCCACCAACACAAGGGAACCTCTTTCGTCGAGATCCTTCAGAATTGCCCGGTCTTCAACGACGGCATCTTCGCCGAGGTGGAGGACCGGAAAACACGTGCAGAGAGCGCATTGGTCCTCGAGCATGGCCGGCCTTTGACCTTTGGGTCGGCGGGTGGGCTGAAGGGCATCATCCTCGACCACGGCGTCCCCAAAGTGATCGACCTGAAGGATGAGGATGACCCCGTCGAACGCGGAGTGGTGGTTCACGACGAGAGCCATGAGATGCGCTCGTACGCCTCGGCCCTGGCCACGCTCAAGCGGCCGGATTTCCCCGTTCCCGTCGGCGTGATGCGGGAAGTCGAAAAGCCCTGCTACGAGGATCTCCTGGTTCAGCAGGTCACCGACGCCACCGAAGCCAACGGTCAGGGAGACCTCGCCGCGCTCCTGAATAGCGGCGATACCTGGGAAGTCGCCTAGGCGAGTTCGGGCGCCGCTTTCGCCAGGGTTTCCCCGATCATCGCCGGGGACTCAGCCACCGCGACCCCGCAGGCTTCCAGGGCGGCGATCTTGTCGCCCGCCTTGCCCTTCCCTCCAGCAATGATCGCGCCCGCATGCCCCATCCGCTTGCCCGGAGGCGCATGCTGGCCCGCGATGAAGGCCGCGACCGGCTTGGTCATATTGGATTGGATGAACTCGGCGGCTTCTTCTTCCGCCGACCCGCCGATCTCCCCGATCATGACGACGCCCCGGGTCTCGGGATCCGCCTCGAAGAGGGTCAGCGCATCGATGAAATTCGTCCCGATAACGGGATCGCCCCCGATTCCCACGCAGGTCGACTGTCCGATCCCCAGCCGGGAGAGCTGATCCACGGCCTCGTAGGTCAGGGTGCCCGAGCGGGAAATCACCCCAACCGGGCCCGGCCGTGTGATCTGGGCGGGCATGATCCCGATACGACATTGCTCCGGAGTCACCACCCCAGGACAATTCGGCCCCACCAGGCGCATGGGCGAGCCCGCCAGTGCGCTCTTCGCCCGGGCCATGTCGAGAACGGGAATTCCCTCGGTGATACACACCGCGAGGGCCAACCCCGCCTCTGCGGCTTCGAGAATCGCGTCGGCCGCACCCGGCGGCGGCACGAAGATCACCGACGCGTCGGCGCCGGTTTCACGGACTGCCTGGGCGACGGTGTTGAAAACCGGGATTCCCCCGATCTCCTGGCCGCCCTTGCCCGGCGCCACGCCCCCGACAACCTGGGTGCCGTATTCCTTCGAGAGGTCCGCATGGAATTGCCCCATCCGGCCCATTCCCTGCACGATCAACTTCGTATTCTTGTCGCAAAGAATCGCCATGATTCAGGCCTCGCCTCCCTTGGCCGCAGCAACGGCCAACTCTCCGGCCTGCTGAAGGGTTTCGGCAGGGGTGATATTCAAACCCGAGTCCGCGAGAATCGCGCGACCTTCTTCCGCCTTGGTGCCCTGGAGCCGAACAACCAAAGGCACCGAGAGTTCCAGTTCCTGGGCAGCCGCGGTCACGCCCTCGGCGATGAGATCGCAGCGAACGATGCCGCCGAAGATATTGACCAGAATCGCGCGAACGTTCTCGTCCCGGAGGATCAGCTTGAAGGCCTCCTTGACCTTTTCCTTGTCGGCACCGCCCCCGGCGTCGAGGAAGTTGGCGGGCGAGCCCCCGCAAAAATGAATCATGTCCAGGGTCGCCATGGCGAGCCCGGCACCGTTCACCATGCAACCGATATTGCCGTCCAAGCCCACGTAGGCGAGATCGATCTCCTTGGCCGCCCTCTCCCGTTCGTCCTCCTCCTCGGGGTCGCGCAACTCGGCGATCTCGGGATGACGATAGAGGGCGTTGTCATCGAAGTTGATCTTCCCATCCAAGGCCACGAGTTCGTCCTGCTCAGTCACAACGAGCGGATTGATCTCTACCTGACTGCAATCCCGGGCGAGGAATAGATCGAAGAGCCCGCGGACGAAGGGCACGAATTTGCCCACTTGGGGCGGCGAGAGACCCAGCGCGTAGCCGAGTGTGCGGCTCTGGTGGTCCTGCAGGCCCACATTGGGTTCCACGTGCACCGTGTGGATTTTCTCCGGGCTTTCCGCAGCCACTTCCTCGATTTCCATGCCGCCCTCGGTGGACGCAACAAGGGCAAAACGTTCCACGGAGCGATCGAAAAGAATCGCGAGATAGAGCTCGTCCGCGATGGATGAGCCGGCCTCGACGTAGACCTTGCGTACGCATTTGCCCTCGGGCCCGGTCTGGGGCGTATGGAGCGTCATGCCCAGGATCTCACTGGCCGCCTGGCGGGCTTCGGCGGGAGATTTGGCGAGCTTGACCCCGCCCGCCTTTCCCCGGCCGCCGGCATGGATCTGCGCCTTGACTACAACAATCGGGGTCGCCAGGGTGCGGGCGGCCTGCTCGGCCTCGGCCGGCGTGGTGGCCAACAGTCCTTCGGGCACCGGCACCCCGAATTCTCCCAACAGGGCCTTGGCCTGATATTCGTGAACATTCATGCTCGATATTCCTCGTTTCCGGCGTGGGGAATCAGATTTTGATCTGGGAAACCAATTCCTTGACATGATCCAAAGAAGCGTCGAAGAGCTTGCGCTCATCCGAACTCAACTCGACCTCGAGAATTCGCTCGACGCCCCCGGCACCCATCACACAGGGCACGCCCACGTAGAGCCCATCCACGCCGTACTCCCCCTCGCAAAGACACGCGCAGGCGAATACCCGCTTCTTGTCTCGCAAATAGGCCTCGGCCATTTCCAGGGCCGAAAGCGCCGGAGAAACGAAAGCAGAGCCCGTCTTCAATAGGGCCACCACTTCGCCTCCCGCCCCTTTGGTGCGCTCGACGAGTTCGTCGATTCGCTCGGCGGAAATCAATTGGCCAATGGGCACTCCGGCCACGGTGCAATACCGCACCAGGGGAACCATGGTATCGCCATGACCGCCCAGCACGAGCGCCGTGACATCCTTGACCGAAACATCGAGTTCCCAAGCGATGAAGGAGCGCAGACGCGTCGAATCGAGAATTCCCGCCATGCCCACCACCCGGTTCTTGGGAAAACCGGAAACCTCCTTGAAGGTATAAACCATGGCATCCAAGGGGTTGGAAATGACGATCACGAAAGCATCGGGCGCATTGTCGCGAACGCCTTCCGCCACCTGCTTCATGATCGAGAGGTTCGTCTTGAGCAGATCGTCTCGGGACATCCCGGGCTTTCGAGCCAATCCGGCCGTGATGATGACCACGTCGGATCCGGCGATCGCCTCGTAGTCATTGGCCCCGGAAATCTTGGAGTCCGCACCCACCAGGGGGGCGCCTTCGGCCATGTCCAACGCCTTGCCCTGGGGCAAGCCTTCGACGACATCGAACATCACGACATCACCCAATTCACGATAAGCGGCCTGCTCTGCCAGTACGCCGCCGATATTTCCGCCGCCGATAAGCGCGATCTTTTTTCGCATGGGGGGTTCCTCTCGCATGGGGTTGGGGCTTTTGGCCCAGTAGGGTCAGCGCCGGAAGGAAATGCCAGGCGCGTATGATCGAGGACTTGGGACGCGCCCGGAGGGGCGCCGGATCTCAAGTGCTCTCGATGTTCTTGATCAGGATGTCTTCGAATCCACTCCAGGAGACCGGGGTGGCCGCTTCCAGCTGGCGATGAAAATCGTACGTGACCTGCTTTTGCTCAATCGCTTGTTCAATGGCACTTTCGATCAACTCTCCCGCTTTTTTCCAGCCCCGATGGGGGCTTCGAGCTTCTCGTATGTCGTTGTCTTGGCGCGGAGTTGTAAGGAATTCGGGGCCGTCCCGCCAACGCCAACCGGGCTCTCTTTCGGGCTCGCTCCGGGACCCGAGCGGGCCTCCCAGGGGCCCTTCCCGCGGGTCAAGCGCGGCCCCTACGGTGTTTCTTCTCGTCTCTGTCCTGGCTCCGCGCCGAGCGAGGGATCTGCCTGCCCCCATCCCTCATTCGGGCGCGGTGGCCCGAATCCGGATGGAGAGTTCCTCGAGTTGTTCGGAATCCACCGGCGACGGCGCCTCCATCAACAGATCCTGGCCGCGCTGGGTCTTGGGGAAGGCCACGACGTCGCGCAGGCTCTCGGCCTTCGCGAGGACCATCACCATGCGGTCGAAGCCAAACGCGAACCCGCCGTGGGGCGGGGCGCCGATCTCCAGGGCATCGAGCATGAAGCCGAAGCTCTTTTGGGTCTCCTCGGGGGAGTAGCCCATGATTTCAAGGATCCGCCGTTGGATATCCACGCGATGATTACGCAAGCTTCCCGACCCCAACTCGACGCCGTTCATGATCACATCGTAATGGGTCCCTCGAACCTTCTCGGGCTCGGTCTCCAGCAGGGGAATATCGTCTTCCAGGGGGGCGACAAAAGGCTGATGGACGTAGCCGAGCTGACCCTTCTCATCCTTCTCGAAGAGGGGAAAGTCCACAACGAAGAGTGCATCCCACTCGCGCCCATCCGTGCGGCCGAGTTTCTCGCCCAGGTCGATTCTCAGCCGGGACAGAATCGCGTTGGCCCGGTCGTAATCGTCCGCTTGGAAGAAGAGCAATGAGCCGGGCTTCGCGCCGCTGCGCTGGGTAATGGCTTCACGCTCCTCGTCGGAGAGGAATTTGGCGATGGGGGAACGCCATTCGCCCTCTTGGTCCACGCGAACCCAGCCCAACCCCTTCGCACCCAATTCCTTGCGCACGAATTTCTCCAGGCGATCGATCTCGCTACGGGAGATCTCCTCGGCATCATGGACGGGCAGACATTTCACGATCCCGCCCTTCTCCACTACGCCACGGAAAGCCTTGAATTCGCTCCCCGCAAAGATGTCGGTCATTTCGGTGAGTTCGAGAAGAATGCGCGTATCCGGTCGATCGCAGCCATAGCGATCCATGGCATCGGCGAAACTCATCCGCGGGAAGGGGCGCGGCAAATCGATCCCAATGGTTTCTTTGCAGCTATCCGCGGTGAGGATCTCGAGAAGTTCAAGCACGTCCTCGACGCCCACGAAGGACATCTCCAGGTCGACCTGGGTGAACTCCAACTGGCGGTCCGCTCTCTGATCCTCGTCCCGAAAGCAGCGCGCAATCTGGAAATACCGCTCGTAACCGCCCACCATGAGCAACTGCTTCATGATCTGGGGCGATTGGGGAAGCGCGTAGAAGGCGCCCGGCTGAAGACGGCTCGGGACCAGGAAATCGCGCGCGCCTTCGGGCGTCGCACGAGCCAGCATGGGCGTCTCGATTTCCAGGAAGCCATGCTCATCGAACGTGTTTCGCATGGCTCGCGCGAGTTCGTGCCGAACCGTGAGCGCTCGCTGCAGGGGCGGCCGTCTCAGGTCATGAATTCGGTGACGTAGCCGAACGGCTTCGTCCGCTTCCGCATCCTCTTCGATCGCGAATGGCGGAGGCGTCGCCGAGTTGAGAATTCGAATCTCGTGAACGTTGATCTCGATCTCGCCCGTCTTCATCCTCGGGTTCACGGTCTCCTCGGAACGCGCTTCGACAACGCCCCGCGCGAGAATCACCCACTCACTTCGCAAATCGCCCGCACGCTGATGCGCCTCGTTGGAGGTTTCCGGGCGGAAGACGACCTGAACGAGACCGTCGCGGTCGCGCAGATCGACAAAGATCACGCCTCCGTGGTCACGCCGGCGGTGAACCCATCCCGCCACCACAATCTCTTCGCCCACCATGGCCGAACCGATCTGCCCACAGCCATGGGTGCGGCGCTGGGATCCCATTCCGTCGAGTCGTACGCCCTCGCTTGTCATCGTCTCGCCGCTCCGCCCCCGGGCTCGGACTCCCGCCCGGCCCCGCATGCCCATATCCCGCGCCGCTCACACGGTGAGCGGCTCCATGGGGTCGGGCACGGTCGCCACGATCCGCGCCCCAGAATTTCTTTGCCCCGCGCCTTCAAGGAGCCCTCGAGGGCCCGTCCCTCGAAATTGATGCGGGGAAAATCCTTGTGAAATCAGAGGGTTGGGTAGCAACCCGCCGATCCGCTGTCAATCCTCACAGGGCTTGCAGGGCGCGCCGGGCGGGCTTTGGGGCGACTGCTCAGGCCACGTCGTTGGCTGAGCAAACCCGGTTGCGGCCCTCGGACTTCGCCCGGTACATGGCCTTGTCCGCCAAGTCGAGCAGGCGGTCGCGAACCACGCCGTGGGCGGGACACGTTGCGACCCCGATGCTCAGGGTCAGGGCGAGTCGGATATCCCGATCCACCTCGAATACATAGGTTTCAATCCGCCGCCGAATCCGCTCGGCCACTTCGAGGGCGGTCTCGTGATCCGTGTCCACCAGGAGAATCGAGAACTCGTCCCCGCCATAGCGAGCCAGGGTGTCCACCTGTCGTACGCACTGCTCCAGCACACGACAAAGCCGCCGCAGGGCTTCCGAGCCCACCAAGTGGCCGTATTCGTCGTTGACCTCTTTGAAATGATCCAGGTCCAGAAAGAGAATGGAAAGAGGAGATCCGTAGCGCTCGGAGCGCTGAATCTCGTTTTCAAAGGTCTTGAGCAGATAGCCTGCGTTGTAGGCCTGGGTCACATCGTCGACAAAAGCGCGCTCCTTGGCGAGCGCGTAGGTCTCCGAGTTCTCCAGAGCCGCAATCCCGTGCCGGGTCACGATATCGGCGCGTTCCACGTCCTGCGCCACGAATGGCCGACCGTCGTCAAAGAGGGCGACGATCCCCGAATCATTCCCCTCCCCTCCCATGGACACCACCAGGAGCGTCCGGACCTCGACGTCCGCCGCGCGAAGCGCATCGTGCAGCGCTCCCCGGTCGAGTACCGCAAGCCCTTCGAAATCCTCGAAGTCGATGGCCTTGTCGCCGAGGAGTGTTCGACATATAAGCGAAGTATCTCCCCCCTCGAACCCTCGGAGTGCCACCGCATCGCTTTGCGGAACATTCTCTCGCTTGAAGAGAGTGAACCCACGTGTCCGGTTGGTGGCCCTGAGAAGCAGGTCCAGCGTCAATGGGTAGAGTTGCCCCGGCTCGAGGCAATAGGCAAGCGGGCGACAATCCTCCATGATGCGGATCGTCTCGTGGAGGAAAAGGCTCCGGGCCGAATTCTCGCGATCTGCGATCAGACGAGCGACGGTTCGCTGCAGCAAAGCCCTGTCGACGGGTGCCCGAAGACAATCATCGGCCCCCGCGCCAAAGACTTCGTTGACTTCGGCAGGAGTCGCCGCCTCCAGGACAACCAACAAGCGAATATCCTGGCTAATTCCGGACAAACACTCCGTCGCCTCTTGTACGGACGCGGTGTCTGCATCCGCCAGGGCGAGAACCAGGATATCCGGAATGCCCGCAGCCGATTCCCTGGGAAATTCGGATAGACCCTCGCTGAGTGCGAGTTCCCGCCCCATCTCCGCAGCGACTGCACCCAGGCTTTCGGCCAAATCATCACCGGCCCCCAGCGAGATGATTCGCTTTATATCCTGGCTCGATTCCTTCATAGGTCTGCCCAGAGTTGAAGGCCTCCTGACCGCCTTTTCCGTGATTGTCTTCGACGTGCGAGTTTCCGCGCAATCGCACCCTCGGCCCGGGCCGAGGGGACCTCAGCCCTCCTGGTCATCGGGCTGCGGAGGAGGCAACACACTCACCCACTCATGGCCGGCATTTTCCGATCTCAAGATACGACCCGCCTGCCCCACGACCAGTCCGACTCGACCGCTTGGATCGAAATCCATGTCGCGCATGAAAGTGAAGGTCTTTGGGAAGGTCCCCTCCTCGGGCCTTCTCCAGCTTTTCCCGCCGTCAGTGGACACGCGCACAAGACCCTTTTCTCCTACCGCGATAGCACGGCCTTCGACCGAGGCCACCGAAAATACCGCCATCTTCCGGTCGATCTTGCTGTAGATCCAATTGCGCCCGCCGTCCCGGGTATGGAGAGTGACCCCTCCCAGGCCCGAGATCATCCCGTGATTCTCGTCACGAAATCGCACCGTGAAGAGAATCGGGTTCTGGATGACACGAACCTTCACACCCGGGTAGTCAAAGAGTCGCCCCGCGTAATAGCGTTCGAGAAAATCGGAATCCTTCTCGAGATAGTCCTCGTAATCCCACGGCGGCTGCCCCCGCAAACGCACGCGCTCGGACTGCAACCCCGCGTCTTCGAGCACCGTGCGTACTTCCTGCATACGGGCTTCGAGGGTCTCGAAGAAATCGAAAGGATCACCCTCCCGGCCGAAACGCTGAATTTCGGCTTCGGTCGCAACACCTTCGACCGCCACGTTCAGATGGCCCTCGTCGACAATTTCCTCCACGAAGGCATTGAGTTGCGGAATGTAGTCGGCGTCGAATTCGACCTCGTTGAACTCGAAGCGAACCGGGGAAATCTCGCGCGAACCCTCGATATTCGACTTTTGCCAGGTCTTTCCGGCGTCCTCGGAGTAGAAGATATAACCGAACTCACCGATCAACCAGCAGCGAAGGCTGGGCGACCCCAGGCAGTAGACATCGTTGAGGCCGACATCTTCATAGACCGTTTCTCCATTGCGAACCTTGTCCTGCTCGAAAGGCGAAAGCCATTGGAACATGGGGTGCGTCTCGCTCACCGTAAACGAGTGGTCTACCCAGGTCTTGCCCCCATCTTCGGTTCGAATTCGCGTCCCCCACTCTCCGATGGCAACCGCCGTATCCTTGTCGATGGCAGCCACACCAAAGAGGTGCACGCCTTCGTTCTCCTTGAGATTCGGCTGACGCTCCCAATGCGCTCCTCCATCATGGGTTCGCAAAATCAACCCGCGTTGGCCTACGGCCCAGCCGTTAAGGGCATCCGCCATGGAGACCTTATAGAGCGGAGTCAGCGTTTCGGTGACCCCTTGGCTCCAACTACTTCCCCCATCACTACTGAAATACGCGCTCCCATAATATCCGACGGCGACGGCGTGGTCCGAATCGGGCATTGAGACCGAGTAGAGATCATCAAAAAGAACGATCTCGCCGGGGCTCTGGCTGTAGTCGAGATGAAGTTCGTGGCACCCCACCAATCCCAAAGCCAGGGAAGCGAGCAGAAAATAAGAGCTCAGCGAAAACCCCGTCATGAGTTGCTCAACGCCCCTTCGTCAAACGGCCGACGTCGATGTAGCGGCGGATCTTGCCTTTGCTCTTGAAGGGCACGCCACTGGCATCCCAAAACTCGATCCGGTTGCCCGTCCCTGTCTGTACGTTGGTGATGATATCGCTGACGATCTGTTGAGAGCGCGGCTCGGGCACACCTTCCCAGCCCGGGTAGTAGTCCTCTGTCAACTCTTCTCCGCTCCAGCGCTTGTTGTGCCAGATGATTTTCCAGAGTTCCTCTTTCTGGTCATACGCAAAGGAGTAGAGCGCCCGCATGGTCTCCTTGTCGAGGTAGATATCCTTGTGGTGATAGGGATGGTCCTCGTTCTTGGGCGTCATCCGTATCTTGAGTGCTTTGCGTACCTCCCAACGATCATCGGCGAAGGAAAGACCATAGGGGCCGAAGTTGTGGTCTCGCTCGTAGGGAAAGGCGCGAACTTTGGTATTGGACGGGGCGATCATATCGGCCTCGCCCAGGCATTCCCAATCGTATTGCGGAACGATCCCCGCAAAGCTGTTCAAATCGTCGAAGGTGAAATCTGTCCCCGAGATCGAGTCGGTTCGCTGGGCGGTAGAGATTCTCCGCACACGCCGGAGAGTCGGAAGATAAACCCACGTATCGTCGTTCTTGGCCTGGGCCCGCGGAAGGTCCGTCGTCTTATAGCGGTAGGACATCAGCATGATGCCCCGGGCATCAAAGGGGGCGGTCACATCCACGCCAAAAGCGTTCTTTCTCTTCTCGTTTCGGAAAACATCGCCCTTATTCTTCTGGTAGGCCGGCTCGACGCGATGGGAGAGAAAGACACTTTTCGAGTTGCCCTCATAATAGAGGGGCAACTCCTCGCCCCGATCCCAATAGGAGTAGTAGAAACTCCCCTTGACCCCGGCGCCCGCCCAGGTGTAGTCGAAGTTCCACATGATCTTGACGCCCGCCTGGGGGTCCGTGGCACAGTCGATCTCGTCCATGGGAAAGGGCCGACCCGACTCATAATTCTCAAGGCTGTTGTCCGGACCGATTCGCGCTTGCCCGCGGCCGCGCTCGGTGGCGGCCTTGTAGGCTTCCGGCCCGGAGTAATCCCGAAAGAAGGGACCGACCTCGAGCTGCATGCCCTCGTAGAAGAAAAAGTCTCGGTTATCCCAGAAGGGATCCGGCAGATAAGCCTTGAGAACATCGAGGTTCTCGTAGGTGATGATGTCGCCTTCCTTGAAACCGGGTCCCGTCCCCTCGGCGTCCTGTTGGGCCTCGGCGCTCGAGAGAAACCCCAACAACAAGACCAGGACAAGAGCAGAGGCACTTCCCCCTGCGCATCGAATTCCGAGCATTCACGAACTCCTTGGGATGGGCGACGGGCACATGGCGTCAGAGTGACACGTCGGGACCGATTCGGACCGCGAGCAGGGTAGTCCGCGATGGGCCTCGCTGCTTCGCCGAATTTCCTGTCCCTACCCGCTCTCGCTTCAGGACCATCATCTTCTAGAATAGGCCTCTCCGCGTTTCAACCCGCCGCCCAGCGGCACAAAGGCCTGCCAGGTTTCCGCGACGTGAACCCGCCCACCCAAGAGGCTCCCCACCCCCCCGAACCGCGTTCCGGGGAGAGTGAATATTCCCCTGGAATTCCCACGGGGGCCAATCCCTTGCCCGAACACCCGCCCCCGAGCCCGGCCGGGGCCCTTCGGCTCTGGCTGCGGGTCCGCGGCGTGGTGCCCGTCCTGCGCATCGCTGGCTGTACCCTGCGCTCCCTCGCCATCGCGGGCTGGGCTTCGGTCCGGTCCGCCCGGGCGGATCGCGAAGTCCGGGCACAAATAGGGGAGGCGTCCCGGAGCCGAATCGCTCGGATTTGGGCCGAGCTTCTGGGGTCGCTGCGGGGGGCTTATGCGAAAGCCGGGCAATTCGCCGCGGCCCGCCCGGACCTCGTCCCCCCGGAGTTCACCCGGGCCCTGGCGCCGCTCCGAGACCGCCTGCCCCCACTCCCCCTCGAAGAAATCCGCCCGGTCATCGAAGGGGAATTGCAAGCCTCCCTGGAAAGCGCCTTCGCCGAA
>JAAZXM010000057.1 GCA_014240165.1 Myxococcales bacterium | reverse complement strand
CGTCGCCGCCCACCGCGAGACCGCGGTTATCAGTGATCTGAAGGAAGCCGTCGCCATTTTCATCAGAGAACACGGCGGCCGGATCGTTCGGGTCAGCAATCGCCAGCGGATCACCCTCGATGCTGTAGTCCTCGAGAGAGCCAGTGAAGTAGGCCGAATCGGTATCGACGAAGCCGTCGTCCCCATCGTGACTGCTGATCACACGAGAGATGCTCAACTCGCCGGGATTGATCATGCCGGAGAAGATGGCACCCATGATATCGCTCATGCGTTCAACAACCGTCGTCGTCTCAGCTGCAGCAAGTGCGTCAGCTGCATTGTCAGCCGCAGTCTGCGCCGGGCCCACCAAGAGAGCCGAAGCATCGGCAGCGGCTCGAGCGTCAGCTCGAGCTACTTCCGCAGCATTCGCCGCAGCGTCTGCAGCCAAGAAGGCCTGGAAGGCTTCCGTGGCCGCGTCCGTCGCCGTATCCGCAGCGGCCTGCGCCGTTGCGGCTGCCGAAGCGCTGGTGGCTGCAGTGGTTGCCGCCGCAGTGGCAGTCGGGTCATTCGCAATCGCCGTCGCCCGCGAAGCCGCTGCAGTCGTCGCAGCGCTCGCCGCGGCACCCGCATCAGCCTCGGCCGTGGTAGTGGCCGAGAAAGCGTCCAAGTCAGCCATGAAGGAAGCGGTCGTCGCAGTCACGGCATCAGCCGAGAGAGTCGCGATGAGCCCCGCATCCGCCAGTGCGGAGATAGCATCGGTCGCCGCAGCCTGCGCGGCGTCCGCAGCAGCCTGGGCCGAAGCCGCAGCCTGGGTCGCCGTGAGGGCGGCCGCGGCTGAAGCGTCGGCTGTAGACTGCGCCGTTGCCGCTGCTGCCGCATCGCCACTCGCAGTGGTATCGTTCGCTACAGCGGAATTGGCTGCTGCGTCCGCAATGTTTGCGTCGATGTTCGCTGCGTTATTGGCAGCCACAGCATCAGCCGTGGGCTGAGTAGCCGCAGCCGCTGCCGCAGCCTGCGCGGCATCAGCAACAATTTCTGCCGCATCCGCCGCGGTTTTGGCCGCGTCGGCCGCCACGGCAGCCGCATCGTCGCTAGCCGTCTGTGCAGTTGCTGCAGCGAGGGTCGAGCGCGTCAGCATGGCGGCAACACCTTCGGCTCCGGCACGAACGGCCGGGTCGGGCGTAGAGATGCCCACCTTCAGCATTGAGTCACCGTCGATGATGTCCGAGCCGTCCTCACCCATGAGCAGGTCACTGCCGTCACCACCGAGGATGATGTCACCTCCGCTCCAGCACATTGCGCCAGCCGGGGCAGCTTCGCCGGTCACGATATCGGGCAGACATTCAACGCGCTCTGCATCGGGGACCAGTTGCTCAAGGCCCGTGATCAAGGCGAAGTTCTGAAGCTCGTTGCCACGATCGGTTCCGGGAGCGTTCCCTGTACCACGGAGGATATCGCCCATGGGGGAACCACTCATGCCTTCAACTCGATCGTAACGGTTCGCAATCGTGTTGTTGGAGGGGGGCAGCTGAGGCCGCAGGAAAATGGTCAGATCAAGGTCGACGTTGACGCCCGACTGATCCTTCTCGAAGCTGATCCAGTCGAAACCCATCTGGCCTTCGGCCCGCTCAATCCCGGGGCCGTCAACCACGATGTCGTCACCGTTTTCCATGTCGCCATCGTTGTTGCCCGCCCAGGCGATCAGGACGTCATTGCCCTTGTGTGCCGGCTCGCCAGTTTCAGCGGCCGCACCGTGATCGCCCTGCCAGAGGTCTTCACCACCGCCCAGGTTCTCCATCCAGTCGTCGCCCCCGCCACCGCGCTGGTGACCGAGATGAACGCCGTCCAGAATGTAGTCATCGCCTTCGCCGGCGAACATTTCGCCAAGCTCACTGCTGTTAATCATGAAGTCGTTGCCTTCGTCACCGAAGATCACGTCCTCTTCGTTGCCACTGTGAATGGCATCATGACCGGAGCCACC
The DNA here is from genome assembly GCA_014240165.1 of Myxococcales bacterium. Lineage (GTDB taxonomy): Bacteria > Myxococcota_A > UBA9160 > UBA9160 > UBA4427 > JAZXM01. Next base: position 24,990 of record JAAZXM010000057.1, on the reverse strand, counting down.
TTCGATCACATCCGGGCCGGAGAGGTCCGTCAGGATGTCGTCGCCGGGGCCACCCGCGATCAGGTCGGCGCCATCGCCGCCCTCGATGCGGTCGTTACCCCCGCGACCCCAGAGGGAGTCATCACCGATGCCGCCGATGATCGTATCGTCGCCCTCTGTACCACCGATGACGGTGTGGTCGCCACCGGTGTACTGGACTACGCGGCTGGGATCGGGAATCGAGATATTCGTGGTCACCAGGGCGGCATCGCGGATCACGAGGTCAAAGAGGGGCTCTTCACGCTCGGGATCGGCATTCGCATCGTGATGAACCGCCGCGGCAGCCTGAGCGTCGGCAAGAGCCTGCTCAGCGGCTGCTACGTCGACCGGCAACACGGGCGTCGCAGCCTCGTTCGCTGCAGCCAAAGCCACGTTGGCTCGGACGAGAGTCGCAGCTGCATCCTGTGCCGTCGTGTTCGCAGCTTCCGAAGCAGTCTGTGCTGTGTCTACTCCAGCAGCCGCAACGGCGATGGCCGCTGCAGAAGCAGGCGCCCCGCCGCTATCCAGCAGCATGAACGTCTGGCCTGGGTCAATCTCACCGTCGCAGCGGAGGACACCGTCACCGACGTTGAAGTTACAAGTTCCAGCCACCGAGGGAGGACTCGAGGAGAGCGTTCCCAGGATCTGGAAATTTCTGATAATGATCCGGAAACGGCCATTGTTTGCATTAGCAATGCCCTCGAGGACAACCGTCGGAGTTCCCAGAGCCTGCTGGCGCGCCAGCTCCCGCTGCGCAACCAGGAGGTCGACCGCTTCCATCTCTGCGATGGTCTGAGCGGCACTTGCCTGCATGCTCGCCGTATTGGCCGCTACCTGGGCAGCCGCCGCTTCAGCAACCTTCGCCGGATCGGCGACACCACCCGCGGCCATTGCGGCCTGGGCGTCTGCGAGAGCAGCCTGGGCGTCAAGCACGCCCTGAGCGGCCTCTTCAGCCATGTCTGCCATGTCCTGGCTGAACTGCTGGCTTTGGTCAACTTCCAGAATGTGGTGCGGAACTCCGAAGATGTTGATGTTCATCACACCTGCGCCGGGCTCGCCCAAATCACTATTGCGCATAACGAGGGCCGTAAAGGAGTTCGACTCCAACTGGCTCAGGAAGTTGATGTTAGCCGTACGACCGACATAGTAGAATTTGTCACCGTTCTGAAGGTTCTCGAGCTGGTTCTCAAACACGAAGTTATGAGTCGAGCCGAGAAGGCCGCCGAAGGGCATTTGCTCTTCCGCAAGGCCACCGTTCCAGAAGTCGATGTCGTCGACACCCGTGTGATTGCTCACGTTGCCTTCGGCGTCAGTGGTATTCACCCACGCGTTTCGGCTGTAAAGGAAGTCCATCGCGTCGCCGGGCACCATGAGGGCCTCGCCAGCAGCAACGAAGCCGGTGTCTTCACAGAAGGTCGCGTTGAGCACGCTCACGATACCGCAGGCCGCAGCACGGCGGGACGCGTAGGTGTTCGGCTCGCCAGCGCTGTTATTGCCAGCGATTCCATCCGCACCCGCAACGTTCGGGTGCGTCCCGTATGCAGCGATGAAGTTCACGAGCGAAGCCGCATGGCGCATATTGTCTGCGTAATCCACCCAGTGGACGTAGGGGTTGAGGCGCAGGTCGCCGGTCGCTTCGTAGAACTTCTTGCGAGCCGCATTGAGCGTCGGGTTACCGACGTCACGACCACGCGCGATATTGATGGCGCCGAGATCCAGGGGCAGGCCCACCAAGTTGTTCTGAAGCGCGCCGGTAATGAACTCGTCAATCTGGTTACCCGTGGTCCGGGTAATACCGCGAACGATGGCGCCCGTTGCTTCTTCGGGAGTCATGGTCGCAACGCAGTCGGTATCCGAGTTCTGGAAGGCGCAGGGATTGAGGAATGCTTCAAAGAGACCGAGCTGCTCGCTCGTACCCGAATGGAGATCGGTCAGGGTATTGAAGTCAGCATCGTAGCGATCGACGGTTGAAGTCAACATCGAGTGACCGAAGCGATACACGGTCTGCGAGTACTCAGCCGTAATCGAAGGGTCGAGGGTGGTGTGATAACCCTCGAAGACGTCTTTCAAACCAGAAATCGTCGGCGAGAATTCGTCGAATACGATCCGGTTGTACTGCATCTCCGTGCCGAAGCGAGCAGCCTGAAAGATGCGCTCACCGTTCCAGTCGAGACCCAGCCCGTCGATGGCGGCGTGGATCACTTCCTGGTTGAGCAGCGAAGCGTCGGAAATCGGGAAAGCAACCGCGGCGCCGGTCTCCTTGTCGTTCAAGGTGAGGTCCGGAATGCTGATCGCATTCACGGCCGCCTGGGCGGTTGCGACTGCCTGGCCGGCCAGGGCAATCGCGGTTTGGTTCGCCGCCGACAGGTCAGCGGGATTCAGCGCAGCCAGGGCTGCCTCGGCGTCGGCCAGAACAGCTTGAGCAGCCGTCAGGTCAGCCGGGCAGTCCACCGGGACGTCCAACCACTCGTTGAGGGTCGCGCAGTTACCGCTATCCAGCACGACGCGCTTGACGACGTCGGTCAGGCGGTTGTGCTCGCGGTGGAAAACGGTGTGGATGGCGGTGAGAGCGATATTCTCATTACATCGCCCGTCACCGCACATGAAGTGAGCACCAAGAAGTTCGTCATCATAGAAGCCCTCGGGGGCGCTCTCGCGAATACCGCGAGTCACCTGACCAGAGAGCTGATCGCTGCGGGCGTTGATCACGCTGTCTTCATCCGGAACGCATCCATCGCAGGGTGCTGCGGAGTGGGCCACATCGATGAAGAAGCTGTGGTTTACGCGAATCGCCTGGGTTGCGTCGACCGGGTTATCAAGGTCGCCTTCGATCATGCTGTGGCTACCATCAAGATTCTCAACCACGATCTGCGGCAGGCCACGCTGAGCGCCGGGGACGAACCGGCCATAGTAATCGGCCGCGAACATGGGCATGTTGGCGCCGTCGCCATCGTCCAGAACAAAACCCAATTTCTCGAGGCCCTGAAGCTGCATTGCGTCCCAGGTTGCCATGCCGCCATCGTCGGCAGTATCGAGAAGCCCGTCGGGGCCAAACCCGTCGATGAGATGACCGGTGTTCTGCAGGTAGCAGACGCCGGGAGCCGGGTTCGTGAAGCCAGCTGCGTCTTCGCAGCCAGCGGGTGTGAAATCGTAGTGGCGGAGCAGGACCTGGGCGGAAGCGTGGGAGCCATAGGTCTGCTGCTGATCCACATGCGGGGTGGTGGCATTGATGAACGAATTGACATCATCAGCGGTGCCCTGGATGCCATCGGGGCCGGGCAGGCGCGAGGCGCGGGAGAGCACCATGAAGTTGTTGGCACCGGGGCTGTCGTCGAAGAGCGGATCATCTTCGGGGATCGGCATGTAGACAACGCCGTTTCCACCCTTGTGGATGAGGTCAAGGCCATGATCGAAGAACTGGCCGAAGAAGGTCATGAAAGCGTTGAAGGGCGCCGAGAGTCCTTCATCGGCGGCCAGATTGGGAATGAAGTACTGGTCCTCACCAGCAATGTCGGGACCGATATTCGTGCCGTCTTCGCCGATGGCAGTATCAACTGCGGCGGGGTTGCTCGCTGACTGATTGACAATCAGATGACTGATCAAGCGGGGCCGCGCGTCCTGGACCGACATGGGTACGCTGTAGTCGGTCTCGGTACCGACAGCGACGTCCATGTCGTCCGCCGTCATCGTCTGACCCGCGATGAACTCTCGATCCACCTCTACGGGGAAGGGAAGATCGGCCTGGCCGAAGCCTTCCTGTCCCGCAATCGTATTATTGAATCGGCCGTCAACCGTGCGCAAACCCCACGGAACGGAGTGATTGGGCAGAATGTCGGCAAGCGCTTCTCCAGCTACATGCCGCTCGGCGATTTTGATCTGCTTCAGAACGAAGTCCAGATCCTCGGCGTTGAACGCCAAGTCGCCCGCGGGCGACGTACGAGGTGCCTGCGCGAGGGCCGGCTGGGACATTGCCCAAAAAGCCAGTGAGAAGGTGATTACCCAAGCTACGACAAAGGCAGCTACCGTGGAAATACGAGAGAACACGCCGCTTCCGGTCATTCTTCTATACCTCAAGGTTGATCTTCCGATTATTCGACAACGCAATACCGACCCAGGGATTTACCCCATAGTCGATGCACAAATGACCCAGCAGTAATACCCGAGCGGTATGAAGGAATTATTAGATTGACAGCGGCGTGAGCATGGCCAGAGCAGAATCGGCGCAGAAAATTTCGCAACATTACAAAAACGTGTTTTAGCCAGAAGCCTATCCGCGCCCGATGCGTGAGGGTTGTGCAACTCCTGGGCAGGGAAGATGAGAGTCGAGGAAATTGGATCGGAACAAAAAAAGAATGCGGGGAAGCAAACGATCAGCAATCTCGTAACAGCAGGGCTTACCCCATCGTCACCTGAGGAAGCGTTCGTGACCGATACGACACATCTGTCGGAAGAGGGGAGCCAGGTCGGAATCGCCCCAAGCCCGCATGCAATTCCTGAAGGGGTGATCTTCAGCGCAGGCCAGCCAGTGCGTGGATCGGGCGCGGCGGGCCCGTGACTGAATCCTTGCACATGCAGCGGCGCTCAAGTTTGGCTTGAGCGAGAGCGCGCCCAGGGCCGCGCTTCAGGCGTGTTCGGTGACTTCGACCGCTTCGATACGGACTCTTACGTGCTTGTGCCACGGTGTTCCCGCAAGCCAGTCGCGGTCTTCCATCGAGGTCAGCTCGTTCGGAGCGACACCGTGAACTTGTCGCTTGCCTGCCTCATCGGGATAGGCCAACCCCAGCCCGTTGGGTAGAGTCACATGACCCGGTCGCAGGCGATCGGTGATTTCTACTACGGCTTCCGCACTGGCGCGCGGGCTGACAATTCGGACACGACCACCAGGACCGATCCCCAGGGCCTGCGCATCCTCGGGGTTTATTCGCAGTGCACCCTCTTGATCCTTCCGACGCCAGCCCGGATCCCGGAAGATCGTGTTGGCCGTGGTCCCTCGCCGCTCTCCGGCAGCCAGCACAAAGGGGTAGTCGGACGAGGAGGTGTCAGTGCTTTCCTCTTGCAATGCGCGCAACTCATCGATCAATTCGGGGATCAGGAGCTGTATTCGGCCATCATCGGTACCGATCCGGTCGAAGCTGATCGCATAGGGGTCGGAGGTGATGACCACACCTTCCTTCCGAGCGATGATCGCTTCAAAGAGCGCATCTCCCAAGGCCGCGCCTTCGCCGTCGAATCCGGCTCGGCGTACCGATTCCGGGTAGCGTGCCGCGCAGGCCTGGGCGGCGGCCCAAAAGAGCGCCGCAGGCGCGAGCCCCTCGGCGAGGGAGCGGCCCAGGGTTTCGTAAAGCAACACCGGCGCAATGCCCCCCCATTCCGGTCGACTCTCCAGCGCCGCGGTGAACGCAGCGCCAAAAACGGGTAGGCCCTGGTCCGCAGCGGAGCGCAGATCGGACAATTCCTCGGAGCGATATCCACCGAGTGCCGCGACCAGGCGGCTGTGGATCTCAGGTTCGGGCAGGGTCCCCGACGCGGGCGAAAAGAGGGGATGACGCATCTGGAAGACATGGTCGGGGAAGCCCCCCCCGAAAAAGGTCGCCTCGGGCTTCTCGTATTGCGAAGAGCCGGGCAAAATATAGTCGGCATGCTGGGCGGTCTCGGTCATGGCCACATCGATCACAATCACGCAATCCAGGGCGTCCAGGGCCTCACGCATACGGGCGCTATCGGCAAGCGAATGCGCGGGATTCCCGCTCTCGATGAGGGCAGCGCGAAAGCGGCCGGGGTGATCGGTGAGAATCTCATCGGCCAGGTGATTACAAGCGATCAGGCCCGTAATGATCCGGCGGCCCGCCACGGGCGTTTTCCGGTCGCTCTTCGAGTCACTCGACAGCTTGCCCATATGGGTTCCCAGGTTCATGGTCCCCGGGCGACCGAAATTGCCAGTCAGGGCATAGAGAAGTTTCTCCAGATACGAGTTCAATGTGCTGTGGGGAGCCATCTCGATGCCGAGATCCTCGAGCACCGACACGCTCTCGGCCTGGGCCAGTCGCCGGGCGGCCGCTCGCACGAGTTCTGCCGGCACATCCGCCCTGCTGCAGTAGTCGTCCACGGGCACTTCGGCCAGCAATTCCAGGAGCGGCGCCGCATCACCGGCATATTGGGCCAGGAAATCGGTATTGATGAGGCCTTCCTGGACGAGAACTCCCAGCATGGCCCCCAAGCAGAACGCATCCGTGCCCGGGCGCACCTGAAGAAAGAAATCCGCCAACTCGGCGGTCTCGCTGCGACGGGGGTCGATCACCACCAGGGCGCGCTTTTCGTCGCGTGCGATCTGCCTCAGAGTGACCCGGGCGCGCTCGAACCCATGGGAATGCCAGGGGTTCTTGCCCACGAAAACGGCCACTTCGGCGTGTTCGAAATCCGGTTCGGGGCGGCCGCCGAACATCTTCCGCTCGACCCAGAACTCGCCCGTCTTTTCCTGGGCGAGCGCGTTGGAGGCGTAGCGCATACCCAGAACCCGGCGCGTGGCGGCACTGTAGGCACCGCCCAGATGATTGCCCTGGCCTCCGCCGCCGTAATAGAGAATCTTGTCGCCGCCGTGCGCATCGCGCACGGCCCCCAGCCTCTCGGCCACCTCGCGAATCGCGGTATCCCAATCGATCGCCTCGAAGCTCCCATCGGGCCGCCGGCGTAGAGGGCTGGTCAACCGATCGCGATTCGCCTGGTAATGCGCAAGATTGGCCGGCTTTTCGCAGGTGTAGCCCTTCGAGCGCGGGTTTTTTCGGTCGCCCCGGATCTTGACGAAATTTCCGTCCGCCACGCGAACTTCGAGCCCGCAGTTGATGCTGCAGAGAATACAGCCGGTGGAGTGCCACTCGGAGTCTTGCACCTCATTCAATCGGTTGTCTTCTTTTCGCATGATCCAACCCCTTCGGCCTCATCGTAAGCAAGCCGCTTCGCGTCTCCTTTGCAACGGCCCGCGAACACAGAGCAATCGGCGACTCAGGGCGCCTGGTAATAGGTCTTGCTGATGATCTTCCACTCACCCTCGACCCGAATCAGGTGAAAGAAGTCCACTAAATCGCTGCCGAGAAAACCCGTTTCCACCAACCGCGCACTGGCTACGTCGCCCATCACCTCGATGGATTCGATCTCGGCGTGGTATTCCGACGTGGGTTTCGACGGATCCATCTTCGCCACTTCAGCAAAGAAGGGCTCGGGGGAGCCTATCCCCAGATGACCGCCGAAATATCCGTTCATCAGCGCTTCGGGGTGAAAGATCGACCTGAGCAGATCAACGTCACCTCCGCTCCCCTCGACATATCGATCCAAAACCTGCCTCACCAGGGCGGCGTCCTCGAGACGATTCTTCATGATCGGAAACCTCCTTCTATCTATATAAACGTTTCGAGCATCAGTGGTCCAGAGACCCTGCATGCTACACCAGCGGTAATAGGGCGAGAAGACTGGCGAAAGAGGGTGGAAAGAGGGACTGGAGCAACGACCTGACCCCTCCTAAGCTCTCCCAGCCTCTATTCGAACCATCCCTCTCGACCGGCAAGCCGAAAAGCACGCTCCTTTGTCGAGTCCCCTAATTCTCGCTGGGAAGATTCATCAGTGAAAGCCTATGTCTTCGTTATTGCCCTACTTCTGGGCATTTTTGGATCGATTGCCGGCTACAAATACGTCCAGTTCTCTGCCCTCGCGAATGCCTCCTTCGAGCGTCCGCCGGTGGCGGTGGCGGCCAGCATCGCGCGGGCCGATCGCTGGAGCGAATACCTCGCCGCCGTGGGGACGATCAAGGCCATCCGCGGGATTCAGCTGACCTCGGAAGGCAGCGGCGAGGTGCTGGGAATCCACTTCGATTCGGGAGATGCGGTCGAGGAAGGGCACCTGATGGTGGTGCTCAATGATCGCGTCGAAATCGCCCGGCGCGGAAGCCAGCGTGCCACCCTCGAACTCGCCAAGCTCCAATACAATCGAAACAGGCGCTTGCTCCAGCAGAAATCTGTTTCCCGTTCGGATTACGATCGCTCGAAAGCCGACCTTGACCGCGCGCGGGCTGATCTCGCTGAAACCGAGGCGATACTCTCCAACAAGCGAATTCGGGCTCCCTTCGCGGGCGTAACGGGAATACGCCAAGTCGAGCTAGGCGATTACGTTTCGCCCGGAACCGTGGTCGCCACCCTGCAGGACCTCAGTGAACTCGAAATCGACTTCACCCTGCCCGCCCAGAGCGCTCCAAAGCTTCGCCCGGGCCAACGCATCGAACTCCAGGTGGATGCCTTCCCGGATCGCCGCTTCGAGGCGACGCTCCAGGCCGTGGATTCACAGATCGATCCCAATACGCGCAACTTGAGGGCAAGAGCGCGTCTCACTGAAGGCGAAGGCATCTTGCCCGGGATGTTCGCCTATTTGCGGGTCTATATGGGAACAACCAGCGAATTGGTGACCGTGCCCGAAACCGCCATCAGCTACTCGCTCCACGGCAATACCGTCTACGTGATCGACGAAAACGAAGCAGGCTTGCTGAGTGCCTCGCCGGTAATTGTCGAGACGAGTGAAACCCGAGATGGCAGAACGGGCATTCTCTCGGGACTCGGCGATGGTGCCCGTGTGGTCACCGCTGGCCAGAACAAGCTCTACCGCGGCGCCCGAATCGCCGTCGACGAAGACGTCGTTTTTTAGGGCGGGGTCATATGGCCTTTACCGATCTCTTCATCCGTCGCCCGGTTCTTTCGATTACCGCGAGCCTGATGCTCCTCCTACTGGGGCTTCAGGCAGCCGGCGAACTGAAGATTCGGGAATACCCCAAACTCGAGACGGGCGTGATCTCGGTCCGCACCGCGTACCGCGGAGCCAGCGCGCGCACCGTGCTGGGCTTTGTCACAACGCCATTGCAGCGATATCTCGCCAAGGCGGATGGCATCGACTACATCAGTTCAACGAGCCGGCCCGGGAGTTCGAGTATCGAACTCCATCTTCGCCTCGGCGAAGACACACGCAAAGTTCTCTCCGAAGTGATCGCCAGGATCAACGAAGCTCGCTACGAGCTTCCGAGGGACATCGAAGACCCCGTAGTGAGCAACGAAGGCTCGGGCGATGCGATGATGTACATCGCCTTCTACAGCGACGAACTCTCGATTCCCCAGGTCAATGATTATCTCGCGCGCTCGGTACAGCCCGTTCTCACCACCCTGGAGGGCGTGGGCGAAGCGCAACTGCTCGGCAACAAGAACTTCGCCATGCGGGTGTGGCTGCACCCTGAAAAAATGGCCGCCCACGGGGTAACCGCTGAGGATGTTCGGGACGCCCTGAGACGCGACAACTATATCTCGACGAGTGGAACGACCGAGGGCACCTGGGTTCTGACCAGCGTCGAAGCCAAGACGGATCTCTCGGAGCCCGAGGAGTTCGCAGCGATCGTTGTGCGCCAGGAAGGCGACCGGCGCGTCATCCTGGAAGACGTCGCCGACCTGGAACTCTCGAACCAGAACATCGAGTACTCGTCTTTCTCCAGTGGCAAGCCCACGGTTTTCATTGCCGTCAAGCCCGCGCCCGGAGCCAACCCCCTCGAAGTCGCAGGTCGGGTGCATGCTGCCCTGCCCGACCTCCGGCGCCAGATGCCCGCCGACATCGAGATTTTCGTGGATTACGACGCGTCCCTCTATATAGATGAAGCAATCTTCGAGGTTCTGAAGACCATGCTCGAAGCCGCGATCATCGTGATCTTCATCATCTACCTCTTTCTGGGCTCGCTGCGGGTGGTACTCATTCCCCTGGCCGCAATTCCTCTCTCGCTGATCGGCGGCCTCTTCCTCATGTACCTGATGGGGTTTTCGATCAACCTGCTGACCCTCCTCGCCATGGTGATCGCGATCGGGTTGGTGGTGGATGACGCGATCGTTGTCGTGGAGAACGTACACAGACATATAGAAGAAGGAGCAACGCCTCTGGAGGCCGCCCTTCGTGGCGCTCGCCAGGTGGCCCTTCCCGTACTCGCGATGACGTTGACCCTGGTCGCAGTCTATGCACCCATCGGATTCCTTGGGGGGCTGACAGGCGCGCTTTTCACCGAATTTGCAATGACCCTGGCGGGCGCCGTCGTGGTTTCGGGCTTTGTCGCGCTGACGCTGAGCCCGATGATGTGTGCATTCCTCTTGCGTGAGCAGTCGGAACAGGGGCGCTTCTCAGATTGGCTGGACAAGCGCTTCGACGGACTGAAGCATTCCTATCGCGGTGTCCTCGGATTCAGCCTCGCCAATCGGGGCGCCGTACTGGTCTTCAGCCTGGCAATCATCACGAGCCTTCCTGCGTTTTTTTCGCTCTCCGGGGAAGAACTCGCTCCCGTGGAGGATTCCGGGGGTATCACGGTCATCGCCTCCGCTCCCCAATACGCCAACCTCGCCTATATCGATCGTTTCCTCGACCAGATCGTCGAGATCTGGAAGCCGGTACCCGAAGTGAATCACTCGTGGCAGGTCAGTTCCAAGCGCTTCATCATGGGCGGCCTCTCTCTTGTTCACTGGAATGAGCGCGACCGCAGCCAGCAGGAAATCATTCAGGAACTGCAGCCGAAATTCAACCAGATCAGCGGGTTGGAGATTTTTACCTTTTCGGACCCGCGCCTGCCCGGAGCGCAATCAGGCCTTCCCGTTGATTTCGTAATCGCCTCGAACGAGGATTACTACAAGGTCAACGAGGTCGCCGAAGCCGTTGTGAAAAAAGCCCGAGAGTCGGGGCTCTTCTATTTTGTAAGCAAGACGCTTAAGTTCACGCGACCCGAAGCGATTGTCTCCATCGACCGCGATAAGGCGGCGCGCCTGGGCGTTTCCATGCAATCGATTGGCGACACTCTTTCGATCATGCTGGGCGAGACGGAGGTCAATCGTTTCAGCATGGAGGGGCGGAGCTACAAGGTCATCCCCCAGGCCTCGGCGGATTTTCGTTTGACCCGGGACGAACTCCAGAAATACTATGTACGAACCCGGGCCGGGAGCCTCGTGCCCCTCGCGACCGTCATCAACCTGAGCCAGAAGGTCGAGCCCAACTCGCTCAGCCAATACCAGCAGCTCCACAGTGCCAATATCCAGGGCATGATGATGCCCCCCAACTCATTGGGGGCGGGGCTCGAATTTCTCGAGGAGACGCTGCGGGAGGTTGCCCCGGTCGGTTACCGCCCTGGCTACGAAGGTCAGGCGCGGCAGTTCATCCAGGAGCGCTCGAGTTTCGCGCTTCTCTTTGGGCTTTCCCTGGCGGTGATCTTCCTGGTTTTGGCGGCCCAATTCAACAGTTTCAGGGACCCCCTGGTCGTTTTGATCGCGGTTCCCATGTCGATCTTCGGCGCCGTAGTCACGCTGGCCCTCGATATCGCCACCTTGAACATCTATACGCAGATCGGGCTGCTAACCCTGATCGGGCTGATCAGTAAACACGGAATTCTTATCGTCGACTTCGCCAATGACCTGGCGGCCGAGGGCATGTCCCGACGTGACGCCGTACTCGAGGCCGCCTGCCTTCGCTTGCGCCCGATCCTGATGACCACGGCGGCCACCGTACTCGGCGTATTCCCTCTTCTATTGGCGTCGGGCGCCGGTGCCAACAGCCGTTTCAGTATCGGGCTGATGATCGCGGCCGGGATGGGGGTGGGAACGCTCTTCACCCTCTTCGTGGTCCCTACCTTCTACCTCTTCTGGCCAGCGAGACCCAACGCCCGAATACCCCAACGCCCCAGCGCACCGGCCCCAGCACAAGCCGCTTTCTCCGATCAACCCTAGTCGATACGGTAGATACGAAGCTTCTTGGGCGAAGTCTCGTAGAGGAGCGTAAAGCCCGGAACCTGGGCGTAGACTCGGCGCCGGGGATGGAGGAGCGCATGGGCGGCGCTGCGTCTCGGTTCCCCCTGGATGCTCGGGGAAACGCCCGCCAGGTAACGCGCTTGGCGAAGACGCGGAACGTCGACGAGCAGATAGGTTGCTCCTAGCTCCTCGGCCAATATCACGGAGAATTCCTTCGGGCGGCTTTCGTAGAGACCCACAATGAAAGCCTCGAGTCTCTGGCGACTGCGCGCCGTTTCGTATTTCGGCTGAAGTACGACGGGGTGCCGGGTATGGGCCAGAATAGCCGTCGCGTTCAGAACGTCTGAGACGAACGCACCCTCGCCGGGCAGGTTCTCTCGAATCCAGTCTACGGTCTCAACCAATGCCGCCTGGGCGGGCGGGTTGTACCAGGTGGTCGTGAAATCACGAATATAGAAATGAAGACTGAGGGCCTGTAATGCGAGAGCCGCAACCGCCAGGGGCACTGCAAGCCTGGGACGCAGACGAGCGAGCTGGACCGCGGCGACCACGGGTACCACCAGCCCGAGGACTACGCGCATTCTCCAGACCGCCATGGAGGCGAACACGAAGAAGATTGTGAAAGCCGCGAGCCCTGCGCCACGGACATCACCACGGCCCGATCGTAGAGTTCGGATCAGCCCCGGCAGTGCCAAGGGAAGCATCAGGAGCGGGACGGCGATCTTGTCCAGGAGATCACGGAACGAACCACTCGCAAAGGGCCCCTGCCACATAATGCGGGCACCGAACGAGAGAAGCGCCGGGTCATCGGGCCGCTCGCCCAGGAAGCGAAGTTTTCCAGCCATGAGTTCGTAGACATGCGAGTAATCGCCTATCCCCGGAGTAATCCACTGGGCAGCCAACCCAAAGAAAATCGCAAAGACCAATAGAGCCCCAAGGCCCACCGCGACGCGCGCGCCCTGCCCTGTTTGGAAGCGGCGCTCGAATACCGCAGCCACCCCCAAGGCGCTCGCGATCTGCATGGCGGGAGAGAGAACGTAGAGCTTGGCCCATAACACCGGCACCGCGCACGCACCGACGGCGAGTACGGCGACAAAGAGCCAGGCGCCCGGAACCGCGAGCGGGCTTTTTCCGGTACGGATGAACCAGGCAAGGAAGCACGCGGCTTCTACCAGCACCACCATCCCCATGGCGTGCCACGTGGCCAGGGAGAGAACCAGGGAGAGCCCCGCCAGGAAAAAGGCCGACGGAGTCCGTAAGCGGACAGCGCGTGCAAGCAGCCATAAATGAAGGGCATAAAATGGGAGACTGAGGTCTTCCCGTAAAAAGATAAAACTGAGAGATCGGTAATTGCCCGGAAGCAGAACACAAAGAGCAGCGGCAAAGGCTCCCCATCTGCGGCTACCGGAGAGTTCGGTCGCCAGGCCGAACACACCCAACACCACCGTGCTGGCAATGATCGCCATCACGATCAAGGCGAAGACATGTAGGGGAATATCGGCACCGAAGAGCAGATAGAGCCAGGCCACAAGGAATTCCTGGCCTACGGTGAACATGGCTGGAAGGTCGCTCTCCAGGGGAAATTCGATCCGCAAATCGGACCGAAAATCTTCGGGCAGGCCTCCGCCGGAATCGACAATGCGCTGGGTCATGTAGTAGAGGAGACCCGGGTCGCTCTTCAGCATCCCCTCGGCGCGCTCGGCGTCGAATTCGGGGAGCGATAGCGCTGTATCGATCCGCACCCAGGAGCCAAAGGCCAAGAGCACGGCAAGGGCGAGCAGAGTCGAAACATTTCGTTTCGACATCACGGTTCAGGCATCCGCTTCGCCGAAGGGGCGCATCACGCGAAGCCTAGCTACGCCCACTTTCCTGCGCCACAAATCGCCCAGCCCAGTGGCCCTGAAAGCTTGATCACCCGTCGGCCAAAGCCCAAGCGCCGCGCTACCCGGCGCGTGTGATAGATTAGAACCATGCACTCGACGGGCGACGGCAGCCTCCAGAGCGTACGAACCGGGCGGGTCAACGCGCGACCATGACGGTTGACCGTGCGCGCGCTGTAACGACCGCCATGCTCCTCCTGGGCGCCGGAACCATACTCCTTACCTTCAGGGATTACGGGGCATCCTGGGATGAGCCCAGCGCCGCGTACTATGGCGAGTTGGTCCTCAGTTATTTCACTTCCGGGTTTCAGGACCTGCGCGCCAATGCCCAGGAGTACTACCGAAACTACGGCGCCGCCTTCGAACTGCTCTCGGCATCGCTCTACCAATTTGCTCCGGAATGGAAATACGACATTCGGCACTTGCTTGCGGCCCTGGCCGGATTGGGGGGCGTGGCGGGCCTGATGCGTTTCGCCGGACTCTTCCGCGACCCGTGGTTGCCCATTTTCGCCGGCCTGGCGCTCGCCCTGCTCCCCCGCTACTACGGCCACGCCTTCATCAATGCAAAGGATATTCCCTTCGCGTGCTTCTTCGCCTGGGGGATGTTCACCGGGGCTCGCCTTTTTCTATCCGAAGAAAGAAAGACGCGGGATTTCGTCTATTGCGGGCTCGCCATGGGCCTGGCTCTTTCGATTCGTATCGGCGGCTTTCTGCTTCCCGCCTTTTTACTCGCCGGCTTGGTATTCCGCCTCTTGCCCGAAGGGAAACAAGCGCTGGCCGTCCTGCGCCGCAGCCTCAGCCAGCGACTGATCCTGCAGGTGGGCATAATGGCCGTGGTTACCTGGATCGTCATGATCGCGTTTTGGCCCTTTGCCCATGAGCGCCCGCTACTGCGACCCCTCGAGACCTTCTTCTATATGAATGCTTTCCCGGTCTCCTACCCCGTTCTCTTCGAAGGCGCGGTTCTTCCCAGCGATCAACTGCCCCACCGATACCTGCTCCAATACCTGGGCATCACGACCCCGCCCGCATCGCTTTTTCTTCTCATCGCTGGGCTCCTCGCCTCGATTCGAATGCAAATGACGCGGCCCAGGAGCCGGGAAGCCTTCCTCTGCTCCATGGGCCAGCTTTGGCTTTTCTTTCCCATTGCCTTCGTTTGGGTGACGCGCCCGAATGTCTACGACGGGTTGCGGCATTTTCTCTTCATCCTTCCCGCCCTCTGCCTCTTCGCTGGGCTCGGCGCTACCGCGATCCTCCGCCTTGTTGGAGGTCAGGGAATGCGGCAAGCCCTGACGGCCGCCGCGTTGATCGGGCTGCTCCTGCTCCCCATCAAGGACCTGATTGGGCTGCACCCATACCAGATGACGTATTTCAACGGATTGGCCGGGGGATTGAGCGGAGCCAATGCGCGATATGAGACCGACTATTGGGCCACGAGCTATCGCGAAGCGGCACTCTGGCTCAATCAAAAGAGAATCGCGGAAGGCAAGGACCATCTCACGGTTCTCTTCGCCGCCAATCCGGTGCTTCAGGATTGTTTTCTCTTTTACCTTGATCCGGAAATCCGCCCGAAGCGGATCTGGGAAAGGGTTCCTCATCGGCGCTTGCCCAGCGAGGTCGACTATTACGTGGGAATCAGTCGATACGGCTACGCGGAGAATTTTCCCGATACTCCTGTCGTCCATGCGATCGGAAGGGACGGTGCCGTTTTCTCTGCGATTCGAGGCGAGCAGCCTTAACAGCACGCCAGGGGAGCAACGAGCCCCGATGGGCCGAGTCCTCAGGGAAGGTTGAGCCTGCGCTCCTCCCAGCTGCGACTGGATGAGCGGAAGATCAAAATGCGCCGATCGCTTCGGAGGGTGGCGAGGTTGGCCACGGCGCTCACCGACTCGATGCGCTCATCCAGCCAGAGCTTGATCTCGGCGAAACCAGTACGAAAGGGCGAGAGGCCCAGGGCCCGGCGGTCGGTGACGAGTACCGCCACGCTCTCGCCCACACGCCGGGCGAGCACGTTCTCACGTAGACCCAGCGAGCGCTCGGAAATAGCCAAGGGCTCGCCGCCAAAACCCAGCACTCGCCGATTGGTCTGGATCAACGCCACGCGATCGCCCAGCATGGCTTCGCCTGATACCTGTTCTCCGAGTTGAAGATCGGCAACCTGCCAGGCTCCCGAGCCCACGCCTACGGCCATCAAGCGCTGATCGGTGACCACGACACCGACCCTACCCTGCGCCCCCTTCCAGAGAACGCGCTCTTCCAGGCGCAAATCCTCACGAATCTGCCCTCCCCCACGCGCATCAAAGGCGAGAAGTTGGCGATCCGCCACCATGACCTCAATGGATTGCGCCAGGGGAATCTCGTCGAGCCCGGGGATCGCATCCGCGGCGTGTCCTTCAGACAAGCCGAGCAGTGCAACGAGAAATAACGCGCTCGCTCCGATCCGAAACATCGGTATCTCCCCTAGCGGACCGACCCATAACGCGTTGAGCCTGAGATCTCGACCACGCGAAACCGATGGCTCCCGGCTTTGCCTTCAAGCGGGAAGCTTGAAGAGCCGATCTCCGCGACGGCATTTCTTCTTGACCTTGATCCCCACCGCCATTCCCCGGCGCGCCTGTTCCACGGGCTCGTGCTCGATCTGCATGGATTTCACCGGCTGCGTGAAATCCGTGGTGTACCCCTTGATCCGGAGCTTGTCTCCCACCGCCAGGGGTTTATCGAGCTTCAGCGCGACCACCCCCACCTTGGCGAAATAATCATCGACCCGGCCGATGGGCTTGCCCAAACCCGAATCCGTTCCCGACTCACGTCCAAATACACGACTCAACCAACCCATTCTTCCCCCCCTTGGGCGCAGTATAGAGCGGATTCGACGTGACCGGAGAATTCGCGGCGTCTTTTCTTCGCCGGAAGATGTCCGAAGTGCAAAGGCTCCGAAGCGCGGGGCGCATCAGCCCAATTCTTCGAGCTCGTCGAAAAGGTCGCCCGTCATCCGCCGGATGAACGCTTCCCCGGCGTAGACCCGCTCGCCGCGCAGCTTGCCCTGAGCCGCGCTTTCCGGATCGACGTAGAGGATGCCCAGCACGTGATGCTGCTCCTTGGTGCCGTCGATATCGAAATCCAGCACGTATTCCTGGACCACCGAAGTCTCGTTCACCCACTCGCCCAGCATCTCTACTCGAGATCGCAGGGGAAGAAATTCCTCGATGAATTGAACGTAGAAGCGCCTCGCCATCTCATCACCCCGCATGCAGCGGCCCAGGGGCTGAAAGAGATAGAGCGGATTCGGCGCCAGAGTTTCCAGGAGAGGCTCGAGGTCTCCTTTAGCCTCCAACTCGGCGTGGCGGCGCCCCAGTTCGGCCATCGCCTCTACGCTCCACCCAGGAACCATTTATATCCCCTCTGCCTCTGCGCGCCTTGTTGGAAACTGGGGCCATGCCCTAGCGCAGGATCTTGTTCGCGATCTCTCCGAGAAGTTCGATGCGCTCGGTATTATGACCATTGATGGGTAGATCAACGGCCAGGCCGTCGAGACCCGACGCCACCGCGGACTCGAGAATCTCGCCCACTGTATCGGGATCGCCCGTAATCAGGGCCGCCTTGGCGGCGTTGATATGCGCATCCGTCCAGCCCTTCACTTCGGCGATGGCCGCGAAATCGGCATCGAGTTCTTCTTGGGTCGGCGCCACGGCGATCATTTGAAGCTTGGTCACGGTGATCTCCGATCGATCGCGGCCCAGGCGCTCGCAATGCTCCGCCAGCACCTCGAGCTTGTGAGGGATCGCCGCATTATCGCCCACGAGATTCGACTCATCCGCGTACTGAGCGACCATCCGGAGTGTTTTCTTCTCCCCCTGACCGCCGATCATGATTGGGATTTTCGAAAGCGGCGCAGGTGAATTGATCGCATCTGTCACGTTGTAATATTTTCCGGAAAACGTAACGCGCTCGCCGCGAAGCATCGGGATGATAATCTGAAGCGCCTCCTCGAGCTTCTCGAAGCGGTCCCCGAATGTGCCGAACTCGAAACCGAGATCGGCATGCTCTTTCTCGAACCAAGCGCAACCGATTCCCAAGGTGGCTCGCCCTCCCGAAAGATGATCGAGTGTGGTGATCGTTTTCGCGAGCAGGGCCGGGTTCCGATAGGTATTTCCGGTCACCAGGGCCGAGAGCCGAACCCGTTCGGTGTGCTGCGCCAGGGCCGAGAGCATTCCGTAGCACTCGAACATGGGCTCATCGGGTGTTCCGATCCCGGGCAGTTGATAGAAGTGATCCATCACGAAAACACGATCGTAACCAGCGGCTTCGGCGGCCTTCGCCTGGGCGACAACGTTTTCAAAAATACCTTCTGGCGGAGTACCGGGGTACGTGAAGTTGGGAATCTGATAGCCAAGCCGGGTCATAGTCGAGTTTCTCCTTTATAGGACTGGTGCGTCAACGTTTTGATACTTAGCGAAGATATCGATCTGACCCAGGCACCGGATCGGATTCGATTGAGGGGGCAGGATCTGCACCCCCAAAACCATCAGAAGGAAAGCCGGCTTCCAGGAATCCCGAGGCTCCGGGGCACTCAGCGTTCACGGCGAGGCCTGAAATACCAATTCGCGAAGTCGAATTTCAAATATCGATCAATTCGTTCATAGCCGTTTTCCGCGAAGTAGCGAAGAATGGCTTTCTGATCAGCGGCAGCCTCGATGCAGACGAGTTCGGGCGAAAAGCGCTCGATATCGAACCCAGCGAGTGCCGTGAGCTCGTGTCCTTCGATATCCATTGAGAGAAAGTCAATCTTTTCTACGCCGTTCTTTTCGAGCAGATCATCGAGCGTGATGGCTGGCACTTTTACTTCCCGGATCCTTGGCTCCACATCCGGACCAAAAAAACTATGGATGGAGTTTTCGATCCAACTTCGCGAAAGAGAAGAGACCCCTTCTCCCCCAACGTTCAGAAAAAAAGTAAGCTCACCACCAGAATTATCCGTGACCGCGTAATTTTCGAATTTCGTCCGAGGGCGATGCATCTCATAGCCAGCACGCATGGTATCGTTGGCATCGACCCCGATGCCCGACCACCCGAGGTGCTTTTCAAGATAATAGGTGGTGCTGAGGTCCTTGTAGTCGTAGCAACCCACATCGACAAAAAAACCATCCCGTTGATCGCCGAAGAAATCGCGGATGATCAGCTCTTCGTCGTATTGCGAATAGAGCTTCTCCCCTGTTTCGAGCACGTTCTGGCTCGGAATATCGGGCGACCCTTGACCGCACGCCACCCAAATTGCGACCAGAAACGCCCCAAAGAGCAAGCGCTCGATGCCGCGGCTGTTGCTCATGCCGGCTTTGAACGAAAAGCGCGCGGGGCTTGCGACTATTACTTCGCGACTGCACATAATTCGATACATTGCCAGCTGGGTACCAGGAGTCAAGTGTAGGCGAATGGTTAAACGGCGTACTCGAACCCCCGGCTCAATGTAGATACGAGACCAAAGGTAAGATCAAGACAATATGTACCTATCGCGTAGTGAGGGCTTGCGGTACGCCACCTGTGCCACTCTCTATTTCGCCCAGGGCATTCCAAAAGGCCTGCTGAACATCGCGACACCGGCATGGCTCGCCAGTCAAGGGATGAGTGCCTCGGCGATCGCTTCCTACCTCGCGATTATCGCGCTGCCTTGGGTATTCAAGCTGACCACGGGCCCGCTGATGGATCGCTTTCAGTTTCCAGCGATGGGTTTGCGCAGGCCTTGGGTATTGGGCGCACAGTTGGGCATGACGCTCTCTTTATGCGGATTGGTCCTGATCGACGATCCGATGCAAGAAATTGCGGCCCTGACCGCTCTCGCAGCGCTCATTCAAGCTTTTGCCGCCACGCAAGATGTCGCCGTAGACGGGATGGCAATCAGCCTGGTGCCCGAATCCCAGCACGGCCGCATCAACGCGTTCATGAGTTTCGGTAAGGCGATCGGGTGGGCCGGAGCAGCGGCTGCGAGCGGCGTGATGTTGACCACCGTTGGCTTGGCGATCACCGCATTATTGGCTGCTGCTGTATCCGCAATGATCTTCGGCGCCTTCCTGCTTGTTCGCGAAAGAGAGGGTGAACGTCGCCTCCCTTGGAGCGAAGGAGAGCATCGCGGACATACCTCTGCTCCAGAGTCGATTTCGTCGCTGATCGGCTCCATGAATCAAGTTCTTTGGAGCAAGGTGAGCTTGATCGTTTTCCTGATTCTCTTTTTTTACGGCCTGGTCAACGGCTATGGCGATGCACTGATGCCCATTGCCGCGGTGAAACTTTTTGGCTTCACCACCGCTCAATGGTCGAACTTGGTCGCCACCATGGGTTTGTTGGGTGCGTTTCTCGCGCTGGGCCTTGGACCCTCTATCGATCGGTTCGGCATTAAGCAGATGTCGATTATCACGATCGCGGTGGTCTTCCTCCACGCCCTGATATTGGCGCAGACCGAGCAATTTTGGGTCAACGAGACCTATGTACTCGTCATGCTTTCGATCTGGGTGCTGCTGGATCCAGTGGCGATGGTCTGCGTGATCGCGATTGCGATGACTATTTGCACCAAGCGAGTGTCGGCGACTCAATTCGCGGTCTACATGTCAGCAGCCAACTTGGGGGTCTCCCTCGGATCCAAGCTATTCGGCATCGTTTCGGAAACAACGGATTACGCGGACAGCTACCTGCTGATGGCGCTGCTGTTTTTATTCGTGCTCGGGATCCTGGCTTTATTCAACACGCCCGAACCCGAACTCGAAACGGAGAAAGACAGGACAGAAAGCAGCGACCTCTAGACGGAATCGGGGAGGCGACGAGGTCGAAAATCGAAAAGCCGAGCCCGTCGTCTGCCCAAGTCGAGGAGCAGGCCGGCGAGTATCAGGATCATCGCATCTCCGAGAGCAGGAACCGACATTGGGCCAACGAGCGAACACCTGCATACGATCGCCGACCCAGAGGTGCCATATATCCTGGCTGATGGTGGTCTTATAACAGTTGTTTTCGCAGTTGGGATGGTTTTCACCGGCTCCCATCAGCGTCCAACCAGCCCGGAAGCGTTGACCTGCCTGGGATGGGCGGACGTGTATCGATCGTTGTGGAACCACACGGTCCGGCTACCGTCTCAGGTTGAAACCACCGCGGAGAAGAGCCGATGCTCGAGCCCTATCGCGTTTTGGACCTGACCGACGTGCGCGGGCAGATTGCCGGAATGATGCTCGGCGACCTGGGCGCCGATGTCGTGCGAGTGGAGCCGCCCGAAGGCAGCCCCGCGCGGCGCATCGGTCCGCTCCTGGCGGATGCACCGGAGGGCGAGCAAAGCCTGTCCTTTGCCGCTTATAACCGCAACAAGCGCTCGGTGATTCTTGACCTCGGCGAGCCGGAGGCAAAGGCTCGTTTTCTCGCGTTGGTGGAGGGCAGTGATTTCGTCCTGGACTCGGGCCCGGACGCTTGGCTGGACGCCCATGATCTCGATTTCGAGGCGCTGCGCGCGGCCAACCCGAGAATCGTTCACGTACGCATCAGTGCTTTCGGAAACGACGGCCCCGCAGCGAGCAGACCCGCCGCGGATCTCACGGTGGCGGCCTGGGCGGGGCCCATGAGCGTCCAAGGCGATCCCGACCGACCGCCCTTACGCGTGAGCGTGCCCCAGGCCTGGCGCCATGCCGGTGCCGAGGCGGCCGTGGCGGCCCTCATGGGCCATGCGCGTATGCGGACCACCGGGGATGGCGCTTTCGTCGATGTGTCGGCCCAATCGGCGCTCACGTGGACAATGCTGAACGCGATGTCCGCCTACGCGATCCAGGGTGCCGATTTCGAGCGCGCCGGGTCGACCCTGCAACTCGGCAACGCCGCCTACCAACTTGTCTTCGAATGCGCCGACGGGCACCTGGTTGCCCTGCCCCGAGGCCCGCTTCTGATGTCCCTTGCGGAATGGATGATCGAGGACGACGTGATCGACCGCGCCTGGCTCGAGCGGGAAGACTGGTCCACTTACGATGCGCGGGTGGTGCAGGGCGGGGAGCTGAAAATTTCCACCGAGGAATTGATCGCCATCTTTACACGATTTTTCGCCGGGCACGAAAAAGCGGAGCTCTTCAAACGAGGCCTCGCCCTGGGCGCGACCCTTGCCCCCGTTCAGACCCTCGACGACCTCCTCGGATTCGAACAACTCGCGTCGCGAGATTATTTTGTCGATGTCGAATTGCCGGGTGGGCGGCGCGCGCGTGCGCCGGGCGCATTCGTGAAGCCCAGCGCAGGCCTTCCAGGTATTCGCCGACCGGCGCCTCGCCCGGGCGAACATACCGCCGAGATTCTCGAGGAATTGGCTGAACACCCGCGCCAGGTATCCGTTGCAGAGGGTCCGCGGGCGGATCTGCCCTTGGCGGGTCTCAAGGTCGCGGATTTCAGCTGGGTGGGTGTGGGCCCGATCTCGGCCAAATACCTGGCCGACCACGGCGCCGACGTGGTCCGGGTGGAGTGGCAGGGCCGGCCCGATGCCCTCCGCACGGCAGGGCCCTTTCTCGACAGCGAGGTGGGCTGGAATCGCTCGCATTTCTACGGCGAATTCAATACGTCCAAGCGCGGCCTTGCTCTCGATCTCAAGCACCCGCGTGCAGTGGAGGTCACCGGTCGGCTACTCGATTGGGCCGACGTTGTGCTGGAGAGCTTTACGCCCGGCGCCGTGGATCGCGTGGGCATCGGGTATGCCGCCGCGCGGCAGCGCAACCCCGGCATCGTCATGGTCAGTACCTGCCTGATGGGCCAGACCGGCCCGGCATCCACCATGGCGGGTTATGGCTACCACGCAGCCGCGGTCGCGGGCTTCTACGAACTCACGGGCTATCCCGACTGCCCGCCCGGCGGCCCCTGGAATGCCTACACGGATACCATCGCGCCTCGTTTTTTGGTGACCACGCTGCTTTCCGCATTGGATCATCGCCGGCGTACGGGTGAGGGGCAGCATATCGACCTCGGTCAAATGGAAGCGGCGCTTCATTTCCTGGCGCCCGAGATCCTGGCGCGCCAGGTGACTGGCCGCGGCTTCTCACGCAATGGGAATCGTTCGCACGATGCCGCGCCCCAGGGTGCGTATCCCTGCGCGGGTCAAGATCAATGGTGCACCATAGCCGTGGAAAACGATGGCCAGTGGCACGCGTTGCGCCAGGCCCTGGGCGACCCGGAGTGGGCGCGAGCCGGTGCACTGGATGGCTGGGAGGGACGCCTGGCCGCCCATGACGCGATCGACGCGGCGATTGCCGAGTGGACCCGCGTACGATCAGCGGGAGAGGTTGTGGAGGCACTATGCGAGGCAGGCGTGCCCGCAGGCCATGTTCAGCGTTCGAGTGACCTGCTGGCGGATCCGCAGCTCGCCCATCGCTCCTTCTACCGCGAGCTCGATCACGGGGAGATGGGGCGAGTGCCCTATAGCGGCCACCAATTCCGAATTCGGGGCTACGACCACGGTCCGCGCCATGCAGCCCCGCTACTGGGCGGCGACACCTTCGAGGTACTCACAGAAACCCTCGGCATGGATGTGGATGCCGTGGCGGACCTCGTGGCGGAAGGTGCTGTCGCCTAACCGGAGCGCGCATCCGCTGGGCGGGCTGTCGGTCTCTTCGGCCAGAGGAGAAGCGCCGCTTCCGCGATCATCGCGCGCTGCCCGGAGAACGGAGATGATCGGCGTGCTGCCCCGGGATGCTTCGTCGCAAGTGATGGGGGAAGGACAAGGGCGACCTGAAGGAGAACCTGTAAATGGCCTGGAGCGACGAACAAAAACAAGCGTTTGAGTTGAACCGTCTTTCGTGGGATGAACGGGTCGAGGCGCACTGGGAGTCGGATATGTATCGCCGTCACGCGGCCGACCTGCGGGACGGGCGGCCGTGTCTTGCAGAGCACATCGTCCGCGATGTGGGCGACGTGGCGGGCAAGACGCTGGCCCACCTACAGTGCCACATGGGCATGGAGACTTTGTCGTGGGCGTTGCTCGGAGCCAACGTGGCGGGGCTGGACTTTTCCCAACCCGCCATCGAAAAGGCCGAACTCCTGCGTCGAGAACTCAAGCTCGACGCCCACTTCGTTTGCGAGAACGTGTACAACGCCCCCGAAGCCCTTGGGCGCACGTTCGACATCGTGTTCATTTCGGTCGGAGCCGTGTGCTGGCTCCCGGATATCGACCGTTGGGCCCAAGTCGTCGGCAGCCTGCTGGAGCCCGGCGGGCGGCTGTATATGAACGAGGCGCATCCGTTCGCCGACGTCTTCGATGATCACCCGGACGAGCCAGGCATCGTGGTGACGTACCCTTATCTCGACCGGGGTGGGCTGGTCTTCGACTCCCCCGGTACGTACGCGGACCTGGACGCACAATTCCAACACACCAAAACGGTTGATCATATGCACACGATCGGATCGATCCTCAACGCGCTGATTTGCGCCGGCCTGGTGATCGATCACTTCGAAGAATCCGCCCGCTGCGTTTGGCCGCGCTTCAAGGTCATGCAACAGAACGGCCCCGACGACTGGTCCCTGCCCGGCCCTGTACTGAACAAGTTGCCCAACATGTACACACTGATGGCACACAAGGGGGGATAGGACATTCGAGCTGTCTTCCAGCACAGCGTCCGGGTATGGGCGTTTTGCCGAGTTTCTAAAGACGAGCGCGACCAAAGAGTTTTCTGGCACCCCGGGAGGGATTCGCGTGCTCGCTGCGCTCGCGGGGCAAATCCCGCGGCGGCTTCAGCCGCGCACGACCCCACGCTCTTCGGCCAGAGGGGAAGCGCCGCTTCCGCGAGCATCGCGCGACCTGAGTTGAGTATATGAGGCGCAGGCCGCTGCTCCCCTCACCCAGACGTTGCTGGGTGGGGACGTTGTCGTTTTACCGGCGATCGTCCTGCATTTCAGGCTCTATTTCGCCATTCGATCCACGGACGCCCGAAGCTTTGGACTTTAAAAATTGGTCAGGATCCGCGGGGGACCAGTTCAAAGATCCACAGGTAGCCGCTATCGAACGCGTCGCGCGGGAAAGCCGCCCCGGCCGCGTATTTTCGGCCGAGTTCGGCCATGACCGGTTCCACCTCGGGGCCGCCCATCACGCGCACCAGTTGTCGGTCATAGAGTTTTCCGTCGACCCGAAGAATGGCACGGCCATCCTGTTCGGCTTGCAAAGGCCATTGCTTCCAGATCTTCCCCCACCAGGTCGTCATATATCCGCTGGGAATGAAGACGCGCCCGTCGTGAACCGCAATCCAGGTTGTGCGGGAGGCCTCAGGGTCCAGCAATTGGAATTCCACCGTCGCGTAGTCTTT